>NZ_PHLZ01000019.1:0-38328 GCF_002832345.1 Helicobacter pylori
ATATGTGTATAAGAGTCAGCCCCCAACTAAAAACCCCCTAACCCCAAAAGACTGCTTTTAAAGAGGCTATCACTTGCTTTTCGCAAGCTCTTTTATTGTATTTATTTTAAAAAATGCCCTTAAGCTTTTTTTAATTTTGTTACTCATGTTTAATAAGCCAAAGCCTTTATTTTTGCCCTTGGTTAAGCCTTTCTTCTATCTTTTTGATTTGTTGGCTCATTTGAGCGCTCGCATTGATTTGATTGATGAGCATGTAAAGGTTTATCATCATCAAAAGCACCACCACAATCCCTAAAAAAAACACGATTTGAACGGCTTTTTTAGCGATTTCTCGGGCTTCTTGTTCTTTTTGCATGCGTTTTTAATTTTCCAATTCTTCTGGGGATAAATCTTTATAAAAGCGTTCTAATTCAAAGCTCTCGCCCAAATACGCAGCGATTTCTTGGGAATCCACAAGGGCGTTTTGCAAGCAGCTCGTCGCGCCTGGAGAGGGGGTCATGTTAAAAGTGATGCCTTTATGCGTGCAAATCTTTTTTTCGCCTAATTCCAGTTTTCGCTTGGTTCTGTCTAAAACTTGCGGGCGCACTTCGCCAAAACCATGAGCGTATTCTAAATCTTCTAGGCTAAGAGAGGGGATGATTTTTTGAGCGTCTTTTAAAAATTTCCTTTTACCGATAATAGGCAATTCAAAAACCATGTTTTTAAACACATAATTACGGATTTCTTTATCGCTCATCAAATCAAACGCGATCTTAAACACATCTTTATTCAAATCCATTTTCAACAATTCCAAGCTAATGCCCTTAAGCCAGCATTTGTTGCGTTCTAATTTAGGCATCGTTAAAGCGGTAGGCCCGATTCGTGTTTTTCCTTTAATGACGGCATCAGGGTCGCCATGCACGGCTGCAAAAGGGAGTTTGGGGTTTTGAACGGTATAAACCTTGCCCCTTAATAAATCCGGCACAAAATAAAAGCTGCCCGCCACAGGCAAGCACCCTAAATCCAAGCCATAGCCCATGCTCTGAGCCAAAGGCAAAGCGTAAGAGCCGGCATTGACTAGCACGAATTTAGCATACACTTCTTCAGCGTCTTCTGAAATGAGCGCGTAAGTGTCGTGGCGTTTTTCAATCTTTTTCACTTTGAAATTCAAAAACACCTGGTTGTTAGGCTTTAACTTTAGGGCTTCTTCAACGAAGTTCTCGCTCAACTTCGCAAAATTCATGGTGCTCCAATCCTTTTGATAACCATGCCCGATAATATTTTCATGCCTGTCTATGCCATTAGCCCCTAAAATCACATTAGGCTCTAATTCTTTAATCTTTTGCTTGTCAAATTCTTCTAGCCCCACAAAGATTTCTTTAAAGGATTCGTAGCGTTTTTTCATGAACTCGCATTCTTCATCGCCCACGCCTATAGCCATTTTCTGGGTTTCAAAAATCACTTCATTTTGCAAACCTTTATTGAGCGCGTATTGCCTGGTCTTATAAGCACTCAAACGCACTTTTTTAGCTTTTTCAGGAGTGTAATTCGTTTCAATAGAGCCATCATGAATGGTTTGCGAATTAGCCTTAGCACTAGAGCTGATTTGAGCCAATTTAGAGCATTTTTCCACGATAGCCACGCGCTTTAAAGAGCTGTATTCGCTCAAAGTATAAAAGGTCGCGCACCCTGAAACCCCACCTCCAATAATAACAGCATCAAATTCCATACTCATTGTCTTTCTCCAAATGTTTTAAATTGATAAATCGTAATCATAATATAAGAAAATCAATTCGCATTCAAAGGGCTTGAAGTTTTATTGACAAAATCTTTCAAATCGCTCATTCCAAGCACCCTGTCAATCAATAATTTCTTTTTAGAAAACGCCCCGTTATGTTCTTCCGCTAGCCATAATGAAGTGATCACCACGCCTCCTATTTTATGGCTCAAGGTTTTAAAATGCTTTTGGGTTTGCACCGACCAAATGCTGTGAGCGACTATCGCTTGATGGTTGTGTGCACCTAAATAGAGCATGATATGCCCTTTTAAATAGATGAGCGTGCCAAAAGGCGTGGCGTTTTTAAGGATGTAATCTTCTTTTTCTTTGGCTTTCATGGAGCTTAAATCCACATAATTGTTCGCATAACGGCTTTGCGCGTAGGAATTTCTGGGGAGCAAAATACCAAAATTAGCAAAACTATCCCTAGTGAAAGCCGAGCAATCCCTATTACCCAATAGTCCACCCCAGCCGTATTTTTGCCCTAGCATGGTGTCTATAAAATACGCCATGTTCTCGCTGTTAAAAGCCTTAGGGAAAACAAAAAAATCCTTTTCTTCTAAGATCACGCTTTGTAAAGTCGCATAGCCCTTAGCGTCTCTCAAAAAACCATAGGCTTTCAATTCCTTTTTTTGGGGTTTTTGAGATGCGTTTTGACTTTGGGGGATGAGAGCGAACAATTCGCCCACTCTGGCGTTGGTGTAAAAATCCCCATAGTTTGTATAAAGGGGGATTTTATCTTTTATGGGCATGACATAATCTTTAAGATGGGTTAAAAGCTCTATGTCTTTATCATGCATGTAAGCTAAATCGCTAACTTTGATCCAACCATAAACAAAACTGCTTTGAATGTGAGCGTAAGTTTTATCCGTATTGAAATGCGTGATTAAAACCGGCGTGCCTTGAAAAATCAGCGAATTTTGATACCTATCAAAAGGATAGCCTTTTTGAGAAAGATAATAAGGTTTGTTATTAGGCACAGCCCTTACATCGCTATCTCGCACCACAACAGCCTTAATCTTAGCGCTCGGGTAATGCTCAATATCCATGCTTTTAATAAGCTCGTCATTGAAAGCTTTTGCGTTGGGTTTTAGATCTTCGCCATAACCGGTGGATTTATTCATCTCCTTGAGGATCCAAAACACTTCTTTTTTATTGCTTTTGACTTTCGCATCTAGCCATGGGGAATACCACGCTTTGAGATAGCTCTCTTTTAGATTTTCTCTTAACGCTTGGGGGTCAATGCTTTGGTTATTATGACTGCCATTTTGAGAGCTTGCAAGATAGCTTGAAGCCTCTTGGGGCAAGGATAAATCTTTGAGCGTGAAATCCTTTTTCATGCAACTCACAAACAAAAACAAGAAAACTACAAGAAAATAACGCATGCTTTAGAGAACCTTAACATCAAATGCGCAAATAGTTTCTTAAAATACGCCCGTATTGCGGGCTTCTCAATTTTTTAATCGCAGAGCTTTCAATTTGGCGCACCCTTTCTCTAGTAACATTCAATTCCTTACCGATTTCTTCTAAAGTGCGATCGCTTTCATCGTCTAAAAGCCCAAAACGCATGCGGATCACCGCTTTTTCTCGCTCATTCAACTGATCCAAAACGCTTTCAATTTGCACTTTTAAATCTTCTCGCATGATGTGATCAATGGAGCTAACGATATTTTTATCTTCCACGAAATCCCCAAATTTGCCGTCATCATCATTGCCGACTGGGGTTTCCAAACTGATAGGCTCTTTAGTAACCTTAATCACATTCTTCACTTTATCTAACGAAAGCCCCACTTCTTCAGCCACCACCTCTAAATTAGGCTCTTTGCCGTTTTCTTGAATGTGTTTGCGCATGACTTTATTGATGCGATTGATGGTGTCAATCATGTGAATGGGGATGCGGATAGTGCGGGCTTGATCGGCTATGGCTCTGCTGATAGCTTGTTTGATCCACCAGGTCGCATAGGTAGAAAACTTGAAGCCCTTTTCATGCTCAAATTTATCCACCGCTTTCATCAAGCCAATATTACCCTCTTGAATCAAATCCAAGAATGGCAAGCCTCTGCTCGTGAATCGTTTAGCGATGCTCACCACCAACCTTAAATTGGATTTAGCCATTTTGTTTTTAGCGCGATCGGAAATCAATTTCCCTCTTTTGATTTGCTCTAAAATTTCTTTTAGCTTGTTGGGGGCTAAATCAAAGCCTTCTTCGCTCGCTTCTTTGGTCAAAAAGAGTTTTTTGAGATCCATATACACGCTCACCATAGTCGCTTCTGGCACTTGAGCGATAATATCTTCTTTAGTCATGTTAGTGATATTAGCGAGGATTTTTTTATGGTTAGCGATGAGAGTGTCATTGAATAAGGGCAGTTTGTATTCCAAGCGTTTCAACTCTTTTTCAAACCCATCGCCGCTTTTTAAAGTGGTCTCCATCGTTTTGACTAATTCATTAATCAGTTTGCTGGTAGGTTCTAAATCATAGAGTCTGTCTTTGAGCGTTTGGCGTTTGTAAGCTAGGGTCAATGAACGCACTAACTCGTCTTCTTTTTCATCTATGGGGGCTTCAAGGGCTTTAAGCCATTCTTTTTTAGCCTTGTCTAGGGCTTTAAAGCTTTCTTGAACCTTTTCTACGCGCTTCTTGTCTTTTTCAGAAACGACCTTTTTCCTTTCTTCGTTTTCTTCATATTCTTCGCTGTCGTCATCTTTTTTAGAATCGCTCACGCTATTTTCATCGTCATCATCAAAGCTCCTGAAAAGCTCTTTAACCCTTCGTTCACGATTGATTAAGGCGTCTTTATACGCATAGATAAAATCAATCAAATACGGCACCGAGCAGATCGCGTCTAAAATAATGTCTTCGCCCAAGCGGATCTGCTTGCTCAATTCAATCTCTTCATCTTTGCTTAAAAGTTTTATATCCCCCATTTCACGCAAATACATGCGCACCGGGCTATCGCTTCTGCTCCACTCTAAAAAATCCTTTTCTTTCAAAAAGTCATAGCCATCTTCTAATTCCTCATCTAAAACTTTTTGCTTTTCTTCAGTTTTTTTAATCTTGTCAATCGCATTGAGTTTTTTAGCGTATTCTGAAGAGCTGACCAATTTCTTTTGGTATTTTTGGCACAATTCTTTGATTTTTTTGATTTGGGCTAGAGTGGGGACTTTCGTGCTGATTTGAATGATAGACTCATAAGAAACACAATCGCTTAAGGAATTAGCGAACAATTCTTCTAACGCTTCATTAAAACTAAGCTTTTTAACAGGAACAGGTTCTTTCGCTTTAATTTCTTTGAATTTGCTTTCTTTGGTTTTATTTTCTTTAATTTTGCTTTCTTTAGTTTTATTGCTCTCTTTGGTTTTATTTTCTTGTGCGGTTTCTGCTTTGGCTTCCTGTTTAGCTCTTTTGGGGGCTTTTTCTTCGTTAGCTTTCTTTTTCATTGGACACTCCATAAATAAAGAACCCATGCTTTCAAATCAAAAAGCTAGGTCTATAAGATAAGATACACCTAATCCTTTGCTATTTTACTAAAAAATAGCTTAAATTCTAATTATAAAATGAGTTTAAAATAAAATTTAAAAACCCCCATTTTTTAAAAAATAGGGTTTTAATGGTTGGCGTTTGGTAAAAACAAACCTTAAAGCTTATCCACCATGCTTTTTAAGAATTTCGCTGAAGTTTGAGCGCTTTTTTCTAAAAACGCATCAAAGCTCATGTTAGCTTCCTCATCAGCGTTATCGCTAATACTCCTTAAAATACAGCATGGCACGCCAAATTTTTGGCACACAAACGCCACGCTCGCCCCCTCCATTTCCACCGCGCTCGCCTTAAACTCGCTGACTAAAAATTCTTTCCTTTCTTTGCTATGGACAAACTGATCGCCTGATGCGATGACGCCTTCTTTGAGCGCAATATGTTGCTCATTAGCGACTTTTTTAGCCAAAGCGTTCAAACTTCCGCTCGTTTCAATAAAAATCGCGCTTTCTGGGATGAACCCTAAAGGGTGGTTAAACGCGCTCAAATCCACATCATGCTGGACTAATTGAATAGCCACTAACAAATCATTGATTTTTAAGCCTTTAACTAAGCTTCCAGCCACCCCGCTAAAAAGCACCTTTTGAACGCCAAACGCTAAAATCATGCTTGTTGTGGTTAAAGTGGAATGCACCTTGCCAATCTTGCTATAAGCGACAATGATTTCCTTGTTGCAATAAACGCCTTTATGGAAAACATTCCCCCCTAAAGAAATCTCTTCAAAATCCACGTCAAACAATTCTAGTATAGGGGTTATTTCTTCTCTCATCGCCCCTAAAATGCCAATTTTTTGCACCATTTTCTCCCCATCACACGTATTCTTCTAAAAACTCAATGGCTTCATCAAGCCCTTTATTATCCCCCACGCTTATGGTGGGCTTATTGCTCAATCGCTTGTTAAGCCCCTTTAACACACTCCCACAGCCTAATTCAAAAAAAACATCCACTCGGTCGTTGTTAGATTTCACGCAGTCTTGATAGCGCACCGGTTGAGTGAGTTGCAAGCTCAATAATTCAACGGCTTTCGCTTTATTATGATACGCTTCGTTAGTCGCATTGGAGATGATTTCAAAATGGAATTTATCTTTCAGGCTTTTTTCTAGCAATTCCTGGAATTTAAAAGTCATAGGCTCTAAAAAAGGGCAATGGCTCGCCACGCTCATTTCTAAAAAAACCACTCTTTTAGCCCCCATTTCCTTTAAAGTCGGCTCTAGGGCTTTCAAATCGTCTTTAATCCCGGCTAAAACCACTTGCATGCCGCCATTAAAATTCGCGCACCACACATTTTTGGTTCTTTGACACAAGCTCAAAAGACTTTCTTCAGAAACGCCCAAAACGACCATCATAGAAGCGTCTTTATTCGCGCACGCTTCTTGCATCATTTTGCCTCTTTGGTGCGTGAGTTTAAGGGCTTTTTCAAAATCCAACGCCCCGCTCAAAGACACCGCGCTCACTTCGCCGAGCGAATGCCCTAAAGCAAAAACGGGTTTTAATCCTCCATTTGCTTGCTTGTTGAGCAATTGGTAAGCGATATAGCTCACTAAATAAATGGCAGGCTGGGTGTAAGCGCTCTCTTTTAAAAGCTCATTTTCTTCAAAAAGCGTTTTTTTCATGTCCACTTTAAGCGCGTTAGAAGCCCTTTCAAACAATTCTTTAGCTAGGGTGTGGCTCTCATAGAATGATTTTCCCATTCCTATACATTGCGAGCCTTGCCCTGGAAATAATAGCGCGTATTGCATTGGTGTTATCCTTTAAATTTTATTAATCCATAATTTAAGATTGTAAATTGTAATATAAAAGCCCTTAGTTTTGTTTAGAAACCATTAAAGTTTAAGGTTTATTTTAACTTATTTTTACTATAATTCTACTTTGTGATGAGGACAGGTGGGTGAGTTGGCTGAAACCACATCCCTGCTAAGGATGCGTAGCCGTCAAGGTTACCGAGGGTTCGAATCCCTCCCTGTCCGCCAGCCTTTTTGCCTTTAAAAACTTTTTGTTTAGAATGTATTAACGAGACACCATAGTTTCTAAGCATTCCTTTTACGACACTCCTTTTACAGATTTTACAAATACAAATTTTAGGTTGGGTGAAGAGAGACACCCAGCCTAAACCCTATCAATCCACTGCGGTATTTTCAAACATTTTGAGTATAATCGTTTCTGATCATAATCACAAAAAAGAAAGAACATGACTTACATAGAATTAGGTAAAAAAGTTTTAGAACAAGCAGAGAGGCCTTTGAGCGTTAAAGAAATTTTTGAGAAAGCTTGTGAAATGGGATTGGATAAAGAATGCAACGACGGAAAAATACTTTCTCATAGTCTTGGAAGTCAGCTTGGTGAACACGATATTTCTAACGATAAGAAGCAATTCTATGTTGCACGCAAAGAGGGAGGAGCCTTTTTCTATTGGCTCAAATCTCGTGAAAGAGAATTTCCTCCACAAAAAACCCTAGATGCTAAAGAAGAAGATGATGAACAGAGCGAGTGTTCAGGCACAGCCAAAAAACAAAAAACCTCTTTTGATGAAAGGGATTTGCACCCACTGCTTGTGAAATTCCTTGATGAAGATCCAAATTTCAAGCTCCTATGCAAAACCATCCGCCATAACGAATGTAAAAAAAGCACAGCGGGCGAATGCAAATGGAATTATCCTGACATCGTGGGCGTGTATTTTCCCTATAATAAATATTTTCCCTATAATGGATATAAAGAAGAAACTTTGAAATTTTTACACCATACCGGTCAAAAAAGACACAAGCTTTTTTCCTTTGAGCTTAAAAAAGAGCTTAGTTTTTCCAATTTAAAAGAGAGCTATTTTCAAGCGGTGAGCAATTCTACTTGGGCTAATGAGGGGGTATTTGGTGGTTTTTGGGATTAAAGATAAATATAAAGATAAAGTTTTGGATGAATTAAAACGACTCAACCAAAGCTTTGGTATAGGGGTTATCAAGCTAGAATCTGAGATTTCAAACTCCAAAATCTTGTTGCCAGCTAAAGAAAGGGAGATTGATATACCCACACTTAACATGCTTATAGAACAGAGTCCGAAAGATTTTAAGCCTTTTATGGCAAACATTAACAAGCAAATTGAAGCAGGATTTGATAAGCCAATCCAGATGGAAGGTTTTGATAAAGTGCTTAATGATGAAGCAATGCAAAAACACATTGAAAAACACATTGAAGATAAAGGCATTAAAGCAGAATAAAAAATGGGAGCGCTTTATCTTTCTCGCCCCATTTTTAAAAGCACAGACGAGCTTTTCACCCTTTATCAAGGGGATTGTAATGAGGTTTTGCCTCAATTTGAAAATGCTTTTGATTTGATTTTTGCTGATCCGCCTTATTTCCTTTCTAATGACGGCTTAAGCATACAGAGCGGTAAAATCGTGAGCGTCAATAAAGGCGATTGGGATAAAGAAGATGGGATTGACGATATTGATGCGTTTAATTACCAGTGGATAAACAACGCCAAAAAGGCTTTAAAAAACACAGGAAGCCTTTTAATCAGCGGGACTTACCACAATATCTTTTCTTTGGGGCGTGTTTTACAAAAATTGGATTTTAAGATTTTAAACCTCATCACTTGGCAAAAAACCAACCCTCCTCCCAATTTCAGCTGCCGTTATTTGACGCATTCAGCTGAGCAAATCATTTGGGCGAGAAAAAGCCGCAAGCATAAGCATGTTTTTAACTATGAGGTTTTAAAAAAGATCAATAATAATAAACAAATGCGTGATGTGTGGAGTTTCCCAGCGATCGCTCCTTGGGAAAAAGTTAATGGCAAGCACCCCACTCAAAAACCTCTCGCTTTATTAGTGCGCTTACTTTTAATGGCGAGCGATGGAAATTCCCTCATTGGCGATCCTTTTAGCGGGAGCTCTACCACAGGCATTGCGGCTAACCTTTTGAAGAGGCAATTTATCGGTATAGAAAAAGAAAGCGAGTTTATCAAAATATCCATAAACAGAAAAATAGAATTAGACGCTCGCTATCAAGAGATCCGATCTAAAATCAAAGATTTGAATTTCCAATAAGCCCCTTTTTTAAGCCGCTTTAAGCGTTATACTTTTCGGATTTTACCTCAAAATGGGATTCTATTTTCACCCATTCCTTACAAAGGATATTTTCATACCCAAAAAGCCAGTGTTTGGGGCCAATAATGATTTTTTCAGGATTCTTTATCAAATAGGCCGCCCACCAACTATAAGTGCTATTAGCGATAATGCCATGCTGACAAGATTGCATGAGCAGCATATCCCAATATCCCTCTTCTTCTTTATCCCTAGTGGTCATGTCCATAAAAGGGTAGCCAAGATCAAGGTTTTGCGTGAATGTTAAGTCTTCGCAAAACACAAAAAGCTCCATGTTTGGCACGCGCTTTGCCATATACTCAAGCGCCTTTTTTTGATAATCAATACCAAGCTGACAGCCAATCCCTACATAATCCCCTCTTCTTATATGCACAAACACGCTGTTTTTAGCGGCTAAAATCAAAGAGAGCTTGCGGTGGTATTCTTCCTCTTTTTTTTTATTATTTCCATTTTCGGGGGGGGGGGGGGTAGGGTGAAGGTTTGCTTGATTAAAGAGGATATAGCATCAAAATATCGTGGATCTTGGAAGTAACCATAAAAATAAGTCAAGCGGCTTGGCTTTAATAATTTAGGCTCGTATTCAAAAACGATTTCTTGACTCACCCTATCAAATCCCATGCATTTGAGCACATCTCTTACCAGTTTGGGGAGGTGTTGCATTTTAGCTATAGCGATTTCTTTTTCATTCGCATAGGGCAAATCAATAGGGAAAAGTTCTAATTGCATTTTCCTATCGCTCCAATCAAAAGAACTAATATCTAACAGCACAGGCGTGTTAGAGTGTTTTTGCAAACTTTTAGCGAAAGCGTATTGAAACATTTGATTCCCAAGCCCTCCGCAAATTTGCACCACCTTAAAAGCCATTCAATCCCTTTATATTGTCAAATGAAACGCTCATTTTAGCCCATTTTAAAGCCCTTTTTCAATAAAAGCCTAAAAAACGGGGCAAGTAAGGCTTTCAAATCATTTGAATTTTTTATTTGAAAAAGACGCGTATGAGGGTTCTAGCAAGCGTTCTTGGTATTCTAAAAGAATCCTATCTTCGCTATTGAGCGAGTAGGCTTCATCGTATTTGCGCTTGATGATGCCCTTTAAAATGGTGTGTTGGACCTGGTATTTATCTTCTTTAAGCATTTCATCCACTAAAGCGTAAAGCTGAATGTCTTGAATGAGTAAATCTGAAATTTTAACGCTCTCTTTATCAAACAATTCTTCATTAGCGCAATATTCATTCACTAAAATAAGCACTCGGTTATACACATCAGAGGCGATTTTAGCGTTTAGGGTTCTGTAAATGTAATCTTTGATTTTTTTGAGCTGCTCTTCTAAATCTTCACTGGCCTTGCTCGCTAAAGCCAGAATGCTTAAAATTTGAATGAGAGTCATCATTTTATGGCTTAAAGAGCGGGTGCGCCATTTAATGAGAAAGCGCATGAAATAAGACATTTTGACAGAAAGGCTACAAGGGAGGGTGTTTTTCTTGGGTTTTGGCATGCTCAGTTTCTTTTAAAAAAGGATTTTGTGGTTTAATTATATAATTTTAAAATTAAAACTAGGAGTAAAGAGATGAAAACATTCAAAAAAGGCGTGGTCTTAGACGCTAAAAGCGTGGGGTTAAAAGCGCTAGAA
Organism: Helicobacter pylori; assembly: GCF_002832345.1. Classification (GTDB taxonomy): domain Bacteria; phylum Campylobacterota; class Campylobacteria; order Campylobacterales; family Helicobacteraceae; genus Helicobacter; species Helicobacter pylori_CP. The sequence goes on from NZ_PHLZ01000019.1 coordinate 11,009, forward strand.
GTTTTAAAAGAAGTGGCGGATTTTGATTTTTATGAGATCACTTCGCCTAATCAAGTGGTTGAGCGTTGCAAAGACGCTGAAATCATGGTATTGAATAAAGTCGTGATCACCCAAGAGATTTTAAGCCAATTGCCCAAACTCAAACTCATTTGCATCACCGCTACAGGCACGGATAATGTGGATATAAAAAGCGCGAAAGCTTTAGGCATAGAAGTCAAAAATGTGAGCGCTTATTCTACAGAATCCGTAGCCCAGCACACTTTAGCGTGCGCGTTGTCTTTGTTGGGGAGGATCAATGATTACGATCATTATTGCAAAAGCGGGGAATACAGTCAAAGCGATCTTTTTACGCACATTAGCGGTATTAAAATGGGGCTTATTAAAGGGAGTCAATGGGGGGTTATTGGTTTAGGGACTATCGGTAAAAGAGTCGCCAAACTCGCTCAAGCTTTCGGGGCAAAGGTGGTGTATTATTCCCCTAAAGATAAAAAAGAAGAGTATGAGCGCTTGAGTTTAAAAAATCTGCTCACAACAAGCGATATTATCAGCATTCATGCCCCCTTAAATGAAAGCACGCACGATTTAATCGCTTTAAAAGAATTGCAAAGCCTAAAAGATGGGGCGGTTTTAATCAATGTGGGGCGTGGGGGCATTGTGAATGAAAAGGATTTGGCTGGAATTTTAGAAACCAAAGATTTGTATTACGCGAGCGATGTGTTTGTGAAAGAGCCTTTTGAAAAAGATCATGCGTTTTTGAACCCAAAGATCCAAAACAAATTGCTTTTAACCCCCCACATCGCATGGGCGTATAGCGACAGCTTGAAAACCTTAGTAGAAAAAACCAAAGAAAATATCCAGGATTTTTTAGCTTCTCAAAAATAAACGCAAAAAAAAGGGGGGTGAATTGTTGGGCTTTTTTTACTGCTAACGCTTAATGTTTTTGAGTATGGCATGATAAAAAAGCTCAAAGCATTTTTTTAATGTAATGCAAAATAAAAGAGTTTGTTTTAATCAAGCGATGATTTCTTAAATAGAAAAGAAAAGCCTTTGAGTAACCACCCCCAAAGGCTTCTATTAAAGAGAACGATCACATCTTAGAAATATCAATTTTAAAGGTGTGGATTTCATCTTCTAAAAAGACTTTAACCACCACCACGCCCGGGGTTTTAAGGTTTTTGGTATCCACCACCACAAACCCTCCCCTAGCCTTACCTTCAACGTTAAGGGTATTGTTTTTAAGATAATTGATCGCTAGGATCTTTAAAGCCTGGCGGCTTTCTTGCATGACCTCTTGCTCTTCTACATCATCCATCATCATCATGCCAAAGCCTGGCCCATACATGCCCATTCCCCCATACATCATGCCGTTATAAGCTAAAAAACTCCCTTGCCCGTAATAAAACATAGGTGGGGTGATCATATTGATATTATCAATAGGGGCGGTCGGCACGCTGATATTAAAGCTTTGTAAAATGCCCTCAAAATCAAAACTGGATTTCATCACCTGTCTCAAGCTTAAGACCGGTAAATTCGTTTGGTTGATAGACACCGAAATGGCTTTACGGCTAAACACCACAGGATTTCCCTCTATAACTTGCGCCGCTACATACAGCACTAAGGGGGATTCGTTCAAGCCTTTCAATTTGCTTTGAGCGATTTCTAGCTGGACTTTAGACTTGGCTTGCGTGGAGGTCATCACTTGAATCCCATTATTATAGGAAGTAACATGTTCAGGCGTGATCTTATAGCTCGCACAAGCGCTCATCAATAAGGCTATCGCTACTAAAACGATTTTTTTCATTCAAACTCCTTTCATTCAGTTTAATCTTCGTTTAGAATTTCCCTATTATAGTGTAGTTTGACTTAAAATTAAGATTTTATTAGGAATAAGGGCTTAAAAAAGATTTAATGTAGGCTTTCTAACCACAAAAGAATAGAAGATTTGATCTCATTGAGTTTTAAAACTTCTTGGTGTTTGATTCCTCTTTCAAATAAATCATCAAGGCGCTGGCTATCCGGGGTATTGTAGTTGTTTTTTAGCGCTTCTAGGGCGGTTTTATCGTCTTTTTTCTGCTCGTTTAGGGCTAAAAGGGTGGTTCTAGGGAATTTTTCATAAGAGGCAGTGGCGGAAACAAGGGTTTTTTCGTTGGTTTTCAAGCTGGCGTTTAAAGCGGTGGCGGTGTGAGGGTCAATCAGGTATTGGTGCTCTGCATAAACTTCTTGAATGGTTTTCAAACAATCTTCATCTGAGCAACTCGCGCAAGAAAAATGCTCCTGTAAAAGGGCTAATTCTTTAGGCTTTAAGGCGTAAAATTTCTCTTCTTCTAAAGCTTGCATCAATTCTAGCGTGCGTTCAAACCCATAAAGGCTAAAAAGCACCCTTTCCACATTAGAGCTTTTTAAAATATCCATAGCCGGTGAGAAAGTTTGTTTTAAAGAGCGGTGGGTTAAATCGTAACGCCCTGTCTCTATAAACTCCCTTAAAACATCATTGCTGTTGGTTACGACCTTGATTTTAGCAATATTCAAGCCCATTTTTTTGGCATAAAACGCCCCTAAAGCGTTCCCAAAATTACCGCTAGGTATGGCTAGGGTGATTTTTTCTTTAGAATTGATCGCGCCTTTTTTATACAATTCTAAAAAGCCCCAAATATGATAGACGATTTGAAAAGCGATGCGCCCAAAATTCACGGAATTAGCCACGCTTAATTTTAATTGGCGCGCTTTTAAAGCCTCGTTAAAATCGTCGTCTTTTAAAAGGTTTTTGAGCGCATTTTGCGCCTCATCAAAGTCCCCACTGATCCCAAAGACCTTTAAATTGCTAGCGCTTTGGGTAACCATTTGGAGTTTTTGGACTAAACTTGTGCCATCTTTAGGGTATAAACACACCACAAAAACATTAGGCATGCCCGCCAAACTTTCTAAAGTCGCAGGGCCGGTATCACCGCTTGTAGAAACGAGCATTAAATACTTTTCATTTTTTCCTACCGCTAGGTTAGAAAACAAGCTCGCTAAAGGCTGCAACGCCATGTCTTTAAACGCCAAACTAGGCCCATGGTAGAGCTCTTGGACAAAAAGCCTTTCATTGAGCGCAAAAATAGGGGCTGGATTTTTAGGGTTATCAAAATTTTCATAGCGTTTTAAAGCGTCTGTCAATAAACCCTTAGGAATCTCTAAACCCAACCGCTCAAACACGCATTCTACTAACTCGTTATAGCTCAGATTCAAACAATCCTGCCATTCTAATGTTTCAAAATGCTCTAAAGTGTAAAGCCCACCTTTGGGGGCGTTGGGGTTTAATATTGCTTCAATAAAATCAATCTTTTTTTCTTTCACAGAACGCGTGGGGACAAAAGGCATGATGATTCCTTTTTATATTTGGATAATTTTAAGTCGTAGCATACCCTAAAAGAGCGAATGCAACCTTAAAATGGTTTTTTAAATGGGAATGATTGATCGCCTTTTTAATCCAATTTAATTTTGGATTTATGCTTATAACACTATAATGCGGTTTAAAATTTTGCCGCAAATGGGCAAAAAATTCATCATAGTAAGGTTGTGTTTTGTCTAAAGGTTTGAGTATCGGTAATAAAATCATATTGTGGGTGGCGTTGATTGTGATCGTGTGCGTGAGCATTTTAGGGGTGTCCTTGAACAGCAGGGTGAAAGAGATTTTAAAAGAAAACACCTTGCGTTCTATGCAAGATAGTTTGCATTTTAAGGTTAAGGAAGTGCAAGGGGTTTTGGAAAACACTTATATGAGCATGGGCATTGTCAAGGAAATGCTCCCTAAAGACACCAAAAGAGAAATCAAAATCCACTTGTTAAAAAACTTCATTTTAGCCAATTCGCATGTCGCTGGGGCGAGCATGTTTTTTAAAGGCAGAGAAGATTTAAGATTAACGCTTTTAAGGGATAACGATACGATTAAAGTGATGGAAAACCCGTCATTAGGGAATAACCCTTTAGCGCAAAAAGCGATGAAAAATAAAGAAATTTCTAAAAGCTTGCCTTATTATAGGAAAATGCCTAATGGGGCGGAAGTTTATGGGGTTGATATTCTTTTACCTTTATTGAATGAAAACGCTCAAGAGGTTGTAGGGGCTTTGATGGTTTTTCTTTCCATTGACAGCTTCAGTAATGAAATCACTAAAAACAGGAGCGATTTGTTTTTAATTGGCGTTAAAGGTAAAGTGCTTTTGAGTGCGAATAAGAGTTTGCAAGACAAATCCATCGCCGAAATTTATAAGAGCGTGCCTAAAGCCACCAACGAAGTGCTAACTATTTTAGAAAACGGCTCTAAAGCGACTTTAGAATACCTGGATCCCTTTAGCCATAAGGAAAATTTTTTAGCCGTTGAAACCTTTAAAATGCTAGGCAAAACAGAAAGTAAAGACAATCTTAATTGGATGATCGCTTTAATCATTGAAAAAGACAAGGTCTATGAGCAAGTAGGCTCGGTGCGTTTTGTGGTAATTATAGCGAGCACGATCATGGTGTTAGCCTTGATTATAGCGATTACTTTACTCATGCGAGCGATTGTGAGCAGTCGTTTGGAAGCCGTTTCTAGCACCTTGTCTCATTTCTTTAAATTATTGAACAATCAAACCCATTCTAGCGATATTAAATTGATTGAAGCGAAATCCAATGACGAATTAGGCCGCATGCAAACAGCGATCAATAAAAATATCTTGCAAACCCAAAAAATCATGCAAGAAGACAGGCAAGCCGTCCAAGACACCATTAAAGTGGTTTCAGATGTGAAAGCAGGGAATTTTGCGGTGCGCATCACGGCTGAACCCGCAAGCCCTGATTTGAAAGAATTGAGAGACGCGCTAAACGGGATCATGGATTATTTGCAAGAAAGCGTAGGGACTCACATGCCAAGCATTTTCAAAATCTTTGAAAGCTATTCTGGTTTGGATTTTAGAGGCCGGATCCAAAACGCTTCGGGTAGGGTGGAATTGGTTACTAACGCTTTAGGGCAAGAAATCCAAAAAATGCTAGAAACTTCGTCTAATTTTGCCAAAGATTTAGCGAACGATAGTGCGAATTTGAAAGAATGCGTGCAGAATTTAGAAAAGGCTTCAAACTCCCAACACAAAAGCTTGATGGAAACTTCTAAAACGATAGAAAATATCACCACTTCCATTCAAGGCGTGAGCTCTCAAAGTGAAGCCATGATTGAACAAGGGCAAGACATTAAAAGCATTGTAGAAATCATTAGAGATATTGCCGATCAAACGAATCTATTAGCCCTGAATGCTGCTATTGAAGCCGCAAGGGCCGGCGAGCATGGCAGAGGCTTTGCGGTGGTGGCTGATGAGGTGAGAAAGCTCGCTGAAAGGACGCAAAAATCGCTCAGCGAGATTGAAGCCAATATTAATATTCTCGTTCAAAGCATTTCAGACACGAGCGAAAGCATTAAAAACCAGGTTAAAGAAGTAGAAGAAATCAACGCTTCTATTGAAGCCTTAAGATCAGTTACTGAGGGCAATCTAAAAATCGCTAGCGATTCTTTAGAGATCAGTCAAGAAATTGACAAAGTCTCTAACGATATTTTAGAAGATGTGAATAAAAAGCAGTTTTAATGCTCATTCATATTTGCTGTTCAGTGGATAACCTGTATTTTTTAAAAAAGGCTAAAGAAGCTTTTGTGGGTGAAAAAATTGTAGGGTTTTTTTATAACCCCAATATCCACCCTTATAGCGAATACTTGTTGCGTTTAGAAGATGTGAGACGCACTTGCGAGATGCTAGGAATTGAATTGCTTGAGGGCGATTATGAATTAGAAAAATTTTTAGACAAAGCTAAGGGTAAGGAATTGTTAGGGGAAAAAAGCGAACGCTGTTTTGAGTGCTTTGATTTGCGCTTAGAAGCGAGCGCTTTGAAAGCCTTTGAATTAGGGGAAGAAAGATTCACCACCACCTTACTCACAAGCCCTAAAAAAGATCCTAACCAGCTCATCGCTAAGGGACAACACATCGCGCAAAGGCACAATTTGGAATTTGTTGTGTTCAGAAACGATAATTTTGAACATTTCAAAAGCGAGTTGGATTTAAACTTGCAAGCTTTAGCGAGAGAAAACGAGCTTTATCGGCAAAATTATTGCGGTTGTCAATTCGCTTTAAAAATCCAAAAAGAATCCCAAAACAGAAGCCCCTTTGAGCTTTACTCGCCTTTAAAACGCCAGATTTTACCCGCAAGTATTGAAGAAAGAACACAAGTTTTTAGAACATTAGAAGCGGCTAAAAAGAATGGCAATAAACCTTTTTTAGCCCAAAAAACGATCGCAACTTACCGCTTATTAAATGGGGGTGTGTGGCTTTCTAAAAATTCAAACCCCTTGAATTGCTGCATTCTAGTGCACTCTAAAAGCAAAGCTAAGGTTAGGATCAACGATCTAAGGTGGGTATTTTCTCAGCGTTTGAGCGCTCTAGTGGGCTATAGCCAAAGAGATGAAACCCTGTTTTTAACTTTAGAAGGTCTTAATACCCTTATGGCAAAAAACTACGATAATTTAAAAGAGTTAAACCTTAACCCCTTAAGTTATGAAGAAGAGTTGTCTTTAAGGGCGTTGGTGAGCGGGAGCGAGAGTATTAACCCTATTATCGTGCTAGAAGAACGCACAGAAAAAACCCTTTTTGTAGAAATTAAAAGCATTTTTCAAGAAGAAAAGGTGTTTTATTTGCTCTAAGCTGAATTTTAATGGAGCGATAGATTCTTGTAATGAAAAATGATTAAAGTTGGCTTTAGTTATCCATGCTTGATGGGAACAAAATCTAAAACAATATGTCGTTTAAAATATAGCGTTGTGTGTAAGTAGGGGTTGTATTCAGTCAAAACATGCAAGTAATTTAAAGTTAATTTAAGATAATTAGGCACAATAGCCGTAAAAAGTTTAAGGCTGTATTTGAAAACTCTATTTAGTATTTATCTCTTTTTATCGTTGAACCCACTCTTTTTAGAAGCTAATGAGATCACTTGGTCTAAATTCTTAGAAAATTTTAAAAACAAGAATGAAGACGACAAACCTAAACCCCTAACTATTGAAAAAAACAATGAAAAACAGCAAATCCTAGACAAAAACCAGCAAATCTTAAAAAGGGCTTTAGAAAAAAGCCTTAAATTTTTCTTTATTTTTGGATACAACTATTCGCAAGCCACTTTTTCAACTTCTAACCAAACCTTGACTTTTGTAGCTAATAGCATAGGGTTTAACACCGCTACCGGTTTAGAGCATTTTTTAAGAAACCACCCTAGAGTCGGTTTTAGAATCTTTAGCGTCTATAACTATTTCCATTCTGTTTCGCTCTCTCAGCCCCAAATCCTAATGGTGCAAAATTACGGGGGCGCGTTAGATTTTTCTTGGATTTTTGTGGATAAAAAAACCTATCGTTTTAGGAGTTATTTAGGAATCGCTTTAGAGCAAGGGGTGTTGTTAGTGGATACGATTAAACCAGGTGCTATCACAACCATCATTCCCAGAACCAAAAAAACCTTTTTCCAAGCCCCTTTGCGTTTTGGTTTTATCGTGGATTTTATCGGCTATTTGTCTTTGCAATTAGGGATTGAAATACCCTTAGTGAGGAATGTTTTTTACACCTACAACAACCATCAAGAAAGATTCAAACCACGATTTAACGCTAATCTTTCTTTAATCGTTTCGTTTTAATCCCCCTTTAGATCCCCTTTTAAATAAGCCCATGATTTTCCTAGGGTATTTTAAAAGCATGGAAAAAACATTCGCTCTAATGCCGTTTTCTTTACATGCTCTTATGTTTTCTTTATTCCTTAATAAAAGGCTTTTAAACCCATTTGCGCTAACCCCACCGGTGCGCATCACCACTAACACTTCTTTCAAATAAGAAAAGCTTATTTTTTGCACCACAAACAAGCGGATGATCATCTCAAAATCCGCTGAAATCTTATAATCGGTTTTGTATAAGCCGTAGCGTTCATAAATGGCTTTTTTGACAAAAAGCGTGGGGTGCGCTGGCACCACGCCATAAAGCAAGGTTTTAGGGCTAAACTCCCCGCTTTCATAATAACGGACCACTTTTTCTAAACAATCAGGTTTGACAAACACCAAATCCGCATACACGCTATCGCAATTTTTCTTTTCAAATTCGCGCACCACTTTTTCTACCACAAACTCATCTTTGTAAAAATCATCGCTGTTCAATAAAGCGATAATATCCCCACTAGAACGCTTTATGCCTTTATTCATAGCGTCATAAATGCCCTTATCTTTTTCGCTCATCACGCAAGCGATTTTATCTCTATATTTTTGAATGATTCCTAAAGTGTTATCCGTGCTAGCCCCATCTATAATGATGTATTCAATGTTTTTATAAGTTTGATTAAGCACGGAAAGAATGGTGTCTTCAATGGTTTTTTCACCATTAAAACACGCCGTGATCACAGAAACCTTTAACAATCCAATCCTTTGTTGATGAATTGCCCCCTAATTAAGTTTTAAATAAATTCACTTGTTTGTCTAAATTCATAGTCGTTCCACTCACATGCGTAGCGATGTTTAAAATATCTGAAGAATCAGCCAAAGTTTTAGAAGCCACTTTTTCCACTTCTACAAAATCGCTTACCATAGCTTCAATTTGGTGTCCGGATTTGGCGTAATCGTCCATGCTTTGATTGCTGTCTAGCACGACTGAACTTAAATTAGAACTCATTTTTTCGTAAGTTTCTTGCACGCTTTTACTCATATCGCTCAAGCGCTCCATTTTTTGCGAATTGAGATTCATTTGCGAGCTTACGGCATTGATTTCTTGGACAATCACCATGATAGTGGAATTGATTTCGGCTAAAGATTTTTGAGTGCGCCCGGCTAAATTCCTAACTTCATCAGCCACCACCGCAAAGCCTCTGCCATGCTCGCCGGCCCTTGCGGCTTCAATAGCGGCGTTTAGGGCTAAAAGATTGGTTTGATCGGCAATATCATTGATAATATCCAAAATGGATTTGACATCATCAGCGTTACGGCTTAGCTGCTCCACTTGGCTAGAGAGCTCCTCTTCAGTGTGCGCGCTCTCTGTGATTTGAGAAAACAAATCCCCAATCGCATCCTTGCTCTCTTTGACAAGCCCTTGCGTTTCAATCAAACGCTTCCTTAACCCTTGAGACTGCTCTATGGAAATATTCATCATGCTCGCTATATCAGTGGCTTTATTTTTTACGGAATTTAGGGTGGTTGATGAATCTTTCATGCTCTTTTGGGTTTCTTGCACGATTTGGACTAATTTATCCATTGAAGTTTTATTGAGAGTGGAAATCCCTTTAATCTCTTCCATAATCAAGCGGGCGTTTTCCACAAACAAATTGATCCCACGGCCCACTTGCGAGATTTCATCGTTGCGATCACCCACATCAATTTTGGCCCTCAAATCCTTATCCCCATGGCTAAAAGCGTTGATTTTAAGGACCAGTTCATCAATGCGTTTCACGATCCTTAATTTAGCGTATATGAGCGTCAAAACCACTAACGCTATCGTCGCTGTCAGTATCCAAAGGAATAATTTCGTGGTGTTTTCATTAAAAACCTTATTCACGCCTTCTTTAATCGCTTTATTTTCTGTGTTAATGTCAGTGTAATAAGAAGTCGCTGCGATCACCATTTGAGATACCTCATCATAATGCGAGTAGGCGAATTTTTTCTCCGGCACGCCTCCATCGTATTTAGGCATTTTATAATAAGTGTAGCCTCCCCCTTTTTTAGCCGCCTCCAAATACCCCCTAACATAATACACCCCATCAACGCTCTGAGCGTCAAGCCCTGATTGGCCTACGGTTTTAGGATTGACCGGATCAAACAGCACTACCCCGTTTTTATCCACCACCACCATATAAATCATGCCCTTATCGTCGTTGATGCGTTTGAAATAATCTAACGCCATTTTTCTTGCAGTAGCATTGTCAAAATTTTTGTAATACTCATGAATGCCCTGTTCAAGAATTTTTGTCATGTAGGCGAGCGTTTTTTCACGCTTTTTGTATTGCCCGGTTTCTAAATGCTCCATGAGCTGCGCTAACACATCTTTTTGCATAACCTTTACAAAACCAATAAAAAGCCCTCCTAAACCCAAAAGAGCGGCTAACACGACCAGCATGATACGAGTCCCTAACGAAGCAAACATTGAAGAAAACATCATTTATCTCCTAATAAATCATTTTTAAGTCAAACCCTAATTTTAGAGTTTAGCTTCCAAATGTACCCCCCCCCCGAAAAATGAGAGAAGACACAAAGTAAAATTAAAACCCGGTTGTTTGAAAACCGCCAAAAAAGTGAAAAGCCAACAATTTAAGATTATAGAACACCCTTTTTTAAGTTAGGCTTAAAAACAAAATAATAAAAATAAAAAATCTTATTTTACTTCACTCTCTTTAATGGATTTGATGTTCAAAGTCCTCCCGTCTTTTGAAGTGGGGATTTTGATGCTCCCCTCTTTTAATTTTTCTCTCAATTTTTCCAACAACGGGTTTTTGAAATCGTAGTTGATGATTTCCCAATTACCCTCCAGTTCAGGGGTTACTTTTGCGCCTTTTTTTTCAGTGATGTATTGGATGATTAAATCTCGTATTTGCCCGTTATCTTGCAGTTCATCGTAAGAATCATAATACCTATCAGCGTCTGTAACCAGCTTTAAAGTCGTGGATAACGTCCCGAATCGGTAATTGTTGATCGCTAATTTATACACCGCTTTAGGGTCAATGGGTTTGTTGTTGATTGTGGGATTAATGATTCTTTGCCCGGCAGGTTTGGTAACATCAACTTGGTATTTCACGCCAGAAAACATGTCAAAGTTATAGCCGCGAATGTTTTCATTAAAACTGATCGTCAAATCCCCCGGTTGCAACTGGTTGTAAAATCGGTATGACCATTCCATGTATTTCAACAGGTTTTCACCCGTTATATGCACCCCAATGAGCGTATTAGCGAACTTGTAAATATAGGCGACATCTTTTCTTTTGAAAGGCCCTTTTTTCAAATTCGCCCCAAAATTGAATAAGGCTGCCGCTGACACATCGGCGTTTGCGTAATATTTTTGCACTTTGTTGATCAACTCTATCACCGGTGTTTCTTGCAAGGCGGCGGTTGGCATCGTGGTGATTTTTTCTTCTCCTGTGATAAAATCAGGCCTGTCAATAAAGGTTTTTGTAACTTCGCCAACCACTTCATTAGCGTATTCTTTTGATTTTTTATCCACATATTCGTATTTTTTCGCCAATTCTTCATCTTCTGGCACGCCTTTTGTGGGTAAATTTTCAGTCGTTACGATTTTTTTCTTCGTCTTAGTGTCAAACACCACCACGCCCTTTGCCAGATAAGCCCCATACGCTCCAGGCTCAATGGTATGCACCTTTCCTATTTTGGTGTTATAAACCGCATGCTCATGTCCGGCAAAAATGATGTCAAATTGCGGGAATTTTTTCGCTAAATCAGGTATCCCATCGCCACCTTTCTCATCTTCTCGCCCCAAATGAAAAGCACCAATCAAAATATCATACTTCCCTTTTAACTCTTTCAAGGTCTTTTTCAACGCTTCTTCAGCGTCCAAAAACTTCAAGCCTGCAAAATGTTCAGGCGTAGAGGCCTCCCAAGTGGGGATGTGCGGCACCAAAAACCCCACAACCGCCACCCTCACGCCATCAATTTTTTTAATAATATAAGGCTTCACAAACGGCTTATTGTCCGCAATTTTGATAATATTCGCATTCACGACACCGCCATTAAACCCCTTAATGTTTTTCTCTAAAAAATCTTTGCTGAAATTAAACTCGTGATTCCCAAGCACACGAATATCAAATTTTAAATCGTTTTCGGCTCTAACTAGCGGGTGAATAGGCTCATCATTAAACAACTCCGCGCTATTACCCTGCAACAAATCCCCGCTGTCAATCAAAACCACATTTTTATTCTCAGCCCTTTGCTTTTTGATTAAAGTCGCAATCCTTGTCAAGCCGTTATTGGGTTTTTGTTCCCCCACCGCATAATCATACGAAAAAAGCCGCCCATGAATGTCTGAAGTTTCTAAAAACACGATTTTGACTTCTTTGGCAGATATTGAAAGCGTTAGCGTTAAAAAGATGAATAAAATTAACTTCCTCATTGAAATCCTTCCATAAAAGAGATTCATAACGATAATTTTTACATAATATTAACACCGATACGATGATTTTTGATTGGCATTTAACGCTTATGGGCAAAATGGGTAAAATGGATAGAGAGATAGGGGAGTAAAATCATTCCCCAAACCAATCAAACCCCCACTTCAGACCACTCAGCGCGTTTGTCTAAAAAAGCACGCACTAAATTCTTAGCACCCTCTAAAGTGTGGTTAGCCGCCCAACCGCATTGCTTTTCATTGCTCGCAGGCACTTCTGTAGCCTTTAACACATCTTGCATCGTCTTTTCTAAAACCTCTAAAATCTCCGTGTAATTGTCATGGTTTAACACCGTGAGATAAAATCCCGTTTGGCAACCCATAGGCGACCAATCCACGACATAACTGGCATGGTTACGGATGATCTCAGCGACTAAATGCTCTAAAGAGTGCAGGCTTGGCATGTCCATGTGATCTTTGTTGGGCTGTTTGAAGCGCACATCGTATTTGACAATCAAATCCCCATTAACGCCCTTTTTGCGATCAGCGACACGCACATAAGGGGCTTTGACTTTGGTGTGATCCAAATTAAAACTCTCTACATTCATTTTTGGCGTTTTCATGTTTTTAACTCCTTTAGTTTATAAATGGCAAACTTTAGCTTATTTTAGCGAACGCTTGCTCTAAATCTTCTAGCAAATCCTGTTCATGCTCAATCCCCACAGACAAGCGCACCAAACCATCTCTAATCCCTGCAGCTTCTCGTTGTTCTTTAGGGATACACGCATGGGTCATAAACGCCGGAATCCCCACCAAACTTTCCACCCCGCCCAAACTCTCGCCTAAAATGAATAATTTAAGGCTTTCTACAAAAAGAGTCGCCTCGCTGTCATTTTTGAGGGTGAAAGAGAGCATCCCGCTAAAACTACGCATTTGGGCTTTGGCTAGCTCGTAATTAGGGTGAGTGGGAAGGCCCGGGTAATAAACCCTCTCTACTTTAGGGTGTTTTTCTAAAAACTCAGCCACGCAAAGAGCGTTTTTTTGATGGGCCTCCATGCGTAATGCTAGCGTTTTAATCCCTCTTTGCAACAGCCAGCTGTCTTGAGGGCCTAAAACCCCACCGATAGCGTTTTGGAAAAAAGCGATCTCTTGGGCTAGCGCTTCATTATTAGTGGTTACAAGCCCAGCGACGACATCGCTATGACCGCCTAAGTATTTTGTGCCGCTATGCACCACAATGTCCGCCCCTAAAAGAAGCGGGTTTTGGCAATAGGGGGTGGCAAAGGTGTTATCCACGATAGTGAGCAAACCATGATCTTTAGCGACACTAGCGCATTGCGCTAAATCCGTGATTTTAAGCAAGGGGTTACTAGGGGTTTCTAAATAAAGGGCTTTGGTGTTGGGCTTGATAGCCTTTTTGATTTGGGATATATCGCTAGTGTCTATAATGGTGCAAGAAAGCCCGTTTTTGACAAGCACTTTATTAAACAAGCGGAAAGTCCCCCCATAAACATCATCGCCCAATAACACATGATCGCCTGATTGCAAGAGGGAAAAAACGGCGTGGATTCCGGCTAAACCAGAGGCAAAAGCAAACCCCTTGACCCCCCCTTCTAAATCGGCGATGAGTTCTTCTAAAGCAAAGCGCGTGGGGTTGCCTGAGCGAGAATATTCATAGCCCTTGTGGCGGCCTATGGCGTCTTGGCGGTAGGTGGAAGTTTGATAAATAGGCACGCTCACCGCCCCCGTTGTGGCGTCCTCGCTAATGCCCCCATGGATTAATTTGGTTTGCATGCGCATGATTTTTCCTTTTGATGAATTTATAAATAAATACCTTTAGAAAGATAACGATCGGCAACATCCGGGAAAATGGTTAAAACCTGGCTGCCTTCGGGGAGGCGTTGCACCTCTTTTAATGCAGCCGCAAAAGCTGCCCCACTAGAGCTCCCCACTAATAAGCCGTTTTTCTTGGCTAACTTCCTGGTGTAGCTAAAACCCTCTTCATCTGAAATCGTTTCAAAGCCATCAATATCCAAGTTTGCAAAAAAAGGGGGGATGAATTCCACGCCAATGCCCTCAATCTCATGAGGCCCAGGCTCACCCCCATTCAAAATAGAACCCTCCGGCTCCACCCCAATCAAGCGAATATTAGGGATGCGTTCTTTCAAATACCTAGCTGTTCCCGCAAAAGTGCCACCACTCCCTATTCCGGCTACAAAGCTCGTAAAATTTGTGCCTAATTCTTGGACAATCTCAGGGGCTAGGGTGTGGTAGTAAGCGGCGGGGTTATTAGGGTTTTCAAACTGCAAGGGCAAATAGCTATCAGGGATACTTTCGGCTAACTCTTTACTTTTTTTAATAGCTCCAGAAATTCCTTCACTAGTAGGCGTGTTGATTACTAAAGCCCCCAAAGCCCTCATGATTTGTTGTTTTTCTGTGCTGAATTTTTCCGGGACAACAAAGATGGTTTTTAAGTGGTGCTTGAGCGCCACTAAGGCTAGAGCGATTCCGGTATTGCCTGCGGTAGGCTCAATGATGGTTGTTTTAGAAGTGATTTTGCCCGTTTTAAACCTTTCTTCTATAAGGTATTGGCCTAAGCGATCTTTAACGCTCCCTCCTGGGTTTAAATGCTCCAGTTTGGCGTAAATAGCGGACTTTAATGGAATGGGGTAATCCTTGATGGTGAATTTAAAAACGGGAGTGCGGCCTATGGCGTCTTGCATTGTGGTGATAATCATCATTCCTCCTATAACAAACAATAAAATTCAATTTTGCGATTATGCCTAAACTCGTTAAATGGAATAAGTTTAGGATAAAATGTTGGTTTATTGAGATGGATCAAGGAGCTTTCAATGAAAACGATAGAATGGAATGAAGAGCAAAGAAAAGCGTTCCAAGACTTGTTAAGAGAATTTGTAGTGCTAATAGACGCTAAAGTGCAAGAGGGAGAGCAAACAGGCAAAACCCCAACGAACCCAAAATACGCTTCATACCAAAGAGGGCTGAACAAGTTTTTAACGCCATGGGGTTATGCGTGCAAAATCAGTCCTGGCAGCCATGGGCGTTTATCCCATGAGCCATCAATCGCCTTTTGCCGTCAGGATATTTTAGGGGAAGGGTTTGTCAATGGTGAGAAACCAACCCCAAAAAAAGGTTTTTATATTTGGCTTGCTTACTATTGGCGCAACGATTCAGAAAAAATTGATCTTTGCATAGGTCGATCCATAGAGAAAGATGGGGAAAAAGAGTGTCAAAAATGCCTAGTGTATGACAAAATCATTGATCCTAATGGAGACACATACTACCAAGAGATCTATGACGATTTAGAATCCCATCTTGAAGACATTACCAACGATTTTTTACGCTTTGCTAACGAATTTAATCAAATCCCCACTGCGTGTTTTGAATTAGAGCCATCTAGTGCAAGCCATTAAGAAATAACTTGATGAAACAACCCCATACCAAAAAGAACTCCCCCATAAGGGATTTCCCTAAAATCCCACCAATATTTTTTAAGCCAAACCTTAAAAAAAGCTATCGCTTGGTTACAATCAAGTTTTGATATTTGGATTAAAAAACGCTTTGAGTGTTTTGTAGATTTTGCAATCAGTATCCCATTGATGAAAATGAGAAAAGCAAGCGGGTTTTGATTAAAACCGCCCGTTTGAAAGAAGTTTTAAAAGCGTTTTTACTCCACTTCCGCATCAATCACATCATCGTCTTTTTTCTTGGGCTGCTCAGCGTTGTTTTTATTCGCCATGGCTTCGCCTAATTTTTGAGCCGCTTGCGCTAATAATTTGGTTTTGTCTTCAAGCTCCGTTTTAGTAGCGTTATCGTTTTTGACGCAATCTTTAAGGGCGTTAATAGCGTTTTGGATCTCGTTAGCGTCGTTTTCATTCAAATTCGTTTTATGCTCATCAAGGCTCTTTTGGGTTTGGTGCGCCAAACTATCGGCATGGTTTCTCGCTTCAATCACTTCTTTTTTCCTAGCGTCTTCTTCTTTGTGCAATTCAGCGTCTTTCACCATTTTTTCAATTTCGCTATCAGACAACCCGCTAGAACCAGAAATTTTAATCTCTTGGCTTTTGCCGGTATTTTTGTCTTGCGCTGACACGGTTAAAATCCCGTTAGCGTCAATATCAAAGGTTACTTCAATTTGCGGCACGCCTCTTGGAGCTGGAGCGATGCCTTGCAAATCAAATTTACCCAAAGATTTATTGTCCCTTGCCAATTCCCTTTCGCCTTGTAAAACCATAATAGATACAGCGGGCTGGTTGTCTTCAGCGGTTGAGAACACTTGAGATTTTTTCGCCGGAATAGTCGTGCCTCTATCAATCACTTTAGTCATCACGCCCCCTAAAGTTTCAATCCCAAGGCTTAAAGGCGTAACGTCTAATAAAAGCACATCTTTCACATCGCCTTTTAACACGCCCCCTTGAATGCTCGCGCCCACCGCTACGACCTCATCAGGATTGACGCTTTTATTCAACTCTTTGTTGATAAACGCTTTCACCCTTTCTTGGACTTTAGGGATACGAGTAGAGCCTCCCACCATCACCACTTCTGAAATCTCGTTTTTGGTTAGCCCCGCGTCTTTGATCACGCTTTCAATTTTAGAAATCGTTTCTTCCATGAGATCTTCTGTCAAGCTTTCAAATTTAGCCCTAGTGAGTTTTTTAACCAAGTGTTTAGGCCCAGTAGCGTCCGCTGTGATAAAGGGCAAATTGATTTCAGTCTCCATCGCAGAGCTCAGTTCTTTTTTAGCGTTTTCAGCCGCTTCTTTCAGGCGTTGCAACGCCATCACATCGTTTTTAATCTCAATGCCCGTTTCGCTTTTAAACTCAGCCGCTAAGAAATCAATCACACGATTGTCAAAATCATCGCCCCCTAAAAACGCATCGCCCCCTGTGGCTAAAACTTCCACGACATTATCGCCTGTTTCTAAAACGGTAACATCAAAAGTCCCCCCACCCAAATCATAAACCATGATTTTTTCGCTCTCTTTTTTATCCAAGCCATAAGCTAACGCCGCGCTTGTAGGCTCATTGATAATCCTTAAAACATTAAGCCCTGCAATCGTGCCGGCTTCTTTAGTCGCTTTCCTTTGGCTGTCGTTAAAATAAGCCGGAACCGTGATCACCGCTTCAGTAACGCTCTCGCCTAAATAGCTTTCAGCGTCTTCTTTGAGCTTCATTAAAATTTTGGCTGAAATCTCTTGAGGGGTATAAACTTTACCTGAAATCTCAATCGCGCAAGCCCCATTCCTATCCACAATCTTATAAGGCAAGCGTTTTTCGGCTTCTTTAGCCTTATCTTCATTAAACATCAAACCCATGATTCTTTTAATAGAATAAATGGTTTTTTCTGGGTTGGTTACCGCTTGTCTTTTGGCGCTCTCGCCCACTAAAATCTCGCCCTTATCCGTAAAGGCTACAATAGAAGGAGTGGTGTTTTTACCCTCTTTATTCGCAATAATTTTCGCTTCATTGCCTTCATACACCGCCATTGCGGAGTTGGTTGTCCCTAAATCAATTCCAATAACTTTTCCCATGCGTTATCCTTTCTTTTAAAATAAATGTTTTAATCGTTTTTAGCAATGCTCACCATTGCCGGCCTCAAAACCCTACCCTTATACTTGTAACCCTGTTGCAAAACCTGCACGATTTTCCCGTTTTCTTTTTCTTCGCTTTTGACTTGCATGATCGCATTGTGGAAATGGGGATCAAATTCTTCTAAGCATTCAATCCCCTCAATGCCATGCCTTGCTAAAACTTCATGCAGCTTTTCCATCGTAAGCTCCAAGCCTTTGGTTAAAGCGCTCTCTTTATCCACTTCTAAAGCGCTCTTGTAAGCCCCAAGAAGCGCATCAATCACTGGCAATAGATCCAATGCGATTTTTTCATACGCATACTCTAACGCCATGCTCTTGTCTCTTTCTAAGCGCTTTTTCACATTTTCAAAATCCGCATGTGCTCTTAAATATTTTTCGCGCATTTCTTGGTATTTAAGCTCAAAATCTTCCTTGATCTCGCCTTCTTTTTCGCTCGCTTCTTGCTTTTCTTCACCTTGTTGTTCTTTGCAAGCGCAAGCCTTTTGATAAGACTCTGGCTCTTTTGGGCTTAAATGATCGTGTTCTTGGTTGTGTTCATCTTTCATTATTCCTCCTTAGAAATCGTTTGAAAAAACCCTTCATAATCGCATTCCAATTTCCCCACGCAAAGCAGTTGCATTCGTTTGTTTTGAAATTCTATGGGGCGTGTTACTAGCATGCAATCAGGCTCTATAAAATGCAACCCTTTTTTGAAACGCTCCAAAACCTTACCCTCTAAAATGTCAAAAAATAAAGAGCTGTTTAAAAGCGTTTTTAACCCCATCAGATTAAAGCGTGTGATTTGTGCACTGGAATACTCCAAACGCTCTAATTGTCTGGCCAAACTCAACGCATTGACAGAAGCAGCGATGGAACGCACTTCTTTAACGCTTCTGCCCACAAGTTCTAGTAAAAATTTCTCCATTTTAACGCTGTAACCCACCGCGCAAGAAAACGCCAAAAAATCCAAAATCAAAAAGCGTTTTTCGCACTCAATGACTCTTTCCAAACGCTCCAAACTGGGTTTTTTTAACAGCGTAAAAAGCCCAAAATTTTCACTCGCGCTTTTTAAGCGTTTTTCATTCACCCTTAAAACTTCAAAGCGCAACGACTTGTGCCAATAGTTTTCAAACGCCTTAAAAGTAGGCAATCTAGCACCACTAGAATGGGCTTGATGGAGCATGCCTTCTTTAGAAAGGATTTGAAAATAATTCCTGATCGTCGCACAAGATATTTTCAAATTTGCCAACTCTTTCAAGCGTTTAGAGCTAATGGGTTCTAAAATCTGCAGATAGGTTTTAACAAACGCATCTAACAAACTCTCTTTTTTATTCAAATCAGAACCTACTTTAATTCTTCTTAACATCATTATTTGAAAAATCTCGTCAATCACCATTCTTGATGAAAGAACTCTCGCATTATAGCATAAAAAGTTAATAATCTATCACTTGTTTTAAAAAAGTGATAAAAATTACCCGATTTTTCTTTAAAGTTTAGTCTATATCACTAAATTTATTTACTAGAATTAAATTAGGATTTTTTATAGAATTGATTTAACTTAGATCTATTGGGCAACTAATATCTTTTATTAAAAAAACTTGTTATCATGCTAAACATGAACACACACACAAGAGGCATTGACAGCAATCTGATTCATTCGCTCCAAAGCATTTCATTATCCATGTTTAGAAAGGGTTTTTTTGGGCTTTATCAAGGTTCCATTTCGGCGCGCATTGGCGCAAATCAATTTGTGATCAATAAAAGAAACGCTGTTTTTGATCAATTGAATGAAAACACTTTACTGGTCTTGCATGACAAGATAGATTACCGCTGGAAAGAAGCGAGCCTGGATTCGCCCATTCATGCGAGCGTGTATCGGGAGTTTTTGGACGCTAAATTCATCGCTTACGCGCGCCCTCCTTATAGCCTAGCGTATTCCTTGCGCCATAACCGATTGCTCCCTAGGGATTATTTAGGGTATCGTTCTTTGGGCGAAGAAATCGCCATTTTTAACCCCAAAGACTATGACAGCTGGCAAGAAAGAGCGGATACAGAAATTTTACGCCAGTTGCAAGAGAGCAAAAAATATTTTGTTTTCATTAAGGGGTGTGGGATTTTTGCCTACCACAGAGAGCTTTCTAAACTCATGGAAGTTTTTGATTTGATTGAAAACTCGTGCAAGGTTTTACGATTGGGCGATTTAATGGATTATTGCTATAATGACGATCCACGATTGAGCGTGTAAAAAGCTAAAAAGGATAAAACATGACCATAAGCACCCATTACACCCCTAATTTCACGCAGCTCCAAACCTTGAACCATATCAATAATGACGCAACCATAAAGGACAGGAATCAAGTAGAGCAGGATTTACAACAAAGCAGCGTCCAAGATGGTTTCAGCCAAGATAATGCGCCAAACGCCCCCGATTTTGACAGGTTACAAGCTTTAAACGCTATCAATAACGACGGCGGGATTAAAGATAGATCCCAAGTTGAGAAAAACCTTGTTGATGGCGGAAATACCCCTGAAATTTATTCCAGACTAGACACATACGCTTAAAAAGGGGTTTTACCATTCCTTTAAAGCCATTTTGATCGCTTCTATCACGCAATCAATCCCGCCTGCTAAACTGAAAAGCCAGTATTTGTGCGCGTAAATGTATTCTAATTGCTTAGCCCTTAATTCGTCTTCATTACTCGTTTTTTTACACACGATTTCAGCGATGTGCAATTCCTGGTGGAAGATGTAAGATTGTATCGCATCCATAAAATACGAATTGAATTGTTTGTCATCAAAAAGCTCTTTAACGTTATCAATTTCGGCGCTCAAATTTTCCAATTCTTTAAAATCCAACTCTTCTAATTTTTTTTCTTCATGAAGCTTTTCCACCTCTTCTAAAAATGGCGCCACTTTCAAAAACACTTCTTCAACTTGCGTTTTTTTCTCACTGGCGTATTTGATGATCTCTTCGCATTTTTGCCTAGCGATCTTTAAGTTTTTAGCCTGTTCTGATTGGGTGGGATAAATAAGGTTGATAGGAGGCTTTGGCTTGGATTTATCTATTTTTTCGCACACTTCTTTAAAGGGCATTTCTTTAGTCCCTTTAATCCTAGCCCCCCCTTCAGTAGCGTTAATGACTTCTAATTTATAGGGCGTGTTAAAAATATCTTTTTCAAAAAACTCTAAGAAAAGTTTCCACACTAAAGTGGTCTCTACTTCCCCATTACCCCCGTATTTTTCTATAAAGATCTTGTCTTTATCTTTTTTAGGCTTGATCTCTCTATCGCCATAAATCGCCCCACTAGCATGGCTATTACCGCTTTGTGAAAAGCTCAAATCTTGCCCGATAAACACGCACCTTTTGAAACGAGAATGCACCACTAATTCATACGCCATGTTCGCTGCGCTCATGCCTATGCCCACATAACCATATTGGTGCAAATCAAAAAGGTTGGTATAACCAAAGGGGCGGAAACTGAATTGCTTAACCCCCTTTTTAATCGCTTGAATCAATCGTTTATGCACAATAGAAGTCAGAGCAAAAATAACGCCTTCTTGAAAATCTAAGGGGGTTTCTTCGTAGAATTTCGCCGTTAAATCCACCCTTTCTAAAGACAGCACAATATCAGGCTTGATACCGGCTCTGGCTAAAATAGGGAAAGAAGCGTCTATGCAAAAGAGTGTCGCATAGGGAGCGATTTCTTTTAAAAGGGGGAGTTGCTTATTTAAACTGGGCCCGGTTGAAACGATAATAGCGGTGTCTCTGTTTTTTAAAGCGTTCACAAAATCCACTAAACTGGGGCTTTTGATAACTTCAGGCAGATTAGCAACATGCTGTTTGATGCCTATGAGCGCGTCTTTAGCGTCATTGCCTACGCTAATAGCGCCATGCTCTAAAGCGCGCGTGAAATGCTGGTTGATTTCTATCATTTGATGGGAGTATCGTTCATAATAAGCGTTAAAAAGTTTTAAATCATACATTCTTGCGTGTAAACGAGACTTTTTATCCATATCAAATAAGGAAGCGATCATGTTGTAATTGCAAAAACCCGCATGCAATAAAATCAAACGATTTTCTAAAATCTCAGTGGAAAAATCCAAGAGATTCAGCACAATGAAAATAATTTCTATTTCAGGCTCAATGACCACCAAGCGTTTTAAATTGCCATTGCCTAAAAGCAAGCGATAAAACACCCCATTACCCAAGCCAAAATAATACAAATAAGGATAAAGCATGTAAATTTCGCTATTTTTGTATAGCTCTAAGCTTGAATCTAGAGGGCTTTTTTCAAATAAGGGCGTGTTTGTTTCTTTATCTAAGAGGTTGAAATTCGCGCTATCATTCCCTAAAAACACTTCGTATTTTTTGTTTTCTTTAATAGCTTTGAGCTTTGCGAATAAGAGAGGGTCTTTTTTGAAAAGAGCTTGTAAGTTTTTTTGATAAATATCCATTATTTAACTTATAAAAATAACTGATAAAAAAGGCTAACGCCCCTTTGAATCAAGGGCTGTTATTGTAAAAGCCTTAAGACATTCTGTTGCACCGCATTCGCTTGCGCCATAGCAAAACTCCCGCTTTGCGCCAAAATATTGTATTTAGAAAAGTTCGCGCTCTCTTCAGCAAAATCCACATCTCTGATTTGAGATTCAGCCGCTTTAACATTCACTTGGGTTACAGAAATATTGTTAATAGTGGTAACCAATTCCATTTGCACCGAACCCATATCCGATCGGATCTTGTCTAATTGCGTGCGCGCAGAATCTGCCATATCCATCACAATCATCGCCCCTTTAAGGCTTGTTACCCCAGCCCCTATACCTTGAGAATTGGTTTCCGCTTGCGCGCCATTAGCGTTCGCTCCGGCTGCGGAAGCCACATTCGCATCAAAAATACCCCTAACCGCTCTCAAATTCACGGTGTATTCTGCTACCCCTTGAGCGGAATGAAAGCCCACATGGCTGAAATTCACACCGCTCACAATGATGTCTCTAGCGTCGGTCCTGGTCAAGGTTAAGCGCCCAATCACCGCATGCTGTGTCCCAGAAATCCCTGCAAAATTCCCTCCCCCAAAAACCTGACCGCTCGCGCTCGCTGCATGCACAGAAATCGCGCGCCCATCAATGGAGTGCAAATTAATGCGCCCTTGAATATCCAAGCTCGCTTCCACGCCGGTGCGATCTTTGACGGAGTTAATGGCGTTAGTCAACCTCCCGTCAGCGTCGTTTTTATGCACATCATTCACGGTCCCAATTTCTACGCCATTAATGGTGAGTTCTCTCACGGTTCCTGATTGCACGGGAGTGCCACCGGTGGCCATGACATTATAAGACGCCCTAACGCCTAAAGTGTTAGAAAAGCGGTTGATGATTTCGCTTAACGCCCCAATCCCTGTGCCAGCGCTTGTGGAAATGCGCACGGTTTCAATCTTGTAATCGTTCACGCCATTGACTTGTTTGAAATTCAATCCCACTTCAGTCAAGTTTTGTGCGGCTGCACTAGCGAGCATGCCTGCACCGCTAAAAGAAGAAGTTTCCATGCGCACATGCCCAATCTTATCTGAGCTCGTTGAGCCAATAGACGCTTTAACCGTGGTGTTAGAATACGCGCCAATTTGAAATTCTTTGTTAGAAAAACTTCCTGAAAGCATTTGTTGGCCGTTAAAGCTTGTGGTGTTAGCGATGTTGTCTAGTTCTTCTAACAACCTTTGAATATCGCTCTGGAGCGCCCTTCGGCTTTCTAAAGTTTGCCCGTCTTGAGCGGCTTGAACGGCTTTGGTTTTAATGGTGTCTAAGATTTTGATTTGCTCATCCATCGCTTTATCAGCGGTTTGAACCATACCGATAGCGTCATTAGCGTTGCGGATCGCTTGACCCAAATTCGCGCTTTGACTCCTTAAGCTATCAGCGATCGCCATCCCACTAGAATCGTCAGCGGCTTTATTGATCCTAAGCCCTGAGCTTAATTTTTCAAGCGAGCTTGAAAGGTCTCTGTTGTTTTGAACCCCTACCGCATGAGAAGTTAAAGCGGCGATATTGGTATTTATCCTAAAACTCATGTTTGCATCCTTTGCATAGATATTTGCTGTTAATCAAGCAAAGGGTGTTCCAACTCTTTGATTTTTAGCGCCGTTATAGTTTTTATGGTTTGATGAATCGTTTAGTCAAAATTCTATGCTACAATCATTCATTAATTAGGTATAAACATTCCATTAAAGGCGTTCAATGAAGCACCTTATTATCGTAGAATCCCCCGCAAAAGCCAAAACCATTAAAAATTTTTTGGATAAAAATTATGAAGTCATTGCCTCTAAAGGGCATGTTAGGGATTTATCCAAATTCGCTTTAGGCATTAAGATTGATGAAACAGGCTTCACTCCTAATTATGTCGTGGATAAAGACCATAAAGAGCTTGTCAAACAGATCATAGAGCTTTCTAAAAAGGCATCTACCACCTATATCGCTACCGATGAAGACAGAGAAGGGGAAGCGATAGGCTATCATGTGGCATGTTTGATTGGGGGGAAATTAGAGAGCTATCCTAGGATTGTTTTTCATGAGATCACGCAAAATGCGATTTTAAACGCTCTAAAAACCCCACGACAAATTGACATGTCTAAGGTCAATGCCCAACAAGCCAGGCGTTTTTTAGATCGGATCGTGGGTTTCAAGCTCAGCTCGTTGATTTCATCTAAAATCACTAAAGGTTTGAGCGCTGGGCGGGTGCAAAGCGCGGCTTTAAAGCTTGTGATTGATAGAGAAAGGGAAATCAAAGCCTTTAAGCCTTTAACCTACTTCACGCTAGACGCTTTGTTTGAGTCGCATTTAGAAGCGCAACTCATTAGCTATAAGGGTAACAAACTCAAAGCCCAAGAACTCATTGATGAAAAAAAAGCCCAAGAAATTAAAAACGAATTAGAAAAAGAAAGCTATATTATTTCTAGTATCGTTAAAAAATCTAAAAAATCCCCCACACCGCTCCCTTTCATGACTTCTACTTTACAGCAAAGCGCTTCCAGTCTTTTAGGCTTTTCGCCCACAAAAACCATGAGTATCGCTCAAAAATTGTATGAAGGCGTTGCTACCCCACAAGGGGTTATGGGGGTGATCACTTACATGAGGACCGATAGCTTGAATATCGCTAAAGAAGCTTTAGAAGAAGCGAGGAATAAGATTTTAAAAGACTATGGCAAAGACTACCTACCCCCTAAAGCCAAAGTCTATTCCAGCAAGAATAAAAACGCCCAAGAAGCCCATGAAGCGATCAGGCCCACTTCTATTATTTTAGAGCCAAACGCTTTAAAAGACTACCTTAAGCCTGAAGAATTAAAGCTCTATACTTTAATTTACAAATGCTTCTTAGCTTCTCAAATGCAAGACGCTCTTTTTGAAAGCCAAAGCGTGATTGTGGCTTGCAAAAAAGGCGAGTTTAAAGCGAGTGGCAGAAAACTCCTTTTTGATGGCTATTATAAAATTTTAGGCAATGACGATAAGGACAAATTGCTCCCTAATTTGAAAGAAAATGACCCCATTAAATTAGAAAAACTAGAGAGCAACGCCCATGTTACAGAGCCTCCAGCACGCTATTCAGAAGCGAGTTTGATTAAAGTTTTAGAAAGTTTAGGCATAGGCAGGCCCAGCACCTACGCCCCAACGATTTCCCTTTTGCAAAACAGAGACTACATTAAGGTAGAAAAAAAGCAAATCAGCGCTTTAGAGAGCGCTTTTAAAGTGATAGAAATTTTAGAAAAGCATTTTGAAGAAATCGTGGATTCCAAATTCAGCGCTTCTTTGGAAGAAGAACTGGACAATATCGCTCAAAATAAAGCCGACTACCAGCAAGTCTTAAAGGACTTTTACTACCCTTTTATGGATAAAATTGAAGCCGGGAAAAAGAATATCATCTCTCAAAAAGTGCATGAAAAAACCGGCCAATCATGCCCTAAATGCGGGGGGGAATTAGTCAAAAAGAATAGCCGTTATGGGGAGTTTATCGCTTGCAACAATTACCCTAAATGCAAATACGTCAAACAAACTGAAAACGCCAATGATGGAGCCAAGCAAGAATTGTGCGAAAAATGCGGAGGGGAAATGGTGCAAAAATTCAGCAGAAACGGGGCGTTTTTAGCTTGCAACAACTACCCTGAATGCAAAAACACCAAATCGTTAAAAAACACCCCTAACGCAAAAGAAACAATAGAAGGCGTGAAATGCCCAGAATGCGGGGGGGATATTGCCTTAAAAAGGAGTAAGAAAGGCTCGTTTTATGGCTGTAACAATTACCCTAAATGCAATTTTTTATCCAACCATAAGCCCATCAACAAGCGTTGCGAGAAATGCCATTATTTGATGAGTGAAAGGATCTATCGCAAAAAAAAGGCGCATGAATGCATCCAATGCAAAGAGCGTGTGTTTTTAGAGGAAGATGATGGCTAAAGAAAATCCGCCTGTCGTTTTTGGGCCTGTTTTATCCAGGCGTTTTGGGAAGTCTTTGGGCGTGGATCTATCGCCCTCTAAAAAACAATGCAATTACAATTGCATTTATTGCGAGTTGGGTAAAGCCAAGCCCATTGAACGCATGGAAGAAGTGATCAAAGTGGAAACCTTGATTAACGCCATTCAAAACGCCCTAAACAACCTTGCTACCCCCATTGATGTTTTAACCATTACCGCTAATGGCGAACCCACGCTATACCCTCATTTATTAGAGCTTATCCAAAGCATCAAGCCTCTTTTAAAGGGCGTTAAAACTTTGATTTTAAGCAACGGCTCACTCTTTTATGAGCCAAAAGTTCAACAAGCCTTAAAGGAATTTGACATCGTTAAATTTTCTTTAGACGCTATTGATTTGAAAGCCTTTGAAAGAGTGGATAAGCCTTATTCTAAAGACATTAACAAGATTTTAGAGGGGATTTTGTGCTTTTCTCAAATCTATCAAGGGCAACTGGTGGCTGAAGTGCTTTTAATTAAGGGCGTGAATGATAGCGCGAACAACTTAAAACTCATCGCTGCCTTTTTAAAACAAATCAATATAGCCAGAGTGGATTTAAGCACCATAGACAGGCCCTCAAGCTTTAAAGCCCCAAAATTGAGCGAAGATGAATTATTAAAATGCTCTTTATTTTTTGAAGGGCTTTGCGTGAGTTTGCCTAAACGATCCATTACTCAAGCTAGAAAATTGATTTCTTGCGGTATAGACGAATTGCTCGCTTTAATTTCCAGGCGCCCTTTAAGCGCAGAAGAAGCCCCACTAATACTGGATCCTAACGCTTTTAAGCATTTAGAAACTTTGTTAAACCATAAGCAAATTACGATTAAAAAAGTCGGCTCTTTGGAGTTTTATTGCACGTTTTAACCTCCATTTGTTAGTTTTACCTTATGGATAGCTTAAGCTTTTAAATAGTTTTATTACCAAATAACGCTACCATAAAAAATGTTTTCAAAAGCCGACAGATAATTAAAAACTTAATGTTTTTAATCGCTACACCCTTTTACTATAACCATAACCCGCTTTTTCTGCTTTTTTCTCGGTATTAGCCGCTGCTTCTATTTCTTTATTAATATCAGCAAATATTTTTTGAACGAACAAAAGGCTTTGAGAGGTTGAA
>NZ_PHLZ01000002.1:0-115882 GCF_002832345.1 Helicobacter pylori
TTTGGCTTTAAAAATCGATAAAAAAGAAGTGAAGGAGGTTCTGTAAGAATATGAAGTCTATTCTTTGGACTTATATTTAATGGTGGCTGGGGCAAAATACAGAGGGGATTTTGAAAAAAGATTGAGCCTTTGAGCATTTTTTAGGTTTTTGTGTCTAACCTACAACAAATAAAAACCAAAAATAAGCAATAACTAAGAAAACTTATATTAGAATAGTCCTTTTTGATTGCGGAGTATGGCGCAGCCTGATTAGCGCGCACCCTTGGGGTGGGTGAGGTCGTGGGTTTGAATCCCGCTACTCCGACCATGACTTTTTAAAAAAGCTTCAATGATTATCATTTCATTATATAATCACACTAAATAAAACTGATTTTTAAACATGATGATTTAAAGGATTTCTGTTGAATCGTTTCTTTAACCGAGAGCTTTCATGGTTAGCTTTTAACACAAGGGTTTTAAACGAAGCCAAAGATGAGAGCTTGCCTTTATTAGAGCGCTTGAAATTTTTAGCCATTTATGACACGAATTTAGACGAATTTTACATGATAAGAGTGGCAGGGCTTAAACAACTCTATGAGCATAAAATCGCCTCTAAAGGCATTGATGGCACAAGCCCTGAAGAACAATTAGAAAAAATCAAGCATTATTTAGCGCATGAAATTGAAGAAAGGGAGTTAGAATTCCAAAAAATCCAAGCCCTACTCTTCAAAAAAGGGCTTTGTATCACCCCCTATAATGAATTGAATTTAGAGCAAAAAGCTAAGGCTAAAACTTATTTTAAAGAGCAGCTTTACGCGTTAGTTTTGCCTTTTAAGTTGGATTCTTCGCACACTTTCCCGCCTTTAGCGAATTTGACTTTCGCGCTTTTTGCCCGCATTAAAGACAAAGAAACCCAAATTACCTCCTATGCGCTCATTAAACTCCCCTCTTTTATCTTCCGTTTTGTAGAGCTAGAAAAAGGCTTGTTTGTGCTGGCTGAAGAAATCGTAGAAGCGCATTTAGAAGAATTGTTTTTAGAGCATGAGATTTTAGATTGCATGGCGTTTAGGGTAACTTGCGATGCGGATATTGCTATCACTGAAGATGAAGCGCATGATTATGCGGATTTGATGAGTAAGAGTTTGAGGAAAAGAAATCAAGGCGAAATCGTGCGCTTGCAAACCCAAAAAGGGAGTCAAGAGCTTTTAAAAACCCTTTTAGCGTCTTTAAGGAGTTTTCAAACCCACTCTTACAAAAAGCACAAACTCACTGGCATGCATATTTATAAAAGCGCGATCATGCTCAATTTAGGAGATTTGTGGGAATTGGTCAATCATAGCGATTTTAAAACCCTTAAATCGCCCAATTTCACGCCCAAAATCCACCCTCATTTCAATGAAAACGATCTTTTCAAATCCATAGAAAAACAAGATCTGTTGCTGTTTCATCCTTATGAAAGTTTTGAGCCTGTGATTGACTTGATAGAGCAAGCCGCTAGCGATCCGAGTACCCTTTCTATCAAAATGACGCTTTATCGTGTGGGCAAGCATTCCCCCATTGTCAAAGCTTTAATTGAAGCGGCGAGCAAGATTCAAGTGAGCGTTTTAGTGGAATTAAAAGCGCGCTTTGATGAAGAAAGCAATCTGCACTGGGCAAAAGCTTTAGAAAGGGCGGGCGCGTTAGTCGTTTATGGCGTTTTCAAACTCAAAGTGCATGCTAAAATGCTATTGATCACTAAAAAAACAGACAACCAATTACACCATTTCACCCATTTAAGCACGGGCAATTACAACCCTTTGAGCGCTAAAGTCTATACTGATGTGAGTTTTTTTAGTGCTAAAAATGAAATCGCTAACGACATTATCAAGCTTTTCCATTCCTTGCTCACTAGCAGCGCGACTAATAGCGCATTAGAAACGCTTTTTATGGCGCCCAAACAAATTAAGCCTAAAATCATTGAACTCATTCAAAATGAAATGAATCACAAACAAGAAGGCTATATCATTTTAAAAGCCAACGCCCTAGTGGATAGCGAAATCATTGAATGGCTCTATCAAGCCTCTCAAAAAGGGGTTAAAATCGATCTCATTATTAGAGGGATTTGCTGTTTAAAGCCCCAAGTCAAGGGCTTGAGCGAAAATATCAGGGTGTATTCCATTGTGGGGAAATATTTAGAACATGCACGCATTTATTATTTTAAACATGAGAATATCTATTTTTCTAGCGCGGATTTAATGCCCAGAAATTTAGAAAGGCGCGTGGAATTGCTCATCCCAGCCACAAACCCAAAGATCGCTCATAAATTGTTGCATATTTTAGAAATCCAACTCAAAGACACCCTAAAACGCTACGAGTTAAATTCTAAAGGCCGTTATACTAAAGTTTCAAACCCTAACGATCCTTTAAATTCGCAGGATTATTTTGAAAAACAAGCCCTTAAAACCTTTTAAAGGGTTATCGTTCAAATCATAAAAGATAAGGATTTAAATGCTTTATTCATTAGTAAAAAAATATCTTTTTAGCCTAGACGCTGAAGACGCGCATGAAAAAGTTTGTCAAATTTTAAGAATGCTTTCTAAATCGAGCTTTTTGTGTAGTTTAATCCATTCTCAATGGGGTTATAAAAACCCAAAGCTTGAAAACGACATTTTAGGCTTGCATTTCCCTAACCCTTTAGGCTTAGCCGCCGGTTTTGATAAAAACGCTTCCATGCTCAGGGTGTTAATCGCTTTTGGGTTTGGCTATTTAGAAGCAGGCACTCTCACCAATGAAGCGCAAATGGGGAATGAAAGACCCAGGCTTTTCAGGCACATTGAAGAAGAATCCTTACAAAATGCGATGGGGTTTAATAATTACGGGGCGGTTTTAGGAGCGAGGTCGTTTAAGCGCTTCGCCCCTTATAAAACCCCTATTGGCATCAATTTAGGCAAAAACAAACACATAGAGCAAGCGCATGCCCTAGAAGATTACAAGGCGGTTTTAAATCAATGTTTAAACATTGGCGATTATTACACTTTCAACCTTTCTTCGCCCAACACTCCTAATTTAAGGGATTTACAAAACAAAGCGTTTGTGAATGAGCTTTTTTGCATGGCTAAAGAAATGACCCATAAGCCTTTATTTTTAAAAATCGCCCCGGATTTAGAAACAGATGACATGCTAGAAATCGTCAATAGCGCTATTGGAGCGGGAGCGCATGGGATTATTGCGACTAATACGACCATTGATAAAAGCCTAGTATTCGCTCCTAAAGAAATGGGAGGCTTGAGCGGGAAATGCTTGACTAAAAAAAGCCGTGAGATCTTTAAAGAATTGGCTAAAGCCTTTTTTAATAAAAGCGTTCTTGTTTCTGTGGGGGGGATTAGCGGTGCGAAAGAAGCTTATGAAAGGATTAAAATGGGAGCGAGTCTGTTACAAATTTATAGCGCTTTTATTTACAACGGGCCAAATTTATGCCAAAATATTCTTAAAGATTTGGTAAAATTACTCCAAAAAGATGGATTTTTGAGCGTTAAAGAGGCTATAGGAGCGGATTTAAGATGAGATATTTTTCTGTTAAAAGACTTTTAGGGCTTAGTTCTGTCTTGTTAGTCACTTTAGGAGTGAGCATGCACGCACAATCTTACTTACCCAAACACGAGAGCGTTACCTTAAAAAACGGGTTGCAAGTCGTAAGCGTCCCCTTAGAAAATAAAACCGGGGTTATAGAGGTGGATGTGCTTTATAAAGTCGGCTCTAGAAACGAAGTCATGGGCAAGAGCGGGATCGCTCACATGTTAGAGCATTTGAATTTTAAAAGCACCAAAAACCTTAAAGCCGGCGAATTTGATAAAATCGTTAAGCGTTTTGGGGGCGTGAGTAACGCTTCCACGAGCTTTGATATTACGCGCTATTTCATTAAAACCAGTCAAGCTAACTTGGATAAGTCTTTAGAATTGTTCGCTGAAACCATGGGTTCTTTGAATTTAAAAGAAGATGAGTTTTTGCCTGAGCGTCAAGTGGTCGCTGAAGAAAGGCGATGGCGCACCGATAATTCCCCTATCGGCATGCTTTATTTCCGCTTTTTTAACACCGCTTATGTCTATCACCCCTACCATTGGACGCCCATTGGTTTTATGGACGATATTCAAAACTGGACTTTAAAAGACATTAAAAAATTCCATTCGCTCTATTATCAGCCTAAAAACGCTATCGTTTTAGTGGTAGGCGATGTCAATTCTCAAAAGGTTTTTGAATTGAGTAAAAAGCATTTTGAATCCTTAAAAAACCTTGATGAAAAAGCCATCCCCAGCCCTTACATGAAAGAGCCTAAGCAAGATGGAGCCAGAACGGCAGTCGTGCATAAAGATGGGGTCCATTTAGAATGGGTAGCCCTTGGGTATAAAGTGCCTGCTTTCAAGCATAAAGATCAAGTCGCTTTAGATGCGTTAAGCAAGCTTTTAGGCGAAGGTAAAAGCTCGTGGTTGCAAAGCGAATTAGTGGATAAAAAACGCCTGGCTTCTCAAGCCTTCTCGCACAACATGCAATTACAAGATGAAAGCGTGTTTTTATTCATTGCGGGGGGTAATCCTAACATCAAAGCCGAAGCCCTACAAAAAGAAATCGTAGCGCTTTTAGAAAAGCTTAAAAAAGGCGAAATCACTCAAGCCGAGTTAGACAAGCTCAAAATCAATCAAAAAGCTGACTTTATTTCTAACTTAGAAAGTTCTAGCAATGTTGCGGGGCTTTTTGCGGACTATTTAGTGCAAAACGATATTCAAGGCTTGACGGATTATCAGCAACAATTTTTGGATTTAAAAGTGAGCGATTTGGTGCGTGTGGCTAATGAATATTTTAAAGACGCCCAATCAACCACCGTGTTTTTGAAACCTTAAAAGAGCCTTATAACATGCAATTCCATTCATCTAGCGCGTTAATTACGCCTTTTAAAAAAGATTTGAGCGTTGATGAGGCCGCTTATGAATCCTTGATCAAGCGCCAAATTTTTCAGGGCATGGACGCATGCGTGCCTGTTGGCACGACAGGGGAATCCGCCACGCTCACCCATAAAGAGCATATGCGTTGCATTGAAATCGCCATAGAGACTTGCAAAAACACTAAAACGCCCTCCAATTCGCGCATGAAAGTGTTAGCCGGCGTGGGCAGTAACGCCACGAGCGAGTCCCTTTCTTTAGCAAAGTTCGCTCAAAAAATCGGTGCGGATGCGATTTTATGCGTAAGCCCTTATTATAACCGCCCCACCCAACAAGGCCTGTTTGAGCATTATAAAACTATCGCTCAATCGGTGGAAATCCCTGTCATGCTTTATGATGTGCCAAGCCGAACAGGCGTGTCTATTGAAGTTCCAACCGCTCTCAAACTCTTTAGAGAAGTCCCTAACATTAAAGCCATTAAAGAAGCGTCTGGCTCTTTGAAAAGAGTAACAGAATTGCATTATTATGAAAAAGATTTTAAAATTTTTAGTGGGGAAGATTCACTCAACCACTCTATCATGTTTTCAGGGGGGTGCGGCGTGATTTCAGTGACCGGTAATTTAATGCCTAATTTGATTTCACAAATGGTCAATTGCGCGCTCAAACAAAAATACCAACAAGCCCTAGAAATCCAAAATAAGCTTTTTCATTTGCACCAAGCCCTTTTTGTAGAAACAAATCCCATCCCCATTAAAATGGCTATGCATTTAGCCGGCTTGATTGAAAACCCAAGTTACAGACTGCCTTTAGTGGCCCCAAGCAAAGAAACGATTCAACTTTTAGAAAAAACTTTACAACAATATGAGGTAATTGCATGAATGGTTCCAATCACATGAAAAATAAAACCCTAGTGATCAGCGGCGCGACTAGAGGGATTGGCAAGGCGATATTGTATCGTTTCGCTCAAAGTGGCGTGAATATCGCTTTCACTTACAATAAAAATGTTGAAGAAGCCAACAAAATCATAGAAGATGTGGAGCAAAAATATTCCATTAAAGCCAAAGCCTACCCCCTTAATGTTTTAGAGCCTGAGCAATACACAGAGCTTTTCAAGCAAATTGACGCTGATTTTGACAGAGTGGATTTTTTTATTTCTAACGCTATTATTTACGGGCGTTCTGTCGTGGGGGGATTTGCACCGTTTATGCGATTAAAACCTAAGGGGTTAAACAACATTTACACAGCCACCGTGTTAGCGTTTGTGGTGGGGGCTCAAGAAGCGGCAAAACGCATGCAAAAAATAGGCGGCGGGGCGATCGTGAGTTTAAGCTCTACTGGGAATTTGGTCTATATGCCTAATTACGCCGGGCATGGCAATTCTAAAAATGCCGTAGAAACCATGGTCAAATACGCTGCCGTGGATTTAGGCGAATTTAACATTAGAGTGAATGCGGTTAGTGGCGGGCCTATTGATACGGACGCTTTGAAAGCCTTCCCTGACTATGTGGAGATTAAAGAAAAAGTAGAAGAGCAATCGCCCCTAAAGCGCATGGGTAATCCTAACGATCTAGCCGGGGCGGCTTATTTTTTATGCGATGAAACCCAAAGCGGTTGGCTTACAGGGCAAACGATCGTTGTAGATGGCGGGACTACTTTTAAATAAAGATATTTCTTGCAAAACATTATCCACATCCACCAAAACAAAGAGTTGCAATTCATTAAAAAATGTTTGTTGGGCTATTTTTTCGCCCCTTTGTGTGGGGCTATTCTTTTAGTGCTTTTTCTTGTTTCAAGCGGGGCAAAATCGTTTCAAATTTCTAACCTCTTCAATAATCAACTAGCTTATATCGTGTTATTGTCTCTTTTTTTGTGCGCGCTTGGGTTTATTGCCGGAGCGATTGGTTTTTACAGGCTTTCTAAAATCACGCACCATTTAGGGTTTTTTGAAAATTTCGCTTTCAGTTTTTTGGCGGTGATTTTATGCGCTCTTTTAAGCTATCTTGTCCCTAACGCCAGTAACGCCCTTTCACTAATCGGTAATGGCGTTTCTATTTTTTATTTGCACAAACTCTATAGAGAATTGAGCCTTTACACGCAAGAAAGGTTTTTTTTAAGCGGTTTTAGATTGTTGCTTTTTAGTTTCATGCTGGCTCTTTTAGGGATTTTAGTGCAAGCGTTAGTTATCATTTTTTTAACGATCGCTGTGATTTTGATGTGTGTGGCGCTTGGCTTTTTAGCGCGCGCGTTTTTGAATTTTTCACAAGTCTTTTTGAAAGCATGAAAGTTTTAAAACTCCTGCCTAATTTTTTGACGATTTTACGCATTGTCTTATCCTTATTTTTATTATTTTTATTGTTAAACACGCGCACTTATTTTAGTTTTTTAACCCCCTTTCAAACCAACATGATCTCTTCATCGGTTTTTTTGTTTGCCGCGCTCACGGATTTATTGGACGGCTACATCGCTAGAAGCTATAAAGCCAAATCGCGCTTTGGGGAAATCTTTGATCCTTTAGCGGATAAAATCCTTATTTTGAGCGCGTTTTTAGGGCTAGTTTATTTGGATCGTGTGAATGCGTGGATTCCGTTTGTGATTTTAGGGCGCGAATTTTTTATTTCAGGGCTTAGGGTTTTAGCCGCTAATGAAAAAAAGGATATTCCTGTCAATGCGTTAGGCAAGTATAAAACCGTTTCTCAAGTCGTGGCGATTGGCGCTTTATTAGCCAATTTAACTTACTCCTATGCGCTTGTGGCTATAGCGGTTTTTTTAACCCTTTATTCGGGGATAGATTACACGATTAAATATTATAAATCTTAATGTTTTAGAAGAAGTTTTTAGCGTTCTTTAAAAAAATACCTTAAAAATCCGCTCTCATCAAATATTGATAAACATTAATTTTAGTATTCTTTCGTTTTTTTTAAATTTTATTTTCAATATTCAATTAAAAAAAATCATTTTATTTTATTTTTGTTATAATTCAAGCTATTTTTATTTTCAATCTAAGGAGGTGTCGCATGGACAATCAAAAGATAACGCATCAAAATACCACGCAAAAACAAGGCGAGCTTAAAAGAGACATGAAAATGCGCCATCTCTTAATGATTGCCTTTGGAGGAGCGATCGGCACAGGGCTTTTTGTAGGCACTGGGGGTAATATTGCGAGTGCTGGCCCTTTAGGGACTTTGATCGCTTATGGTTTTGGAGGGCTTGTGGTCTATTGCATCATGCTCTCTTTAGGCGAATTGGCTAGCGTTTATCCCACTACGGGAAGCTTTGGGGATTATGCGGCTAAATTCATAGGCCCTGGCACGGGCTATATGGTTTTTTGGATGTATTGGCTTGGCTGGGTGATCACGGTTGCGTTAGAATACATCGCTATAGGCATGCTCATGCAACGCTGGTTTGCGGATATTCCTATCCATTATTGGGTTATTTTATGCATTGCGTTAGTTTTTTTATTGAACTTTTTTTCGGTTAAAATTTTTGCCGAGGGCGAGTTTTTCTTTAGCCTGATTAAAGTTTTAGCGGTGATCGCTTTTATAGGCATTGGCGCGATTGGGATCATCTATCAAATCTATTTGCATGGGTTTAGTTCTATTTTTGATAACTTCCATTTTGGCGATAAAGGGTTTTTCCCTAACGGGAGCGAGGCGGTTTTTAGCGCGATGCTCGCTGTCATTTTTGCTTTCACTGGCACAGAAGTCATTGGGGTGGCTGTAGGAGAGACTAAAAACGCTAGCGAGGTGATGCCCAAAGCGATTAAAGCGACCTTGTGGCGGATTGTCTTTTTCTTTTTAGGCTCTGTGTTTGTCATTTCTGTTTTTTTACCCATGAGCGATTCTTCTATCGCGCAAAGCCCTTTTGTGAGCGTTTTAGAACGCATCAACTTGCCCTTTATTGGCATGGGTATCCCTTATGTGGCTGATATAATGAACGCTGTTATCATTACGGCGATGTTTTCTACCGCTAATTCAGGGCTTTATGGAGCGAGCCGCATGATTTATGGGCTGTCCAAACAAAAGATGTTTTTTAAAGTTTTTTCCCAACTCAACCGACAAGGCACGCCCACTTATGCGATGTTTTTTTCCCTTTCTTTTTCCCTTATAGGGCTTTTAGTCCAAATTTATGCCAAAGAAAATGTCGTGGAAGCTTTGATTAATGTGATCAGTTTCACGGTGATTATTGTGTGGGTTAGCGTGTCCATTTCGCAATATTCTTTCCGCAAGCAATACTTAAAAGCCGGGCATTCTTTAGAGGATTTGCCTTATAAAGCCCCTTTCCTGCCCTTTTTGCAACTCATAGGGATCACTGGGTGTGCCATCGGCGTGATTGGTTCGGCTATGGATAAGGATCAACGCATCGGGATGATTTTAACGATTGTTTTTGCTGTTGTGTGTTACATTGGATACTATTTTACACAAAAAGCTAATGAAAATAACAAAAAAGATTTGATATAATCTTTTTTTAATTTTGAAGTTTAGCAAATTTTAAGGAAGTAACCATGATAAAAAAAACTTTTTTTGTCTCTTTGGCTTTAGCGTTAAGTTTGAATGCGGGCAATATCCAAATCCAAAACATGCCCAAAGTGAAAGAGCGAATAAGCGTCCCCTCTAAAGAGGATACGATCTATTCTTACCACGATTCTATTAAGGATTCGATTAAAGCGGTGGTGAATATCTCCACTGAAAAGAAGATTAAAAACAATTTTATAGGTGGCGGTGTGTTTAATGACCCCTTTTTCCAACAATTTTTTGGGGATTTGGGCGGCATGATCCCTAAAGAAAGAATGGAAAGGGCTTTAGGCAGCGGCGTCATCATTTCTAAAGATGGCTATATCGTTACGAATAACCATGTGATTGATGGCGCGGATAAGATTAAAGTAACCATTCCAGGGAGCAATAAAGAATATTCCGCCACTTTAGTAGGCACGGATTCTGAAAGCGATTTAGCGGTGATTCGCATCACTAAAGACAACCTGCCCACGATCAAATTCTCTGATTCTAATGATATTTTAGTGGGCGATTTGGTTTTTGCGATTGGTAACCCTTTTGGCGTGGGCGAAAGCGTTACGCAAGGCATTGTTTCAGCGCTCAATAAAAGCGGGATCGGAATCAACAGCTATGAGAATTTCATTCAAACAGACGCTTCCATCAATCCTGGAAATTCCGGTGGCGCTTTAATTGACAGCCGTGGAGGGTTAGTGGGGATCAATACCGCTATCATTTCTAAAACTGGGGGCAACCACGGCATTGGCTTTGCCATCCCTTCTAACATGGTTAAAGATATTGTAACCCAGCTCATCAAAACCGGTAAGATTGAAAGAGGTTACTTGGGCGTGGGCTTGCAAGATTTGAGTGGCGATTTGCAAAATTCTTATGACAATAAAGAAGGGGCGGTAGTCATTAGCGTAGAAAAAGACTCTCCGGCTAAAAAAGCAGGGATTTTGGTGTGGGATTTGATCACTGAAGTCAATGGGAAAAAGGTTAAAAACACGAACGAGTTAAGAAATCTAATCGGCTCCATGCTACCCAATCAAAGAGTAACCTTAAAAGTCATTAGAGACAAAAAAGAACGCACCTTCACCCTCACTCTAGCTGAAAGGAAAAACCCTAACAAAAAAGAAACCATTTCTGCTCAAAACGGTGCACAAGGCCAATTGAACGGGCTTCAAGTAGAAGATTTAACCCAAAAAACCAAAAGGTCTATGCGTTTGAGCGATGATGTTCAAGGGGTTTTAGTCTCTCAAGTGAATGAAAATTCCCCAGCGGAGCAAGCCGGCTTCAGGCAAGGCAACATCATCACAAAAATTGAAGAGGTTGAAGTGAAAAGCGTTGCGGATTTTAACCATGCTTTAGAAAAGTATAAAGGCAAACCCAAACGATTCTTAGTTTTAGATTTAAATCAAGGTTATAGGATCATTTTGGTGAAATGATAGAGGTGGGTCGTCAGTCGCATGTCTTTGATTAGAGTGAATGGGGAAGCTTTTGAACTCTCTTTAGAAAGTTTAGAGGAAGACCCTTTTGAAACTAAAGAAACGCTAGAAACGCTTATCAAACAAACGAGCGTTGTTTTATTGGCTGCTGGGGAGTCTAAGCGTTTTTCTCAAACCATCAAAAAACAATGGTTGCGTTCTAATCATACCCCCTTATGGCTCAGCGTTTATGAAAGCTTTAAAGAAGCCCTAAACTTTAAAGAAATCATTCTGGTTGTAAGCGGATTGGATTATACTTATATCCAACGCCATTACCCTGAAATCAAGCTTGTAAAAGGCGGGGCATCAAGGCAAGAATCCGTCCGTAACGCTTTAAAAATAATTGATAGCGCTTACACGCTCACCAGCGATGTGGCTAGGGGTTTAGCCAATATGGAAACGCTTAAAAGTTTGTTTTTAACCCTCCAACAAACGAGCCATTATTGCATCGCTCCTTACTTGCCTTGCTATGACACAGCAATCTATTATAACGAAGCTTTAGATCGAGAAGCGATCAAACTCATTCAAACCCCGCAATTAAGCCACACCAAAGTGCTCCAATCAGCCCTAAATCAAGGGGATTTTAAAGATGAAAGCAGCGCGATTTTACAAGCTTTCCCTGATTTGGTGAGCTATATTGAAGGCAGTAAGGATTTGCACAAGCTCACCACAAGCGGCGATTTGAAGCGTTTCGCGCTCTTTTTCAACCCAGCAAAAGACACTTTTATAGGCATGGGCTTTGATACGCATGCGTTCATTAAAGATAAGCCTATGGTTTTAGGGGGGGTTGTTTTGGATTGCGAGTTTGGGTTAAAGGCTCATAGCGACGGCGATGCTTTGTTGCATGCGGTTATTGATGCGATTTTAGGAGCGATTAAAGGGGGAGATATTGGCGAATGGTTCCCTGATAATGACCCCAAATACAAAAACGCCTCTTCTAAAGAGCTTTTAAAAATCGTGTTGGATTTTTCTCAAAGCATTGGGTTTGAATTGTTTGAAATGGGGGCGACCATCTTTAGCGAAATCCCTAAAATCACTCCTTACAAACCGGCGATTTTAGAGAATTTGAGCCAACTTTTGGGTTTAGAAAAATCTCAAATCAGCTTGAAAGCCACTACAA
Source organism: Helicobacter pylori (assembly GCF_002832345.1). Lineage (GTDB taxonomy): Bacteria > Campylobacterota > Campylobacteria > Campylobacterales > Helicobacteraceae > Helicobacter > Helicobacter pylori_CP. The sequence continues at coordinate 11,984 of NZ_PHLZ01000002.1, forward strand.
TGGAAAAAATGGGGTTCATTGGCAAACAAGAAGGGCTGTTGGTCCAAGCGCATGTGAGCATGCGTTATAAACAAAAACTTTAAATGTGATAAAAGGAAGAATGGATGAAAATCTTAATCATTGAAGACGATTTAGCGCTAGCTAGGAGTATTTCGCATAATTTGCATGATTTAGGGCATTTTTGCGAGATCATTTCTAGCATTTCAGAAGAAAATAAAGAGCCTTATGATGTGATTTTGGTTTCTTCTAAGGTTTGCACTCAAGGGCGTTGCGAACATTTTGTGCGTTATAATTCCAAGCAAATCATTATCATGATGGCTTCGCATGTCAATGAAGATGGCGTGAATAAGCCCATTCAAGCGGGAGCGAGAGATTATATTCTAAAACCTTTTAAAATGGATGAGTTGTTGCGTAAGATCCAATACCACAAAGCCTACCAAGAAATGACCGCTCGCTTGGGATTTTATGAAAATTACTTAGACTTTATCCATGCAGAATTGCCCTTGCCTAAAGATTTTTCTTACCGGCCGCCCTTTATCATCCACACGCCCTCTCAAGAACTTGCGAACGCTTATTTATTGCAATACGCTAAAGAAAGGCAAATGGATTTTTCTTTTTTCTCTTTAAAGGATACCACTTGGAAAGAACTATACAAGAATAAAGACAAACTAGAACGCCCTTTTTACATCATGCATTTAGAAGAGCTTAAAAAAGATGAGCAATTGAAATTGTTAGAATTGGCCCGTTCATGCCCTATTGTTTTGTCCTATACCCATAAAGAACCCTTAGAATTTCCTAAAATTGTGAGCATTGAATGCGACAATAAACCCCTATCTTTGTTCAGCAACCACACGACTTTCCTTTCCATTCAAGAATATGAAAGAGAAGCGATCAGGCATTTTTCTTCTACTTGCACCGATACAGAATTGGCCAACAAGCTTGGCATTAGCCGTAAAAGCCTTTGGGAAAAACGCCGGAAGTATAACTTACCGCGCAAATAAAAGAAAATCTTTAAGCTTTGTTTTCCATTGGGCGTTTGATCATAAAATGCAAAAATGCCAAAAGCGTTTTTACAATCAAAAGAGCTAAAGCAAGCGGTAACCTCTCAAAATTTAGCGTATTTAATGAGAATAGAGTTAATTATTATTAAAATAACTTATTATTTGCTATATATTTACTATAATAGTTTAACTTTTAAAAAAGAGAAATTCAACTTAAGGATTAACCATTAGACAAGCGTTTAACAAAACAAGATTCATGCATTCAAGAACTCTTTTACTAGACATTGATTGCGTTATCCCTAATATTGTTAGGCGTTTGCTCTCTAATAAAACGCTCCCCAAAAGATTCGCCGCTTACAGCTTGCAAGAAGTGGGCATCATCTTTCTCACCACTCAAATTTTATCTATCATGCGCAAAACCCGTTGCTCTAAAACGCTTTTTTTTATCACTAGGGGCAGAGAGAGTTTCCGCTACCAGCTGTGCGATCATTACAAACAAAAACGCCACCAATTTGATGAAGATTTTAAAGCCCTTCTAAGAACCCTAAAAATCGCCATCGTGGAAAAATACCCCCTAAAAAAAGGGGCTAGAATCCAGGGCGAACATTGTTTTGAATATGAAGCCGATGATATTATCTCTTTTTACAAAAAGAAAGACCCCAACAATTATGTGATAGCCAGCATGGATAAGGATATTTTGTATTCCAATAGAGGTTCTCATTTCAACTTGAAAACCAACGCTTTTTTTAATGTGAGTCAAAAAGAGGCTCATTTTTTTGCTTATTACCAGTGCGTTGTGGGGGATAAGGGGGATAATATCAAAGGGGTTAAAGGGATTGGCGGCTTCAACTATAAAGATTTTTTAAACGAAGACGCTAAAGAGCATGAGCTGTGGGAGCAGATTATTCAAGCGTTCAAAATTAAAGAAGATTTGAGCGATAGCGAAGCTAAAGAAAAGGCTCTTTTAAACATGCGTTTAGTCAATATGCACCAGATGACCCACCATGGCGTGATCAAACTATGGGAACCTGAGTTTAAAAAAACTTTTTTCCCTAAAAAACCCCAAAGACCTGATTTTAAAAGAATTTCTTAAAATAAAAACTTCTTTTAATGTTGATTGTTTAAAAAAGAAATTACCGCTTGCTTTATCGCTCACTTTTGGCAAATTCTTCACTATTGATTGTAAAATGGTATTTATTAAAACAAAAACTTCCCAAAAAAGACAAAAGAACTATTTCCAAGACTTTTTCTCGTGGCTTTAGAATTGTAAGCATACACATACCCCCCACCCATATCAAAAGACAAACTCCTATAAGTCCAAACCCTAAAACTGCTCATCAAAGAATATTCTTGGTAATCCCCAAAAGCCACCATTGCGTCTAAACGCACCCTTTTAGTCTTAAGCCCTAAAAAAACATAGCCTGAAATGCTAGAATTAGCAAAATAAATCGCTGGCACACCGGGCGCGTTGATCCCACGGCCATAGAATTTAGTCCTGTCATTAAAAGTCCATAGATAGCCCTTATTGTTTCTTGCCGGAACGATATAAAAACCCGTTCCAAAATTAAAAATTTTGTATTTAAAAGTTTGATCGATCAAAAACAAGCCGGCATTTTTAGCGCTTATAGCACTATCAGTGTTGCCGTATTGATACATGCCATGCACTAGAGTGCGCGAAGTGAAACCCTTAGCTAAAGAAGCGTCATACTCCAACTTACCCCCCACTTGCACCAAAACATTTTGAGTGGGCAAAGGCAAGCGGGTGTCCGTTAAAATAAAAGGCACCACTTTAAGATTTTCATGCCTGTATTCTGCACCCAAAACAAACACTTCCCCCCCTACATACAAGCGTTTAGACACAGGATCATAAGACGCTAGAGCGTTTAGGGAAGTAGCGATCCGATTCCCTTGCTCTTTATTGATCTGATGCCCATTATAAAGCATGCTATCCATAAAAATCCCAAAATAACGCATGGAATTTTGCTTAAAAGCCACAGAGATCCCTTGAATATTGCCCCCTATCCAATCAAAATCCACAAAATCGGTATTGAAACGCCCTAAAGCGATTTTAAAACGCTGGTTAGTGTATTGAAGATACGCATCAGAAACATCGCCAGCGCTCAAATAAGGTTTAACATTGTTAGGGTTACCAAAAAAATTCCCTAGACTGATGTAAAGGTTAGCCAAACGCTGTTTGTTATAAATATTCCAAGCCCCAATCGCTCCAATGCCAAAGGACCACCCGTTGCTATAAGAAAAATCCACCCCAAGACGCGCTAAAGCCCCCACATAGCTGTGAGGGTTTTTTTGCGCCCCTTGATTATACAATAGCCCCAGATAGCCAAAAGGTTTGACTGCAATTTCTAAAGCTTTCAAAGACAGACCATTTAAAAAAAGGATCCCTAACGCTAAATAATAATATCTTTTCTTATTTTTCTTATATTGCATTAAAAACTCATCGTGGATTTAAACTTAATATTTTAGTTAAAATTCCTTTTAATTGCGCTGAAACGGGTTTAAAATCTCAATTACCACTAAACATTATCAATAAACTTTATTGACTAACACTAAAGATTTATGATAGTATTCTAATAAAACTATTTTAAAGGTGATCCATGAGTAAGAGTTTATACCAAACTTTAAATGTGAGCGAAAACGCCAGCCAAGATGAAATCAAAAAATCCTACCGCCGTTTAGCTAGGCAATACCACCCGGATTTGAATAAAACCAAAGAAGCCGAAGAGAAATTCAAAGAAATCAACGCCGCTTATGAAATTTTGAGTGACGAAGAAAAACGCCGCCAATACGATCAGTTTGGCGATAACATGTTTGGGGGGCAAAATTTCAGCGATTTTGCCAGAAGCCGTGGTCCTAGTGAAGATTTAGACGATATTTTAAGCTCTATTTTTGGGAAAGGAGGCTTTTCGCAAAGATTTTCTCAAAACTCGCAAGGCTTTTCTGGCTTTAATTTTTCCAATTTCGCCCCTGAAAATTTAGACATAACCATCACTTTAAATGTCTCTGTTTTAGACACCCTTTTAGGCAATAAAAAACAAGTGAGCATCAATAATGAGACTTTTAGCCTTAAAATCCCTATCGGCGTGGAAGAGGGCGAAAAAATCAGGGTTCGCAACAAAGGGAAAAAGGGGCAAATGGGCAGGGGCGATTTGCTCTTGCAGATCCATATTGAAGAAGATGAAATGTATAGGCGCGAGAAAGACGATATTATCCAAATCTTTGATTTACCCTTAAAGACGGCTCTTTTTGGAGGGAAAATTGAAATCGCTACTTGGCATAAAACCTTAACCCTAACCATTCCCCCTAACACCAAAGCGATGCAAAAATTCCGCATTAAAGAAAAAGGGATTAAAAACAGAAAAACTTCGCATGTGGGGGATTTGTATTTGCAAGCTCGTTTGATTTTGCCTAAAACGGAAACGCTTTCTAATGAGTTAAAAGCGTTATTAGAAAAAGAATTGTAAGGAGGAATCGTGTGTGATTATGATGAACCGCTTTATTTAATAAGCGTCGTGGCTAAAATCTTAGGCGTGCACCCTCAAACCTTGCGCCAATACGAAAAAGAGGGTTTGATAGAGCCTAGCAGGACTGATGGGAAAATGCGCTTGTATTCCCAACGAGACATGGACAAAATCAAAACGATTTTACGCCTTACAAGGGATATGGGGGTTAATCTAGCGGGCGTGGATATTATCTTGCGTTTAAAAGAAAAGCTTGATGAATTAGACAATCTCAATAAAGAACTGCAAGACGCTCTGCAAAAACACTCTAAAAACACCAAAACCCCAACGAAAAATTTAAACACCCCTACGAATTTTTACGAATTGATTTTATTTAAAAAATGAGTCTGACTTCGCTTTTAAACCCCACAAGCCTAGAAGATTTTTTAGGCCAAGAACATTTAATAGGGAAAGACGCCCCCTTATTTAAAGCCTTAAAATCCAAACACTTCCCCCATGCCTTTTTTTATGGCCCTCCTGGCGTGGGTAAAACAAGCCTGGCTCAAATCATCGCTCGCTCCCTAGAGCGCCCCATTCTTTTGTTTAATGCGACGGATTTTAAATTAGAGGATTTACGCCTTAAGCTTAAAAATTACCAAAACACCCTTTTAAAGCCCGTTGTTTTTATTGATGAAACCCACAGATTGAATAAAACCCAACAAGAATTTTTACTCCCCATTATGGAAAAAGATCACGCTTTAATCTTAGGGGCTAGCACGCAAGATCCTAATTACAGCCTAAGCCATGCGATCCGCTCAAGAAGTTTTATTTTTGAATTAACCCCCCTAAAAAAGAGCGATTTAGACAAGCTTTGCGATAAGGCTTTAACATTGCTCAAAAAACAAATAGAGCCTAGTGCTAAAACCTATCTTTTAAACAACAGCGCTGGCGATGCTAGAGCGTTATTAAACCTTTTAGATTTGAGCGCTAAAATAGAAAATCCTATCACTTTAAAAACGCTCAAATCCTTACGGCCTCATAGCCTAAATGACGGATCTTATAGCGATGATACGCATTATAACCTCACTAGCGCGTTAATCAAATCTTTAAGAGGGAGCGATGAAAACGCTTCCATCTATTATCTGGCGCGCTTGATTGCTGGCGGGGAAAACCCAGAATTTATCGCCAGAAGGTTGGTGATTTTTGCGAGCGAAGACATTGGTAACGCTAACCCAAACGCCCTTAATTTAGCCTCTTCTTGCTTGTTTGCAGTCAAACAAATCGGCTACCCTGAAGCGCGCATCATTTTAAGCCAATGCGTGATTTATCTGGCTTGTTCGCCCAAGTCTAACATGGCTTATAGAGCGATCAATCAGGCCTTAGATTGCGTTAAAAAGGGCTTACTCTACCCTATTCCTAAACACCTGTTGCCTAACGCTAAAGACTACCTTTACCCGCATGATTATAACGGCTATGTCAAACAAGATTATCTAGAAAAACCCCTCAATTTGGTTTCTTCTCAAGGCATAGGGTTTGAAAAAACCCTTTTAGAATGGCTTGATAAAATAAGAAATTGATCTTATAAGTTGCATTAAAATGCGACAATGGTAATAAAAAATCAATATTTTTTGATTGAATTAAAATAATAATGAGTTTTATCTATGGTTCATCGCATTATTATTGTATAATAATATTCTAGTTATAAAAATCATTTTACGGACAAGGGAAATATCAGCATGAGAAGATTAGAAACTTTAGAATCCATTTTAGAGCGCTTGAGAATGTCTATCAAAAAAAACGGACTCAAAAATTCAAAGCAGAGAGAAGAAGTGGTGAGCGTTTTGTATCGCAGCGGCACACACCTAAGCCCTGAAGAAATCACGCATTCTATCCGCCAAAAGGACAAAAACACCAGCATTTCTTCAGTCTATCGCATTTTGAATTTCTTAGAAAAAGAAAATTTTATCTGCGTTTTAGAAACTTCAAAAAGTGGTCGGCGCTATGAAATTGCGGCTAAAGAACACCATGATCACATCATTTGTTTGCATTGCGGTAAGATCATTGAATTTGCAGACCCTGAAATTGAAAACCGCCAGAATGAAGTCGTTAAAAAATATCAAGCCAAGCTGATCAGCCATGACATGAAAATGTTTGTGTGGTGTAAAGAATGCCAAGAGAGTGAATGTTAAAAGATTTTAAAAAAGCTAGCTTAAATAGGGCTATCTTTAATGGTTTTAAGGACTTCATCCAGGTTAAAACGCTTGAGTTTTAGATTTTTGATTTCTTCATCGCTCAAGCGTTTCCAAGTGAAAGTCTTGCCCACATACCCCCATTTATCATAGCTTGAAGTGAATTCTAAATCCCCGTTTGAACTTTGAGTAACCCTTACATAGTAGGTCTTGCCGTCATAAAAATTATACGCTTTACCGCCTTTATAAGATCGTTTTCCAACCTTAATCAAATCGCTTAAAAACACCACGCCTTTATCGCTGCGATTCCTTAGCTTTGGGTTAGGATTAAGCTTGTCTTTTTTGGCTTTAGAGCCATCCACATCAGAAATACCATAAGCATAGAACTTCCCATTATGCTCAAAAAACTCCACAAAAGAGCTTTTCATGTATAAAAATTCCTGAGTTTGATAAATTCCAGGCAACTCTACAGCCCCTAAAAAACAACAAAAAACTATAACAAGACTCACCAATTTCATAATTTTAATTTGATCAATCCTTTGGGTGCTTTAACGACCGCTTTAAAAATCGGCTCTTCCCTGTATTTTTCAAAGGACTCCCCATAGAACCTCAACGCATGCGCATCGCTTTCAAAAAAAATAGCCAGCATGCCCGCATCTAAACGCAAAAAAGAAGCTTCTTGAACCGGCTCATAAACGATCAAATCTCTTTTTTCATCATAAGGGGTTTTAATGACAGCTTGATTGATACCCACCGCTTTAGCCCCCTCAACGCCTTTGACAATCAGCTGGAAATCCACATATTGTTGGTGGCTTTCAAAAAAACCTTTCTCGCTTTCTTTAGCATGCTCTAAACAATAGCTCTGCTCTATACTAAAAATGCCATGCCCTAAAGGCGCTTGAAATTCTGTATTAGTAGCGAGATTTAAAACCCTTTGATTCGCTTTACTACCCTTTTGCATGACCTCTTTTAAATACGCATGCAAAATTTCTAATTCTTGCGTTTTTTTAAACAAATGCCCAAGAGAGCTTAATTCCCCAAAAATAGCCATAATCCTTCCTTTTTTACTCTAAAATGGTTTAATTTTTCAGTTGCTCTAAGCGTTCTTTTTTAGTGCCAATATCCGTGATCTGAATGCCAAAATTCCCATCCACGATCACCACTTCGCCCTTAGCGATCACCTTGTCATCTACAAGAATTTCCAAAGGGTCATTCACCAATTGATCCAACTCCACAACGCTCCCTATATCCATAGAGACCACATCTTTTAAAATCATCTTTTTTTGCCCGATACGCACCTTAACATTCAATTTCACGTCTAAAAGCATGCTGATATTGCGGATTTCTATGTTTTCTAAAGACGCATCATGGGTTTTAATCTCTTCAGTAGCGCTCTGTGTCGTTTCTTCTTTTTCTTCTTTGTGCGTTTTTTCAAATTGGCGTTCAAAAGCCGCCGTAGTCAATAAAATGATTTGGCTTTCTTTGATGGCTTCCATTTTAAAAGAAAACACCATCGCTTTAGTATAATCTTCTTTTTTAGGAATCTCTTTAGCGATTTCAGCGTTCGTGGTAGTGAAATTGAGTTTGGGGAGCAATTCTTGAGACTTCAAGCTCGTAGCGATCGCGCCAAAAATATTAGAAGCCATTTCCTTAAAAGCGTCTAAATCGTCATTATCCATTTCTTCCTTACTCGCCCCCTCACCTCCTAACATCAAATCGCTTAAAGCGGTAACTAAATCTACCGGAGCCAGTAATTCAATAGAGCTCTCTTCTTTTTCAATCGCACTAATCTTAACCCTTGCATAAGGCGCGCTGATTAATTTCAAAAAAGATTCGTCGCTGTTAGAAACTTCCTTTTCTAACCCCACGCTCGGGGCCTTACCCACTAACCCTTCTAAAGTAGAGACAACCTCTTGAATAAAAATCTTAATAAAATCTTGCATTTCTCACTCTTCTTCTATCTTCATAATATCGCCCACTTTGCCTCTGCGCTGTTCTTCTAGCATTTCTAAAATTTCTTTAGTGCGTTCTTTTTCGCTATAGATCACTTCTTTAATTTGAATGGTTTTTCTATACCCTTGAAACCCCACGCTCGCCAAATAACGCTTTTTTTTATGCACATACACGCTCACTTCATCATTAGCGATTTTATTCAACCGGATAGTATCCCCCACATCTAAATCCAGCATTTCTTTCAAACTCAATTCCACCGCACCCAAAAACACGATCATATCCACGCTCACCCCACTCAATAGCGCTTGCAATTCCTTATTACGGCTCTTTTTAGAGTTCGTCTCTGAAAGCATCAAATCCCTACTCCCCATTTTAGAAAGAATGCTCTCAATGGAAATCACCGGGTAACAAATATTCATCATCCCACGGCTATGCCCGATAATAATCTCTAAAACCACCATGATAGAAATTTCATTTTGAGCGACGATTTGGACCACATTCGCGCTGGATTCTTTAGCGTCAATGGTAGGAAACATCTCCACCACAGGCGACCACACTTCTTTTAAAATTTGCATCACCTGGCGTAAAATCGTATCCAATAAATTCAATTCAATATCGCTAAACTCCCTGTTTTGATCATACGCGCTCCCCTTACCCCCCAATAGTCTGTCAATCATAGGGAAAGCGATGCTAGGATTGATTTCTAAAACCCCTGTTCCTCCCATAGGCTTCATGGAAAAGACATTAAAACTTGTAGGGCTAGGCAAACTCATCAAAAATTCGCCATAAGTCATTTGATCCACGCTATGGAGCTGAATTTCTACAATAGAACGCATGATAGAAGAAATTTGACTGGAAAGATTCCTAGCCATTTTGTCATGGATACTCCTAAAAGAGCGCAGTTGCTCCTTGCTCACACGATTAGGGCGTTTGAAATCATAGAGGGTTACGCTGCGTTGCGGGATAATATCTTTTTTTTGGACATTTTGAATATCCACATTTTCATCAACGACTTCTAAAAGCGCATCAATTTCTTCTTGGCTTAAAATATCAGCCATGATCCACTCCTAAGGATTTACGCACCTTTTTAATCACTTCTTTAATGATTTGAGAAATGCGCGATTCAGTGATGCCTAAAATCTCTTTAATCTCGCTCAAATTCAACTCTTCAAAGTAATAAAGCTGGATAAGGATTTGCTCTCGTTCGCTCATTTGATTCAACGCTTTTTGGACATGCTCTAACAACTCTTCTGCTTCAATCTTTTTAGTGATTTCATCTTGCTCAATCGCATTGAATTGCTCATCTATTGGCACTAACGCATAAATATCTGAGGCCGTTTTGGCTTCTCTGATTTTTTCAATATTTTCGCCTAAAGTTTGCACTAAATACGCATCGCTAGGCTCTTTCCCATGCTCATTAAGGTGTTTGGTGATTTCAATATCAATGCTTTTAATGAGCTTTCTATTAGAGCGAGAAATCACATCTAAAGAACGCAAATAATCTAGCATCGCCCCATTGACACGAGTTTTAGCATACCCCCAAAAAGAATCGTTTAACGCGCTCTCATAACGCCTGGCTAATTTAATCAATTCTTCAGTGCCAATAGAAACCAGATCGTTAAAATCAATAGAGCTTGGCAAACGCTCTTTTAAACGAAACGCCATAGCACGCACGGCCGGTAAATACTGGATAGCGAGCGCGTCTTGATGGTGGTGTTGTTGCTTATCATAGGCGTTCAAAACCTTTTCTATATTTTTTTCGCTGGTTTCAATATTTTGAATTTCTTTGGGCATTCTATTTTCCATCATCAAAATCATAACTTCTAATGTATTCTAAAATACTAGCCACTTCTTTTTCTCTGTTCTTAAACTCATGGTTGAAACGAAGCAAGCTCTCTTCAGTGCCTTTTTTGTCAAAAAGACAAATATCTAAATCCGTGCAAGCGATAAAAATAGACGCGAACAACAACGCAATCAAGTATCCCCCAAGCGTGGATAACACCGTCCATAATAAAATGCTCTCTGGCTCATTGAATTTCAACACCGAAAACACTAACCCCAAAAAAAACCCTACCACAACAGAAAAATGGATAAAATTTTGCACTTTCATCAGCCTACCCCAAATAATTCAAAAGCCTTTTGAAAAAGCTTTTCAAACCTTCTTTTGGTATTTCTAAAGCACCGGTTTCTAATTTAGAAACCAAAAGACTTGCTATCTGATCAATGGATTGCGAAAACAAATCATTAGGGGCTATTTTTCTCAAAATTTTGCGCTCTCTCACATAGCGTTTCAATAAGGAGCTGTTTTCAATCGCTCCCAAGTAATGCAATTCTAATGAAGCGATATTGTTTTTAGCCACTTTAAACAGCCTTTCATAAGTCGCTCTGCCCTCTTTAGGTTGGGCTACCATGTTAGCGATAAGAAACAATTCATCTTTATTTTTGGAGTTGATTTTAATGCATACATACGCATCGGTAATCGCTGAAGGATCGGGTGTGGTAACAATCACCACGCAATCGCTCGCGTTCAAAAACGCTTGCGTAGTGACTCCAATCCCAGCGCCTGTATCAACCACAATATAATCTAAAGAGCTTAAAACCCCCTCTTCATCCACGAATTGATCTAAAGCTTCTGCGCCGCTAATGTATTTTAAAATTTCTTCGCCGCTATCCCCAGGAATGAGACAAAGCCCGGGTTCAATCTCGCAAATGATTTCTTGCAATTTGGCTTCACCTTTTAAGGCATGCAAGATATTTTTATGGGTTTTCACCCCAAAGATAACATCTAAATTCGCTAAACCAATATCCGCATCAAACACCCCTACCTTATAACCTTTCTTGTATAAAGAGTAGGCTAAATTAGCGCTAATGTTGGATTTCCCCACGCCTCCCTTACCGCTTGTGATAGCGATGAATTTGGTATTCCCTTTATTATCAAAAAAACTTTTAGGGTTTTTAAGATTCATCAAATTATCTAAGCGGCTCGCTTGATTGTTCATGCTTGTTCCTTATTAGGGTTACTAAAGCCATCTAGCATGCAATCCACTAAATATTCATTAGTAGCCACTTTCAAATCCATAGGCACTTCTTGCCCAACAGAAAGATAGCTGATAGGTTTTTGGCTTTCATGCACTAAAGAAAACAAATTCCCTAACCCCCTACTCTCATCTAATTTCGTAAAGATTAAAGTGTCAATCCCTAACACCCCAAAAGAATCATAAATATCTTTCATGTCTTCATACTTAGTGGTAACCGAAAGCACTAAGGACACATCAATATTATAACCCCCATCTATAAATTCCTTCAAACCGGCAATTTTTTCTTTATCGTATTGCGAATGCCCTGTTGTATCCACTAGAATAAAATCGCAGTATTCCAACGCTTCAATTTCTTTAGCAAAATCTTTAGCGTCAATCACCGCTTCTATACTCATTTTCATTTTATTAGCATACCAGCTTAATTGCTCCAAAGCCCCAATGCGATAATTGTCTAAAGTGATAATGCCCACCTTGTATTTTTTAGCTAACATCCTAGAATAGCGCGCGGCTAATTTAGCTAAAGTCGTCGTTTTCCCCACGCCTGTTGGCCCTACAAGCATTAAGATGCGTTTTTGCCTTAAATTCAAATCTTCAGGGCGGCACAAGATCATTTTACGCAACACTTCCCTGAAATAACGCTTAATCGTTACGGAATTTTCGCGCATGCGTAAAGGCATCAATTCCAGGCTCAATTGCATGATTTCATCTAAATGGCTGGATTTCATCCCGCTTTGTTTGGCCAGTTTGTAAATTTCTGCAAATTCTTGAGGGATATTGACAGAATTGGGGTTTTTCTCATCCCAAAACATGTTTTGAATGAGTTTCAAGCTGTCTCTGATTTTACTTAGTTGCAGATTGATGTCTTTAATCTCTTCTTCTTGTTTAACTTCTCTTTTTTCTCTTTCTTTTTTATGGTTGGCTTCATCTTTTAAAGCTTGCAATAAAGCGTCTTGCTTATTAGCCTCTAAAGGTGCATCCTCTAACGGGGTGTCTTTTTCTAAAAGAGTTTTATTTTTTGAAAAACTATAGTTGCGCTGATTAGATGAAACCCCGGCGAGTTTGCGCATTTCTTCTACAGTGCTTGAAAGCTGCATGACCACATCTTCTTCATTCAATTCTTCATCATACAAACTTTCAGGAATAAGGGGGGCTTTAGGGGGTTTGTTTTCGCTCTCTTCTTCAACCGCCACAACGATTTCATAAAGCCCAGAAGAAGTGAGCGTTTTTTTACGGATTTCTTGGGTTTTAAACACCAGCGTATCCACCCCATGGTGGCTTTGAGCGATCTTTAAAGCTTCAGCAGCCGTCTCCCCACTATAGGTATAGAATTTCACCACTCCCCTTTTTTAAAAAGAATTTGTTGCAAAGCCAACGGCACTAACACCGAATCCCTTTCACTCCATTTAGGATGAGGTAAAGTCAAATCATTCTGTCTTAAAATGACTTGGTTGAAAGCGATAATATCAATGTCTAAAGTTCTTGGAGCGTCTTTAAAATCGCGCTTCCTTTGGCGATCAAAACGCCTTTCTATATAAAAAACCAGAGCGAAAAAATGGCGCAAACTTAAAGATGTTTTAAGGATAATCGTAGCGTTATAAAAGTTGGGTTGATTAGTGTAACCAAAAGGCGGATTGATATAAATGGGCGAAGAAAAAATTTTCCCGATCTTACTATGATTTTTAAAATACAAAAAACAATTTTTTAATATTTTTAAAGGGTTTTTAAGATTAGATCCCAACCCTAAAACCACCCTGTTAGAAAAATCAAGCCTTTTTTTAAAAAGGCTAGGGAAAAAGCGGCTAGTAAGGATCTCTCGCATCACAAAAGCTCAGCCCTAGAATTTTTGATCACCACTAAATCTTCAATGCGCACCCCAAAAAATCCAGGGATATAAATCCCAGGCTCTACAGAAAACACCATGCCCTCTTCTAAAATGGTTCCACTGCGCGATGAAATATAGGGAAGCTCATGGATGTCTAAGCCAATGCCATGCCCGGTGCTGTGAGTGAAATACTGCCCATAACCATAATCGCTAATCACCCCCCTAGCCAAGCTGTCCGCTTCTTTACCGGTCATGCCCGCTCTAATGCCTGAAATAGCCTTTTCTTGCGCTTCTTTCACAATGTCATAAATCTTTTGACGCTCTTTATCCTTGAAACTCTGCTCTCTTTTGAATACAAAATCTTTAGGGTCAAAAAAAGCCGTGCGAGTCCTATCCGAGCAATAGCGTTCGTATTTGATCCCCATATCCAAAAGAATGCTATGCTCCGCTTTTAAAAAATCCTTCGCGCTAGGCAAAGCATGGGGTTTGCTCGCGTTCGCATTCAAGGCTAAAATAGGCTCAAAACTCAGATCATAAACCCCCTCTTTAGTCAAAAAGTCCTTAACCTTATGCTGCAAATACCGCTCGCTCAAGGATTCTTTTTCATCAAAAATCTTTTTCACATACTCGGCAAAATTTTCAAAAGCTTCAACATTCAACGCTTGAGATTTTTTGAGGAGTTGGATCTCATGATCGTTTTTAATGATGCGTTTTTGGCGGTGGTAACTAGGCACGCCCTCTAAAGTAACCTTATCCCCAACCGCCGAATCCAAACGCTTGTAGGTTTGCAAATTCACTTGATTGGGGTCAAAAAAGAGCTTTTTAACCGAGTGTTTTGCGATCAAATCAATCGCACTTTGGACTAAATCGCTAGATTCTATCACTTCCGCTAAAACGCCATTTTTAGGCTGAATGCTTTCTTTAGCTTCTTGAGTGTAGCGAGAATCAGTGATAAAAAACGAGCGATCGTCTAATTGCAAAAACAAAGCGTTATCGCAACTATAAGCGCATTCAAAAAACATCGCGTTTTCATTGAGCGTGAAATGCGATTCTCTTTCTAATCCTTTCATGGGTAGCCCCCTTTTATTTTTGATTGTTAATGGGGTTATTAGGGTTGTTTTTTTGGGCTTCTTGGAACGCTTTCATTTCGGCTAAAATATTGACCATCGCCATTAAAGCCATGTTGTAGCCAAGCGGGCCAAATCCCATGATCACGCCTCCACAAGCCGCTCCGGTGTAAGAATTTTTCCTGAATTCTTCTCTGGCTTGAATGTTAGTGAGATGCACTTCAATAACGGGTTTGCCCGCTAGCATGATCGCATCTGCAATCGCAATAGAAGTGTGCGAAAACGCTCCAGGGTTAATAATAATCCCTTCATAATCGCTGCCCACGCTCTCTTGAATTTTATCAATGATTTCACCCTCAAAATTGGTTTGAAAAAACTCTAATTCCACATCTAAATTGCCTTGCTTCACGAAAGTTTGCATGATTTCATGGATTTGGTCTAAGGTTACCATGCCATAAAGTCTTGGGTCTCTGTGTCCTAACATGTTTAAATTAGGCCCTTGAATCACTAAAATTTTCATTAATTTATTTCTCCTTGTTGAATATGGAATGAAACCGCATTATAGCATAAGTTTTTATCTTACCCCTTAAATCCCCCTAAGAGCATCTCACAAGAAACTACCGCTTGACTAATATCAAACTCTTTGATGCTAAAAAGCGCTTTTATCTTTTTTTACAAAAACAGCCATCATGACCATTCCTACAAAAAAACTTCCCGTAATGAAGAAATCAAAGGGGTCAAACCCAATGCCAAAAATGAGATAAAAAGCGAGTGTCGTTAATATAAAGAGCGATATTAAAGAATTTTGTTTTATCCCGCTCCAAAAAATCTTTACAATAACTAATAAAAAAAAGAGCCAGATCAAAAAGCCTATGATCCCCCTAGTGGCTAAAATGTGAATGATTTGATTGTCGTATCTTTCATAACAAAGAATCAAATCTTTGGCTCTATAAGACTTTGATAAGGATAAAATCTCTTCTAACCTCTGGCATTTCTCGCTAGCGGCCATACCAAACAAGGGTCTTAAACGCAAAACCGTTAGGGCTTCTTTCCAGCGCTCCAAACGCCACCCGATACTGCTATCAGCGTCCTTTTTAGCGTAGCGTTTCAAATCTTCTTCAAAGCTTTGGTTTTGAACTCTAGATTGCTCTATTGCCCCCCTTTTTTCTAAAGCGTTACTCCCCACATACAAAGCGCTCAAAATCAGACTCACAACCACCATATAACCCAATGGTTTGAGCGATTTTTTGGCGTATAAAATAAAGCAAGAAAGGATCAAAAAAGTAATAACAAAAGCGATTGTCGCGCTCCTTGTGGCGCTTAAAATAACGACTAAAAACCCCACAAAAACAGAAAGGGTGAAAAAAAGTTTCTCTTTTTGACTTTGCGAATAGAGCGCATAAATATAACAGCCTAAAATGGACACGCTCACTAAAACCACATACTCCTTAACCGTGCTAAACCCTTGCGCTCTGGGCATGTTAAAATAAATTTTTTGCACCAATGAAAGCAAGCCGTTAATGAAATTTGCAACAGCCATGCTATAAAAAAGGACTTTTTGATTCAATTTGATTCTTAAACAACTGGCAAAAAGCAAGCATAACGCCCCACAAGCGTAAGTTAAGGACATGTTTAGAGCGAATAAATTGTAGCGGAAAGTTTGACTATCATACATGTTAAACATGTTAGGGAAGATGCTTAAAAACACGCCCAAAAAAGCCAAAGTGAGCCATTTAAAGGGCATGGTTTTTAGATGATTAACTCTAAAGGTCTCTTTCAAAGACGCTTGGAAATAACACATAAAAAACAAAAAAACCATTAAAACAATCAATAAGACTTGAGTTAAAGGTTTTTTAAACGAAGTGAGAAAAAAAAGAGCAAAAATTAGAGTGAAAACAGAGTCCGCACTAAAAAAGGCCTTCAAACGCTCTTTCAACACAAACTCGCCATACCCTAAAACCGATAAAATTATCTGTCTTTAATGCCTAACTTTTCAATCAAAACCACATAACGCGCATGATTAGTGCGTTTGATGTATTTCAACAAGTTGCGTCTTTGAGCGACTAATTTTAAAAGCCCTAAACGACTAGAATGATCTTTAGGGTTAGCCTTTAAATGCTCGGTTAAAAGCTTGATCCTTTCATTCAACAACGCCACTTGCACTTCACAAGAACCCGTATCGTTTTCTTTAGTGGCAAACGCCTTAATGATTTCTTGTTTTTTCTCCAGATTCAAAGCCATAACGACCTCCTAATTGGTAATAAATTAAAAACGATCATTATAGCGTAAAACAAGCTTTTTTGTATCATACGCTCAAACTTTATATTATAATAAGAGACAAACACACCTACCAGATTAAGGCATTGATTTTAGATTATGGCAAACGAACGCTCCAAATTAGCTTTTAAAAAGACTTTCCCTGTTTTTAAACGCTTCTTGCAATCCAAAGACTTAGCCCTTGTGGTCTTTGTGATAGCTATTTTAGCGATCATTATCGTGCCGTTACCGCCTTTTGTGTTGGATTTTTTACTCACGATTTCTATCGCGCTATCGGTGTTGATTATTTTAATTGGGCTTTATATTGACAAGCCGACTGATTTTAGCGCTTTCCCCACTTTATTGCTCATTGTAACCTTATACCGCTTGGCTTTAAATGTCGCCACCACTAGAATGATTTTAACGCAAGGCTATAAAGGGCCTAGCGCGGTGAGCGATATTATCACGGCGTTTGGGGAATTTAGCGTGAGCGGGAATTATGTGATTGGGGCTATTATCTTTAGTATTTTAGTGTTAGTGAATCTATTAGTGGTTACTAATGGCTCTACTAGGGTTACTGAAGTTAGGGCGCGATTCGCTCTAGACGCTATGCCAGGAAAGCAAATGGCGATTGATGCGGATTTAAATTCAGGTCTGATTGATGATAAGGAAGCTAAAAAACGGCGCGCCGCTCTAAGCCAAGAAGCGGATTTTTATGGCGCGATGGATGGCGCGTCTAAATTTGTCAAAGGCGATGCGATCGCTTCTATCATTATCACGCTTATCAATATCATTGGGGGGTTTTTAGTGGGCGTGTTTCAAAGGGATATGAGCTTGAGCTTTAGCGCTAGCACTTTCACTATCCTAACCATTGGCGATGGGCTTGTAGGGCAAATCCCTGCTTTAATCATTGCGACAGCGACCGGTATTGTCGCCACTCGCACCACGCAAAACGAAGAAGAGGACTTTGCTTCCAAACTCATCACACAGCTCACCAATAAAAGCAAAACTTTAGTGATTGTGGGAGCGATTTTATTGCTTTTTGCAACCATTCCTGGACTCCCTACCTTTTCTTTAGCGTTTGTAGGGGCTCTCTTTTTATTCATCGCATGGCTGATTAGCAGGGAGGGAAAAGACGGGTTGCTCACTAAATTAGAAAATTATTTGAGTCAAAAATTCGGCTTGGATTTGAGCGAAAAACCCCACAGCTCCAAAATCAAACCCCACACCCCCACTACAAGGGCTAAAACCCAAGAAGAGCTTAAAAGAGAAGAAGAACAAGCCATTGATGAAGTGTTAAAAATTGAATTTTTAGAATTGGCTTTAGGCTATCAGCTCATTAGCTTAGCGGACATGAAACAAGGGGGCGATTTGTTAGAAAGGATTAGGGGCATTAGAAAAAAGATAGCGAGCGATTATGGTTTTTTGATGCCTCAAATCCGGATCAGGGATAATTTGCAACTCCCCCCAACGCATTATTAAATCAAGCTTAAAGGCATTGTGATTGGTGAGGGCATGGTGATGCCAGATAAGTTTTTAGCCATGAATACCGGTTTTGTGAATAAAGAAATTGAAGGCATTCCTACTAAAGAGCCGGCTTTTGGAATGGACGCTTTATGGATTGAAACTAAAAATAAAGAAGAAGCCATCATTCAAGGCTACACTATTATTGATCCAAGCACCGTTATTGCGACACACACCAGCGAATTAGTGAAAAAATACGCTGAAGATTTTATCACTAAAGATGAAGTGAAATCCCTTTTAGAGCGCTTGGCTAAAGACTATCCTACAATTGTAGAAGAGAGTAAAAAAATCCCCACCGGTGCGATCCGATCAGTCTTGCAAGCCTTGTTGCATGAAAAAATCCCTATTAAGGACATGCTCACTATTTTAGAAACGATTACCGATATTGCCCCATTGGTTCAAAACGATGTGAATATCTTAACCGAACAAGTGAGAGCGAGGCTTTCTAGGGTGATCACTAACGCTTTTAAATCTGAAGACGGGCGTTTGAAATTTTTAACCTTTTCTACCGATAGCGAACAATTTTTGCTTAATAAATTGCGAGAAAATGGCACTTCTAAGAGCCTGCTACTCAATGTGGGCGAATTGCAAAAACTCATTGAAGGGGTCTCTGAAGAGGCTATGAAAGTCTTGCAAAAAGGGATCGCTCCGGTGATTTTGATCGTAGAGCCTAATTTAAGAAAAGCCCTTTCCAATCAAATGGAGCAGGCCAGGATTGATGTAGTCGTGCTAAGCCATGCCGAATTGGATCCTAACTCTAATTTTGAAGCCTTAGGCACGATCCATATTAACTTTTAATGGATAAATAATTGATAAAAAAGGAGAATGATGCAAGTTTACCACCTTTCACACATTGATTTAGACGGCTATGCATGCCAGCTTGTTTCAAAACAATTTTTTAAAAATACCCAATGCTATAACGCTAATTACGGGCGTGAAGTTTCAGCGAGAATTTATGAGATTCTAAACGCGATCGCTCAATCTAAAGAGAGTGAATTCCTTATTTTGATTAGCGATTTGAATTTGAATTTGAATGAAGCGCAGTATTTGCAGGATAAGATCCAAGAACACCGCTTGCAAAATAAAAACATTCAAATCCAGCTTTTAGATCACCATATCAGCGGTAAGGAAGTGGCTGAGAGTTTCCATTGGTATTTTTTAGACACGAACCGTTGCGCGACTAAAATCGTGTATGAATTTTTGAAAAAGCATTACGCTCTTTTAGAGCCAAAAAACACAACATGGCTAGAGCCTTTGGTGGAAATGGTCAATTCTGTGGATATTTGGGACACGCAAGGTTATGGCTTTGAATTAGGCAAAGTGTGCATGCGCATGATCACTCAAACCTCTGAATTGAATCGTTTCATGTTTGATGATGAAAACCGCGATTATAAATTAAAGCTTTTAGAAGAAGTTAAAAACTATTTGTTTTTAGAAAACGCCCCTGTAGCCTATGATAACGATTTGTTCAGGCTTAAAAAAATCGCTTTAGGGGGCGACCCTGATACAGAAACGATGGACAATATCTCTTCAAATGCGCAAACGCATTTGCTCTCTTTAAAAAAGCATGATTGCAGCGTTTATTACCAGGATAAAAAAGGGTTTTTAAGTTATTCTATGGGGGGTATTAGCGTGTTGGCTAACCTTTTTTTAACGCAAAATCCGGATTTTGATTTTTATATAGATGTGAACGCTAAAGGGAATGTGAGCTTAAGAGCGAACGGGAATTGCGATGTGTGCGAACTCAGTCAAATGTGTTTTAATGGGGGCGGGCATAGGAATGCGAGCGGAGGCAAGATTGATGGCTTTAAAGAAAGCTTTAATTATAAGGATATTAAAGAGCAAGTTGAAGAAATTTTCAATAACGCCTAACGCTAAAGTTAGCTGTTTGTAAAAAGCGTTAGTTATAAAAACTAAGAGTTTAAAAACTCTTTTTGGAAGGTTTAAAAATTTTCATTCCATTGTTTTATGGCAAAAACTCATTTTTTAAGGGGATAAGGAGTATTTTAAAACAACTTCTCTCCCTACAAACCTCCAACTAAATCCCCTAACCCCAAAAAACCGCTTTTTTTAAAAAACTATCGCTTGCTTAAAATCAAGCTCTCTTAATAATTTGATTGTAAAAAACGCTTTTTTAGTATTTTTAGGTTTTTTAAATTATCATCACGCCAACGCAAAAAATCATTTTAAGTTATCTCTCTATTTTATTGTTTTTTGTTGCGGGTATTTGTAGCATGTTAGGGTTTGGGTAATAGTGAGCGGCTATCTTAAAAAGGAGATGACCAACTATGAAACTACTATTAGCAATCATAGTTTTAATGGTTCTCACAACGCCACTATACTAAAATTTTAGTGCAAGCTAGGGTTTAGCTAGCGTTTTCTTTGTGTATTTTTCTTGTATCCCATAAAAATCCCACAAAAATAAGACTTTGTCAATATCCAATGAAAACAGAGCCAAAGTTTGTATTTTTGTGTTTTGATAGATATTTAAATCCATGAATTGATACGAACCTACTTTAGTGTTTTTTAACCAAAACACCCTACTAATCGCAGATAAAATGATTATGATCTTAGCTAAACACCAACATGATATGAGAGTCTCTACTATCGCTATTAAAATATTTGATTTTACCCACTCCACACCCTCATTCTAATCTATTTTTTAGCAAACCACGGAATTTACTCTTCACACGCCGGTTTGGGGTAGCAAAAACGATAGCCTCTGCGCCTCACGGTTTCAACCGTGGAAATCCCCAAGGGTTTATCCATTTTTTGGCGGATTTGATTAATAGCCACTTCAATGACATTAGGGGTAACCATCTCAGGCTCTTCCCAAATAGCGTCTAAAAGCTGTTCTTTGGAGACAATTTGATCCCTGTGTCTGGCAAGATGGGTAAGCACTTCAAAAGGCTTCCCTTTCACTTCAACTTCACGCCCCTTGTAAATAATCTTTTCTTCATCAGGGCTAATGGTCAAATCCCCAATTTCAATCACATTAGAACCCCAAAACCTCAAACGAGCCTCAATCCTTGCGACTAAAGCCTTAATGCTGCGGTAAGGCTTAGCGATATAATCATCCGCACCCTGCTCAAACGCATGGACTTCTTCTTCGCTTGTAGGGTTATCAGAAGAAACTAAAACAACAATAGAAGAATGTTTCTCCTTGATTCTAGAAACAAAACTTAAAGCGTTTTTATCGCTAACCATAACTAAGTCGTAATTCCTAATATCCATAAGATATTCCCCATCCTCTAAACTCTCTGTTACATCAGCCATAAAGCCTTTAACATTTAAGCCTTTTTCAATTTCTCCACCCAAAACAGAATTTTTTTCAATCAGTAGAACGCGCATGGTGTATGACTCCTGCATTTAAGAGTAATTCAAGCACTGATTATATCATAATTTTAAATTAGTTTAAGAAAATATTAATAAAAGTTATCGCTTGATTAAAATCAAGCTCTTTTGTGTTTGGTTGTTGGCTGTAAAAAATACCTTTAAGCGTTTTTTATGGATAATTTTTAAAATCATTTGCTAAAAATCACCATTTTATTGTATAATTACAAATCCAACCATTCCTTATGGTTTGGTTGGCACCGCTTAAGATTGAAGGGTCACCTCCCCCTCCTTTCCCTTTGTCTTGGCGGTTGTTTTTAACCCCTTGTTTTAATCCCTGTTTTTAACCGCTTGATTACGATTTTAAGATTTTGTTCAACTAAGCTTGATTTTTAGGTAAAAGCCTAAGGTATGCGATCTCGCTAGGGGCTAAAAACCTTAAAGGAACGCCCCAATACCCTGCCCCACTGCTCACATAAATTTGAGTGGTGCCGCTGTGCTTGTATAAACCATGTAAATAGGTTTGCGCTAACTTGACTAAAAGGCTAAAGGGAAAGATTTGCCCTGCATGGGTATGCCCTGAAAGCACTAAATCCACAGAGTGGCCTTCTTTGAGGCTTCTAATTTGTTTGGGCTGGTGGGCTAAAAGGATCGTGGGCTTACTACTATCACGCTTTTTTAAAGCTTTGTCAATATCAGGGGCAAAATTTTGATGCTTCCTTGCGAAATAATCATACACGCCGCACAAATTGATCCCCCCTAAACGCACGCATTCATTCCCTAAAATCGTCAAATTAAGCGTGTTAAGAAACGATAAAATCGGCTCTATGCCATGATAATACTCATGATTTCCTGGCACATAAAAAGTGCCATGCGTGCTTTTAAGGTTGTTTAAGGGCAGTAAAAAAGATTTGACTTTTTCAATGCTTTCATCCACTAAATCCCCCCCAATCAGTACCATATCCACTTCTTTTTGATTGACTTCTTCTACAATGTAATCAACAAAATCTTTTTGCAACAAACTCCCCACATGCATGTCTGTGAGTAAAATAATCTTTAATTCTTTATCCAGCTTGTCTAAATAAATAGGGGTTTCTTTGATTTTAGGGCGGGCTAATCCTTCATAAAACCCGCGCCAAAAATACCCTAATAACGCCAGATAAAACCCTAATTTTAAAAAGTTTTTTAAACTTTTACGTCTTGAATGCAAAAAATCTATTTTTTCTATGGAGTAGGAAAACCCATAAAAACTCAAAGAAAAAATAAACGCAATAAAAGACACAAACGAACACGCCGAAGTCAAAACAAACAAATGGCTAGGCATAATATTTCTATAAAAAGCAAAAGCCGCCTCGCCTATGCTCAAAAGGATAAAAAACCCTAAATAAGCGTATTGAGAAAATTTCTTTAAGGTTAAAAACGATTTCAACATCCTAAAAGAACTATAATTCAAAAGACACAAAACCAATAAAAACGCTATGGAGATCAGCATACCACCCTTTTATATAGTCATAATGTTTTGGTTTATATTAGCATATTAACGCTAATGCACCCTTTAGGTTTCATCTTACTATTGTTTCCTTTTTTATCAGTCTCAATCCCCACAGAAAGAGAAAAGTATCCCTCCCCTTAAAAGAGTGTGAGTTTGGATACAATAATAAAAAATGCGCTTAAAGCCATAGAAAGGAGATGCAATGCAATTAGACGATGATTTAGAGTTCGCTAAAAAAGTCTTTAACCCTAACAAAGCGTTTGCCAAGCAAGCCAGGATTAAAAACATGTGTGAATATAAAGATTTAGTGCATGAAGCCAATGAAGATTATGAACATTTTTGGGGCGAGTTAGCCACGCAAAAACTCACATGGTTTAAGCCCTTTGATAAGGTTTTAAACAGCGATAACGCCCCTTTTTTCAAATGGTTTGAAAACGGCAAAATCAATGTTTCTTACAATTGCATAGACAGGCATTTAAAAGACAAAAAGAATAAAGTGGCGATCATTTTTGAAGGGGAAATGGGGGATTATAATGTCATCACCTACAGAAAACTCCACTCTGAAGTCAATAAAACAGCCAACCTTTTAAAAAACGAATTCAATGTCAAAAAAGGCGATAGAGTCATTATCTATATGCCCATGATTGTAGAAAGCGTTTATATGATGCTCGCATGCGCTAGGATTGGAGCGATCCATAGCATCGTTTTTGCTGGGTTTAGCCCTGAAGCCTTGAGAGATAGGATCAACGACACTCAAGCCAAATTAGTTATCACAGCAGATGGGACTTTTAGAAAAGGCAAACCCTATATGCTTAAGCCAGCCCTTGACAAGGCTCTAGAAAATAACGCCTGCCCTAGTGTGGAAAAAGCGCTCATTGTGATACGAAACGCCAAAGAGATTGACTATGTGAGAGGGCGCGATTTTGTCTATAATGAAATGGTCAATTACCAATCCGATAAATGCGAACCTGAAATGATGGACTCTGAAGATCCTTTATTCTTGCTCTATACAAGCGGATCAACCGGAAAACCTAAAGGCGTTCAACACAGCAGTGCAGGGTATTTGCTGTGGGCACAAATGACGATGGAGTGGGTTTTTGATATTAGAGATAACGATAATTTTTGGTGCACCGCTGATATTGGCTGGATTACAGGGCACACTTATGTAGTTTATGGACCTTTAGCTTGTGGGGCGACGACTTTGATACTAGAAGGCACGATGTCTTATCCGGATTATGGGAGATGGTGGAGGATGATAGAAGAATACCGCGTGGATAAATTCTACACTTCCCCCACCGCTATAAGAATGCTGCATGCCAAAGGCGAAAACGAACCCTTAAAGTATAATTTAGAGTCACTCAAAGTTTTAGGAACGGTGGGAGAGCCCATTAACCCTACGGCATGGAAATGGTTTTATGAAAAAATCGGCAATTCAAAATGCAGTATCGTGGATACTTGGTGGCAGACAGAAACAGGCGGGCATATCATCAGCCCTTTACCGGGAGCTACGCCTATAAGGGCCAGCTGTGCAACTTTACCTTTGCCTGGAATCCATGCAGAAGTTTTAAACGAAGACGGCACCAAAACAAAGCCCGGAGAGCAAGGGTTTTTATGCATCACCAAGCCATGGCCTTCTATGGTAAGAAACATTTGGGGCGATGAAAAACGATACATTGATAGCTATTTTTCTCAGATCAAGTTGAATGGGGAATATGTCTACCTCTCTGGAGATGGCGCTATCGTGGATGAAAACGGATACATCACTATTATTGGGCGCACAGATGATATTGTGAATGTGAGCGGGCACAGGATTGGCACGGCTGAAGTGGAGAGCGCTATTTCTAAACATGAAATGGTGGTTGAATGCGCGGTAGTGGGTATCCCTGATACGATTAAAGGAGAGGGCTTGTTTGCGTTTGTGGTGCTGTGCGATGGGGCTAAATGCAATCTTGGCGAGAGTTTAGAATTGTTAAAAGAAATGAATCATATCTTATCCGTTGAAATTGGAAAGATCGCTAAATTAGACAACGTCATGTATGTGCCAGGTTTGCCTAAAACTAGGAGCGGGAAAATCATGAGAAGGCTTTTGAAATCCATCGCCAAAAAAGAGCCCATCACTCAAGATTTAAGCACGCTAGAAGATGTGAATGTGGTTAAAGAAATAATGAGCATCGCTCAAATGGAGGAGTAAAATCTAAAAAATGCTTTTTGGCGTTTTTTAGCCAAATAACAAGAGCCCAATTTCAATCAAGCGGTAATTTCTCATAAAGTGTAGGAACGCTACCGCTTCGCATTATTTCACCACTCAAAAAGCGTTTTAACTTTCTTTAAATCTTTATACTCCACGCTTTTGACAGCATGATCTTCTAATTCAAAATCCGCGCTCAAATCGTTAGCGTCTTTAAGGACAGCTTGAAAGCTTTCTTTATTTGTGAGTTTGACTTCCACTTTTTCGCCTAAAGAAAGCTTGAAGTGTTTGGGGGTTTTAAGCGTTCTTTCTAACCCCATAGAGCTCACTTCCAAAATATAAGCGTCTTGAATAAAATCGCACACATCTAATAAGGGCGAAATCACCTCGCTCACTTGCTGGCAAATATCCAAGCTAACTGCCCCATTAGGGTTTTTAAGGCTCACCCTTAAAACATGCTGCTCGTTTTCTTTAACTAAACTCACATCATAAAGCAAGTAACCCAAGCTTTCAATCACGCCCTCTATTTTCTCTTCTATTCTTTTAGTCATTATCTTTCCCTTTAGCGATTTCATTGAATAAAGCGTCTAGGCGGAGCTGCTTTTCTAAGCTATCATCTAAAACAAAACTGAGTTTTGGGCATTTAAACCACCCGCTCGCTTGCAAAACAAACTGCCTGATCAACCCCTCAGCTTTTTTTAATTTGGAAAGGATTTTATGATCTGATGAAAGCACAAACACATAAGCGTGGTGCTTCCCTTTAGAGCATTCCACCTTAGTAACGCTTAAAGAATTCAACTCGCCATCATTCAAGCTCGCTAAAGCCTCTTGCAATAATTCTAAAAGATTGGATTCTAAGCGTTCTTTATGAGCGTTCATTAGAGGGTTCTTTTTTTATGGATTTCTTTATAGGTTTCAAACACATCGCCCACTTTAATCTCATTATAATTGTCTAGCATGATCCCGCACTCATAGCCTTTAGAAACTTCTTTCACATCGTCTTTAAAGCGTTTCAAAGAAAGGATTTCGCCGGTATGAACCACCACGCCATCTCTAATCAAACGCGCCTTAATGCCACGAGCGATCACCCCATCGCTCACCACACACCCGGCTATCGTGCCAACTTTAGGGATATTAAAGGTTTCTCTCACTTCCGCTTGTCCGGTATGCTCTTCTTCAATGATAGGGCTCATCAAGCCTAATAACAGCGATCGCATTTCTTCAATCAACGCATAAATCACCGTGTAAGTTTTAATGCTCACATTGTATTCTTTAGCCTTATTTTTCACATTACCAGTGGGACGGATATTAAAACCTAAAATCACCGCATGCTCACTGCTAGAAACCAGGCTCAAATCATTCTCAGTAATACCCCCCACCCCTGAATGGATCACTTGAATCGCTACTTCTTCGTTATTAAGCTCTAACAAGCTGTTTTTAATGGCTTCTAAGCTTCCTTGCGTATCCGCTTTAATGACTACAGGAATGTTTTTTAATTCCTTATTAGCGACCATTTCTGAAAGCTCATCAAAAGACACTTTAGTGCTTTTACTCAACGCTTTTTGGCGCAAATAAGTCGCCCTCTTTTGAGCTTGCAAGCGCGCGATAGAATCGTTTTCTACCCCTATTAAAACAGATCCCGCAGGCGGCACTTCGCTCAAGCCTGTGATGA
This sequence comes from Helicobacter pylori, assembly GCF_002832345.1. Taxonomy (GTDB): domain Bacteria; phylum Campylobacterota; class Campylobacteria; order Campylobacterales; family Helicobacteraceae; genus Helicobacter; species Helicobacter pylori_CP. The sequence goes on from NZ_PHLZ01000002.1 coordinate 38,977, forward strand.
GAGCCACCATAGAGGGTTTTAAATTTTGAATGCTCTTGCCTTGATCGTCAGTCATCGTTCTTACTTTACCAAACGCCGTTTCAGCAAAAAAACTATCCCCCACGCTCAAAGTCCCGCTTTGGACAATCACAGTGGCTACCGCCCCACGCCCTTTTTCCACGCTCCCTTCTAAAACAACCGCTCTAGCGCTGCCCTCTTCTATGGCTTTTAATTCCATAATATCCGCCTGGATAAGAATGGTTTCTAACAGATTGTCAATGCCATCGCCCGTTTTAGCTGAAACAGGGATAAACTCATGCTCTCCGCCCCAATCCACAGGGTTATAACCAAGTTCAGCGCATTCGGCTTTGAGTTTGTCCGGATTCACATTAGGCTTATCCATTTTATTCATCGCAAAAATCACAGGCACATTAGCCGCTTTTGCATGCTCTAAAGCTTCAATAGTCTGCTGCTTCACCCCATCATCAGCCGCTATCACAATCACTGCAATATCTGTAACTTGAGCCCCACGATTACGCATTTGGCTGAAGGCTTCATGCCCTGGGGTGTCAATGAAAGACACCCATTTGTTATTTTTTTCTACCATGTAAGCGCCAATGTGCTGAGTGATCCCCCCAGCTTCCGTGTGAGCGACTCTTTTATCACGGATTTTATCCAATAGTGAAGTTTTACCATGATCAACATGCCCCATGATAGTAACCACAGGCGGGCGCTCTTTTTTCACCCCTTCTAGCACTTCTTCTACTTCAAATTCTTCTAAAGTGTTTTGAACAGAAATTTCTAAATGGAACTCTTCGGCTAAAATTTCTATGCTATCCTTATCCAAAAAGTCGTTTTTAGTTACCATAAGCCCTAAATTAAAGAGAGTTTTAATCACATCAGCCAGATTCAAATTCGCTTTTTGCGCGAATTCATAGACGCGCACTTCTTCAGGGATTGCAATCGCGCTTTGGATCACTTTTTGGCTGTTATCGTTACGGAATGCACGCTTTTTTTTGGATTGTCGTTTGATCCCGCTTTCATTCATCCAAGGGTTTTTCCTTTGGACGCGCACCCTATCGTTGATATTTTGGCGCGCTTCTTTTTCCTCTTCTTCCTTATTGAAATTATCTTGTTCATGCAAATCAAACAATAAGATTTCATCGGTTTCATCATCATAAATATCATTGCCCTTAAAATCCCTCGCATCGCTCAAATCAATTTTATGGGATTTGTTGTTTTTGGCTGTGGGGGTGGGCTTGGGCTTACTGGGTTTTTTGGCTTTTTTAGCCTCCTGCTTGTCTTTTTCTTGCCATTCTTTTTTAATGTCTTCAAAAATAGCCGCCGCGCTTTGAGTGGGTTTTTTGCTTTCTGTTACGCTGTTTTCAATTTCATTTTCTGTTTCATCGTTGCGTTTAATCACCCTAAAACCGGTGCGTCTTTTAATGTTTTCATGGCGTTTGATCTCTTGCTCTTGTTTTTTAACTTCGCTGATTTCTTTTTTAGCGTTTTTAGCGTTATTAGCGTTATTGGTGCTGTTAGCGTTGTTAGCGTTGCTTTGGGTGAGCTTGTTTAGGGCTTCTCGGCTTTTTTGGATTTCTTGGAGTTTTTGCTTGGCTTTTTCTATTTGAGAGTGGCTAACCGCTTTAGGGGTGTTTTCTGTAGGGGGCGTTTGGTTTTCAAAAGTGTTGACAATCTCTATCCCTCCCTTCTTTTTAGCAATGGGCGTTGGAGCTTCTTTTTTCTTTTCTTTAGTTTTTTTGGGCTTTGGCTGGCTTTTTGCCTCTTCTTTTTTAGGCGTTTTGGAAACCTTTTTGTTAAGAGATTTAGACGCTACGGCTGTATTCAAATCGTCTTTATTGTCTTGTTCAAGATTCTTAGCGGGTTGATTGGCTTGTATTTGTTCTTTAATGCCATCCACAATGTATTTGTATAGCTTGCCTGCTTGCTCTGGGGTCATTTTAGAATTTGTCTTAAGCTCTAAACCAATATCTTTGGCTTGCTCGATCACATTTTTAAGCTCTTTTTGGGTCTTACCAAGCTCGGCTAAAAATTCCTTTAAATCAACCATACCACTCATGCTATGCTTCTCTCCTTAATCCAAGTAATGATGTTTTTGGTATCTTTTGGGGCATTCTTTATTTTTGAAACCGCTTTCAACAACTTTTTTTCTCCATTTTTCAAACAATTTCCACACACATAAAAACTACGGCCTGTGCCATCAAATTCCATGATTTGATTTTCAAAGCTTTTCAAACGCAACAAATCCTTTTGAGGTTGGCGCATTCTGCACGCCACACACATGCGGATTTTAATTTCAGTCTTTCTCAATAAGGACTCCATCATTGTCAAAATCTAAAACCGCTACCCTAAATTTAGGGAATTTCTTGCTCAAAACCTGCTTTAATTTAGGGGCGTCCTCTTCATAACACATGTTAAAAAATGACGAACCGCTCCCTGAAAGCGTGCTCATTAAGGCGTTATTTTCTAAAGCGAGCTTTTGGATCGCAAACAACACAGGATAAGTTTGCATGCGCTTGTATTGATGCATCCTATCTTTAGCACAACAACGCAACAAATCCCACTTCCCTTGCACAATCGCCATCGTCATCAAACTCGCATGCGAAAGGTTAAACACGCTTTCTTGCACGCTGTAACGCTTGGGCAAGAGGTGGCGCGATTGCTTGGTGGAAATGGCCCTATTAGGGATCACCATCACCGCTTTTAAAAAAGAAGGGATTTTGGTTTTTAAACTTATCACTTTCTTTTTTTCCACAAACGCTGCATTATATCCCCCAAAGACCGCCGGGGTGATATTATCCGGGTGGTTTTCATAAATTAAAGCGGTATTGAGAATGTTTTCTCTATCAAAATCAAACCCTAAAAACGCAAACGCTGAAGCGACCGCCCCCACAATCATCGCCGAGCTAGACCCCATGCCCCTTGTAATAGGGACTTTATTATGCAATAAAAATTTAAACGAGCCGTCATTCCCATGCTTTTTTAAAATCTCATAAAACACTTTAGTGAAAATATTGTTGGTTAAAAACTTAGGGATCCCCTCACCCTCCCCAACCAATTTCACCGCATGGAAACTGCTAGGCTCAATAAAAAAACGATTGCGTAAATTCAAGCTCAAACCCAAGCAATCAAAACCGGGGCCTAAATTCGCACTTGTTGCAGGAACACTCACTACCAAATTTTAAACCCCTATTGTTGATACCCTTTCATTTTTAAAACTAGCATTATACACTAAATAGGCGGCAAAATGTAAAACGGCGTGTTCAATTGGGTGAATTTGTCTTTCTCTAAAAAAGAGGGCAGCATGAAATCTTTTGGCGCGATTTTCAAATCTTTAAAATCGCTCAAACTTTCCCTTTCTTTTGAAACAAAGTATTTATTGGCATACGCTAGAATGGGCGTGTTGTCGTTAAAATCAAAGCCTGTGGTGGAATAGAGTTCAAAGTCATGGATTAAAGCCAAAGTGTGTAAGAAAACATGCGTGAGTTTTAAGCTAGTGAAACTCCCTGGCCCTTTAGCGTAATAAACTCCCTTAATCGCCGGTAAAGTAGGGTTTTTAAAATCTTTAAATAATTGCGAAAAAACTTCCACTAAAGCTTCGCTTGTTTTGGATTTGGAAGTGTAAGAAGTGCACAAAAAACTGTTTTGATACACCCCAAGCAAGACCCTCTCGCCTAAAGAGATAAGTGCTAAATCCAATTCCAAAAAATAAACCCTAATTTAGGATTAAGCGAAAGCCTTTTGCAACGCAAATTCTTTAGCCGGATCCGTAGCAATCAAAACTTCGTAATTTTTAGCGTCCGCTAAAATGGCTTTAACCAACATGGAATTGAGCTTATGGCTCCCTGAAAAAGAAGTGTATTTGCCCATCACAGGCATGCCTAAGACCATTAGATCCCCCATAGCGTCTAAAATCTTGTGGCACACGAATTCCTTTTCGCACCTTAAGCCCTCTTTGTTCAAAATGCTGTTTTCATCCAGCACGATACAATTATTCAAGCTCCCCCCTTTAGCCAAACCAATGGATCGCAAGTAATTCACTTCTTGCAAAAACCCAAAGGTGCGGGCTTTAGCGACTTGCTCTTTGTAAGCGGTTTTACTAAAGACGAAATGATGGGCTTGCTTAGCGATAACCGGATGGTTAAAATCAATCGTGAAATTCAAAGAAAGTTGGCTGTCTGGCTCAATTTTAACAAATTTATCGCCCTCTCTAACCTCAATAGCTTGCTTGATTTCCATCACTTTTTTAGGAGCGTCTAATTCTTTAATCCCTGCTTCATCTAAAAGCATGCAATAAGTCAAAGCACTCCCATCCATGATAGGGATCTCTTCGTTATCCACAGAGATTTTAAGATTATCAATGCCATACGCATGGATAGCTGAAAGCAAATGCTCAATCGTAGAAATTCTAGCGTTATCCTTACCCAACACGGTTGCCATTTTGGTATCCACGATGTTTTCAGGTTTTAAGGGGAGCTTCACGCCCAAATCAGAGCGGTAAAAAACAATACCTTGATTTTCTCCTAAAGGCTCTAAAACAAGCTTCACAGGAACGCCCTTGTGCAAGCCTATCCCTACTAATTCCACAGAGTGGTTAATGGTTGTTTGTTTCATAATACTTCCTTTATGTCTAGTATATCGTCATTTTTAGTGATTATTTTAATATTTTTATTTACCAAAAGCCGTTCAACCTCTTTTAGAGATAAAATTTTATTTTGAAAAACGATCTGAGCGCTCTTGACTTCTTTCAAAATCAAACACTCTCCAAAGCACACAATCGCCCCTTCGCAAACCCCATAAACCGACACACAGCTTTCTGAAATAATCTTGGCTCCATTGTGGATATTGCCCAAAAAAATAAGGTGATTAGCGCTATAAATCTCTTCCCCACTCCTGATATGACGCTCATAAATCGTTGTCTTGGGTTCTATCGCATTAGGGCTATTTTGCTTTAAAAGGTTAGCGTCTTTTTCTGTGGTTTTGATATGACGCCCGTTTAAAGGGCGATTCGTTTCTAAAAACAAAAGCTGGTGTTTGTGCAAAATGGCTTTGACTTCTGGCTCAATATCATATTTAAATATAATAAGAAAATACTGCAAAAGGGCGTGGTTTTTTTCTAAAAATCCTATGACCGCTTCAGGCTCTTGCTTTTCAATTTCAAACGCATGCACATTTTTTTGATTCGTTTTTAACATGACTATCCTTTCATTAAAAGCCGCTTGGCTTGCTCTATGGGGGCGATAATATTGGTTTTTATCCATTGCTCATTAAGCCATTCATTGGGCCGGACAAAAACCCCTTGCAAAAGCATCCCTAAATGCAACCCGCTCCCTAATTTCAAACCACTACTCCCCACGCTTCCATCGTCTTTTAAATGCGCTAAAAAAACGCACAAACCTAACCCATAGCAATTGATTAAACTATTACCATAAAAATCGAACTCCCCCTTAAAAACCCTCTTTGCAGATGGATCAAACGCTAAAGATAAATCCTTGCCAGGTATCAAATCTACCCCTAAATGCAAGAACTGGAACAACACCTGATTATCCTTTAAGATACGCCGATTTTCTAAAAAATTGCTTGCCATTTTAAAAGACTCGTTCAAGGGTTTTAGCGCTTGAAAACGGGAAAAATCCTTATAAAAATCCCCTTGCTCTAAAGCGATCTTGTGGATTTTTTCCAAATCTTTTAAGCGCGCGTTGGAAAATCTTTCTAATAAAGTTTGTTCAGTGTGGTTTTGAAATTTTTCTTGCTTTGCCATCTTATCTTTTAAGGCGCTTAAGTCTATATCTTTTTCCCTCACATGACGGGTTTTTCGCTTGAACAATAAAGGGGTGGTATTAGAGTTATAGGCTTTATCTTTAGCGACAATGAACGCCCTAAAATCCTTATTTTTATAAGGCCAAGGCACTAGAGCGATAAAAACATTACGCTGCTTGAATTCTACAAGCCTGAAAGCTTTAAAATCCTTTTTTTTGACGCGCACAAACGCTTGAGACAAATTCTTATCCAAAGCTTCAAAGACAACTACCGCGCTCCCCCCATAAGCGATGCTTGGGGAACGAGATAAAATCGTGATTGAGGGTTTTATCGTATCAACACACACTTCTTGTTTGAAAGACGCCTTATTGCCATTGAAAAAATTAGCATAGCTCCAATCATTAGCTTGAATTTCATATAAAAGGCACTTGTCTTCTAACCCCATGATTTCAGGCCTAATTAAAGGCACTTCTAAAGACTTGGGTTTATCCAATACCAGATTTTCTTTTTCATATAGAATCAAATTATCTTGCGTGGTTACTTTTAGTTCATAGCGTTTGATGCCCTTTGGGGCTGCTATTTTAATCTTAATGGGTTTTTTTAAATCCCAAAAAAGCGCTTCATTATTGTCATTGAGCGCATCCTCTTTGCTATTCAAACTAAAACTTAAAGCTTTGGTTTTTGTGATTAAAGCGTTAAAAATCAAATAACCCCCTAAAATCAAAACGACTAACGCTAAAATTTTAAACCTCAACTCCAAAATCAAGCCTTAAAAAATAAACGCATAATTCACTAATAAAAAACTGGATCGCTTGAACTGGTTGTTAGCCGAAACCAACAAACGCTCATCATCTTCTTTATTTTGATAAACCGCTCCCTCTTCCACTCCCATTCTCAAATAGCTAATCGGTAATTTGGTGCCAATCTCTAAGCGGTGTTTCCTATAAAGCGTTAAACTCACGCCCACATTAAAAGTGTAATCCACTTCAATCAAAGATTTCCATAAAAAATTAGGGCTTGAATAGCCCCCCACTACCAAATTCCTCCCGTTTTGATTAGGCTTGTCTTGATAGAGCATAAGCCCTATCCCAAAACCCGCATAAACGCCTAAAAAATGCTTTTTAGTTTTAAAATCTAAAGGCATATCAAACAACAAATCGGTATTGACAGCCCCTAAAACATAAATAAACGAGCCTACAGGTTGCTTGCTTGCATTCTCTTTTAACACCCCTCCCCCAAGCAATAAATCCCCATAAAATCGTGTCCCAAAATAAGGCACAAAGTATTTTTGATACCCGAATTTAACGCTAATCATAGAAACAGGAGCGTTAATCTTAATATTGTTTTTAAACGCGCTAGGGGCATTCGCGCCATATCTGTCTAGCATCTCCCCTTGATAAGAAAGATTAAATCCCCCATAAGCATACCCACCCCCTAAAAAAACCCCACTCTTATCATCGGCTATGGAAAAAGATTTGAGTAATTTTTTTCTTTTCTTTGAAGAAATCTTTGGGTAAGTTCGCTCCAAATATTCTTCTTCAAACTTATCCTTATCCATCTCTTTGGGCGAAACCCCTTTTTCGGTGAGCTGTTGCTTTAAATGGTTTATTTTTTCGTCTAATTGTTGGTTTTCTTCTTCTAAATTGTCATAATCTGTCGCTTGAAGTCCTATAATGAGCGCGATATAAATCAAACCATATTTAAATTTCAACATTTTAGCCTTTACAATAAATAGTTGTAACTAATATAATAAATATTAGTGCTTTTAAAATAATATAAAAAGGTTTGCGAAGTTTCTTTTAAGGGAGGCATTTTTAAGGCTAATTCAAAGCGGTGTTTGAGGTTAAGCGTCATGCTCACCCCCAAATTCAACACTAGCCCAAAAGCGTTAGGCTGTGAATACCCTTTAATCTCTTTTAAATTTTGATACATCCCATTCCACCCCACTCCAACGCCTCCAAATATCCCTAACGCAAACCTTTTTTCTTTATCAATAGGCTTATCCATCAATAGATCAATATTCAAGCTTGCGGTTTGATAAGAGGCTAAAGAATCGCTTTTAAACCCTTTCATCGCCCCCCCTAAATATTCCCCATAAAAGCGTAAGGCGCTAATCCCGTTAGCAAAATACTTTTGATACCCGCTCCTTAAGCCATACAACAAAGGAGAAGCTTGAATATTATTTAAAGGTTCAAAGCTCTCATAAGATCGAGCGTTAGGATGAGCGTTAATCCCTATATCGCCAAGGATTACGCCTATAAAAAAACCGCTCTTATTTTTAGCCATTCGTTGGAATAAGATGGATTCATTCTTTTCATGCAATTCCCCTTTGAGCATGTAGAGTTGGCGTTTTTTCTTATGGATTTCTTCAAGCAGGCTTTTTTCATCAATATTCTTTTTAGCTTCCTTTTCTTCTTCAAGCTTTAGCGTTTGGGCGCGTTTTTCTTCCAAAAGAATGGGGGCGTCTTTAGGGGTATTTTCTTCAGTCATACTCTCTTCAGCATGCAAGCTTAAAATAAAACCAAAGCATAAAATGAGATTCCTTATTTTTTTAGAACACATATTGATACCCAATGCTCGCTATAGCTCCCCACCAAGTCTCTTTTGAAGAATTAGATTGCAAAAAAGGGAAATTATTTAAAATTTTAAATCCAAATTCAATGCGGTTTTTTTCTAACACCGTTAGAGCCAATCCTGCGTTAAAAGACATCCCCCATTCCGCCGTGTAATTCACCCCATGCGCTACAACCCCTAAACCTAAACCCATATAACCCCCCATATAAAGGTATTTCCCCACAAAAGGCAAAGGAAAATCCAATAAAAAATCCCCATTCAGCATAACCGATTGAAACCCCACGCTCCCAAAGCCCGCTTTTTTAGGAGCTCCTCCATAATATTGGATATAAATGCGCCTGCCAATGATATTTGGCTTGACCAAGCGCGCAAAAAACGACGGCCTGAAAGTTTGATAGCCAAAACGCAAGCCGTAAGCGAACAAATAATTTAAAATATTCCCCGTGATGCTGGAACTATTGGTTCTAACCATGATTTCATGGTTATAAAAAAACCCGGTATTGATCCCTAAAATAAGCCCGCTTTTAGCGTTCGCCCTTTTTAAGTCTCTGATCAATTCTTCAACTTCTTTATCTTCATAAGCTTTATAATACTTGATATATTTGTAATATTTCGGGTCTAGGGTATCATAATCAAGTGCACTCAATCCCGTATAAAACCCCATTAAAGACCATAAAATAACATGTTTTTTAAGACCCAAAATCGCTAAATCCCTTGAATTGTTTGTTAAAAGTTTCTTTCAATTATACTAAAATAATTAAAATGACCGGTTAAAATGGAGTAAAATTTTTACCCACCCCAATAAAGTCATGCTACAATGCCACTATATTTAACACTTAGGATTTTTAATGAGCATGCAAACCGCCCCAATTAAAAAAATCACCCTCAACCATCTCCAAGCTAAAAAAAATCAAGAAAAAATCATCGCCATTACGGCTTATGACGCGCTGTTCGCTCAAATATTTGATCCGCTAGTGGATGTGATTCTAGTGGGCGATAGTTTGAACATGAGTTTTTTCAATCAAAACGACACTTTAAGCGCGAGTGTAAAAATGATGCTCTATCACACCAAAGCCGTGTGCGCGGGCGCTAAGACTCCTTTTATCATCACAGACATGCCTTTTGGAAGCTATAAAGATGAAAAAACAGCTCTAAAAAACGCCATTAGAGTTTATAAAGAAACCCAAGCGAGCGCGATCAAACTAGAGGGGGGGAAAGAAAAAGCGAAACTGGTTAAAACGCTCACTAATGAGGGCGTTATCGTGGTAGGACATATCGGCTTAATGCCCCAATTCGTGCGTCTTGATGGAGGTTATAAGATTAAGGGCAAAAACGAAGAGCAACAAAAAAAGCTTTTAGAAGACGCCTTGAGTTTAGAAGAAGCCGGGGTGGGTTTGTTGGTTTTAGAGGGCATAACCACCCCTATCGCTCAAACAATCACGCAAAAAATCAAAATCCCCACGATCGGCATAGGGAGCGGCAAGGATTGCGACGGGCAGATTTTAGTGTGGAGCGATATGTTAGGCTTTTTTGATAGCTTTAAGCCTAAATTCGTGCGAGAATACCTCAAAGGGAAAGAATTGGTTCAAAACGCTATCAAGCAATACGCTGATGATGTGAAAAAGGGAAACTTCCCTAACGAATTAGAAAGTTATCATTAAATGAAAGAACGGATAGTCAATTTAGAAACTTTGGATTTTGAAACTTCTCAAGAAGTGAGTTTGCGCCCTAATCTTTGGGAAGATTTTATCGGTCAAGAAAAGATTAAAAGCAATTTGCAAATTTCTATTTGCGCGGCTAAAAAACGCCAAGAAAGTTTGGATCACATGCTCTTTTTTGGCCCGCCCGGTTTGGGTAAAACTTCAATCAGTCATATCATCGCTAAAGAAATGGAAACCAATATCAAAATCACCGCCGCTCCCATGATAGAAAAAAGCGGTGATTTAGCCGCCATTTTGACGAATTTGCAAGCTAAAGACATTCTTTTTATTGATGAAATCCACCGGCTCAGCCCAGCGATTGAAGAGGTTTTATACCCGGCGATGGAAGATTTTAGGTTGGATATTATCATAGGCTCAGGCCCAGCGGCTCAAACCATTAAAATTGATTTACCCCCTTTCACCCTCATCGGCGCTACCACTAGAGCCGGAATGCTTTCTAACCCCTTAAGAGACAGGTTTGGCATGAGTTTTAGAATGCAATTTTATAGCCCTAGCGAACTGGCCCTTATCATCAAAAAAGCCGCCACTAAACTCAACCAAGACATCAAAGAAGAAAGCGCTGATGAAATCGCTAAAAGGAGTAGAGGCACGCCAAGGATCGCTTTAAGGCTTTTAAAAAGGGTGCGCGATTTTGCGCTAGTCAAAAATTCAAGCTTGATGGATTTGAACATCACTTTGCATGCCTTGAATGAATTAGGCGTGAATGAATTAGGCTTTGATGAAGCGGATTTGGCGTATTTATCTTTGTTGGCTAACGCTCAAGGAAAGCCGGTGGGTTTGAACACGATTGCAGCGTCTATGAGAGAAGATGAAGGCACGATTGAAGATGTGATTGAGCCTTTTTTACTCGCTAATGGTTATTTAGAGCGCACCGCTAAAGGCAGGATCGCCACGCCTAAAACCCATGCGCTTTTAAAAATCCCCACTTTAAACCCCCAAACTTTATTTTAATCTTGTTTAGAAAGAAAATTACACTACAATAACGATAAAATTTTAAAGGGTGTGAAAGTAGATCATTATGTTTGGCATGGGCTTTTTTGAAATCCTTGTGGTGTTGGTTGTAGCGATTATTTTTTTAGGGCCAGAAAAATTCCCCCAAGCTGTCGTGGATATGGTGAAGTTTTTTCGCACGGTTAAAAAAACGCTCAATGACGCTAAGGACACTTTAGATAAAGAAATCAATATTGAAGAAATCAAAAAAGAAACCCTAGAGTATCAAAAACTCTTTGAAAACAAAGTGGAGAGTCTTAAGGGCGTTAAGATTGAAGAATTAGAAGATGCTAAAATAACTGCAGAAAATGAGATTAAAAGCATTCAGGATTTGATGCAAGATTACAAACAAAGCCTAGAAAACAACGCACCCCCTAACCACTCCAATAAAGAAGTTTCAAGCGATGAGTCTCCTAAAGAAGTCCAATTAACAACCGATAACAACGCCAAAGAACACGACAAAGAAAAAGAGCATGTTTGAAGATTTAAAACCGCATTTACAGGAATTAAGAAAGCGCTTGATGGTTTCTGTGGGAACGATTTTAGTGGCGTTTTTGGGATGCTTTCATTTTTGGAAAAATATTTTTGAATTTGTTAAAAATTCTTATAAAGGCACGCTCATTCAGCTCTCCCCTATTGAAGGGGTCATGGTAGCGGTTAAAATCAGTTTTTCAGCCGCTATCGTCATTTCCATGCCCATTATTTTTTGGCAATTATGGCTCTTTATCGCTCCAGGGCTTTATAAGAATGAAAAAAAAGTGATTTTGCCTTTTGTGTTTTTTGGGAGTGGGATGTTTTTAATGGGGGCGGCGTTTTCTTATTATGTGGTGTTCCCTTTCATCATTGAATACTTAGCCACTTTTGGGAGCGATGTGTTTGCGGCCAATATTTCTGCGTCCAGTTACGTGAGCTTTTTCACACGCTTGATTTTAGGCTTTGGCGTGGCGTTTGAATTGCCTGTTTTGGCGTATTTTTTGGCTAAAGTGGGCTTGATTACTGATGCGAGCTTGAAAGCGTATTTCAAATACGCTATTGTAGTGATTTTTATTGTAGCAGCGATTATCACTCCCCCTGATGTGGTGAGTCAAATCTTTATGGCATTGCCCTTAGTGGGGCTTTATGGGCTTTCTATTTTAATCGCCAAAATGGTCAATCCGGCTCCCAAAGATAACGAAAATAACAACGAAAATGACACCAAAGAGAATTAGTTGAAAGAATTTGATCTAGAAAGCTATGATTATTGTTTGCCTAAGGAATTGATCGCAAGCTACCCCATTTTGCCCAAAGAAAAGGCTAAATTGCTCGTCTATGAAAGGCGTTCGCAAAAAATCACGCACACCACTTTTGAGCATGTTTTAGATTTTTTCCCTAAAAACGCCCTTATTGTGTTGAACGACACTAAAGTGATTAAGGCTAGGCTTTTTGGATCTAAGCATGCCTTTTTGCCATCAAAAACGACCGAAGTGTTTTTCCACCGCTTTTTTAAAAATAATACCGCTCTCACTCAAATTAAGGGCAAGATCAAAGTGGGGGACAAAATCTTTTTTGATGCAAATTATCACGCTGAAGTTTTGGAATTGCTTCATAACGGCCAGCGCTTGATCGCTTTTTATGACCATAAAACTCCTTTAAATCAAGAAAATATCTTAAAACTTTTAGAGCAATACGGGCATATGCCCTTACCCCCTTATATTAAAAGAGCGGATGAAAGTTTGGATGCGCATGAATACCAGAGCGTGTTCGCTAAACACATCGGCGCGGTGGCTGCCCCTACAGCGTCATTGCATTTTTCTCAAAATACCTTAGAAAAATTATTGAAAAGTTTCAAGCACGCTTTTTTGACCTTGCATGTGGGGGCTGGGACTTTTCTTGGCGTAGAAACTAAAGATATTAGAGAGCATCAAATCCATACAGAGGTTTTACACATTCCTAAAAAGAGCCAAGAAATTTTGCAAGAATCCCAAGAGATTTTATGCATCGGCACGACCGCTTTAAGGAGCGTGGAATACTTCAAGCGTTTAAAAAACCCTAATCAAGAGGCGTTTGAATGCGATATATTCTTGCATCTTGCTAACCCTATCCAGCATGTTAATCACTTGCTCACTAATTTCCATTTGCCTAAATCTAGCCTTTTAATGCTTGTGAGCGCGATGATAGGCTTAGAAAAAACCAAAGAAATCTACAAAATAGCCATAGAAAAGAAGTATCGTTTTTATTCTTATGGCGATGGGATGCTGATTTTATGAACCCCTTATTGCAAGATTATGCGCGCATCCTTTTAGAATGGAACCAGACGCACAACTTGAGCGGCGCGAAACATTTAAGCGAGTTAGAACCCCAGATCACAGACGCTCTAAAACCCTTAGAATTTGTCAAAGATTTTAAAAGCTGCTTGGATATTGGGAGCGGGGCGGGACTTCCTGCTATCCCTTTAGCCCTTGAAAAACCTGAAACACAATTCATTCTTTTAGAGCCAAGAATAAAAAGAGCGGCTTTTTTAAATTACCTTAAAAGCGTTTTGCCTTTAAAAAATATTGAGATTGTTAAAAAGCGTTTAGAAGATTATCAAAATCTTTTACAAGTGGATTTGATCACTTCTAGAGCGGTCGCTAGCTCTTCTTTTTTGATAGAAAAAAGCCAACGCTTCCTAAAAGATAAGGGGTATTTTTTATTCTATAAAGGCGAGCAGTTAAAAGATGAAATCGCTTGTAAAGACACTGAATGCTTTATGCATCAAAAGCGTGTTTATTTTTACAAATCAAAGGAAAGTTTATGTTAAGAATTTTAATCCCCCTACTCATTATCGTGTGGGTTTTATGGCGTTTGTTTTTGAGGCAAAAACCCCTTAAAGACAATCATAAAGACAACCACTCTTACACGCAACAAACCCCTAAAGAATTAGAAGATCACATGATTGTATGTTCTAAATGCCAAACTTATGTCTCTAGCAAAGACGCTATTTATAGCGGAGCGGTAGCCTATTGCAGTGAAACTTGTTTGAAGGATAAGAGGTAAAAATGCTTATTTTAGGACACCCTTTAATCCCTAGCGCTCGTTTTGTTTTCATTAAAGACACCGATGCTATTCATTCCAGTGCCAATAACGATATAGTGTGTTTTGAAGCAAACCCAAAAAATTTGGAATTAGCTAAGTATTGCTGTGAAAATGGCGTCAATTTTAGCGTGATCTTTTTATCGCACAAGATAGAAACGGACGCCTTTTTTTTATTCAACGCTTTCAAACCGCTCTATTGTATTTTTAAGGATATTAAGCAAGCCGTACTCGCCCAACAACACGCCACGAATTACTTATTAGATAGCAAAATCTTGTTTTCTATGGATTTAAACGATACAGAGTTGTGGGAAATTTGCGCTAAAAGTCAGATTGATGGCGTGATTTCTAAAGACTCACTCCTTTTAAAATAAGCCCTTTTTAAACAAATCTTAGTTATAATAAGCCCCTTTTAAGGGGAGATGTCCGAGTGGTTGAAGGAGCACGCCTGGAACGCGTGTAAGGTGCAAGCCTTCGAGGGTTCGAATCCCTCTCTCTCCGCCATTTAAAAATGCCACGAATGCGAAATAAAAAACAAAAAGCTCCTTTCAAACAAACTGCGCCTTTCAGGGGTTAGAAAGATTTTCATGCCAATTTCCACATCCACCTTATGATACAAAACGATCGTGCGAAACTGCACCCCAAATTTACCGATAGCCCTGAAATAAGTGTTATGAAAATTGAAATCTTTTAACGAATCCCAAGTGTTCACCACCAAATCTTTGACTTTATTGTTGAGTATCCATGTGTTAGCGGCCAGTTGCAAGCCAAAGAAAAAAGCCCAGCGGTTGATAGGGTTTTTAGCGTAGGCGACCATGAAATCCCCTCCCACCCCATAAGTGAACATGTTCGCCTGCAAAGTAGAGTCATTATTAAAAAGCACATTGCCATAATCTATAAAGAAATAATACCTAGAATAAGCCCAATCGTTTTTAGGATTCACTTCATAGCCTTGAAGGATTGAAGCCCCTTGTAAAAGCTTGTTAGTGTTTAAAGGGCGCATAAACACCGTGCCTATTTGATAAGAAGAAGACATGTAACTCAAATTTTCAGCATTTAAAATATTTAAAAAACTTATACCCAGTATTAAAATTCTCAAATAATACACTTACTTGTAAAATCCTTGTCTTTCTTTTTTCAAACCATCCAATGACCCTTTATCGCACTCAAAAGTTATTTTATTACTTTTAAACTATTATGATAGCAAACAAACTGAATTTTTTTACAAATGAGAACGCTCATTAAACGCTCCATTTAGCCAATGATTATTGTCGGTCAAGGTAATTTTAATCAAAACATGCTATTATTTGGAATGATTTATTATTATAAGGCGTTAGAGACGCTTTGGCTGTTTAAAAAGAGCCTAATTTAAATGCAATCTTAAAAGGAGAAGCACTTTGAAACTACTAGTAGTAGATGATAGCTCAACTATGAGAAGAATTATTAAAAACACACTTTCACGCTTAGGCTATGAAGATGTTTTAGAAGCTGAGCATGGGGTGGAAGCTTGGGAAAAACTAGACGCTAATGCGGACACTAAGGTGCTTATTACAGATTGGAACATGCCTGAAATGAATGGCTTGGATCTCGTTAAAAAGGTGCGCTCTGATAGCCGTTTTAAAGAAATTCCTATTATTATGATCACCACAGAGGGCGGTAAGGCCGAAGTCATTACGGCTTTGAAAGCGGGTGTGAATAACTATATTGTGAAGCCTTTTACCCCCCAAGTTTTGAAGGAAAAATTAGAGGTTGTTTTAGGGACAAACGATTGAGTGTTAAAGCCAATGTATTATGAGTTTTTCTTTATCTTCCCTAAGGAGCGAGAGCTTTTTGAGGGCTTTCTTTTAGACACCACGCACCTAGCCTTAGAAGAATCTAGCTTAGAAAATTTAAAAGCGTTTGACGATAAAGAAACCATTGAATTTATAAGCCAATCCAGTTGGCATTATTTCGCCACTCATGACCCCCTAAAAAAAGATTTGAAAGAAAATTTAAAAGAAAAATCTCCGCATCTCAAAAATTTCGTTATTTTACGCTCTCAAAAGGATTTGAATCACTCGCTCATTCCAGCATTAGAAGCGTTTTGTTTGAATTTAAAACAAAACTTGCAAAACGAGTTTGATTTTTTCTACCTTTCACGCAATTTGGCTTCAAAAGATTGGCTAGAAGCTTACAAACAAGCTATTTTACCGGTGCAATGCGCCAAATTTTACATACACCCTAGCTGGCATCAAAAGCCAAGCCATGTTGTTACAAATGATTACATAATGATTGATCCGGCTTTGGCCTTTGGATCAGGCCATCATGAAAGCACTTCTATGTGTTTGGAACTGCTCTCTAACCTTGATTTAAAACGCAAAAACGCTTTAGATGTGGGCTGTGGGAGCGGGATTTTGAGCATCGCCTTAAAAAAACAAGGCGTTAGCGCTTTAGTAGCTTGCGATACGGATAGTTTAGCCGTTGAAGAAACCCTAAAAAATTTTAGCTTGAATCAAATCACCCTATTAGCGCAAGATAAAGTCATTCATGGCTCTACGCAAAAAATTGAAGGGCGTTTTGATATCATTGTGGCGAACATTGTCGCTGATGTGATTAAGAGTTTGTATAGTGAATTTGTGCGGCTTTGTAACCACACTCTTATTTTATCAGGGATTTTAGAAACCCATTTAAACTCTGTTTTACAGATCTATTATAATGGATTTGAGGTTTTAGAACAGCGGCAGCGTAACGAATGGGTCGCTCTAAAATTGCTTAAAAAACAACCAATAAATTAAGGATTATAATGAAACCAACGAACGAACCTAAAAAACCTTTTTTTCAAAGTCCCATTATCCTTGCGGTTCTTGGAGGGATTTTACTCATCTTTTTTCTGCGCTCTTTCAATTCTGATGGCAGTTTTTCGGACAATTTCTTAGCTTCTAGCACTAAAAATGTGAGCTACCATGAAATCAAACAGCTCATCAGCAATAATGAAGTGGAAAATGTGAGTATCGGTCAAACTTTGATCAAAGCCAGCCATAAAGAGGGTAACAATCGTGTGATCTATATCGCTAAACGAGTGCCTGATTTGACCTTAGTGCCTTTGTTAGACGAAAAAAAAATCAATTATTCTGGTTTTAGCGAGTCTAACTTTTTTACCGACATGTTGGGGTGGCTCATGCCTATTTTAGTGATTTTAGGGCTATGGATGTTTATGGCAAACCGCATGCAAAAAAATATGGGTGGGGGTATTTTTGGCATGGGGAGCGCGAAAAAACTCATTAACGCTGAAAAACCCAATGTGCGTTTTAATGACATGGCGGGCAATGAAGAAGCCAAAGAAGAGGTGGTAGAAATCGTAGATTTCTTAAAATACCCCGAACGATACGCCAATTTAGGGGCTAAAATCCCTAAAGGCGTGTTATTAGTAGGGCCTCCAGGAACGGGTAAAACCCTTTTAGCCAAAGCGGTGGCCGGCGAAGCGCATGTGCCGTTTTTCTCTATGGGAGGGAGCAGTTTCATTGAAATGTTTGTAGGATTAGGGGCAAGCAGGGTTAGGGATCTGTTTGAAACCGCTAAAAAACAAGCCCCTAGTATCATTTTTATTGATGAAATTGATGCCATAGGTAAAAGCAGAGCGGCTGGAGGCGTGGTGAGCGGGAACGATGAGAGAGAGCAAACCTTAAACCAGCTCTTAGCCGAAATGGATGGCTTTGGGAGCGAAAACGCGCCTGTAATTGTCTTAGCTGCAACGAACCGCCCTGAAATCTTAGACCCGGCTTTAATGCGTCCAGGGCGCTTTGACAGGCAGGTTTTAGTGGATAAGCCTGATTTTAATGGTAGGGTAGAAATCTTAAAAGTGCATATTAAAGGCGTGAAACTCGCTAATGATGTGAATTTGCAAGAAGTCGCCAAACTCACCGCAGGGCTTGCAGGGGCGGATTTAGCGAATATCATCAATGAAGCCGCACTTTTAGCAGGAAGAAACAACCAAAAAGAAGTTAGGCAACAGCATTTAAAAGAAGCGGTTGAAAGAGGGATTGCAGGGTTAGAAAAGAAAAGCAGGCGCATCAGTCCTAAGGAAAAGAAAATTGTCGCCTACCATGAAAGCGGGCATGCCGTGATTTCTGAAATGACTAAAGGGAGCGCTAGGGTGAATAAAGTCTCTATCATTCCAAGGGGCATGGCGGCTTTAGGCTACACCCTTAACACGCCTGAAGAAAACAAATACTTGATGCAAAAACACGAACTCATCGCTGAAATTGATGTGCTTTTAGGCGGGAGAGCGGCTGAAGATGTCTTTTTAGAAGAAATTTCTACCGGTGCGAGCAACGATTTAGAAAGAGCGACTGATATTATTAAAGGCATGGTGAGTTACTACGGCATGAGCAGTGTCAGTGGGCTTATGGTGTTAGAAAAACAGCGGAACGCCTTTTTGGGAGGTGGTTATGGAAGCAGTAGGGAATTTAGCGAAAAGACCGCAGAAGAAATGGATCTTTTCATTAAAAACCTGCTAGAAGAGCGCTATAAGCATGTCAAACAAACCTTAAGCGACTATAGAGAAGCGATTGAGATCATGGTCAAAGAATTGTTTGACAAAGAAGTCATTACAGGCGAAAGGGTGCGTGAAATTATCAGCGAATACGAAGTTGCCAACAATTTAGAAAGCCGTTTGATCCCTTTAGAAGAGCAAGCGAGTTAAGAGTGCGGGCTTACAAACAGATTTTTGATAAGGGTTTAAAGCCTTATGATAAACATTCTGTTTGTTTAAAGCTTTTTTTTAAATTCTGTTTTCTAAAAACCCATGCTTATCAACAGCATTATAAAGCGTTTGCTCTAACGCTCTTTTTTTGTGAGTTTTTTAACGCTTGTAAAATTTTTATTCCCATAATTGATTTTAAAATCGTTTTTATTCCCATTCTAAAAGCCAAGTTAAAAAGAGTCTTTAATGCCTATTAACCCTCTCTATCTTTTCCCTAATCTTTTTACCGCTAGCAGTATTTTTTTAGGCATGATGAGTATTTTTTACGCTTCTAGTTATCAGTTTGTCATGGCATGTTGGTTAGTGGTAGCGAGCCTTATTTTAGACGGGCTTGATGGGCGTGTCGCAAGGCTTACCAACACCACTAGCAAGTTTGGTATAGAATTTGACTCACTGGCTGATGTAATCGCTTTTGGGGTGGCACCAAGCTTAATCACTTACTTTTATGTGGGGTATAACTTTGGGCGCATAGGCATGGCGGTGAGCGCGTTGTTTGTGATTTTTGGAGCGATACGATTGGCACGATTCAATATCAGCACCAACACAAGCGATCCCTATTCTTTCATCGGTATCCCCATTCCTGCGGCGGCGGTATTGGTGGTGCTTTGTGTGTTATTGGATAACAAATACCATTTTTTAGAAGGAAATACAGAAAAGTTATTTTTAAGCTTTATTGTCTTATTGGGGGTGCTTATGGTGAGCAATATCCGCTACCCTAATTTTAAAAAAGTCAAGTGGAATCTCAAGCTTTTCATCTTAGTGTTGATTTTTTTATCGTTAGTGTTTGTGCGCCCTTTAGAGGCTTTAAGCGTGTTTATGGGGTTGTATTTGATCTATGGCATCATTCGGTGGCTCTTTTTAATGGTAAAAATTATTTTTAATAAAAATAAAAGTGCATGAAAGAATCTTTTTACATAGAGGGAATGACTTGCACGGCATGTTCTAGTGGGATTGAACGCTCTTTAGGGCGTAAGAGTTTTGTGAAAAAAATAGAAGTGAGCCTTTTAAATAAGAGCGCTAACATTGAATTTAACGAAAACGAAACCAATTTAGACGAAATTTTTAAACTCATTGAAAAGCTAGGCTATAGTCCTAAAAAAACTTTGGTGGAAGAAAAAAAAGAATTTTCTAGCCCTAATGTTAAATTAGCGTTGGCGGTTGTTTTCACGCTTTTTGTGGTGTATCTTTCTATGGGGACGATGCTTAACCCTAGCCTTTTACCTGAAAGCTTGCTTACGATTGATAATCATAGTAATTTTTTAAACGCTTGCTTACAGCTTATAGGCACTTTCATTGTCATGCATTTGGGGAGGGATTTTTACATTCAAGGGTTTAAAGCCTTATGGCACAGACAACCCAACATGAGCAGCCTTATCGCCATAGGCACAAGCGCTGCCTTAATTTCAAGCTTGTGGCAATTGTATTTCGTTTATACAAGCCAGTGGTCTTATGGGCATTATTATTTTGAAAGCGTGTGCGTGATTTTAATGTTTGTAATGGTGGGCAAACGCATTGAAAATGTTTCTAAAGACAAAGCTTTAGACGCTATGCAAGCCTTGATGAAAAACGCCCCAAAAACCGCCCTTAAAATGCACAATAACCAACAGATTGAAGTTTTAGTGGATAGCATTGTGGTGGGGGATATTCTAAAGGTTCTCCCTGGAAGCGCGATTGCGGTGGATGGCGAAATCATAGAGGGCGAAGGGGAATTAGATGAGAGCATGTTAAGCGGCGAAGCGTTGCCGGTTTATAAAAAAGTCGGCGATAAAGTCTTTTCAGGGACATTCAATAGCCACACGAGTTTTTTAATGAAAGCCACGCAAGATAACAAAAACAGCACCTTGTCTCAAATTGTAGAAATGATCCATAACGCTCAAAGCTCAAAGGCAGAGATTTCTCGCTTAGCGGATAAGGTTTCAAGCGTGTTTGTGCCAAGCGTGATCGCTATCGCTATTTTAGCGTTTGTGGTGTGGCTCATCATCGCGCCTAAACCCGATTTTTGGTGGAATTTTGGAATCGCTTTAGAAGTGTTTGTATCGGTTTTAGTGATTTCTTGCCCTTGTGCTTTAGGATTGGCTACACCTATGAGTATTTTAGTAGCGAACCAAAAAGCGAGTTCTTTAGGTTTATTTTTTAAAGACGCTAAAAGTTTAGAAAAAGCAAGGCTAGTCAATACGATCGTTTTTGATAAAACCGGCACGCTCACTAACGGCAAGCCTGTCGTTAAAAGCGTTCATTCTAACATAGAATTATTAGAGTTATTGAGTTTAGCGGGCAGTATTGAAAAGAGCAGCGAACATGTCATTGCTAAAGGGATTGTAGAATACGCCAAAGAGCATAACGCTCCCTTAAAAGAAATGAGTGAAGTTAAAGTGAAAACAGGTTTTGGCATCAGCGCTAAAACAGATTATCAAGGCGCTAAAGAGGTTATCAAAGTCGGTAATAGCGAATTTTTTAACCCTATTAACGCACTAGAAATTCAAGAAAACGGGATTTTAGTGTTTGTGGGTAGAGTGATCAGTGAAAAAGAAGACGAGCTTTTAGGGGCGTTTGTTTTAGAAGATTTGCCCAAAAAAGGCGTGAAAGAGCATATCGCTCAAATCAAAAAATTAGGCATTAACACTTTTCTTTTAAGCGGGGACAATAGAGAGAATGTCAAAAAATGCGCGCTTGAATTAGGGATTGATGGTTATATCAGCAACGCTAAACCACAAGACAAGCTCAACAAGATCAAAGAGCTTAAGGAAAAAGGGCAGATCGTTATGATGGTAGGCGATGGCTTGAATGACGCTCCTAGCCTTGCTATGAGCGATGTGGCAGTGGTGATGGCTAAAGGGAGCGATGTGAGCGTGCAAGCAGCGGATATTGTGAGCTTTAATAACGACATTAAATCGGTTTATAGCACGATTAAATTGAGCCAAGCGACCATTAAAAATATCAAAGAAAATTTGTTTTGGGCTTTTTGTTATAATAGCGTGTTTATCCCTTTAGCTTGTGGGGTTCTTTATAAGGCTAATATCATGTTAAGCCCGGCGATTGCGGGTTTAGCGATGAGTTTAAGCTCTGTGAGTGTGGTCTTAAACTCCCAAAGGCTAAGGAATTTTAAAATTAAGGATCATTGAATGAAAGTTACTTTTCAAGTGCCAAGCATTACTTGCAACCATTGCGTGGATAAAATTGAAAAATTTGTGGGCGAAATTGAAGGCGTGAGCTTTATTGATGCGAGCGTGGAAAAAAAGAGCGTGGTTGTAGAATTTGACGCTCCAGCGACACAGGATTTGATTAAGGAAGCCTTATTGGATGCGGGGCAAGAAGTGGTGTGATATAGAAGTGGTGGGGTAATGATAAAGGTGGTTTGATATAAAATAAGCTAGAGACCGCAACATTCAAAAGGGTTGTTGTCTTTTAATGCTTTGTTTGGGTGTTTTCACGCCCTTCAATGGTGATTTATCATAACCATAAGAGAAAGAAATTATCGCATTTTCCTTTTCTCATTTCCATTTTTGATACAAACGAATCTGCTTTTTCAAGCCGCTGATTACGCCACCAATCAAAGAAAGAGAGCTGCGAGATAAATGGCTTTTGAATGATGAGTGAATAAGTTCACAGATTTTAATAAACAATATGCATAGCTCGTCAGGTTTCATGTTGCCAACAAGGCTTAAGCCATGTATATATTTAATAGGGACAAGAATACGAGAGCAATCATCTTTTAAGTCATTGTCTAGTCGCTGTATTAAGCCATCTATACCCTTTTGAATTATCTCATGTATTCTTTCTAAAATACGATATCCCCTTACTGAAAAAGAATAAGATGAATGCATGATGTAAAGTCTGTTGCTTGTTTTGCATAGTCTCTCTGTTAAGTAGGTAATGATAAATAAAGATTTCTAATGTCTGGCATCACTATCCTTTAATTGCAGCTATCATATTTATCAGGCGTTGCCTTAAAAAACACTATTAGATCTTTTGGCAAGGTTTATCCATATTCACACAAATTTCACCAAGATCATCCCGCTAAACGCGTTGTTTTTATAAAATTCTATGCGATAGATCCTCTCTTGCTTGTCCAATGAAAAGCGTTTTTGAAAATCTTTAAATCTAATCGTATAGCCCGTTTCATTAGGCTTACTTTCATTAGAAACGCTAAAGCCAATCACATTCGCGCGGATATTATCCATAGCATGGATATAAAAACTCTCTTTCACTTCAACCACGCTCCCTATTTTAACCATTTGATCCTTATTGTCAATTTGCATTTTCACTTCTTCTAAAGAAGGATCAAACTCTATGTAAAAGGGCGATAATCGTGTCATGAGCTTGTTGCCGTATTTTAAAAACACTTCTTGTTTATTTTTGACTAGCCCCACAATGTAAGCGTTGCTCTCTATGGGGATTTGTGGGATTTTAGTGTTATTAGGTAAAGGGAAATGATTGAGTTTAGGGCGCAAGTTAAAAAGGGGCATTTTAGGCAGAGAGCTGATTTTTGCCCACAAGCTTTTATCGTTGATTAGGGCATGCACGCTGTTAGGGTTAAGCTCAAAATCGCGCTTAAAAGGGATATTGAGTTGATTGAGTAAGCCCTCAATGGCTTGCAAATGGTAAAACACCCTTGATGCTAAAGGGAGTTCTTTGCTGGCTTCATTGGCAAAAGCGCTCTTTTTTTGGTTGATCGCATAAAAAGTTAGGGCTTTTTGCATTTCTGTATCGCCTTGCGCAGTGTGCGTGTTTTTTAAATGATACTCCTCAATGGGGTGCAATAAATGGGCGTTGATGCTCTCAATCGTATTGTTGGCGAAAGAAAGCAAATTGGGGAATTTCGCCCCCTTAACTTCATCTTGATCAATAATAAAGCAATTCCCCCAACGCTTGGGATTGAGCATCGCATCAACATAAACAGGGCGATAATACCCACCACCATCATGCAAGTGCAAGACAGCGTCTATATTGGGTTTTGCAATCAAGGATTTGATTTCTTGGATAGTGGGGTATTCAGGGTCATTCTTGTCTAAAGCGGCAAATTTGCGGTTCATATCCCCATACAAGCCCCTATGATTTCTTAACATGGAAGGCTTATTCAATACGGGAACCACTTCCACCAAGCCTTTTAAAACGCTATAATGCATTAAAAACAAATTAGTTGCATTAAACCCTCCAGGCTCATCGCCTTGAATCCCTGCTAAAAGCAACAAATGGGGGGCTTTGTCTCTATCTTCTACATTTGTAGGGGCTTTTTCTATCGTTTCTATCGCATGCAAAAACACCCAAGAATACAAGCCCCACACCAAAAGCCATATTTTTTTCATCCAATCTCTCTACTATTTAAAACTAAAAGATCGCTAATTATACCTAAAAACCTTTTTAATGGTGTTTTTTAAAGTTTCCATAAAAAAGGAACGAAAAATGCTTGTGATCGTTTAATTCTATTTAAAAGGTTTTTTATGGATATTTTAAAAACTCTTCAAAAGCATTTGGGCGGTGTTGAAACAAGCGATTTTAAAACCAATGCGATAGAAAAATCCCAACAAATCGCCAAATTTAGTAGGGACATGAAAAATATAAACGAGAGCGTTGGAGCGTTACAAGTCTTGCAAATCGCTTGCAAAAAGCTTTTTAATAAGAGCATGGGTTTAGAAGATAAAGACGCTTTGCAAGCTTCTATCATCAAACAAGAATTGCGAGAAATTGTAGAAAATTGCCAGTTTTTAGCCTCCCCTTTGTTTGACACTCAGCTCAACATTGCCATTAACGATGAAGTTTTTTCCATGATTGTGGATAATCCTTTGAATTTATTGGAAAATGTTGGTGGGTTTCAAGCTTATTTGGAAGAAAAATTAAACGAAATTAAGGAATTATTAAGTTATTTGAGCGAAAGCCTTTCAAACCCTAAATCCTTTACGCCAAGTTTTTCAAATAAAAGCCTTAAAGATTTGTTGAGCGATAACTTGAGGACTTAAAATCTAGCCCTCTAATTTAGAAAATTTGATTTTCCATAAAAAGAATGAGCCTAAAAACGCTACCACGAATAAGCCCACCAAGTAATAGCCCAAGTCTGTAAATTCCAGGCTCTGTAGGGCGCTTAAAAGGCGGTTTTCAAATTTTAAATGGAGTTTCTCGCTAACGACTTGAAAAAGCTCAATCAACCCGATAAAAAGCGCGATAAACACGCTTAAAGCGGTGATGGAGATGTTGTAGTAGATTTTCCTTAAAGGGGTTTTGAACGCCCAATCATACGCCTTGAGCATGAACGCCCCATCTAATGTGTCAAACAAACTCATGCCAGCGGCAAAAAGAATGGGTAAAGAAAGCATGCCCACCACACTCACTTTAATCGCGCTGCTAGAAAGGGCCAAAAGCGCGATTTCACTAGCGGTATCAAAGCCTAGCCCAAAAAGAAAACCCACAGGATAAATATGCCACGACTTGGAAACGAAATTAAACAAGGGTTTAAAAAAGCGATTGAGTAAGCCCCTACTCGTTAAAAGCCGTTCAATCTCTTCATTTTGTTGCTGGCTCAAGCTTTCGTTAGAGTGCGATTTTTTGAATATTTTTAATAAATCCACTAAAATAATCGCATTCAATAACCCTATAATGAGCAAAAAAAGCCCAGAAACTAAAGTCCCCACTACCCCCCCTATTTCTTCTAGCATCGGCGTATGCTCTTTAGCCCAAGCGATCGCAAACGCGCTGATGATGGTCATTAAAATCACCACGCTTGAATGCCCCATAGAAAAGTAAAACCCCACGCCATAGGCGTTTTTGCCTTGTTGGGTGAGCTTTCTAATGGTGTTGTCTATGCAAGCGATATGATCCGCATCAAACGCATGCTTTGCCCCGAGCATGTAAGCCATAGACGCCGCCGCATAAAACGAAGCGTTATTAGCCATAAAGAGCAACGCCAAACCTAACACATGCAAGAACACAATCGCTAAAAAATAAGGAAACCACAATTTCACAGCACGCCTTTTTGTAAAAATAATATTTTTTAGATAATTGTAATATATTTTGTTAAATTAGAAAATCTTAAGATTTGTTTTTTGATTATTTTCTGCGAATTGCCCTAGAAAATCTTTAAGGGGAATGAGAGAATTTGAGTTAAAATCAATCACTTCTTTTAGTTTTTCATATTCTTCTTGGTGTTTTTCCTTTATTTTACCTTTATCATCAATAATAATCTTTTTTTCATTCTTCTTGTTATTTATATCCCACTCGTATTGGAAAAATTTCTGTAGTTCAAACACTTCTAAATAGGCATACAGCATATTTTTTCTTATGTTTTTAAAATGTTCTTTACTTTTAATGCATTCTAAGTATCCTTCAAAACATTTAAGAAATTCATCGTGTTTAGCAATTTCTAATAATAGGGTTTCTAAATCGCCATCATCTTGATTGTTAGGGAATAAAAAGATTTGTTCTTCTGTAATCTTTTGTTGTGTTTTTGATAAAATCTCTTTTTTATTACTCTATTACTCTCATAGTTTTTATCCGCATCAAAAATGATAAGTGTTTTATCGTATTTTTCAGTTTCAAGCAATCGTTTAGATAGATTATCTTTTCCTGTTACATCTTTCACCTTAAAATTTTTGATTGGAAAATCTTCTAGAAAATACAAATAAACTTCTAAAAACACCTTATCGCTTGGATCTTCTACAAAAATCAGTATTTCTTTATCTATCATTGAATGATCCTAATCTTAGTATGATGCTTTAGCCAAAAAGATTCTCTTCATTTTCAAAATAACATTCTAAATTTTCTCCATAATAAGTTCTTGGAATAACATATTGATCGTCTTGCTTAAGACAAAACAACTTAGTTTGATGTGCAAAATCCTTTTCTCTGATAACTTGATCTAAAATTTCTATAAATTCTTGGTTGTGGGTAGTCATAAACACTTGCAAATTACCATCTTTGTTGTCGTTGATAAAATCAATAACACACCTTAATAATAATTTCATGCGAGAAAAGTGTAAGCCATTCTCCACTTCATCAATATAAATCGTTTTTGCGTTATCAGCCATAAAAGCGCTTACAATATACAAATATTTAATCAAACCATCACCAAATACAGATAATGGGATTTTTTCTTTTATACCTTTCACTTTTAATTTGAGTTGGTTGTTGGTGTTAAAACTAATAGATTGGATATTGTTATCAAATTGATTAAGATGTTTATTTAATTCTTCTTCTAATTGGTTGTTACTGCAAATTTTACTCACTGCTTGAATCATATGAACTTGCCTGTAAACAGCATCGCTAGGTATTATGACAGCGCTTTCAAAGGGTAAAAGTTTTTGCAATTGATTAGGATCAAAATTCTTAAATTGCCTATTGTAGCCTGACTGATTAGGAATTGGTGGGAAATTGGGAACTTTAGCAATATTTAAATGATCGTTATAGATTTCTTCATTATTTTTTTTAAGAGTGAAATTGAGCTGAGAGGACATTTGAGTTTGTTCTGCTGTAGGTATTATTTGCGACTCTATTACCTTTTGGTTTTCACTGGCTATGAATTTTATTTGCAAGTCCAAGGTCTGATTGTTGTCTAAAGTTGTAACAATTTGTATTTCTTTCTCGGTGTCTAAACCATAAAACATTAAGTTTTTTGATTCTGTTGTTAAAGGCTCTTTGCGTATATTGTCATAAATTTCTAATACATTAGTGCATGGGTGCATGGATTTTCCCACCAAACAATACAACGCTTCTAGCAAATTAGATTTACCCACATTGTTCCCACCAGTAATAATGTTGAGTTTGGTAAAACCATCAATTTGAGTGTCCTTAAAAGTCTTAAAATTTTTAATGCGAACAGACTGAATCATTGAACCCCTTTATCCAAACAGAAATTGATGCTAAATTTTCATATTATAACGCATGCGATTACGAAAAATTTAATAGGAAATAAATAAGAAATCATAAAAATAAAAGCATTATATAAATTATTCTATTTGGATTCGTTTTTTCCACCCAAAAACCTGACCCATTCGTCTCTGTCAATCAAGAGCACTCCGTTAGCTTGAGCCAGTTTTTGAGCCGCTTGCGTGAAGTAGCTGTTGGTGATCACGCAAGCTTTTTCGCAAGCGTAGTAAGCTTTAGAAGAGACCACCTCTTGAATGGCTTTGGGCGAAACTTTATGCGAGTAGCGTTTGGCTTGAACCGCCCATTTGACGCCATCTTTTTCTACAATCAAATCCGCTCCGTAATCGCCGCTTTTTTGCGTGATGCTCACTTTAAAACCCTTTGAAGTGAAAAAGATTTTGGAATATTCTTCAAATTCAAAGCCGTTCATGGCGTCTATTTTTTGCAAAATGCGTTTGAGTTGGCGCTTCTTATACGAAGAGATAACGCCTTGAAAAAGCACTAATATGGAAAAAACGCCAAGAATTGACAACAATTTTAAAAGCAAATCATTAGCTGAGGTTGCTAATTTCAATTCTAGGGCTTTTTCCAATAAAACATGCCAAATTAAATAAATCCCTACCGAAAACAAAATGACAAAAATAAAGAATAAAACCTTTTTCATGCCTTAAAGCCACTCTGCATTTTCTATAGCGTTCAAACGCTTTTCTAAATCCTCCATAAGAGAATAGTAAGCCTTATTAAGGGCCTTGATTAAAGCGTTATGATAGGATTTGTCCTCTTGGGAAAAAAGAGAGGGGTTATCGCCCAAACGATTAGCGTAACAAACAGGCACGCTGAAAGCGGTGGGGATTAAAAGGGTGTCAAACGGGCAAGCGGTTTGTGGGACGCATTCTAAAATCAAACTCGCTTGAAGGTTTAAAAAACGCATGACGGATTTTGGGTCAGCGTTAGGCTCAATGGTCTTTTTAAGCCTTTCTTTAATGGCTTTTAAATCTTTAGGACTCTCTTCAAAAGAAAAAAAAACATTGCCTGAAACATTGAGGGTAAAAGCGCTTTTATCTTTTAAAAAATAAGCGATTTGTTGGGCGAGTGCTTTTTTAAATTCTTTTTGGTAAAAGGGCGGCACAAAATGAGCGTTAAAAAAAATTTTAGGGGGGGTTAAAGTGGAAGCGGTTTTTAAAGTGCTATTTTTGGGGTAATCTTTATATTTTAAATGGAGCGTCGTTTTGTTGAAAAACTGACACCCTAGTAAAATAAAAGCAACACCAACGCTTAAAACCCTTAGCATTCTGTCAAACGCCCATGCTCTAATTTCACATGCTTGGTGGCTAATTTTAGCGTGCTTGGGTTGTGCGAAATAAGAATGATCAAGCGGTTTTGTTTCAATTCTAAAATGCTTTGTTTGATGCTCTCTTCTGTGTGATTGTCTAAAGCGGAAGTGGCTTCATCAAAGATTAAAACTTGAGCGTCTTTATACAAAGCTCTTGCAATGGCGATTCTTTGGCGTTGACCGCCGCTAAGATTAGCGCCAAACTCATCTAAAACGCTCTCTATCCCATGAGGCATTTTTTCCACAAAATCTAAGGCTTGAGCTTTTTTTAGGCATTCTTTGATTTTTACCTCATCAATCTCTAAACCATACGCCACATTTTCAGCCACGCTCCCGTTAAAAATAAACACCCTTTGAGTGACAACGCTAATCTTTTCTCTTAAGGATTTTTGAGTGATGCTCTCTATTTTTTGATTATTGATGAAAATTTCGCCCTGGCTTGGCTCATAAAGGCGTAAGATCAGATTCACTAATGAGCTTTTACCGCTCCCGCTTTCGCCTTTTAGAGCGATGATTTCATTTTGTTGGAATTTCAAACTAATATCGCTTAAAACATAACGCTCTTGATTGTCTAGCACATAAGCGAGCCATACTTTTTTAAATTCTATGGTGTGTATGGCGTTATCTAGCGTTAATTCCCCATCAACAATAGCCGGCTCTCTTTCTAAAATCTCATGGATCCTGTCGCTAGCGACTAAGGCTTCTTGAAAATTAGAAACGATCCTAGTTAAGCGTTTGATCGGCGTATAGAGCATAAAAAGGGCCGTGATGAAAGAAAAAAACGCCCCCACGCTAATATGGCCCCTAATCACTTCATTCCCCCCTAAATAAATCACTAACGCTATCGCAATAGAGCCTAAAAACTCCATTAAAGGCGAAGAAATTTCAGCCACAGCGATGTTTTTGATACTGATTTTAAAAAACGCTTCATTTTCTTTCACAAAAGCCTTATGCTCTAACTTTTCGCCATTAGAGATTTTAATCGCTTCCACATTGTTAAAGACTTCACTCAAACGAGCGGTGATTTTGGCGTTACTCTCTTGATGGGATTTAGCGAGTTTTTTAACCTTACGAATGATTTTACTGATAGGAATAGCGGCTAGCGGCATGATGACTAGCCCCACTAGCGCTAATTTAGGGCTTTGATAGATCACCACTCCCACTAACCCGACAATCGTTAGCCCCTCTCTTAGGCTCTCTGAAAGGTAATTGGACAAACTCGCTCTAATCAAACCTATATCATTGGTGATCCTTGCGATCAATTCGCCCTTTTTCGTCCTGTTAAAAAAATCCATTTCCATTTTGAGAAGGCTTTCTAGCATGGTGTTGCGTATTTTTTTGACAATATCAAGCCCGATAAAGTTAGTGAAATAAGTGCCTAAATACATGCCCCCACTCTTGCCCAAATACGCCAAAATCACTAAAAAAGGCAGGATTTTGAGCATGTGAGTGTCTTTATTGATAAAAATTTCATCTAAAGTGGGCTTGACTAAATAAGTCCCCCAAGCCGTGCTTAAAGCCACCACCAAAGAAGAAAATAAAACCACTATAAAACTTTTATAATGCTCTTTAAGATATTGAGAATACCGCCTAAAAAAGAGTTTCAAATGCTTAACCTTTGGATTTGATTAAACTTGTATTATAGTGTTTTTACTAAGGGATTTTTAACGCTTTAATAAACAGCTTAAAGCGATTGATTAGAATTTAGCGCTAAGGGTTGTCATCAAATGGCTCCTGTCTGAATAAAGCGCTTTAGAGCCGGGCGTGGGTCTGTAACTCCCTACCGTAAAGCCTGAATGCGTCATCACGCCCAAATATTCTAATTTCACGCTCGCTGTCAAACTCTTACTGATCTTATAGCCCACATTAACAGCCGCGCTCGCTTCATTGGCTAAAGTGCCGCTAGTCCAACGCCATAAAGTCCCCCACAGCCACTTTTTATGCACGCCCCCACCAAAAACCCAACCAGAGACGGCATCAGCGGTTACCACATGGCTTAAGGCTTGCCCTATATCATAAACGCTATTGGTCCAAAAATCAATGCCTAAAGGGTTTCCTGTCGTGCCGATGTAAGCGTTTGCGTTTTTCCACACTTTATAAAACGCTCCCCCAAAATTAAATTCATTATAATCAAATCGTTGCCTAATGAGCAAGCTTTGCCCGGCAGTGCCCGCTTTCACAGCGTAACGATAAGTATCCCTTCTTAAGGGGGCATGGACGGGGAGCAAAATATAAGCTTTTGTTTCGGATCTAAAGCCCACGCCATCAAAATTAGGGTTACTATCATAGCCTACAACCACCCCAGGGCTATAATAAGTCCCGGGCGAAAATTGGAAAAAAGGGCTGACGCTAATTCCTTTCCTTCCATAAGTGTAATTCACTAAATGGATACCATAATTTAGAGTGCGCCCGTTTTTAATCACGGTTCTTGGAGAGTAAAAATCATAAATCCACTCCCCATAAGCGAACGCCCTACCCCATGAGCTAAACCACCATAATTTATGGCTTGCTTCATTTTTATCCTTGACTTTAGCGCTAATTTCAAAGCCTTGCGTGTAACTGCTCATATAAGGAGCATTAGATTGATAACGCCCTCCTTTAGCCACAAAAATATCCTTATAGCGGTATTCTAAAAAAGCGTTATTCATCAAGTAATTACGGCGGATTTTATTGGCCCTAGCGTTCCCGCACGCTATAGAATCAATCACCTTGCCATCAGACCCAAGCGCGCACTCATGGATACTCGTGCCATCCAGCAAGGCTCTTTTACCCCCTAAATAGCCATCCCAATAACCGATGTAGTTATAAATAACCGATCCGCCTTGATTGAATTTTGTGCTATCATAAGCGACCCCACCGATTGTTCCGCCGACTTTTCCCTCTAAAACATGCCCTTGATCTTTAAGGCCTTTGGATAAAAAATCCGCATAGATATTGCCCTGCCCTACAGCGGTTACAAAAGTCTCTGTAGGATAAATCCCCCTAGAAATATCAATCTTTTTTTTATTAAAGCCAACTTTAGAAAAGGACTCCGCTAAAACTTCAATTTTATAATCAAACGCTTGCAAAGAAGCGCTCAAACTTAAAACATAATAACCCACAAAAAACTTTATTCTTTAAAGGCGTGCTATTTTTCATTTTTTTCCTTTTAATAGCCAATACATCTTAAAGACTACAATTCTTAACTGATCTAAAAACAAAGAAGCGTAATCAAGCTATTTATTTACTTTTAATTAACTCAACTATTTTAGATTATAACGAAATTTTTTTAGTTTCACCATAAAATGAGATAAAGTAAATCAAAACTTAATCAAATTGGGGTTTTTGTGCCGTTTTATAACCAAACCCATTTTTTTAAAAAATGCTAAAAAGCATTTTTTAAGTTTGACAATCAATCTAATAGCAAAAACTCCAACACCGCCATGCGCATTGCCACGCCATTTTTGACTTGCTCTAAGACTTTAGAACGCTTGTCTTCTAACACCGCGCTTTCTATATCAATATCCCTATGCACCGGGCCTGGGTGTAAAATAAGGATCTCTTTATTTTTAGCGTGAGCCTCTAGGCGTTTTTGGGTGATGCAATAAGCGTTGCCGTAATCTTTCAAGCTTGCAAAAATGGGCGCGTTGTGCCGTTCGGTTTGAGTCCTCAAACTCATTAAGATGTCTGCAAATCCTATCGCTTCTTCAATGTTATGCGTCGTTTTTAAAGGAGTGCTAGGGAGCATGGAGCTTGGAGCGCACAGCATGATCTCAAGCCCTAGTCTTTGGAGCAATTTAATGTTACTATTAGCCACTCTGGAATTTTTCACATCGCCTATAAAAGCGATTTTTTTCCCTTTTAGATTTTCCAAACTGCCAAAATGCCGATAAAGGGTGAGCAAGTCTAATAACGCTTGGGTAGGGTGAGCGCTCACGCCGCTTCCTGCGTTAATCAAGGGGCATTGTGAAAATTCGGCCAATTTAAAAGGCGCGCTTGAAAAAGCATGCCGTGTGATGATAGCGTCAGGCTGCATGGCATGGATATTTTTAAAAGTGTCTATCAAAGTTTCACCCTTTGAAGTGGAGCTTGTTTGCATGTTTAATTTCACTATTTTTGCCCCCAATCTCAAGCTTGCGATTTCAAAACTAGACACCGTTCTGGTGGAATTTTCAAAAAATAACGCCACGATGATTTTATTATACATTTTTTCTTTTGTCTCTAAAGATACGGCGTTAAAATCGTTCGTATAAACGCTCGCTTTGTTCAATAAAAGCTTGATTTCATCTAGGCTTAAATCGCTGGTTTGGAGCAAGTGTCGGCATTTTTTTGGCATAAAACCCCCTTTTAGTTATAATACAGATTTTATTTTAGCTAAAAATGGCATGGGTTTTAGCAAGGAATGGGCTTGAAAAATCTCTCAACACTTCTGGTGTTTTTATTCTTTTGTTTAGGGTGTGTGAGCAATTTCAATGAATACACTTACACGCTAGACTTAGTGTTAGAAAAAAAGATCCAAGCCAGCAGAAAGGGCGAAATCACCCAAGATAATGTGCCTATCATCACGGCTATCGCTACGCATTTAAACGATGTGGATAGCGGCACTTACTATGACCATGAGTATTTTTTAGTGGAGATTTTCACGCAAAATAACGACTGGATAGATGATGGCTATATTTCTTATGAACTTTTTGGCACAAAACCTACAGGCTCAGAGCCTTTATGGGTGCGAGAAATCACAAAAGATGAATTTGATGGCATTTTAGAAACCACGAACCGGTGGAGCCGAGCTTTTTTGCTCGCTTTTAACAAATTGGATTATTTAGCGGTGCAAGAAGCCAAACTAGAGCTTGATGCCTATAGTTTAGGCAAGATTGTTTTTAATTTCGCTTATCAAGTCCCCTTACCTCAATTTTAATGCGCCTAGATTACGCCCTATTCAACCAGCATTTAGCAAATAGCAGAGAAAAAGCTAAAGCGTTGGTTTTAAAAAATCAGGTTTTAGTCAATAAAATAGTGGTTTCTAAACCCTCTTTTATGGTGAAAGAAAGCGACATTATTGAACTGATCGCTCCAAATCTATTCGTTAGCAGGGCTGGGGAAAAATTAGGGGCTTTTTTAGAAGATCATTTTATAGATTTTAAAGAAAAGGTGGTTTTAGATGTGGGAGCGAGCAAGGGGGGCTTTAGTCAAGTGGCTCTTTTAAAAGGGGCTAAAAAGGTGCTTTGCGTGGACGTGGGGAAAATGCAATTAGATGAGGGTTTGAAAAACGACCAGCGCATAGAATGTTACGAAGAATGCGATATTAGAGGGTTTAAAACGCCAGAAAAAATTGATTTAGTGCTTTGTGATGTGAGCTTTATTTCTTTATATTGTATTTTAGAAGCGATTGTGCCTTTAAGCGGTGAATTTTTAGCGCTTTTCAAACCGCAATTTGAAGTGGGCAGAGCCACAAAACGCAATAAAAAGGGGGTGGTAATGGATAAAGAAGCCATTTTAAACGCTTTAGAAAACTTTAAAAACCATTTAAAAACAAAGAATTTTCAAATCTTAACGATCCAAGAAAGCTTAGTGAAAGGGAAAAACGGGAATGTTGAATTTTTTATCCATTTCAAGCGAGCCTGAGATTAAAAGCCTAGCTATCGGTAAATTTGATGGCTTGCATTTAGGGCATCAAGCCCTTTTTAAAGAATTAAAAGATCCCAAAGCCCTTTTAATCATAGAAAAAAAACGTTACACTAAAGGCTATTTAACCCCCCTAAAATACCGCGCTAAACTCGTGGGCATGCCTTTATTTTTTGTGTATTTAGAAGAAATTTCGCGATTAAACGCCCTAGAATTTTTAGAGCTTTTAAAAAAGAAATTCCCCCATTTAGAACGCCTGGTGGTGGGCTATGATTTCAGGTTTGGGCATGGAAGACAAAATGACGCTTTATTTTTAAAAGAGCGTTTTGAAAAAACCATTATTGTGCCTGAAGTGAAAATCCAAAACATCAGCGTGCATTCTAAAATCATCAAACTAGCCCTAAGTCATGGCGACTTACTTTTAGCTAACAAGCTCTTAGGCAGGCCTTATGAAGTGTGTGGGGAAGTCATTAGCGATCAAGGCTTAGGGCATAAAGAATTAGTGCCTACTTTAAATATCAAAACTAAAGATTTTATCCTCCCTAGTTTTGGGGTGTATGCGAGTTTAGTGAAAGTAAAAGATCCAATTTATCAAAAAAGCGTGAGTTTTATAGGCAACCGCTTGAGCGCGGATCAACATTTCGCCATAGAATGCCATGTGCTTGATACCATCATAGAAAACCCGCCCCAAGAAATCGCTTTGCGTTGGGTTCAAAAAATACGAGACAACAAGCGTTTTAATTCTTTAAAAGAGCTTAAAAATCAGATCCAACAAGACATCTTAAGAGCCAAAGAGATTTTGAGATAATTTGTGTTAAAATGACTCCCAAAAACCTTAAAAACGGAAAAATTTGATGCGATTGAGTAACGCTGACTTAGAACGATTAAAAAGCATGGCGAATGCGCTTCGCTTTTTGTGCGCGGACATGATAGATAAGGCTAATAGCGGGCATCCGGGCGTGTGCTTGGGATTAGCCGATGTGATGGTGGTTTTAAGCTTGCATTTAAACCTAAACCCCACTAACCCTAAATGGCTCAATAGGGACAGGTTGGTTTTTAGCGGAGGGCATGCGAGCGCGTTAGCGTATAGTTTGTTGCATTTGTGGGGCTTTGATTTGAGTTTAGAAGATTTAAAGCGTTTCAGGCAATTACACTCTAAAACCCCAGGACACCCCGAATTGCACCACACCGAAGGCATTGAAATCACCACAGGCCCTTTGGGGCAAGGTTTTGCTAACGCTGTGGGCTTTAGCATGGCGAGCCAATACGCTCAAAACCTTTTGGATAAAAAAACGATCTCTCATAAAGTCTATTGCTTGTGTGGGGATGGGGATTTGCAAGAAGGCATTAGTTATGAGAGTGCTTCTTTGGCTGGGCACCTTCGCCTTGATAACCTCATCGTGATTTATGATAGTAATCAGATCAGCATTGAAGGCGCTATTAATATTAGTTTTAGCGAACAGGTTAAAACACGCTTTTTAGCGCAAAATTGGGAAGTGCTAGAATGCGATGGGCATGACTATCAAGCGATTCATGATGCTTTAGAAGAAGCCAAAAAATCCCCTAAACCCACGCTTTTAATCGCTCATACGATTATTGGTAAGGGGGCTATTGGTTTAGAGGGGAGTGAAAAAACGCATGGCTCGCCTTTAAATAAAGAAGTGTTAAAACAATCCAAAGAAAACGCTCAAATCAACCCTAATGAAAGCTTTATCATTAGCCCAAAAAACAAAATGCATTTTGAAGAAGTGAAAGTTAGGGGCGTTAGTTTAGAAGCCTTATGGGAAAAATCCTTAAGCCCTAAAACAAAAGAAAAAATCCATGCGTTGAAGAATTTTGATTTTAACACCATCCATTACCCCGCCTTTAAAAAAGGCGAATCTCTAGCCACGAGAGTGAGTAACGGCATGATTTTAAACGCTATCGCTAAAGAATGCGAGGGCTTTTTGGGGGGGAGTGCGGATTTAGCCCCCTCTAATAACACGCATTTGAAACATTCTGGCGATTTCCCTTTAGGGCAAAACTTGCATTTTGGGATCAGAGAGCATGCCATGGGGGCTATCACTAACGCTTTAGCGGCGTATGGCTTGTTGGTGCCTTTTTGCGCGACCTTTTTTGTGTTTAGCGATTATTTAATGCCTAGCATTCGTTTGAGCGCTTTAATGAAATTAAAAGCCCTTTTTATCTTCACGCATGACAGCATTGGCGTGGGCGAAGACGGGGCGACGCACCAGCCCATAGAGCAATTGAGCCATTTACGCGCTTTGCCTAATTTTTATGCTTTCAGGCCTAGCGATGCTTTTGAAAATAAGGCTTGCATGCAAGTAGCGTTAAGTTTGAACGCTCCTAGTGCTCTTATTTTATCGCGCCAGAATTTGCCCGTGCTTGATGAGGTTTCTAAAGAGCAGGTTTTAAAAGGGGCGTATGTTAAACACCACTCTAAAGATCCCATTATCACGCTTGTTGCGAGCGGGAGCGAGGTCTCTTTAGCTTTAGAGAGCGCTAAGATTTTAGAGCGAGAAAATATCCCCACTCAAGTAGTGAGCGCACCATGCTTTGATCTATTGATAGAGCAAGATGAAAGCTATCTTAAAGAACTCTTTAAGGGCAAAGTCTTAGTGATTGAAGCGAGCCGCGCGATAGAGTGGTATCGTTTTGCGGATAAAATCATTGGCATGGATTCTTTTGGGAGCTCAGCAAAGGGCGATAAACTCTTTGAAAAATTTGGCTTTAGCGTTGAAAATGTTACCGCTCAAGCTAAAAGGTTACTCAACGCATGAATTTAGAAAAACTTTTTTTAGAAAAAACCCCCTTGTTTGTTTTTAGCTCCACCAGGCGTTTAAAACATTTCTATTTAGAGCAAGGCGAAGGGTTTTTGCCTAGCGCGATGAGCATGGGGAGTTTTTTTGAACAGGCTTTTTACATCCCCAATAAAAAGAAAATCCCTAAAAACGCGCGCCAAATTTTAATGATAGACACCATTAAAGCCATCGCTAAAGAAAAAAAATCCATTCTTGAAGGGCTTTTACTTTTTGAAAACAGCTTTTTAGGGTATTTGGAAAGCACCTCCTTTTTGTTTGATTTGTTTGACGAATTAAGTTCTGCCTGTATCAAACTCAATGAACTTTCTTCTAAAGACATTTACTTGGATTATGAAAAGCATTTAGAAGTCTTGGAAATGATTTATGATCGTTACATTAAAAAGCTAGAAAAATTAGGCTTTTATGACAAAATTATGCAAGAAAAACCCACCATTTTAAAAGAATTTTTTGAGCATTTTTCCTCCATTGAATGGCATTTAGACGGCTTTATGAGCGTTTTTGAAAGGCAATGCCTATTAGAAGTGGCGAAGTTAGTGCCTATCACTTTACACCTATCTTGCGACAAATACAACCAAAAATTTTTGGAATTTCTCAATCTCAAATTAGAAACAGATTGCGATTATTCCATTGATTTTAAAACCCAAAAGATCCTCTCCCAGACACCCAAGCGCCAAAAAATAGAACCAAAGCTTTATGCCAACTCCAGTTATTTAAAACAAGGTGCTTTAGTTTTACAAACCATAGAAGAATATTTGCAAAAAGATAACGATCCTAATAAAATGGCGATCATCACGCCTAATGCGGATTTTTTGCCTTTTTTAAAACTTTTAGACAAAAACAACAATTTGAATTTCGCAATGGGCTTAGGGGCTAAAAACAGCCCTTATTATACAGAGCTTGTCAAAATCTTAGAAGATTTAGAAGCAAGTGGTGATTTGAGCGCATCGCCTTTATTGGATTTGGAAAACCTCACGCTCCCGCTTTTAGAACAACAAAGCTCTAAAGAAAAAGCGCCCTTAAAAGAAGCGCATTCTAAAATCATGCACCAGTATCATCTTTTAAAAGACACGCTTAAAAACTACAGCCTTAAAGATTTATTGCATTTGTATTTGCAAGAATTTGAGACCAACTTCCGCTTAGACGATTCTAGTGGGGGCAAAATACGAGTCATGGACACTTTAGAGACAAGGGGCATGCAATTTGATAAAATCGTTATTGTGGATTTCAATGAAACTTGTGTGCCAAGCCTTAAAGATTGCGATTTGTTTTTAAACTCTGCTTTAAGACAATCGCTCAACCTCCCCACTTTATTAGATAAGAAAAATTTGCAAAAACACTATTACTACCAACTCTTTAAAAACTCTAAAGAAATAACGCTTTCTTATATAGAGAGCGAAACTTCAAAAGCCTCTAACATGCTTTTGGAATTAAATTTGCATATAGAGCCTATCAAAGACGCTTACACGCTTTTTGCAACAACTCCTTTAAAAGACTACCAAGAAGAAGAAATCAAAGCCGCTATCCCTAAAGATTTTAGCTTTAGCGCTAGCTCATTAAACGCTTTTTTAACTTGCAAGCGCCGTTTCTACTACCACTACATGAAGCGCTTCAAAGAAAGCCCTAAAGATGAAAATAATAGCGCTGTGGGCAGTTTGCTCCATGAACTTTTAAAAGAAGCTTATGAAAAAGACAAAAACCCTTATGTATTAGAAGAGAGGCTCATTTGGCTCTTAGAAACAAGAAAAAACATTACCCCTAAAGAGCGTTTAGACACTCTTATAGCGCTTAAAAAAATCCAGGCTTTTTATCTTAAAGAAAAAGAACGCTTTAATACAAAAATCAAAATCCTTGATCTTGAAAAAAGCTTTGAAACGATCATTCAAGGCGTTATTTTTAAAGGGCGTATAGACAGGATTGACAAAACGGCTGACAATGAGATTATTTTATTGGATTACAAATTCAAAAGCGATTTGAAATTAGACAACATGAGTAAAACACAAAGAGGAAGCTTAAGCCCCAAAGAAATCGCTCAAATCAGCACCGATTATCAAATGGCCATCTATGCGTTTGCCCTTAAAAATCTGGGTTACAAAGAGCCTATAAAAGCCTTTTTTTATGATTTGAGAAAGGGCGAGTTGCTAGAAGAAGACGAGCTTGTTTTACAGGCCAAAATGGATCATTTGGAATTTTCTCTTATCCCCAAGCTCAAGCAAGAAATTGATTTTAAAAAAACTTTAGAGGTTAAAGATTGTGAATACTGCTCTTTTAAAGACATGTGCAACCGATGAAATCTAAAAAACTTTATTTGGTTTTAATCATAGGGGTTTTATTAGCGTTTTTAACCCTATCTTCATGGTTGGGTAATAGCGGTTTAGTGGGGCGTTTTGGGGTGTGGTTTGCCGCAATCAATAAAAAATATTTTGGGTATCTTTCATTCATTAATTTACCCTATTTAGCGTGGGTTTTATTCCTTTTATACAAGACTAAAAACCCTTTTACAGAAATCATTTTAGAAAAAACTTTAGGGCATCTATTAGGCATTTTATCTTTGCTCTTTTTGCAATCTAGCCTATTAAATCAAGGGGAAATCGGCAACAGCACGCGTTTGTTTTTACGCCCTTTTATAGGGGACTTTGGGCTTTATGCGCTGATAATGCTTATGGTAGTTATTTCTTATTTGATTTTATTCAAACTACCCCCTAAAAGCGTTTTTTATCCTTATATGAACAAAACACAAAACCTTTTAAAAGAGATTTACAAACAATGCTTACAGGCTTTTAGCCCTAATTTTAGCCTGAAAAAAGAAGGTTTTGAAAACACCCCATCAGATTCTCAAAAAAAAGAAACCAACAACGATAAAGAAAAAGAAAACCTCAAAGAAAA
Organism: Helicobacter pylori; assembly: GCF_002832345.1. Taxonomy (GTDB): domain Bacteria; phylum Campylobacterota; class Campylobacteria; order Campylobacterales; family Helicobacteraceae; genus Helicobacter; species Helicobacter pylori_CP. The sequence continues at coordinate 79,312 of NZ_PHLZ01000002.1, forward strand.
CCCCATTGATGAAAACCACAACACCCCCAACGAAGAATCGTTTTTAGCGATCCCTACCCCCTATAACACGACTTTAAATGATTCAGAACCGCAAGAAGGCTTGGTTCAAATTTCCCCAAACCCCCCTACCCATTACACCATTTACCCTAAAAGAAACCGATTTGATGATTTGACTAACCCCACTAACCCCCCTTTAAAAGAACTTAAACAAGAAACCAAAGAAAGAGAACCCACGCCTACAAAAGAAACTCTTACGCCCACCACGCCCAAACCTGCCACACTCAAACCTATCATGTCAGCACCCGTCATGCCCGCATCCGCACCCAACCTAGAAAATGACAACAAAACAGAAAATGACAAAACCCCCAACCACCCTAAAAAAGAAGAAAGCCCACAAGAAAACACGCAAGAAGAAATGATAAAAGAAACGATAAAAGAAAATCTCAAAGAAGAAGAAAAAGAGGTACAAAACGCTCCAAACTTTAGCCCACTAACCCCCACAAGCACTAAAAAACCCGTTATGGTTAAAGAATTGAGCGAAAATAAAGAGATATTAGACGGATTGGATTATGGCGAAGTGCAAAAACCCAAAGATTATGAGCTTCCCACCACGCAATTATTGAACGCGGTTTGTTTGAAAGAAACTTCTTTAGACGAAAACGAGATTGATCAAAAAATCCAGGATTTATTGAGCAAACTGCGCACCTTTAAAATTGATGGCGATATTATCCGCACTTATTCAGGCCCTATTGTAACCACTTTTGAATTCCGCCCAGCTCCCAATGTTAAGGTGAGCCGTATTTTAGGCTTGAGCGATGATTTAGCGATGACTTTATGCGCTGAATCCATCCGCATTCAAGCCCCTATCAAAGGTAAAGATGTCGTTGGCATTGAAATCCCTAACAGCCAAAGCCAAATTATTTATTTAAGAGAAATTCTAGAAAGCGAATTGTTTCAAAAATCCAGCTCGCCCTTAACTCTAGCTTTAGGCAAAGACATTGTGGGTAACCCTTTCATCACGGATTTAAAAAAGCTCCCTCACTTGCTCATTGCCGGCACGACAGGGAGCGGTAAGAGCGTGGGCGTGAATGCGATGATTTTATCCTTACTTTATAAAAACCCCCCCGATCAACTCAAATTAGTGATGATCGATCCCAAAATGGTAGAATTTAGCATTTATGCGGACATCCCCCATTTACTCACGCCCATTATCACCGACCCCAAAAAAGCTATCGGGGCTTTACAAAGCGTGGCTAAAGAAATGGAGCGCCGGTATTCTTTAATGAGCGAATACAAGGTTAAAACCATTGATTCTTATAATGAACAAGCTAAAAACAATGGCGTTGAAGCGTTCCCCTATTTGATTGTAGTGATTGATGAATTAGCGGATTTGATGATGACAGGAGGCAAGGAAGCGGAGTTTCCTATCGCTAGGATCGCTCAAATGGGGCGAGCGAGCGGCTTGCACCTCATTGTAGCGACCCAACGCCCAAGCGTGGATGTCGTAACCGGCTTGATTAAAACCAACTTGCCTTCAAGGGTGAGTTTTAGGGTAGGCACTAAAATTGATTCTAAAGTGATTTTAGACACCGATGGGGCGCAAAGCTTGCTAGGAAGGGGTGATATGCTCTTTACCCCCCCAGGAGCGAACGGGTTAGTGCGCTTGCATGCCCCCTTTGCCACTGAAGATGAAATCAAAAAAATCGTGGATTTTATTAAAGCCCAAAAAGAAGTGGAATACGATAAAGATTTCTTGCTAGAAGAATCGCGCATGCCTTTAGACACCCCTAACTATCAAGGCGATGACATTCTAGAAAGGGCTAAAGCGGTGATTTTAGAAAAAAAGATCACTTCTACGAGTTTTTTACAACGCCAATTAAAAATCGGTTACAACCAAGCCGCTACCATTACGGACGAATTAGAAGCTCAAGGCTTTTTATCCCCAAGAAACGCCAAAGGCAACAGAGAGATTTTGCAAAACTTTTAGGCTTTGTTTTCATTAAATATTGGCAAACATTATTTTTAATTTTTAAAAAGTTACCGCCTGCTTTTCGCAAACTCTTTATGATTGATTTTAAAAATGCCTTTGTGCATTTTTTAGACTTTATTATCAATCCTTCATTAAAAACAAAAACTTTTCTCAATGATACAAACGATACCAACCTTTCATCTATTAATCAAATATTATCTGTGGTTTCCCTAACTCCTAGTAAAATTACCTAAAAATTTCATATTCAAGGATAGCCATGAACCCCCAACCCGCCACCAAAAAACCCTTAAAATCCCTTTTAGCCGCTAGTTCAGGTAATTTAGTGGAATGGTATGACTTTTACGCTTATGCGTTTCTCGCTCCTTATTTTGCTAAGGAATTTACCCACACCAATGACCCCACTCTAGCGCTCATCTCAGCTTTTTTGGTTTTTATGCTAGGGTTTTTCATGCGCCCTTTGGGGAGTTTGTTTTTTGGTAAATTAGGGGATAAAAAGGGGCGTAAAACTTCTATGGTGTATTCCATTATCCTTATGGCGCTAGGCTCTTTCATGCTCGCATTGCTCCCCACTAAAGAAATCGTGGGGGAATGGGCGTTCTTGTTTTTATTATTAGCCAGGCTTTTACAGGGCTTTAGCGTGGGAGGCGAATATGGCGTGGTCGCTACTTACCTCTCTGAATTGGGCAAGAATGGCAAAAAAGGTTTTTATGGCTCTTTCCAATATGTAACTTTAGTGGGAGGGCAACTCTTAGCTATTTTTTCGCTCTTTATCGTTGAAAACATTTACACGCATGAGCAAATCAGCGCGTTCGCTTGGCGTTATTTGTTCGCTTTAGGGGGTATATTAGCCCTACTCTCGCTCTTTTTAAGAAATATCATGGAAGAAACTATGGATAGCAAAACAACTTCCAAAACCACTATTAAAGAAGAAACCCAAAGAGGCAGTTTAAAGGAATTGCTCAACCATAAAAAAGCCTTAATGATAGTTTTTGGACTCACTATGGGAGGGAGTTTGTGTTTTTATACTTTTACGGTGTATTTAAAAATCTTTTTAACCAACAGCTCATCATTCAGCCCTAAAGAAAGCAGTTTTATCATGCTTTTAGCGCTCTCTTATTTTATCTTCTTACAGCCCTTATGCGGGATGCTGGCGGATAAAATCAAACGCACCCAAATGCTGATGGTTTTTGCTATCACAGGGCTTATTGTAACGCCTGTTGTCTTTTATGGTATCAAGCATGCCACTAGCGTGTATGAAGCCCTATTTTATGAAATACTCGCATTAAGCAGCATGAGTTTTTACACTTGCATTGCTGGGGTCATTAAAGCGGAATTATTCCCTGAACATGTGCGAGCGCTTGGCGTGGGTTTAGCCTATGCGATCGCCAATGCACTTTTTGGAGGGAGCGCGAGTTATGTAGCGTTAGAGTTCAAACAGCATGGTTTTGAAGCGGGGTTTGTGGGCTATGTCATGTTGAGTATTATTATCTTTATGGTTATGGTTATCCTATTCCCTAAAAAAACCTATTTGGAATGAATCTGTTTTTATTTAATTTTTGCTATAATTCTTCCTTTTAAAAGGATTCTTGCATGCAAAATGGGTATTATGCGGCCACTGGGGCTATGGCGACACAATTTAACCGCTTGGATTTAACTTCTAATAATTTAGCTAATTTAAACACCAATGGCTTTAAAAGAGACGATGCGATTACAGGCGATTTTTTAAGGCTTTACCAACAATACCGAGAGCAACTGCCCTTAGAAGATGAAACTAAAGCGAGCGCGAAGTATTTAAACCGCAATCTCAATCGTGTGCCTATTTTATCAGAAATCTATACGGATAGGAGTCTTGGTGCGTTTGAAGGGACGAATAACCCCCTAGATTTTGCCCTAACAAGCCCTAACCTCTATTTTGCGATACAAACTAATGAGGGTGTCGCTTATACTAGAGACGGGCATTTTAGCGTGGATAAAGACGGCTTTTTAGTTACTCTTAATGGCTTTAAGGTGCTTTCACGCTCTGGATTGAACGAAAAAGGAGGGATCATGCTCATGCCTGACGCTGAAATTGAAGTGGATCAAAATGGTGGAATCACTTTTAGGGATAATGAAGCCCAAATTCAAGCGGGCGCGTTAGCTTTAGTGGGTTTTAGCGAACCTAAAAACCTTAAAAAAATAGGGCAAAACCTTTATACTTATCAGGGCGAAGGCGTCCATCAAGTCTCTGACTCTGGTGCGTTAAAACAATACATGCTAGAAAAAAGCAATGTCAATGCGGTGCGCGAGATGAGCGCTTTAATTGAAACCAACCGCTTTTTGGACATGTATTCCAAAGTGTTAAAAACCCATCAAGACGACATGAACGCTGAAGCGATCAACAAACTCGCTACAAAAGCTTAAACTTTTGGCGATTTTAAAATTCATAGGAGGGTTTTTGCGATACCCTAACTCCCTGATAACGCTTTTTTAAAAGCCTTGTTAATCTTTTTTATATAGGATTAGTTTTAAAAGAGTTTAAAGAATTAAATGCCTTTTCTTTTGTAATCGCTTGCAAAGTAGACGGTAACGCAAGCTTCTCTTTATAGCCGCTAGCTATTCAACAATAATTCAATTTTTAATTATTTCGTTTGTTGTTTAAAAACGCTCTTTATTGTGGTATTCTGTAAGCAAGTGTCCCAATTTTGATTGTTATGGTTCTTGTGTTTTAAACTCGTTTGTGGCAGGATCATTCCCATTAAGGTTTGAGACGCTACAGTTGGTGCCGTCTCTGTAATGGTTAGAGAGTGCCGACTTGGTCTCTAATTCCCTTAATGTTTTTATCGCCCCAATCAAGCTTTTTGATTACCCACTTGATTATCAGCGTTCATTTTAAGCCATTCCAAAAGCTTGTAAAAATTTTCTTTCTGCTTCCACTAATCTAGGGTTTAAGAGTAAGTCATTCTTTAAAGCGTTTGTATAGGCGGTGTGTGAGCGAAAACTTTTGTTTTTTAAGTCCAATTTGATTTTATCCTTTTAGCATAACCAACACCCTATCTAAAGAGATCTTTTTTTCTTATTTATAAATGTCATTTTATATTTTCACTCCAACGCCAAGTCAATCAAAATCTGCCAATTCTCTTTATAGTGTTGGAGTTGCGATAAGCTCTTTGTGTTGCCCCATTCTTGTGTGTCTTCAATAGGGATAATATAGCATTCGCTCGTGCGAGTGTCTATCCCTAAAATCAAATCGCAATCTTTTTTGGTGTATTTGTAAGTGCGTTTAGGGGCGTTCCTATCAATTTGAACCCCACTCCTATAGCCCCCTGTAAAATTCAAAGTATCTCCCCCTGTGCCTTTAATCTGTATCCTCAATAATTTCTGCTTTCCCCCTAGATCCACAATGGCATCATACTTAGCGTTTGTAACATCCACTCTACTGCAAGGAAATCCTGCTTTAATCACCCTTCCTATAGCAATGAGTTCATCAGCGTTGCCATTCATTGTGCGAAAAATCCCCTTGTCAATACCGGTTAAATTGATGACCCAAGTTTGATGCGTATGATTATCCATGAACAACCTTTTTAATTTCTAATGCTAAAGCTTTAATCACAGGCACACTCACAGAATTACCAATTTGCTTATAAAGTTTGCTTTTAGCGGTATTAGGTAAAACATAATCTTTAGCGAAACCTTGAAAATTCAGACATTCTTTAGGCGTGAGTTTTCTTATGCCTTTCTCATCTAAAACTAAAGGCACATTATGCCCTCCTGTCCCCATGTTGGCTGTAAGAGTGGGGCAAAGATTGTTTTTATTTTCTCTTACATAATGCCTGCGCCATTGGTAGCAAGTGTCTCTTTTGGTGATTTCTTTTTTTAAAGTCTCATAAAAACGATATTGCTTGTAATAAAATTCCTCACCCACTTTTATTTCTAATAAATCCTTAATGCTTTGCGTGTGATTGATTTTTAAAGGAAAATGAAAGCGCTTGTAATGGTTTTTATCTAAAAATCCTATAATATAAATCCGCTCTCTATTTTGTGGTATAGTAGAATATTCATAAGTATTTAGTATTTTATAATGGACAAAATAGCCTAAGTTTTTTAAAGTTTCTAAAATAAACTTTAAGGTTTCCCCCTTATTATGACTCACTAAATTTTTCACATTTTCTAATAATAAAACTTGAGGTTTTTTGGCTTGAATGATGCGAAACATTTCCATAACAATCGCTCCTCTTTCATCATTAAGCCCTTTTTGCAACCCGGCAATGCTGAACGCTTGACAAGGAAACCCCGCACTTATCAACCCAACATCTTCTAATTCATTAGGGTTTAAATCTTTAATGTCTTGTTCTAAAAGCTTGTGTTTGAAATTAGCCCTATAAGTGTTGCATGCGTCTTTGTCCAATTCATTCGCCCAACCAATTTCAAAGCCCGCTTGCAAAAACGCGCATTCAAACCCTCCAATCCCAGCAAAAAGTGAGCCTACTTTCATCAAACGCCCTAATCGATCTTTAATATCGCTAAAAACGCTTCTTGGGGAAGCTCCACCTTACCGATAGCTTTCATGCGTTTCTTGCCCTCTTTTTGCTTTTCTAAGAGTTTTCTTTTCCGTGTAATATCGCCCCCATAGCACTTAGCCGTTACATTCTTACCGACAGATTTGATCGTCTCTCTGGCGATGATTTTATTCCCCACGCTCGCTTGGATAGCGACTTCAAAAAGCTGTCTTGGGATAAGCTCTTTCATCATTTCCACTAAAGCGCGCCCCTTTTCATACGCCTTGTTTTTATCTATAATGATAGAAAGCGCATCCACCACATCGCCTGCCACCCTCACATCTAACTTCACCAAATGAGCCTCTCTGTTTTCTATAGGCTCATAATCAAAGCTCGCATACCCTTTCGTGCAAGATTTGAGCTTGTCATAAAAATCCATCACAATTTCATTGCTCGGCAAGGAATAAGTGAGCATGACACGAGACTGATTCAAATATTCCATTTTTTCTTGAATGCCTCTTTTATTGTTCAATAACTGCATTAAATTACCCAGAAATTCGCTCGGCGTGATGATCGTCGCCCTCACAAAAGGCTCTTTGATGCAAGCGATATGATTTTCAGGGGGCAATTCGCTAGGGTTTTGGACATATTTGATGCTATTATCCGTTAAATGCACTTCATACACCACCGTGGGAGCGGTAGCGATTAAGTTAAGACCAAATTCCCTCTCCAGCCTTTCTTTGATCACTTCCATGTGCAATAACCCTAAAAAGCCCACCCTAAAGCCAAAGCCAAGCGCCACCGAGCTTTCAGGCTCAAAATTTAAAGCGCAATCGTTAAGCTGGAGTTTCAATAACGCTTCTCTTAAATCTTCAAACCGGTCCGTTTCTATAGGGTAAAGCCCCGCAAAAACAAAAGGTTTAGCCGGCATAAAGCCTTCAATGGGTTTAAGGGTAGGGTTTTTAGCGTCTGTGAGCGTATCGCCCACCGCAATATCAGTAACGCTCTTTAACCCCAAACTCACAATGCCAATCTCGCCGCATTCTAAACTCTTAGTGGGGATTTTTTTCAAAGGGTTAGGATAATATAGCCCTAAAACGCCATGTCTTTTATCTGTTCCCATCACTAAAATTTCTTGATCGGTATTAATGCTCCCATCCATGATACGCACTAACGCTAGTGCCCCTAAATAATTGTCAAACCATGAATCATAAATGAGCGCTTTTAAGGGAGCGTTAAAATCACCGCTAGGGGCAGGAATGGTCGTAATGATTTTTTCTAACAAATCTTTAATGCCAAGCTTAGCTTTAGCGCTCACTTCATTAGCGCTAGAGCAATCAATCCCTATCGTGTCTTCTATATCTTGTTTGACTTCTAAAACATTCGCATTAGGCAAATCAATTTTATTGATCACCGGTAAAATTTCTAAATTGTTATCTAAAGCGATATAAGTGTTGGCGATGGTTTGCGCTTCCACGCCTTGAGTGGCATCCACCACTAATAACGCCCCTTCGCACGAACACAAAGAACGAGACACTTCATAGCTAAAATCCACATGCCCTGGGGTGTCAATGAGGTTTAAAACATAATCCTCTCCCTTAAAAGTGTAATTCAAACGCACGCTTTGAGCCTTAATCGTAATGCCCCTTTCTTTTTCAATATCCATCGTGTCCATCACTTGGCTCTTCATTTCTCTGTTACTGATAGCGTTGCATTCAGCGATCAAACAATCCGCTAAAGTGCTTTTACCATGGTCAATGTGAGCGATAATGGAAAAATTGCGGATATTCTTCATTGGCGTCTTTTCTTTCATCTCTCTTGTCCTAAATCTTTTAAAATAGCGTCAGTCAAACTCTCTGTGTCTAAGCCTAAGGATTTTTCCACTAAAGCGGTGTTCCCATGCATGATAAATTCATCCATGATTTCAAAGCTTTTAACAGGCTTTAAAATATTTTGTTCGCTCAAAAACTCTAAAATCGCGCTAGCCACCCCCCCAAGCTTGTAATTATCGCTAAAAACATAGAGCTTTTGATAAGGGGCAATGATTGCGCTCAAATTTGGATCTAAGGGCTTTAAAAACCTGAGATCCAAAAGCGCGCATTCTATGTTTTTTTCTTTTAAAGCCAGTTGGACCAAATGCGCCCGCCCCACGCCATTACCATAGCCTATGAGTAAAATTTCGCCCTCTTTTTTCAACAATTCGCTTCGCCCCAAAACAAAACCGCTAGGCTCAAAAACCCCCTCTTTTAATACAAACGACCCCCTAGGGTAGCGGAACGCGCAAGGGCTTGAATCATGCTCATTAGCAAAACGCACGGCGTTTTTTAAAGTCTCATTGTCTCGTGGGGCAAAAATGACCATGTTAGGGATAGAGCGCAAATACGACACGTCTAAAAGCCCTTGGTGCGTCTCGCCATCTTCGCCCACAATCCCAGCCCTGTCAATGGCTAATTTAATCGGCAGGCTAGAAATGCAAGCGTCATGCACGATGGAATCATAAGCCCTCTGTAAAAAAGTAGAATAGATACTCACAAAAGGTTTAAACCCCTCTTTAGCCATAGCGCTACTAGAAGTCAGGGCGTGTTGTTCAGCGATAGCGACATCAAAAAAGCGCAAAGGGTAAGCGTCAATGAGTTTGTCTAATCCTGTGCCGCTGGGCATAGCAGCGGTTACGCCTACGATTTTTTCATCTTTCTTGGCCAATTCTAAAAGGGTGTTAGAATACGCTTCAGTGGGCGATAAAATCGCGCTTTTGGATTTTTTAGACAAGCCGGTATCCAAATCAAAAGGCCCCACCCCATGCCATTTTTCATAGCGCCCTTCAGCGATTTTATAGCCTTTGCCCTTTAAGGTTTGTGCATGGATTAGCACCGGCTCTTTAAGCTCTTTGGCTAATTTTAAGGTTTCAATAATCGCGCTCAAATCATGCCCATTAATAGGCCCTATATAGTTGATGCCTAATTCTTCAAAAAACACGCCTGGGGTGATGAGCTTGAAAGATTCTTCAAAACGACTCGCTAAGTAATTCACGCTTTCAGGTAAGGTGCTTAAGATTTTTTTCACTTTAGAGCGGAAAGACTGATAAAACGGGCCTTTCATCAGCTGGCTAAGGGCTTTAGACAAAGCTCCAATAGGCGTGCTGATACTCATTTCATTATCGTTCAAAATCATGATCATGGGGTATTTCCTATCGCCCAGTTCGTTTAAGGCTTCATAAAAAATCCCTGCGCTAATGCTCCCATCGCCTAGTAAAGCAATAGGCATGCCTAGCGCTTGTTTCAAACAAAAAGCTTTAGCCACCCCAACGCCTATGGACACCGAAGTGGAGCTATGCCCGGCAATGAAATAATCGTATGCGCTCTCGCTGGGTTTAGTAAAGCCGCTCAAACCCTTGAATTGCCTTAAAGTGCTAAAGCTTTCAAAGCGCCCGGTTAAAAGCTTGTGAGCGTAAGCTTGGTGCGAAGTGTCAAAAATAAAAGGGTTTTTTTGGCAATCAAATAATGCATGCATGCCCACAATCAGCTCCACAGCCCCTAAAGAAGAGCTTAAATGCCCCCCATTAGCACTCACCACTTCTAAAATACGACTCCGTAGCGTTTGACACACCAACTCCAAGCTTGCAATATCATTAGGGTTTAAATCAAAAGTTTTATTTTGCAAAATCACACCTTAAAATTTTCCAACACGCTTTCTTTGAGTGTTTTAAAGCGCTCCATCAAATTCCCATCAAGGCTCCCGTTAGAGCTAGTGATCATAACGCCTCCTTTAGAAATAGCCTCATTGCTCTCTAATTTGATTTTGGAAGCGTTTTGCAAACGCTCGTTTAAATAAGGGTAATCCAAGGGATTGACTTTTAAATGAATATCCGTTGCGTCTAAAACATTTTTTAAAAGCTCTTCAGCTAAAGCAAGGGCCACTTTTTGGCTGTTGTCTTCCACTTCTTTAAGGATCACTTCTTTAGCTATATCTATCGCGATCGCGCTCAGTTCCTTTTCTAAAGCCATTAAATGATTTTCTGAGCTTTTCATTTTTTCATCTAAAGCGGTAATCGCATGCAAAAGCTGGTTTTTTTCTTCATTCACGCTGTGAGTGAGTTCGTTACGCATTTTTTCTTCGCCCTCTTTAAAGCCGATTTTATAGCCGTCGTTTTTAGCGTTTTCAATCAAAACTTTACTCTCTTCTTGGGCCTTTTCAAATTGCATTTGCAATTTCACTAAATGGCTTGAAAGCTCATCGGTTTTTTTCAACAAGCAATCAATCAAATCGTTTTCTATCGCTTTTTTTTCCAAAGGCTCTTCTGGGTTAGGCGTTTCTAAAGACGCGCCATTAGGGTTAGTTTTAGGGGGTAAGTTTGCCATGCTCTTAAATTCGTATTTTTGAATATCATGCTTATTCAAATGGTCTTTTTGGATCAAGTTTTTACGGCTATTCAATGACATCTTCCTCTTCACCGGTTTGGATCACGCCTTTTTCTTGCAAGCTCTGCACGATTTCAATAATCTTTCTTTGGGCCACATCCACATCTTTGATTTTGACCGCCCCTAAATATTGCATTTCTTCTACAAACTGCTCTGCAGCCCTACTGCTCATGTTGTTTAAGAATTTATCGGTTAAATCTTTCGTAGAAGTTTTTAACGCTAAAGACAAGTCTTTTTTATCCGCTACTTTCAAAATCTCTCTGATAGCAAAATTATCCAATTTCACAATGTCTTCAAAAGTGAACATCATTTCTTTAATCGCGCCGGCGAGTTTGTTATCCACGCTTTCAATGCGAGCGAGGGTGGTTTTAGCGCTCTTTTGACCTAAGCGGTTAAAGATTTCAGCCACCGCTCTCAAGCCACCCACTTCAATTTTATAACTGGTGAGCGATTCTAGTTTGTTTTCTAGAACCGTGGAAACCCTTTTAACCACTTGGGGCGATATTTCGCCTAAATTCGCCATTCTAATAGAGATCTCAGCTTTCATTTCATCAGGAAAATAGCTCAAAGTCTCAGCCGCATTAGGGGCTTCCATGTGGGCTAAAATCAAGGCAATGGTTTGAGGGTGTTCGTTAATGATGAAATCAGCGAGTTGTTGGGGCTTGATTTTGCCTAAATAAGCGAAGTTTTTTTGCGTTTGCAAACTTTTAGTGAGTTTGTCCATCACTTTTCTGGCTTCTTCGCTCCCTAAAGTCCTGGTTAAAAGCTCTCTAGCGTATTCCAAACCGCCGGTATTGATGTATTGGTTAGACTGGAAAATCGCAAAAAATTCCTCTAAAACCGCCGCGCCGATTTGCTTGTCTGTGCCGTTTAATTGCACGATTTGCTTAGAAATTTCTGTAATAGAGTCAATGTCTAAATGCCTTAAAATCTCGCCTGTGGTGTCTTCGCCCACTTGGATGAGTAAAATGGCGATTTTTTCACTCATGGAAAGTTCGTCTAATTGAGCCTTTTGTTTGGGGGTAAGCTTGGTTGCCATTTTTAACCTTTTATCTTTTAACCTTTCGCGCCGTCTGAAGAAATTTCATCTTTGATTAGGAGTTTAAAGAGCGTTGCGATTTCATCAGGGCGCTCTTTAAGGGTCCCTCTAATCTTTTCTAAGATAATTTCATATCTTACTTCTTCTTCGCTAAAGGTTGCATTAAGCCCTAATTGATCTTCTACTTTTTTTCTCAAATCGCCCAGTTTGTTCAATTCATCTTCTTCTTCATCCATTTCTTCAAACATGGATTTCACTTCCTTATCTTCATCAGGCATCACTTCCAGCATGCGTTCGCTGAAAGGCACAATCACTTTTTTATAGAAAATGAATAACACTATAAACACCAAAACATACTTGATTAAAGGCGTGAATGAGCCTAAGATTTTTTGAGTTTTGTGCATGATTTTTTCGCTCAAAGTAGCGTTGTCAATCATGGGCGCCATAGGGTTAAATTCAAAATTACTCACCGCCACATCATCGCCTCTATTTTGATTATAACCAATGGCTTGTTTCACTAGAGCGTTGATTTTTTTAAGCGCTTCATCGCTCAAAGGCTCGTATTCTAAAGCGTTTGCCCCGTCTTTAAGCGCGATTTTATACTTGCCATCCACCACAACCGCCGCATTCAAACGCACTAAAGTGCCAAACTCGCCCTTGATCTCGCTAATGGTTTTACCCACTTCATAATTGGTCGTGTTTTGAGACTTTTCGTATTTTTCTGGCTCTTTATTGTCTTTCAATCCTTGCACAGGCCCGATATTGCTCACAACCCCAGGCACACCGCCAACTTGTTTTTTAGAAGCGCCTTCTTTTTTCTCTTCTAAATTTTGCTCGCTCCTTACGACATTGTTGGGATCAAAAGTCTCTTTAGTGCTTTTCTTTTGGCTGAAATCAAACTCCGCATTGACCCTTGCGACCACCTTGTTTTTACCCCCCACAATAGGGGCTAAGATATTGACAATCTTATTTTCTAAAATGTTTTCAAAATTTTGTTTGTAATGCAATTGCTCTAGGGCCAATTCTTTGGAGTTTTCTAGTATATCGCCCTCGCCTATTGATTCGCCGTTTTCATTCACGATTTTCACATTTTCTATCGTGAGCTTAGGCACAGCTGCAGCGATTAAATTTTTAATCCCTAAAATTTGAGTGGGTGAAAGCTTCATGTCAGGTTTGAGTTTGAGCATCACCGAAGCGCTAGGAGGGACTTCTTTAGCCACAAACACGCTGTCTTTAGGGATTGCAATATGCACATTGGCTTTAAGAATGGGGTTTAAGCTTTCAATCGTGCGCGACAACTCGCCCTCAATGGCGCGAATGAGTTTGATATTCTGATCAAAATCAGTCGCCCCAAAGTCTTTAGTGTCAAAGATTTCAAAGCCCACTTTACTCGTTTTAGGGATCCCTTGAGAAGCCAGAGTGATCCTTTCTTCATACACTTTATCTTTAGGGATAAGAATGGTGTCGTCTTTGGAGACTTTATAAGGGATTTGGTTTTGCTGGAGGTGCTGTAAGATTAAAGCGTTATCGCTAGAGTCTAAGCCTTCAAATAAAACCCCATAACCCCCTTGCGCGTAGTTTTTTTCTTTAAAGGGATAAAGCAATAAAAACACAAGCAAGGCGGTGATTAAAACCCCGGCTGCAATCAGGGCGATTTTTTGCTTTTTATTGAGCTTGATGAAAAAATCAACAATCCGTTGCAATAATACCTTTAAATCCAATATTAAAACCTTGATAAAATTTTCATTCTTTTAAGCCGTTCGCTTAGATCTTTTGGAACACGCTCAAATAAATCCCTATGGAAAAACAAGCCCCTAACGCCCCTAAACAAAACCCTCCTAAAACACTGCTAAAAGACACCCCTAAAACAATCAGCACTAAGCCTATTAAAAAAATCAAACAAAGCAAACTACAAGAAAGAATGTTTTGAAATATTTGATGCGCGATCAAATGGGGTATCAATAAAACAAGCAACCCATAAAATAGCGTCAAAGAAAGCACAATAGCGCTAGGGAAATTAGCGCTGTGCGAAAGCCATTGAATGGAGTGTGCCAAAAGGTGTTTTAAAGATTCCAAAAGGGCTTCAAATAAGATCACGCTTAGCACAAACCACACCCCAAGCGCTAAATTTCTGCGATAAAGGCTTAAAAACACCCCCACTAACAAGCTCAAAGGCAACACGAATTGAGAAGAGCCTAAAAAAACAACGCGTTGGAGCGCTTGATCTAAAATAGGGTTAGAAGAATTTGAACGCATCAAGCTAAAAATGGCATGGTCCATTGAATTAGCGTAATCAAAAAAAACCAAGCCAGCAATAAGGATGAAAAACGCGCTAAAAACGCCTCCTAAAAGAAACAGGGTTTTAACTGGTAATAAAAAAAATGCTTTGGGGTGTGTGGAAACATTTTTGAAAGAATTTTCAGCCATTATTTAAAACCCTTTTAGTCAGTTCATTCAAGCTTGATATTATACGCCAACGAATTTTAAAATTGCTCTTAAAAAATTTAAGACAATGAAGTTTAAACACATAAAAGCTTTTCATTTTAATCAAACCTAGCTAATAAGAAACTGAAATTGTTTTTTTTTTTTTTGAAATCGCTTTAATTTTTGCCCTCTTTTAAAGCTTTTTAACCCTTTTTAGACTACAATTTAAGAAGTAAAAATCAAAGGAACGCAATAACTTATGGATAGAGCCAAATTTATATTCGTCACAGGGGGCGTGTTAAGCTCTCTAGGGAAAGGGATTTCATCTTCTTCAATCGCTACGCTTTTACAGCATTGCAATTACCAGGTTTCTATTTTGAAGATTGACCCTTATATCAATATTGATCCAGGCACCATGAGTCCTTTAGAGCATGGGGAAGTGTTTGTTACTAGCGATGGTGCTGAAACGGATTTAGACATCGGGCATTATGAACGCTTTTTGAACAGGAATTTAACAAGGTTGAATAATTTCACTACCGGGCAGATTTTTTCAAGCGTGATAGAAAATGAAAGGAAAGGGGAATATTTAGGCAAAACCATTCAAATCGTCCCCCATGTAACCGATGAAATCAAAAGGCGCATTAAAAGCGCGGCTAAGGGGTTGGATTTTTTAATCGTGGAAGTGGGCGGAACCGTGGGCGATATGGAGGGCATGTTTTATTTGGAAGCGATCCGCCAGCTTAAATTGGAATTGGGGAATGAAAAAGTCATTAATGTGCATGTAACCTTGATCCCCTATATCCAAACCACTAACGAACTAAAAACCAAACCCACGCAGCATTCCGTCCAGGAATTAAGGCGCCTTGGCGTAACCCCTCAAATCATTTTGGCGCGATCGCCTAAGCCTTTGGATAAAGAATTGAAAAAGAAAATCGCTTTGAGTTGCGATGTGGAGCAAGACAGCGTGATTGTCGCCACAGACACTAAAAGCATTTACGCATGCCCCATTCTTTTCTTGCAAGAAGGCATTTTAACCCCCATTGCCAGACGCTTTAATTTGAATAAACTACACCCCAAAATGGCGGCTTGGAACACTTTAGTAGAAAAGATTATCGCTCCTAAACACAAAGTCAAAATTGGTTTTGTGGGCAAGTATTTAAGCTTGAAAGAATCTTATAAATCCTTGATTGAAGCCCTAATCCATGCGGGCGCGCATTTGGATACGCAAGTCAATATTGAATGGCTGGATAGCGAGAATTTTAATGAAAAGACGGATTTAGAGAGCGTTGATGCGATTTTAGTGCCTGGGGGCTTTGGAGAAAGGGGGATTGAGGGCAAAATTTGTGCCATTCAAAGGGCTAGGTTAGAAAAACTCCCCTTTTTAGGGATTTGTTTGGGCATGCAATTAGCGATCGTGGAGTTTTGCCGCAATGTTTTAGGTTTAAAAGGGGCTAACTCTACGGAGTTTAACCAACGCTGCGAATACCCTGTGGTGTATTTGATTGAAGATTTTATGGATCAAAACCACCAAAAACAGGTGCGCACCTATAATTCGCCTTTAGGAGGCACCATGCGATTAGGCGAATACGAATGCGAAATCATGCCTAATAGCTTACTAGAAAAAGCCTATAAAAAGCCTAGCATTAAAGAAAGACACCGCCATCGTTATGAAATCAACCCCAAATACCGCCAAGAGTGGGAAAATAAGGGCTTGAAAGTGGTGGGTTTTGGAGCGAATCATTTGATTGAAGCGATTGAATTAGAAGATCACCCGTTCTTTGTGGGGGTGCAATTCCATCCGGAATTCACCTCTAGGTTGCAAAGCCCTAACCCTATTATTTTGGATTTCATTAAGAACGCTCTTTCTAAATCCTAATCTAACAAATGAAACAAAAGCTTAAAGCTCAAATCAAAGAGCGATTGGCTTCCATCGCTTATAATGAAAAAGGGTTTCCTAGCCCCTTTTTATTTAAAGACTTGAAAAAAGCCGCGCTCAAAATCATAGAAGCCATGCGTGCAAACACAGAAATTTTAGTGGTGGGCGATTATGACGCTGACGGCGTGATTAGCTCTGCTATCATGGCAAAATTCTTTGAAAGCCTGAACTATAAGCATGTCCGCATTGCAATCCCTAATCGTTTCATGGATGGCTATGGGATTTCTAAAAAATTTTTAGAAAAACACCACGCCCCTTTAATCATCACGGTGGATAACGGGATTAACGCCTTTGAAGCCGCTCAATTTTGCAAAGAAAAAAATTACACCCTAATCATTACCGATCACCATTGCTTAAATAATGATGAAGTCCCAGACGCTTATGCGGTGATCAACCCCAAGCAACCAGATTGTGATTTTATCCAAAAGGAAGTGTGCGGGGCGTTGGTGGCGTTTTATTTGTGCTATGGTATCCACCAACTTTTAGGAAAAGAAAAAAGCCATTCTAGTGAATTGTTGTGTTTAGCGGGCGTGGCGACTATTGCTGACATGATGCCTTTAACTTTTTTTAACCGCTTTTTAGTTTCTAAAGCCTTGTATTTTTTGCAAAAAGAATCCTTAGGGGCGATGGGGTTTTTACGCCAAAGAGAAGTTTTTAGAAAACGCTCTTTAAAAGCGAGCGATATTTCTTTTAACATCGCCCCTTTAATCAACTCCGCAGGGCGCATGCAAGATGCGAAAATGGCTTTAGATTTTTTAAGCGCGAATAATTTTCAAGATGGCTATTCTTTGTATGAACGCTTGAAAGCATGCAATTTGAAGCGTAAAATGATCCAACAGCAGGTTTTTGAAGAAGCCTTTAAGCATGCGATGGTTGGAGAAAAAATTATCGTCGCTTTTAAGGATAATTGGCATGAGGGCGTGCTGGGGATCGTGGCTTCAAAATTAGTGGAAGCCACTCAAAAGCCAAGCCTGGTTTTTACCTTTAAAGAAGGGGTGTATAAAGGGAGCGCTCGTAGCTCTTCAAACATTGACTTGATTGACGCTTTGAATGGGGTTTCTTCTTTATTGCTCGGCTATGGAGGGCATAGGCAAGCGTGCGGGTTGAGCGTTGGAAAAAACAATATCGTCTCGCTCTTTGAAACTTTAGAAAATTTTGATTTTAAAGTCTTGCCTTTTTGTGAAGAAGAACCCCCTTTAACGCTCAAATTAAAAGACATTGACAGAGAGCTTTTAGAGATTATAGAGATGGGCGAACCTTATGGGCAAGAAAACCCTGAGCCTTTATTCCAAGCAAAAAATTTAGAAGTCATAGAAGAAAAAATCATTAAAGAAAGCCACCAGATTTTGCGTTTTAAGGATAAAGAATGCGTCAAAGAGGCTATTTATTTTAACGCTGAGCGGTTTTTGAAAGCGGGTGAAAAGGTGAGCGTGCTTTTTAGCGTGGAATTAGATGAGTGTTCTAATGAGCCTAAAATGTTTGTTAAAAGTTTGTTGTAGTGCCTTTTGTTGAAGAAGAATTTGAAATTTTAAAACCCACCAAAGCCTTGTTTTTGGTGCGCGATGTTTTAAAATGCTCTTTAAAAGAAGCCCAACGGCACCTTGACAAGCAACGCTTAAAACAAAACCAACAAGCCGTGCGTAAATCCCAAATCATTCAAGGGGTCGTTCGCTTGATTCATTTCAAGCCCAATGAAAAAACTCAAGCACTTGTTTTTGAGGCTAAGGATTTTGGCGCATTTGACAAACCCGCTCAAGTCTATACCCACCCTAAAGGCTATTTTTACCATGAAAGCTTATTAGATTGCATCCAATCGCATTTGGGTAAAAACGCCCACCCAGCCCACAGACTGGACTATGAAACGAGCGGGTTGGTTTTGGCGGGCAAGACCTTACAAAGCGCTAAGGATTTAAAAGCGCTTTTCATGCAAAAAAAAGTGAAAAAAACTTATTTAGCGCTAGCGCATGGGTTGGTTGAAAAAAGCATGAAAATAGACAAACCCATTCTAACGCCGCAAAACATTCAAAAAGACTTGCGCATTCGATCTCAAATTTCTCCTTTAGGCAAGCCTTCAATTACCCTTGTTGAGCCTTTAAGCTATAACCCTTTTTTGGATATAAGCTTGCTTAAAATAACCCCGCTCACCGGGCGCACACACCAGATCCGCTTGCATTTAAGCAGTATAAATCATAGGATCGTGGGCGAGGGGCTTTATGGGGTGGCAGATGAAAACGCTAGAGAATACCTTCAATTAAAGCGTGAAAATAACGCCCCATTACTCATGCTCCATGCCGCTAGTTTAGAGTTTGAACTTAAAGGAGCGATCTACAAAATCGCTTCCCCAATGCCCGAACGCTTCATGCCGTTTTTGAAAGATTGATCCCTTTTTTATTGATTATTTTTATTGATTATTTTTATTGATTATTTTTTTGGGGGGGTTTTGATTAAGATTTTCTATATGCTTTTTTAATCCCCCTTATCCTTTCTAGCTTTCAATTCCTCTTGTTTTTTGAGAATCATTTCTTCGGTAATGTTAGAAAGCTTGTCTTTATGGTTTTCGTTATTAGAATCTTCTTTGTGGCGGGACTCTTCTTGTTTTTTTGAAATGATTTCTTCAGCGATGCTAGAGAGTTTTCCCGCATTTTTGGTGTCTTTGCGATTGGAGCGGTTTTTTAAATTCTCTCTGATTTGCCTTTTTCTTTGAATGAGTGCAAACATTTTTTGGCTGAATTGGTAGCATTTACGCACGCTTATGACAATCACGCCCCACTTGATTAGTAAAGCGATCAAAAGCCAAATAAAAGAGCTAGAAGTGTCCAATAAAAACTGGCGCACATCGCTATAAACCCAAATATCCACTAAAATAACCAATAGAGTGATGAAAATAGAAAACGCAATGCTTTTAAACCGAAAAAGCCATGCCACTATCACAAACCCTCTCGTGTGCCTGTGGGCTAACAGCCAGCGTTCATTCTTTTCGCTAAAAAAATTCATCAAACCAGAAATTACGCTATTTTTCTTGTTCATTCTCGCCCTTTTCCCAAACTTCTTTAAAATGCTTGGTGGTTTTTTCTTGTTTTTCTTTCAATTCTTTAGCGTGGATTTGCTCTAACAACCTTTTTTCTTCCGCTTCAAACATGATTTTTAATTCTTCTTCATTAAAATCGCTCAGTTGCATATTCTCTTTTATCAAGCGTTTTTCTACGATTTTAACCGCTTGCTCCCTGATTTTTTGAGATTTTTCTTTAAAAAGCGCTCGTTTGGTTTTTTGAAACGCTTCATTAGAATTTTTGTGGATCGTTTGTTTGCAAGAATCTAAAAAATCCTTGACTTGATGTATGATTTTCATTATTATCCGTTTTTAAAGAGTTTTTAAGACTAATGACCTCTAAAAGAATACCAAAAAAAGATTAAAACTCTCTAGTGGGGTTACAAAAACATGAAAGTCAACCAAAAAAACAGCGTTATTCATCTATATCAAATAAATCTAATAAGTTGTTCAAGTATACACAAGTCATCTCATCTCCTAGTTGGCAACGCTCGTTCATAATCTCCGCTATGGTCGCTTTATATCCCATGCATGCCAACTTATTTTTTAATTCACAACCCTTTTTAAAGTTTTTCATCGCTTGTTCTCTATTTTTGACTACGCCTTCGCCAGAACGTTGCATCTCTCCTAGTCTGAGACACCCATCACCATCTTTTAAACCACACGCTTTAGCATACAAAGCAAAAGCTTTTTTTAAATCCTTTTTTACTCCATTCCCATTTTGATATAAAAACCCTAAAAGAGAACACGACACGCCAAGATTTAATTCACATGCTTTAGAGTAGTATTGAGTAGCTTTTTTTAAATCCTTTTTTACCATAGGTCCATTATTTGTATATAAATTCCCTAAAAAACCACACCCTAAAGCATAGTTTAATTCACACCCTTTAGTCATTAAAGCAAGAGCTTTTTTATAATTCTTTTCTCCAAAGTCTTTATTAGTATATAGAATTCCTAAAGAAAAACACCCCCCACCATAGTTTAAATTACAAGCTTTTTCAAAATATTTTTTAGCTTGAATATAATCTTTCGCTTTGTTACTCTTTACGCCCAAATTGAAAAGCTCTTTAGGGTTTGGCTCTGCCATTAACCCCCCCCCCCCCAATCAACACACAACACAAACACAAAGCCCTAAAAATAGCTTTTTTGAAATTTTCTAGCATGACGCTTCTCCCTTTTATTAAAAAATTCAGACTTTATTATAATCAAATTGCAATCAGATCTAATGATTTTTTAAAACCTGCTGGCAATAGCGCTCTAAGATCCTGCAAGCGCTCAAAGAGTCTAGCCGGCCGTCTTTGATAGCGAGCCGCTTATTTTTCCTACCCAAATGCTCCAAATTGTCATAAGCTTCTATGCTAGAATTATCTTCATTAATAAAAACGATTTCGCCCTTAAAATCTACAAGCTTGATAAAATGCTCAATGCGTGCGTGAGTGTCCGCATAGCTTTCATTGGGTTTGCCCACCACTAGCACCTGAATGTTTTTTTCCCTCAATAAATCGCTCAAATCCCTAGAGGCCTGATTTCTGTTGTGGCGTAAAATCGCTTCTAAAGGCAAGATAACGCCGTTTAAAAGCACAGCGATGCCAATGCGTTTTAACCCCACATCGCATGCTAAAATCACGCTAACACCACAATATGATTGATGCGCTTGATCTTACCCAACAGCTCGTATTCTAAAAGCTTATCCCCAAATTTGAGATACGCTTCTTCATAGCTCGGGTTTTTGGCGCAATATTCTAAAAATTCATCTTTCATTTCAGGCATTTCTTTTAAATGGTAGTCTTTTAAAAGGGTGTTTATAAAATTTTGAATATTAAATATCCCTTGAGCCTGCCCTTTTTCTAAAAGCTCATTAGTGCCATCGCTCTCATTCAAGCGCTGAGGTAAAACAAATAAGGGCTTTTGGTATTTTTGGGCTAATCTCGCGCTGCTCATAGAGCCGCTTTTTAAATCCGCTTGAGGGATAATGACCACATCGCTTAAAGCGATCACCAGGCGGTTTCTCGCTAAAAAAGAGCCTTTAATGGGCATGAAATCCTTTTCATATTCGCTTAAAATCAAGCCGTTTTGCGCGATTTCTTGGATCACTTTATGATTGTTCTTAGGATAGATCAAATCCAAACTGCAAGGCGAAAGCATGATCGTTTTTGGTAAGGCGTTTTCTTGAGCGATAATATCCACGCCTAACGCTCCCCCGCTCACAATAACCGCGCCATTTTTAGCAAGCTCTCTAGCTAGAGTGATCGTGTGTTGCTTGCTGTAAGGGGTGGGTCTTCTTGTGCCTATGATAGCCACTTTTAAAGGCGCTTCTAAAAGCTTGGTATCGCCCACACAATAGAGCTGTTTAGGAGGGTCTTTGAGCATGTCAAAGGCTTTAGGGATATTTTCTAGCACACTGTATTGGAAATTACTTTTCATTTTAAACTATTTAGGCAGTATAATCTCTACTTCAATCGTTTCCACGCTCTGGTTGCTATCAAGGGTTTTGAAATGGATGTCTGAAGATTTAGTGTATTTTTGGATAACGGCAATGATTTCTTTACGCATCTCTTCCATGTAGGGTAAATTTAAGGTGCGCTCTTTGGCTAAGATCAATTTTAATCGGTCTGTTGCAGTAGCCGCACTCCCTTTGTTTTTAAAAAAATCAAACAAACTCATGAAAATATCCCTTTTAACGCACTAAAAAAGCCTCTTTTAGCCTTAAATTCCACGTATTCCACTTCTTCGCCTAAAATCCTTCTGGTGATGCGTTGGTAAGCCTTCGCGCTCTCGCAATCCGTGCGAATCACCGGCTCGCCCTTGTTGGTCGCTGAAATAATATGGTGATCTTCTGGAATGATCCCAATTAAAGGCAAGCACAAAATCTTAAGCACTTCTTCTATAGGAATCATCTCGCCATTTGCCACTAACTCAGGTTTTAAGCGATTGATTATCAAATGCTTATGCACTTCTTCGCCCCTTTTGGCCCGATTAGACTTCGCATCAATAATGCCAATCACTCTGTCGCTATCTCTTAAGGAACTCACTTCCGGCGTTACCACCACTAACGCCATGTCTGCATGCAAAATCGCATGCTCAAAACCGCTTTCAATCCCAGCCGGTGAGTCAATCAAAATATAGTCAAAATCCGCCCTTAAAGCGTTGATTAAAATCGCTACTTTTTCCTTATCTAAAACATTTTTATCCTTGCTTTGTGAGGCCGCTAAAAAAGAAAGGTTTTTAGTCTTTTTATCCGTGATTAAAGCCTGCGAAAGGTTGCAATTTTTTTCCATCACATCCACCACATCATAAACAATGCGATTTTCTAAGCCTAAAATCATGTCCAAATTCCTAAGGCCTATGTCAAAATCAACCGCTACGACTTTTTTACCGCTCTCAGCCAAGCCGATCGCTAAATTAGCCGTGGTGGTGCTTTTACCCACGCCCCCCTTACCTGAAGTGATAGTAACTACTATTGCCATATAATTCCTTTTAATTTAATGATTTATTTTTTATGGTTGAATGGGGCGCGTAAAATTTCCCCAATTTGTTCTATTTTAGTCTCTTTAAGGGCTTTCCTCTCTGTGTTTAACCTGGGGTAATTCAAGCTCTTTTCCAGTAAAAAATCCTTAGCGAATGCGCCGTTTTGAATCTTTTTTAAGATTTTTTGCATGCGTTTTTTTAGCAGATTTCCCATAGGCTCTCTAGCTTTAATCGCCCCGAATTCAGCGGTGTTAGAAATGTGTTTCCTTAAGCCCTCTACCCCCTTATAATGCAATAAATCCGCCACCAATTTCACTTCATGCACGCATTCAAAATAGGCTAATTCTTCAGGGTATCCTGCCTTGATCAAGGTTTCAAACCCCATTCTTACAATCGCTTCTAACCCCCCACACAAAACCGCTTGCTCGCCGAATAAATCGCCCTCGCATTCTTCTTTAAAGCTCGTTTCTAAAACCCCCATTCTCCCTCCGCCCATCGCTTTGGCGTAGCTTAAAGCCACCGCTTTAGCGTTATGAATTGAGCTTTCTTGCTCTATGGCGATCAAATGGTATAAGCCCTTATTTTTAAGGTATTCTTCTCTTAAAGCACTCCCTGGCCCTTTTGGCGCGACTAAAATCGCGCCCACGCCTTTTGGAAGAATGACTTGATTGAAATGCACGCTAAAACCATGAGCAAAGCCCACAATTTGCCCCTCTTTTAAAAAAG
Organism: Helicobacter pylori; assembly: GCF_002832345.1. Lineage (GTDB taxonomy): Bacteria > Campylobacterota > Campylobacteria > Campylobacterales > Helicobacteraceae > Helicobacter > Helicobacter pylori_CP. The sequence continues at coordinate 102,837 of NZ_PHLZ01000002.1, forward strand.
GGATCACTTCTTTTTCTAACACTTCCTTATGCAATTCATCCGGGAGTAACGCCATGATCACATCAGATTGTTGGACTAATTCTTTGACTTCTAGCACCTCAAAGCCCTCTTTTTTTGCTTTTGAAACGCTCAAACTCCCTTGATACAAGCCAATACGCACCTTCACTTTAGAGTCCCTCAAATTGAGTGCTTGGGCTTCTCCTTGCACGCCATAGCCAATAATGCCCACTTGTAAGGATTGGATAACGCCTAAATCAATGTCTTTATCATAATAAACGGGTAATGCCAAAATCAAATCTCCTAGCGTGTTTAAGCAAGTATTTATTTTACCATAATGGGAGCGATAATGTTTAAAAACATGCAGAATGTTAAAAAATGGTGTGCTCGGAGGGATTCAAACCCCCGACCTACAGGACCGCAACCTGTTGCTCTATTCAGCTGAGCTACGAGCACATTTAAAGAAGTGAAACGATGATTATAGCAAGAAAAGCTAATTTTTCACTTAAACGATGCGTTTTTTCTATTATAATTTAAGGCATGCAAAAAGATTACCAAAAACTCATCGCTTATCTATGCGATTTTTTAGAAAAAGAAGTTCAAAAAAAAGGCTTTAAAAAAGTCGTTTACGGGCTGAGTGGGGGGCTAGATAGTGCGGTCGTTGGGGTGCTGTGTCAAAAGGTTTTTAAAGAAAACGCCCATGCCCTTTTAATGCCCTCTTCAGTCTCTATGCCAGAAAGTAAAACAGACGCCCTGGATTTGTGCAAAAAATTTTCTATCCCTTATACAGAATATTCTATCGCTCCCTATGACGCCATCTTTGGCTCTCATTTTAAAGACGCAAGCCTTACTAGAAAGGGGAATTTTTGCGCAAGATTGCGCATGGCTTTTTTATACGATTATTCTTTAAAAAGCGATTCTTTAGTCATTGGCACGAGTAATAAAAGCGAAAGGATGCTAGGCTATGGCACTTTATTTGGGGATTTGGCGTGCGCGATTAACCCGATTGGGGAATTATTTAAAACCGAAGTTTATGAACTCGCTTGCCATTTGAATATCCCTAAAAAGATTTTAAACAAGCCCCCTAGCGCGGATTTATTTGTAGGGCAAAGCGATGAAAAGGATTTGGGCTATCCTTATAGCGTGATCGATCCTTTATTAAAAGATATTGAAGCGTTGTTTCAAACAAAACCCATTGATGCAGAAACGCTCACTCAATTAGGCTATGATGAAATTTTAGTGAAAAACATCATAAGCCGTATCCAAAAAAACGCCTTTAAATTAGAATCACCCACCATCGCTCAAAAATTTAACCCTAAATGAAAAGCGATAAACCCTTTTTAGAACGCTATTTTTATGACCCCACTCTTTTGCAAAAGGGGTTGATTTTCGCGCTCTATCCTTTTTCTTTGATTTATCAAGGCATTGCCACCCTTAAACGAAGAATCGCTAAAAAACATGATTTTAAAATCCCCCTTATCAGCATCGGCAACTTAATCGCTGGGGGGAGCGGTAAAACGCCCTTTATTTTAGAGATCGCTCCAAGATACCAAGAAGTGGCGGTTGTCTCTAGGGGGTACCAACGGGATTCTCAAGGCTTAGTGGTGGTGAGCGTTAAAGGAAACATTTTAGTTCCTCAAAAAACAGCGGGCGATGAAGCCTATCTTTTGGCCTTAAATTTAAAACAAGCGAGCGTGATTGTGAGCGAAAAAAGAGAGCTAGGCGTTTTAAAAGCCCTTGAATTAGGGGCAAAAATCGTGTTTTTAGACGATGGTTTTAGGTTTAATTTCAACCAGTTCAATTTGCTTTTAAAGCCTAAAATCCCCCCCTACTACCCTTTTTGTTTGCCTAGCGGGTTGTATAGAGAAAGCATTAAAAGCTATAAAGAAGCCCATTTAGTCGTTACAGAAGATAAGGATTATAAAAGAATCACCTCTATCACTAACCCCACCAAGCGCATGCTTTTAGTAACGGCTATCGCTAACCCTAGCAGACTTGATGCGTTTTTACCCAAAGAAGTGGTTAAAAAATTGTATTTTAGAGACCATGCCCCTTTTGATTTGGAGCTTTTAGAAAAAGAGTTTTATCAAAATAACGCTACTTCCTTATTGGTTACTTCAAAAGATCTTGTCAAATTACAAGATTGTAAATTGCCTTTAAGCGTATTGGATTTAAAACTAGAAATTTGCCCTAAAGTTTTAGAAAAGATTGACCATTATATTTTTTCTTATCCTTGTAATACAAAAGAACATCTATAAATTCCTTATCTTTAGAGATAAAGCCTTTCAGACGCCCCTCTAACTCATAATGGTTTTTTTCATAAAAAGCGATCGCTTTGAAATTGTTTTCCATCACTTCTAAGTGCAAAGAATGCAATTGGAACTCTTCAAAAGCGATAAATTCTAAGGCTTTTAAAATCGTTTCTCCCTTATTTTTCAAAAAAGGGTTTTTATAAATCCCCAAATACCCATGCTTATGAAAAAAATTGATTTTAGTGATAGAGCCAACCCCTAAATAAACGCCCTCTTCTTTAAACAAAAAATAGCGGTGGCTAGGCGAATTTTTTAAATCTTCTATGAATTGCAAATGCGTTTTTAAAGAAATATTAGCGCTATACATCCATAAGGCAGTGTTAGGGTGGTTACGAAACTCTAAAACCAACAGCTTTTCTTCATCGTTTAAATTAGTAAAATCAATCGCTTGGATATTTCCATAAGAATAATTTTTTTTCAAATTTCTAAAAACTCCCTTAATGCACTCTCTAGCTCACTCCCAAAGGCCAGGTTTTTTGCCCAGGCTTGATTTTTTTGAATTTGTAAATTTTCAAAATCTCTAGCTAAAGTTTTTAAACTCGTTTGTTTGAAGATACCTGAATTTTCAAATTCTTGGCTCTGAATGATTTGATTAGAAGCAATGGGAAGGATAAGAGAGGGCGTTTGAGAAAGGGCTAATTCATAGAGGGTTTGGCCTGCAGCGCTAATGGCGCAAGCGCAAGATTTCATCAAAGAACTGAACTCCAAAGGGTTTAAAGGGCTGTAATAATGCGTGTTTTTGGGAGGATTTTTAGGGATATAAGGTGAAATGATGTGCAAATTCACATTCTTATTTTCTAAAATTTTGACTATCTCTTTAAGCGTTTTTTGCTCGCTCCCCCCTAGAGTGATCAACACTTCTTTATTTTCTGTATTAATAGGGCGCTCATAGACAAAGCGAATATCAACAGGGTAAAACCCCACCCCCAAATAATACTGATAATCTTTTGATAAATGATGGTAGTGTTTTAAGGCGTTCAGCGTGAAATTCATGATCTTGGTATTTTTGGGGTAAAACCCCTTAGCATGCTCTTTATCTTCTATGACCATAAGGCTTTTGGCTTTTTCTTTTAAAAGGTAAAAATCTTTTGAATTTAAACAATAGCTGTCTGCAATCAACAAATCATCATTGCCAACGCCCTCTAAAAAAGCGTTTATATTATCTTGCTTGTGTAAATAAAGGCTCGCTTCAACCCCTAATTTTTCTATAAAAGAAAGGATTTTTTCACAACGCCTCACATGCCCTAAACCGCTTGTTACAAACGCATCGCACAAAATTTTTACTGGCATGCGTTTTTCAAACGGCTGTATTTGAGCTTGGCTAATTCTAAATCTTCTAAAGTGTCAATATCTTGGACTTCTAAGGGCGATAATTCTAAAGCGATAGAATTTTGACTAAAAATAGGCCGCATTTCTTTAAAGGCTTGAGCCTTCCCCATATAAAGCAACCCTGCGTCATGATAGAGCGTTTTTAAATCTTGCGTGCGCGTGTTTGAATGCTCTTTAAAAGCCATTTGAACGCCGTTTTCAAGGCTAAAAGAACGATAGGGAGAAGCGCTAAAGGGAGAGCATGTGAAAACATAATCCGTATTTTCTTTTAAAGTTTCAAAAGCGTTTTTTAAATGTTTTTCTTGTAAAAGCGCTGAAGTGCCATACAAACAACACGCAATGTCTTCATCTTTTAACTCTAATTCTTTCATGTGATAAGCCATCACTTCTAAAGTCGTGGCTTTATCGTCTGCTAAAACTTTAGGGCGCAAATTCAAAAAACTCGCCCCATAATTTTTAGCTAAACTCACATACTCCATGCTATCGCTAGAGATAAACACCTTTTCAAAGAGCTTGGAATTTAGTGCTGTTTCAATAGGGTAAGCGAGCATGGGTTTATTGAAAAAATCAATAATATTTTTATTCTTGATCCTTTTACTGGAACTTCTGGCTAAAACAATAGCGATCGCTCTCATGCTAGGCTTTGCTCTTTTTAATAAGGCATTTGGGTTTCCATCGCATCAGCAGCGAATTTCTTTTTATTGGAATCGCTCAAATGCCCTAAATTCGTGTATTCAATCTTAGCGTCGGCTAAAAACTTGGATTGGATGGTGTTATTCCTTTCAATATCATAAGGGCGGATCACCCCGCTCACCTTAAGGATTTGCTTTTCCCCATCCACTAGCACTTCCTTATTCCCATAGATGAAATAATTCCCATTTTCTAGCACTTTAATGATTCGAGCGCTCAACACGATCTCTAAATCTTCACTCTTTTTTTGCGAACCACCGCCTTTAAAATTCGTGTTATTGCTGGATTTGGTAAAATTGTAATTATTCTTATCGTCTAAATACTCCGCTTCTTTTTTCTTTCTTTCATCTAGCCCGTTATAAGTGAGTCTTGGAGGCGTGGAATTACCCCCTGAAGCGCTTTTATAATCTTTAGAGCTGGAATAATTCGCACTCGCTTTTTCAGAAACAATGATTGTGATCAAATCGTTAGGCTTCATCGCCCTCCTATCCGCAAATAAAGGGCGCTCGCCCTGCCCAAACAAACTCCCTAATTTGTTCAATTCAGGGATAAATTCTTTAGAGGGGGTTTCTTCTACATAATTGGGAGGGTTAAAATCAATTTTTGGCTCATTGGCTGATGCCATGCTGAATGCAACGCTAAACGCAACAGCCCCTAAATAAAGCACTTTTTTCATCCATTAGCCTTACTTGAGTTATTTTAAGCCTTGAATTATACTCTCTTATAAAGAATAAATGCTTAATTTTGAGTAAGTTGTTGTAAAATTTAGATCTTTATAATGAAACTTAACTTGCAGGAGATAAAATTGAGAACCTTGTTAAAAATGTTAGTTGGCGCAAGCTTGCTGACACACGCCTTAGTAGCTAATGAAGAAAGTGCAGCGCCTTCTTGGACAAAAAATTTGTATATGGGAGTCAATTACCAAACAGGTTCTATCAATTTAATGACTAATATCCATGAAGTTAGAGAAGTGACTAACTATCAAACCGGTTACACCAATGTAATGACTAGCATTAATAGCGTTAAAAAACTCACCAACATGGGATCTAATGGGATTGGATTAGTCATGGGTTATAACCACTTTTTCCATCCGGATAAAATCTTGGGCTTGCGCTATTTCGCTTTTTTAGACTGGCAAGGCTATGGCATGAGATACCCTAAAGGCTATTATGGCGGCAATAACATGATCACTTATGGCGTGGGCGTGGATGCGGTGTGGAATTTCTTCCAAGGGAGTTTCTATCAAGATGATATTAGCGTGGATATTGGCGTTTTTGGGGGGATTGCGATTGCGGGGAATAGCTGGTATATTGGCAGTAAAGGGCAGGAATTGTTAGGCATCACTAATAGCAGTGCGGTTGATAACACCTCTTTTCAATTCCTCTTTAACTTTGGTCTCAAGGCTTTATTTGTAGATGAGCATGAATTTGAAATCGGCTTTAAATTCCCCACCATTAATAACAAATACTACACCACTGACGCGCTCAAGGTTCAAATGCGTAGGGTCTTTGCCTTTTATGTGGGGTATAATTACCACTTCTAAAAGGCTTTAAAACCCAACGCAACTCCCTAACATCTTTTGATAATAGCTCTTGGCTTTGAGGATTGTCTCTGTGTCATCGGTTTTTAAAAGCACTTCGTAATTGTTTTCAAAAGCGTTTTTGCTCCAATTCGCTGAGCCTAAAAACACGATCTTATCATCAATGATCGCTACTTTTTGGTGCATGATGCCGTAATAATTCCCGTTTTTAGCCTTAAGCCCTTTCAATAAGCACACTTTCGTGTTAGGGTATTTGTCTAAATAGCCAATAGTGGATTGCTTGTTATTATGATTGCTTTCATAATCATAAATGATTTGCACCTTAATCCCCCTACTCGCTACGCTTTTAATGGCTCTTGCAATATCTCTGTGCGTGAAACTATAAATAGCGATTTTCACGCTCTCTCTAGCGTTACTAATGCCAGAAATTAAAGAATTGAGAGCCTCTCTTTGCTCATAAGGTAAGACAAACAAGCTGTTTTTAGCTTGCAAAACCCCTAAACAGCCCACTAACACACCCATGCCAACGATTTTTTTAAACTTGTTGAACATCAAATGATCCTTATTTTAAACTACACTCTATGATAAAAACAACCAACCAAGTGGATTTTTGATTATAATAAAAGATCTAAAAAAAGCGATAAAAATTGATAGGCTTAAAGAAGCGTTTCTTAATAAAATAAGGAGTCCCTAAAATGAAAATGATTCTATTCAACCAAAACCCCATGATCGAAAAACTGCTTGAGAGTGTTTCTAAGAAATTAGAATTATCTATAGAAAATTTTAACCACTATCAAGAGCTATCCGTGCACCTTAAAAAAGATCCAGAATGGCTTTTGATAGCCGATGATGAATGTTTGGAAAAACTAGACCAAGTGGATTGGCTAGAATTAAAAGAAACCATCTCTCAAAATAAAAACAGCGTGTGCATGTATAAAAAGGGCAATGAAGCGCAGCCCTTTTTAGAGGGCTTTGAGATGAAAATCAAAAAACCTTTTTTACCCACTGAAATGTTGAAAGTCCTTCAAAAAAAGCTAGGTTCTAACATAAGCGAGCTAGAGCCTAGCCAGAATTTAGACCCAACTCAAGAAGTTTTAGAAACCAATTGGGACGAGTTAGAAAGTTTAGGCGATTTAGAGGCCCTAGCCAAAGAAGAGCCTAACAATGAAGAGCAACTACTCCCCACTTTAAACGATCAAGAAGAAAAAGAAGAGATTAAAGAAACGCCCCAAGAAGAAAAGCCTAAAGATGATGAAACGCAAGAGGGTGAAACCCCTAAAGATGAAGAAGTTTCTAAAGAGTTGGAAACGCAAGAAAAATTAGAAATCCCTAAAGAAGAAACGCAAAAAGAAGTTAAGGAAGAGATCAAAGAAGAAACGCAAGATTCCCCAAGCGCGCAAGAATTAGAAGCCATGCAAGAATTAGTCAAAGAAATCCAAGAAAACTCTAACGGCCAAGAGAATAAAGAAAAAACGCAAGAAAGCGCAGAAATTCCACAAGATAAAGAAATCCAAGAAGTTGTTACCGAAAAAACCCAAGCACAAGAATTAGAAATTCCTAAAGAAAAAACGCAAGAAAGTACAGAAGCTCTCCAAGAAACCCAAGCACAAGAATTAGAAAAACAAGAAAACGCAGAAACGCCCCAAGAAAAAGAAAAACAAGAAGATACAGGAACACCGCAAGAATTAGAAATCCCCCAAGTGCAAGAAAAAGAAACCCCACAAGAAGAAACCCAAGAAACCCAAGAAAAAGAAATGCCACAAACCCAAGATGAAAAACCCCAAGAAGACCATTACGAAAGCATTGAAGACATTCCTGAGCCGGTGATGGCTAAAGCGATGGGGGAAGAATTGCCCTTTTTAAATGAAGCCGTTGCAAAAACCCCCAACAATGAGAACGACACAGAAACCCCTAAAGAGAGCGATATAAAAATCCCGCAAGAAAAAGAAGAAAGCGATAAAACTTCCAGCCCCCTAGAATTGCGCTTGAATTTGCAGGATTTATTAAAAAGCCTGAATCAAGAGTCCTTAAAAAGCCTTTTAGAAAACAAAACCTTAAGCATTAAAATCACTTTAGAGGATAAAAAACCTAATGCATAATGATTTTAATTTACTCATCCTTTCAGGCCCTAGCGGAGCGGGTAAAAGCACCCTTACAAAGTATTTGCAAGAAAAAATCCCCAAAACCCATTTTTCCCTTTCCACCACCACGAGGAAACCCAGAGAGGGCGAAGTTGATGGCTTGCATTATAATTTTGTCAGCGAAGAAGAGTTCAAACAAGGCATAGAAAAAGGGCAGTTTTTAGAATGGGCGATCGTGCATAACCACTACTATGGCACTTCTAAAATCCCTGTAGAAAAAGCCTTAAAAGAGGGCAAAATCGTCATTTTTGATATTGATGTGCAAGGGCATGAGATCCTTAAAAAGCATTACCCTAACGCATGCTCAGTCTTTATTAGCACCAAAAACCAAGAGATTTTAAAAGAGCGCTTGCTTTTAAGGGGGACGGATTCTAAAGAGACGATAGAAAAACGCTTGATCAACGCTTATAAAGAAATGCAGTGCTTGGAGAGCTTTGATTACCTCATCATCAATGAAGATTTAGAAAAATCCAAAGAAATCATCTTAAGCATCGCAAAAACTTTAGTCCATCGCTTAAAAGCGTTTAATTTTGAAAAAATATGCAAGGCTTGGAAAAACGAAACCTTATAAAACCTATCAATTATTTTTTAAAAAAGCTATAATTCAAACAAAAACCAACCAATAGATTAAGGAGTAAAATATGGGTGGATTCACAAGTATATGGCATTGGGTCATTGTTTTATTAGTGATTGTGTTGTTATTTGGGGCTAAAAAGATCCCAGAGTTGGCTAAAGGTTTAGGCAGTGGGATTAAGAATTTCAAAAAAGCCGTGAAAGACGATGAAGAAGAGGCTAAAAATGAGCCAAAAACCCTAGACGCTCAAACAACGCAAACCAAAGCGCATGAGAGTAGCGAGATTAAAAGCAAACAAGAAAGTTGAACATGCACACTCTCATTAAGGGCGTTTTAGAAGAGATTTTAGGAGAAGAAGTCATTATTGAATACCCTAAAGACAGAGAGCATGGGCATTACGCTACGCCCATTGCTTTCAATCTCGCCAAAGTTTTTAAAAAATCGCCCCTAGTTATCGCTGAAGAGTTAGCCCTTAAAATCAGCACGCATGAAAAAACTCAAGGGCTTTTTGACAGCGTAGTGGCTTGTAAGGGCTATATCAATTTCACGCTTTCTTTAGATCTTTTAGAGCGTTTCACCCAAAAGGCTTTAGAATTAAAAGAACAATTTGGTTCTCAAATTAAAAGCGAACGTTCTCAAAAAATCTTTTTAGAATTTGTTAGCGCTAACCCCACAGGGCCTTTACACATAGGGCATGCTAGAGGGGCGGTGTTTGGCGATAGTTTGGCTAAAATCGCTCGCTTTTTAGGGCATGAAGTTTTGTGCGAATATTATGTCAATGACATGGGATCTCAAATCCGCTTGTTAGGGCTTTCTGTATGGCTCGCTTACAGAGAGCATGTTTTAAAAGAAAGCGTAACTTATCCGGAAGTTTTTTACAAGGGCGAATACATCATAGAAATCGCTAAAAAGGCGAACAACGATTTAGAGCCAAGCCTTTTCAAAGAAAACGAAGAGACGATTATTGAAGTTTTAAGCGGCTACGCTAAAGATTTAATGCTTTTAGAAATTAAGGATAATTTAGACGCTTTAGGCATTCATTTTGATTCCTATGCGAGCGAAAAAGAAATTTTTAAACATAAAGATGCGGTGTTTGAACGATTAGAAAAAGCGAACGCCCTTTATGAAAAGGATTCTAAAATTTGGCTCAAATCTTCACTCTACCAGGATGAAAGCGATCGGGTGCTCATTAAAGAAGATAAAAGTTGCACTTATTTAGCCGGCGATGTTGTCTATCATGATGAAAAATTCAAGCAAAATTACACCAAATACATCAACATTTGGGGGGCAGACCACCACGGCTATATCGCTAGAGTGAAAGCTAGCCTTGAGTTTTTGGGCTATGATTCCAACAAGCTTGAAGTCTTGCTCGCTCAAATGGTGCGCTTGCTCAAAGATAACGAACCTTACAAGATGAGTAAAAGAGCGGGTAATTTCATTTTGATTAAAGATGTGGTTGATGATGTGGGTAAGGATGCTTTAAGGTTTATTTTTTTGAGCAAACGGCTTGATACTCATTTAGAATTTGATGTCAATACTTTAAAAAAGCAAGACAGCTCAAACCCCATTTACTATATCCATTACGCTAATTCGCGCATCCACACCATGCTAGAAAAATCGCCCTTTTCTAAAGAAGAGGTTTTGCAAACCCCTTTAAAAAATTTAAACGCTGAAGAAAAGTACCTGCTTTTTAGCGCTTTAAGCTTGCCTAAAGCGGTTGAATCTTCTTTTGAGGAATACGGCTTGCAAAAAATGTGCGAATACGCAAAAACTCTCGCCTCAGAATTCCACCGCTTCTATAACGCTGGCAAAATCTTAGACACCCCTAAAGCTAAGGAGCTTCTAAAAATTTGTTTAATGGTGAGTTTGAGTTTGACTAACGCTTTCAAACTTTTAGGCATAGAGATAAAAACCAAAATTTCCGCTAAAGATTAAGCTAATATTTAATTTTTTGTTATAACATTCCCCTTATTTTTTGAAACTAAGGAGAATATTATGCTTAATCGTATTATAGAGCACATGAACGCTCACCATGTAGAAGACATGAAAGGTTTGTTGAAAAAATTCGGGCAAGTCCATCACGCTGAAAATGTCGCCTTTAAAAGCGTGGATTCTCAAGGCATTGTGATTGGTTATAACCACAATCAAACCTTAAGGATTGAATTTAACCACGAAATTAAAGACCCCAAAGACTATAAAAATGCGATCATTGAATTGTGTCAAAGCGTGGAAAAAACCCATGATTTAAAAGGCGTGGAAGAAGAAGTTAAGGCTTTTAAAGAAGGCTTTGATTCTGTTTGTTTGGCGACCTTACACCCTAATGGGCATGTGGTATGCTCTTATGCGCCTTTAATGAGCGATGGCAAACAATACTACATTTATGTGAGCGAAGTGGCTGAGCATTTTGCCGGCCTTAAAAACAACCCCCACAATGTGGAAGTGATGTTTTTAGAAGACGAAAGCAAGGCTAAATCAGCTATTTTGAGGAAACGCTTGCGTTATAAAACCAACGCTCGTTTTATTGAGAGAGGGGCGGAGTTTGACAAAGCGTTTGATTCTTTCATTGAAAAAACCGGTGGCGCTGGGGGCATTAAAACCATTCGCGCCATGCAAGATTTCCATTTGATCGCATTGGATTTCAAAGAAGGGCGTTTTGTGAAAGGCTTTGGTCAAGCTTATGACATTTTAGGCGACAAAATCGCTTATGTTGGGGATAAAGGCAACCCACACAATTTCGCTCACAAGAAATAAACTTTCTCACCCATAAGGGGCAAACGCCCCAAAAGAGTGCTTTTTAAAGAGGTTATGGCAAAATCAAGCTCTTTAGTATTTAATCTTAAAAAATGCTAAAAGCCTTTTATGGGCTAACACCAAACAAAAAGCGCCACAAAAAGCGCTAAAAAGTAAAAAATCACAAAATTTTCTCAAAATGACAAAAAAAAAAAAAACGCTTTTACGCTATAATTCACCCCATGCATGTTCAATGCATCAAATTTCAAACCAATTTTAATGAAGGAGAAATGTCATGAAAAAAACCCTTTTACTCTCTCTCTCTCTCTCGTTTTTGCTCCACGCTGAAGACGACGGCTTTTACACAAGCGTAGGTTATCAAATCGGTGAAGCCGCTCAAATGGTGACAAACACCAAAGGCATCCAAGATCTTTCAGATCGTTATGAAAACTTGAGCAACCTTTTAACCCGATACAGCACCCTAAACACCCTCATCAAATTGTCCGCTGATCCGAGTGCGATTAACGACGCAAGGGATAATCTAGGCTCAAGCTCTAGGAATTTGCTTGATGTCAAAACCAATTCTCCGGCGTATCAAGCCGTGCTTTTAGCATTAAACGCCGCGGTGGGGTTGTGGCAAGTTACAAGCTACGCTTTTACTGGTTGTGGTCCTGGCAGTAATGAGAGCGCGAATGGAGGTATCCAAACTTTTAATAATGTGCCAGGACAAAATACGACGACTATCACTTGCAATTCGTATTATGAGCCAGGAAGGGATAGCACTATATCCACTGAAAATTATGCGAAAATCAATCGAGCCTATCAAATCATTCAAAAGGCTTTGACAGCCAATGGATCTAATGGAGATGGTATCCCGGTTTTGAGTAACACCACCACAAAACTTGATTTCACTATCAATGGAGACAAAAGAACGGGTGCCACACCAAATGAAAAATTAATATACCCATGGAGTCATGGGAAAGCTATTTCAACAGCGTGGAATGGAGGAACATCAACATCAACCTCAGAAAGTATCAACACAGAAAATAACGCTCAAGAGCTTTTAAAACAAGCGAGCATCATTATCACTACCCTAAATGAGGCATGCCCAAATTTTCAGAATGGTGGTAGCGGTTATTGGCAAGGGATAAGCGGCAATGGGACAATGTGCGGGATGTTTGCCAATGAAATCAGCGCGATCCAAGGCATGATCGCTAACGCGCAAGAAGCTGTCGCGCAAAGCCAAATCGTTAGTGAAAATGCGCAAAATCAAAACAACCTGGACACTGGAAAACCATTCAACCCTTACACAGACGCTAGCTTCGCTCAAAGCATGCTCAAAAACGCTCAAGCCCAAGCAGAGATTTTAAACCAAGCCGAACAAGTGGTGAAAAACTTTGAAAAAATCCCTAAAAACTTTGTATCAGACTCTTTAGGGGTGTGTTATGAAGTGCAAGGGGGTGAGCGTAGGGGCACCAATCCAGGTCAGGTAACTTCTAACACTTGGGGAGCCGGTTGCGCCTATGTGGGGCAAACCATAACGAATTTAAAAAACAGCATCGCTCATTTTGGCACTCAAGAGCAGCAAATACAGCAAGCCGAAAACATCGCTGACACTTTGGTGAATTTCAAATCCCGATACAATGAATTAGGGAATACTTACAACAGCATCACCACCGCGCTCTCAAAGGTTCCTAACGCGCAAAGCTTGCAAAATGTGGTGAGCCAAAAGA
>NZ_PHLZ01000020.1:0-37005 GCF_002832345.1 Helicobacter pylori
GCATGACTAATGGAATATTCAAACCCCACGCTCGCATACGCCCCATTTTCTTCAGCGATACAAAAAGATAAAAGTAAAGGTAAAAAGAATGATGAATGTAATAAGGCTTTTTGCATGGGTTGATCCTGCTATGAATTGGGTTTGTTGAAAATAGGTTTAATGATACCATTAAAAAGCATAGCGTATACCAATATTTCCGGTGATATTAATATCTTTATAATCAAGCCCAAACCTAGCCCCAATGCCCGCATTCACATAAAAGGTTTTGAATAACCTTATCTCCCCGCCTATGATAATGCTGGCAAAAGTGTTGTATCTGCCGCCATCTCTATAGCTTAGGGTGTTATTACCAATAAAACGCACCATTTTATCCCCCATAGAATTAATAAATAAGTCTCTGCCCACATCCGCAATCACAAAATAATAAGAGTTTTTATTGAAGTAGTGCCGACTTTCTAGGGCAAAATTAATCGTTAGAACGGATTTTTTATTAGGGTCAGCATTGGCTCTGAATTGGTTGTAAATAGGATCATCCATAATGCCCCTTAAACCAGACAAACCAATGTAATAATAGGCTAAGCCTATTTGAGGTTTAAAAATAACGCTTTTATCTTTAAACATGAAATCATAGCCGTAATTGATTTTAGCGTCAGTCGTCCAGGTGTTGTATTTGTAAGACTGATTGATGATTGAGAGTAGGGAGTCATAAGAGTTGATGAAAGTCTTATTGTATCCCCAAGTTTCATTCAAGCTCATGGTTAATTCGCTTCTTTTGATAAACGCTCGGCTATAAACACCCATATTGACATTGCTAGAGCCTGATTGAGTGATGTTTGCATGAAACCCGCTATACCCATAAGCGGCATAACCCCCCACAATCACGCCCTTAATAAATCGGTCATACCCCACATTGATACCATATAAAGTTCCAGTGCCTCCATTAATAAAACTAGCCCCTCCAACTCCTGTCGCCCACACATTATTTTTAACTCTGTTTCTTTGAGAGTATTTTAAAATCACATCCATAGCGTTAGGGATCGCATCAGCAAAACGCTTGTTTTTAAGGGCTTCTAAGCGCTCGTGAAAATCAGCACTGGCAAAGGTTGAAGTGTCAGAGAGTTTGGCCAAACGGCTCATTTGCTGCGTGTAGGTGTTGATCTGTAAAATATTAGTGGCGTCATTTTTAAAATCAGGGTTAGCGATGACTTCTAAAGTGTTAGCGATATCTCCAGCGATCGTGGTTAAATCTTTTGCGGAATGGCTTTCTAAATAATAGGGAGCGAATAAAGGGCTTCCCTTAGTTTCAAAGATTTTATTGAGCCAATTAATCGCTTGATTGCCTCCAGCTTGATCAATGCTATCCACGCTTTGAACGCCCTGAATTTGAGCGATATATTGTTTTAAAGTGGGGGCTTGTAGGTTATTGATAGGATCATTAGAAACAGCGATTTTTACTTTATTATAAAGAATGGAAGTGTAAATGTATTGATTTTGAGAGTCCTTAAAGCCTACAACTAAACCGCCATCTTTAATGCTCACGGCTTGCCCGTTATAGGTTAAGCCGTTGTCAGTCATCACCATATGTTTGCCATTAATATCAATGAGCGCATAAAGCTTAAGGTAATTATCCAGGCTACTGCCTCCTGTGATTTGGTCGTTATACCCGTAATAAATGGCCTTAGCGCTATCAATAAGCGTGTAAGTGCCAACTTCTTTTGAAGAAGTGTTGAATTGGATTAAGGGGTTATTGTCATTAGCCATGATTGTCGCATTGCCTTGAGCGTTGATAATAGCATGGCTAACTGAATGGCTGAGATTAAACACCAAATCGCCATAGCTATTAAAATTCCCCATGACATTCAAACCATTGGCGTTAGTGCTTAAAGTCGCTTGTTGGTTTAAGGTGAAATTACCATTAATATTGGCCGTAGAGTTAGAGGCGTTGTTAAAAGCGTTAGTGATCGTTAAATTATTGGCTTGCAAGGTCGCATTTTCATTGAGATTAAGCGTGCCTATAACGCTATTATTTGTTACTTGAGACAAATCAATAGCCCCATTAGAGGTGATTGCGCCTAAGAAAGTGAAATTGTTAGCACGCACGCTTAAAGATTCATTAGTGGGGGTTACGCTGGAGTTTGTAGAAGAGCTGTTTTTGGTTGTGGGGCAACTGGCTAAATTGACACAAATTTCCCCTTTTTGAACGCTCACGTTATTCAAACCCGCATTAAGGCTTAAGCCATTCGTGGCGTTTAGGGTGGTGATATTGATATTAGAAACACCATTAGAAGCAAAAATCAATGCACCTTGATACTTGCTAAAGTCAATCGTATTATCGCCATTAAAGATAATAGACTTGTTGGCGACAAAATTCAAACTGCCCCCTGTAGCGTTGCTAAAAGAGCTGTTATTGACAAAAACATAGCCATTACTTAAAAAGTTAAAATACCCTTTTTGCCAAAAATCATGCAAGCCTCTAGGCGATAAAAGAGCGCCTAAATCGTTTTCTTTGAGCGCGTTTTGTAAAGAGGGCGGCAACACGCTCCCTAAACCTTGATTATAAACGCCGCTTAACCCGCCTTGAGAAATGATATTATTGATGATATTACTCACTAAGCCTTGACTTTCTAGCTTTTTAACCACATCTTGTCCTAAAAATTCGTTCAACAAGTCGTTCGCCACCACGCCGATGTCTTTTTGCAGGCTTGTAGGGGGGTTAGTAATATCCTTTAAAACCACGCTTAAAATAGAACTTAATTCAGAAGCGTCTATATACCCACCGATAAAATTCAAAAGCCCTTTATCGTCTAACATGCTTTTTAAAGACTGCTTAGCAAGGTAGTTTTCTATGATGGATGGGGTAACAAAATTGCCAAAAATGCTTAGTTTTTTACTGATAATGTTTTGGATTTCATTCATGACTCCACTATTATTCAATAAATCATCTAAGTTATTTTGACCTATAAGTTGGCCTAAGGTTTCATCTTGCAAGCTAGCGGGTAATTCCTTACTCAAAGGGCTTAGAGCGTTTTCTATAAAGTTCCCTAAACCGCCGGCTTGCTTGATTTTTTCCATAGCCACCTGACTGAGAACATTCGCTAAATTCCCTTGATTAAAGATTTTTTCAATCCCTTTTTGGCCCAAAAGATTAAAGATATTGTCTGTAGCTTGAGCTTCTATGTTAGCTTTATTCAACACTAAGTTATTAGCGCTTTGAAAGGTTACATCCGCGCTCCCTCCGCTTTCAAAGGCGTTAGCGCTTCCAAGCGTCCCAGTGATATAAATACTTTTAGCTTTAAAATCAGCGTTAATGTAGCCTAAATAGGGGGAAGTTGAGCCTAATAATTGCCCCAAGTAAGTGTTTCTAAAAGAAGAACAAGTGGCGCTATCTAGCGCACAAGGACTGCTATAGCCATTGCCCCCAAACCATATAGAGCTAGTAGAGTTTGTAACATTATCTTGGGTAGCGCCTATAACGAGATTCCCGTTACTAAAGGTTTGATTGATGTTGTCAGTCAAATGGTTGATCGTTTCTAGGAGCGCTTGCTTTTGCGCTTGGGTGATCTTAATCTTATCTAAGAGTTGCAACACTTCATTGATGTTAGTGATATTGTCTAATTGGTTGGATTCAATCATTTCTTTTAAGGCAGCGGAATTTTGAGAAAGAATCCCTAAAAGCGTTTTTAAATTCTCGCTAGAAAAACCCTTATTGTAGATATTTAAACTACTCAAAGGCTGGTTGAACGGGCTATAAGTGCCTGGGGCTTGAGGCGTTTGAGAGCCTTTAGGGGTGAAAAGACCTTTAATGTTGCTTGTCAAGTAATAAGTGCCTGCTTGATTGTCGCTATAATCATAGCTATAGCCGGTAGGATTTTGCTTAGAAGCTTGGTAATTATAAAGCTCAGGAGCGATATTAAAAATAGTGTTAGAAGCCGAGTTAGGGTTATTTAAAACTTCTATGGTTAGATCCCCATTTTTAATGCTCTCTTGAATGATTTGAGAAGAATTGAGAGGGTTTATAAACGACCAAGTTTGAATGTTGTTATTATCGCTATAGGTAGCGTTTTGGATTTTCATGCCATAAAAAAGGATTTTTTCATAGCCATTAGCCCCACTGATGCCAGTAATCCCTTTTTGAGCGTTTAGGATGTTGTAAGTTACAGATTTTGTGATATTGTCAAAAATATTGATGTCAGATAAATTAATATCCCCGTTATTCCCTAAAACAAACTGCCCGCTAACGCTCATTAAAGCCTTAGCTAAAGAGGGCGCATAACCATTAAAATTTAACGCCCCATTAGCCGTAAGGTTATTAAAATTCAATGAACTTGCGCTGTCAAAATTAAAGCTTGCTGTATCAATAGTCGTGTTGCCTCCAAAATCAGCCTGGCTTGCGCCTTGAAAATTGATATTAGCGTTTAAAGAGCTTGTGTTATTGGCTGATAAAACGCTATCGTCTAAATTAATAGTGGTGTTGTTTGAAAAACTAGCGTTAGAAGCGTTGAGCTTGCTGCTAGCGTTAAGACTGAGTGTTCCGCCATTAAAAAAGAGACTGCTAAAGGCCGCTTGACTCCCATTATAAATATTGAGACTCGCTTGATTGTTAAAAGCGCTCGCGCCATTCGCGTTCAAAACGCTTTGATTGTCTAAACTCAAATTAGAATTGTTATCAAGCGTTAAAGAATTTTTAAAAGCGGCTTGACTTTTATTACCAAGCGTGATATTAGCGTTGTTTTGCAAGGTTGTATCGCCATTAAAATTCAACAAACTTTGAGAACTAAGCGTAAAACTGGTATTGCCTAAAAGCTGTGTGGTGGCGTTAAAATTGCTTGTCCCCCTAGAATACAAGACATTAAAAACCGCTTGCGTGTTATTGAAAATAAGGCTATTAGCTTGTAAATTATAAACTGCCCCACCATTCAAACGAGAATTGATAAAGCTTAAAGAATTAGAAGCGTTAGCGCTGATAGTGCTTGATCCACCAGGGTTTGTAAAGCCGCTGAACGAAGCGTTAGAAAACGAAATATTCTCAGCACTAAAACTGAATTTCCCCCAAGTCATATCGCTAAAACTGGAATTGGTTACGCTGATATTATTTAGAGCGTCAAAAGCGGCATAGGAATGCTGACTGGCCCCCGTTTGAATCATTTTAGTAACGGTTTCAGCGTCATTATAATTCAAGCCATCCATAGTGATGTTATCGCTTGCTTTAAAGGTGATGTTCGCTCCCCCGCCATCTGAATTTGAAACGCCTTCACCGGTTTTAAAATTATTGGTCAAGTAAATGTTAACCGCATTAAAAGTCCCGGTAATATAGCCAAAACCTCCATGCCCTATCCAAATCAACCCATTATCATTCGCGCTCTCTGTGTTGTTCCCTATGATCAAAGTGCCATTTTGGATATTCACGCCAAAACTTCTTCCAAACAAATTAGCTGTATAAGTGCTGAGCGTGTTAGCGCTTTGACCGCTCTGTCCTGAAAGGTTAGGATCAATATAATAAACGCCTTTGTTTGAGTAAGTTTGATTTTGGAGATTATAGACCCCATCCCACACATTCGTTGTGGGTAAATTTTGAGTAGGGGGCGGGACTTTATTAGGGGGAGTGTTTGGCGCGGTGTGTTTTGTAGGAGTGGGTGTGGGGCTTGGTGTGGGGCTTGTAGGCTTAGCGTTAGCTATCGCTTGCTTTAATCCTTCTTGTTCAGCGTTAAAAGTCTTTTCTTCGTTCTGTAAGGTTTGTTCATCTTGTTGTTCTTGTTTTTGAGCTTGATTGAAGGCTTGCTCGTTAAAGCCTGTGGTGGAGTTGGCTAATTGTTTGATTTGAGCTAAATCTTTTTCTAAGGCTTGCTCATCTTGTTGGATTTTTTGGTTGGTGTTTTCTAAATTCTGAGCGTCTGTAGCGATAGCGGTGTTTTTGCTTTGAGTGTAGCCTGTATCGCTATTTGCGATCTTATTATCACTAGCAGCGTTATTTAAAGCGCTCTGGGAGTTGCTCAAGTCTTGTTGGTAGGTTTTTTGGGCTTTGGCTTGTAAATCGTCTCCTAAAAATTGGGTAATAATGGATTGGTTGTTAAAGGTTTCTTGTAAGGTTTCATCTTGCCCGTTAATGTCAAAGGTTACATCATAAGTGTTATTACCCACTCCAACATGGCTTATGGCTTTATCGCCCTTATAGTTGATTAAATCCCATAAATAGCTTTGATAAACTCCATACTGGATGGTCCCATTTGTAGTAAGAATGTCATAGGTTTGGTTGCTATTAAGGGTTTGATTGAGGTTAAAAACCGCACCAGAACCAAAGGACACGCTGCCTTTAAGGCTAGCAAAAGGCGAACTTGAATTCAAAGTGTTGATGCCTGAGAAACTCACCTTACTGGTATTAAAGTTATAAGTCCCTTGATTGAAGGTGTCGTTATTAAAGCTGGCGTTGCCATTAAAGTTATAAGTGCCTTGATTGAAACTACTATTATCAAAGCTTGAACTTGCGCTGTTACTAAAATTATAAGTGCCTTGATTGAAGTTAGTTTGATTAAAGGAGATAGTGCTATGATTATTATTACCGCTGAAATTAAAGCCCCCATCAGTGTCATCTTTAAAGCTAGAGCCACTCACCTTGATATTAGAGCCTTTAAAATTCATGTAAGATTTTTGCGTCCCTGC
Source organism: Helicobacter pylori (assembly GCF_002832345.1). Classification (GTDB taxonomy): domain Bacteria; phylum Campylobacterota; class Campylobacteria; order Campylobacterales; family Helicobacteraceae; genus Helicobacter; species Helicobacter pylori_CP. Next base: position 6,658 of record NZ_PHLZ01000020.1, read on the forward strand.
ATCGTTATTATCAAAACTCGCTTGATTGATAGTGATATTATTGGCCGCATTGAAATTGAGCGTGGCCCCACCACCATCAGCGTATGAGTTTCCGGTTGTTAAATGGCTGGTCAAGTAAATATTAGCCGCATCATAAGTGCCTGTGATATAGCCGACATCACCCCCATTAATACCTGTGCCTCCAAAGCGGATATTCCCTCCCACATTAAGCGTGCCGCCATTGAATTTTTGCGTGAAACTAGCCCCACCAGCGCTATAAGTGGTAAGAGTGTTCAAATAATAAGTCCCAGAGCCTTGAGCGCTACTAAAAAGGCAATAAGAGTTGTGCGTGGGTGAATTAGGGCCGCTTTCAATATTATCTTGATAATTCCAAGACGACCATGACCAATAACGGCATTCGTTAGCCCTTAGGTGGGATAATCCCCCCAACGCTCCTATCAATAAAATCGAAGCTTTTAAAAAAGATTTGTTTTTATTAAAGGGCTTTTTAATGGATTTTGTTTTTTTATGGCATTTTAAGGGCTTTTCACATTTTAAGATTTGATTCAATTTGAAAATTTTCTTTGAGATCTTGTTTAATTTGAAAGATCCCTTTGAAATAAACTTAGAAATCAATCTAGTCTTTTTAAACGCCACTTAAAACTCCAATCGTTTTTGTAAATCCCACATTATACAATTTGATGTTAAACAAACTCAAAAAGATTCGCAAAATGACTTAATAATGATACATGAATTGCGCCATATCCACCAAACGATGAGAATACCCCCATTCGTTATCATACCACCCCATGATTTTGACCATATTCTCTAGCGTGAAAGTCAAATCGGGTGCGATGATAACGCTATTAGGGTTAGAAATGAAATCAGAACTCACCCTTTCTTTTAAATCTATCTCTAGCACGCCTTTTAAAACCCCTTTTGAAGCTTCAATCAACAAATCATTGATCGGCTCTTTGAGAGCCTTTTTTTCTAAAAACAAACTCAAATCTATCATGGACACATCAAGGCTAGGCACCCTCACGCTATGCCCATGCATTTTGTTTTTGAGGTTGGGTAAAACTTTATGCAAAGCTAGAGCGGCTTTAGTGGTGGTGGGGATAATGTTGCTTGCAGCCGCTCTGGAGCGCCGTTTGTCTAAAGGGTGGGCCAAATCAATGAGTTTTTGATCGCTCGTATAACTATGAATGGTCGTTAGCATGCCCTCTTTAATGCCAAAAGCTTTATCTAAGATCGCGCAAATGGGCGCGATAGCGTTAGTCGTGCAAGAGGCGTTAGAAACAATGGCCTGGTTTTGATATAGAGAATGATTGACCCCATACACCAAAGTAGGGTATTGTTTTTCATCGTATTCGCCCATAAAGGGTGCGGATAACAGAACTTTTTTAGCCCCAAGCAAAAGGTAATTTTCTAGCGTTTTAGGCTCTAAAAACTTCCCTGAACATTCTAGGATAACATCCACGCCTTTCAAGTCTTTGATGCTATTAAAAACAGGGATTTCTAACGAGCCGATAATAAGCTTGTAATGAGAGTAACGCACCTCCTTATTGAGCAATCCATGCGCGCTGTCATGCTCTAAAAGATAAGCGAGAATTTCCCAATTAGCAGGATCATTGATGCCTATCACTTCTAAGTCAGGGTTTGTATCATTGCGTTCTAAAATCGCTCTTAAAACGCATCTCCCAATGCGGCCAAATCCATTGATAAAAATTTTCATCGTAACTATTATCCTATTTTCAGACTTCAATTTCAATTTTAGGGGGTTTTGTTTGGTATTTTACTACATTTTGCGCTATTATATTGGACCTAGCTGTAGGGTTAATTAAAATTATTTATTGAGTTGAATTTCAAGGAGTAAAACATGGCATTGTATGACAGAGCTAATTCTCGTAACGCGTATGCAGAAGATTCTGTGTTGCATGAAAGCGAGCTGGTAAGTTTTGTTAAAACGACTTACAAGTTCTTTGCGGGCAGTTTGTTGTTAGCGACTATTGGGGCGTTACTGGGTTTAATGAACTTTCAAGCCGTAGTGCAGTATAAATGGGTATTTTTTATCGCTGAAATTGTGGCGTTTTTTGGTTTGATGTTTTCTAAATCCAAACCCGGATTGAATTTGTTCATGCTGTTTGCTTTCACTTCATTATCAGGGGTTACTTTGGTGCCTTTGCTAGGCATGGTGATTGCAAAAGCTGGTTTAGGAGCGGTTTGGCAAGCTTTGGGCATGACAACTATTGTCTTTGGTTTGATGAGCGTGTATGCCCTTAAAACTAAAAACGATCTAGCGAATATGGGTAAAATGCTCTTTATCGCTTTGATTGTGGTGGTGGTGTGTTCGCTCATTAACTTGTTTTTGGGTAGCCCCATGTTCCAGGTTGTCATTGCGGGAGCGAGCGCGATTTTATTCAGTCTTTACATCGCTTATGACACTCAAAACATCGTTAAAGGCATGTATGATAGCCCCATTGATGCGGCGGTGAGCTTGTATTTAGACTTTTTGAATGTCTTCATTTCTATCTTGCAAATCATTGGTATTTTTTCAGACAGAGACAAATAGTTTGAAAAAATAGGGGGGGATACCACGCAAAAACCTAATAAAAAATACTTTAAAATATTGATAACGCTTCGTTTACATTCTTTCTTTAAGGATTAGTTATGCCTAAACGCACCGATATTTCTAACATTCTACTGATAGGCTCAGGCCCTATTGTGATCGGACAAGCTTGCGAATTTGACTACTCAGGGACTCAAAGTTGTAAAACCTTAAAATCTTTAGGTTACAGAGTGATTTTAATCAATTCTAACCCAGCTACCGTGATGACTGACCCTGAATTTTCTCATAAAACCTATATCCAACCCATCACCCCAGAAAATATCGCCGCTATCATTGAAAAGGAAAAGATTGACGCTATTTTACCCACAATGGGCGGGCAAACCGCTTTGAATGCGGTCATGCAAATGCACCAAAAGGGCATGTTAGAAGGCGTGGAGCTTTTAGGGGCTAAGATTGAAGCGATTAAGAAAGGCGAAGACAGGCAGGCTTTCAAAGAAGCGATGTTAAAAATCGGGATGGATTTGCCTAAAGGGCGTTACGCTTATAACGAGTTAGAAGCCCTAGAAGCCATTAATGAAATTGGCTTTCCAGCCATTATCAGAGCGAGTTTCACTCTGGCTGGGGGAGGGAGTGGGGTCGCTTATAATATTGAAGAGTTTCAAGAATTGGCTAAAAACGCCCTAGACGCTTCGCCCATTAATGAAATTTTGATTGAAGAGTCCTTGTTGGGGTGGAAAGAATACGAAATGGAGGTCATACGAGACAGCAAGGATAATTGCATCATTGTGTGTTGCATTGAAAATATTGACCCCATGGGCGTTCATACCGGCGATAGCATCACGATCGCTCCAAGCCTCACCTTAACCGATAAAGAATACCAACGCATGCGCGATGCGAGCTTTGCGATTTTGAGAGAAATTGGCGTGGATACGGGCGGGAGTAATGTGCAATTTGCGATCCACCCAGAGACTTTAAGAATGGTTGTGATTGAAATGAACCCACGAGTGAGCCGCAGCTCCGCTCTAGCTTCAAAAGCGACCGGGTTTCCCATTGCAAAAGTCGCTACCATGCTTGCGGTGGGTTTTAGCTTAGATGAAATTAAAAACGATATTACCAACACCCCGGCGAGTTTTGAACCTAGTTTGGATTATATCGTGGTGAAAATCCCTCGCTTTGCGTTTGAAAAATTTGCCGGTGTTTCTAGCACTTTAGGGACTTCCATGAAAAGCATTGGCGAAGTGATGGCGATAGGGGGGAATTTCTTAGAAGCCTTACAAAAAGCGCTATGCTCTTTGGAAAACAATTGGCTAGGGTTTGAATCGTTAAGCAAAGATTTAGAAGCGATCAAAAAGGAAATCCGCCGGCCCAATCCCAAACGCTTGCTCTATATCGCTGATGCGTTCAGGTTGGGCGTTTGCGTGGATGAAGTGTTTGAATTGTGCCAGATTGACAGGTGGTTTTTATCTCAAATTCAAAAGCTAGTCAAAGCAGAAGATGGCATCAATTCTAGCGTTTTAACGGACGCCAAAAAATTAAGAGGGCTTAAAAATTTAGGCTTTAGCGATGCTAGGATTGCCGCTAAAATCAAAGAAAATGAAAATTTAGAGGTCAGCCCTTTTGAAGTGGAATTAGCTAGAATGAATTTACAAATCGCGCCCAATTTTGAAGAAGTGGACACTTGCGCAGCAGAGTTTTTATCGCTCACGCCGTATTTGTATTCCACCTATGCCCTAAACCCTTTGCCCCCTATTGAAAACAAACAAGAAAAGAAAGAAAAGAAAATCCTAATCATAGGCTCTGGGCCTAATCGCATCGGTCAAGGCATTGAATTTGATTATTGTTGCGTGCATGCGAGCTTTGCTTTGAAAGATTTAAACATTAAAAGCGTCATGCTCAATTGCAATCCAGAAACCGTAAGCACGGATTATGATACCAGCGATACGCTCTATTTTGAACCCATTCATTTTGAGTGCGTGAAAAGCATCATTCAAAGGGAGCGAGTGGATGGCATTATCGTGCATTTTGGGGGACAAACCCCTTTAAAACTCGCTAAAGATCTAGCTAAAATGCAAGCCCCCATTATTGGCACGCCTTTTAAGGTGATTGATATTGCAGAAGACAGGGAGAAATTTTCCCTCTTTTTAAAAGAGCTTGACATCAAGCAGCCCAAAAATGGCATGGCTAAGAGTATTGATGAAGCTTATAGCATCGCTAATGTGATTGGTTTCCCTATTATTGTGCGCCCTAGTTATGTGTTAGGCGGCCAACACATGCAAATTTTAGAAAATATTGAAGAACTGCACCATTATTTAGAAAGCGTTACGCATGCTTTAGAGATTAGCCCTAAAAACCCGCTCCTCATTGATAAGTTTTTAGAAAAAGCGGTGGAATTGGATGTGGATGTTATTTGCGATAAAAAAGAGGTCTATATTGCTGGCATTTTACAGCATATTGAAGAAGCCGGTATCCATTCAGGCGATTCGGCGTGCTTTATCCCTTCCAATTTAAACCCTGAAATTTTAGATGAAATTGAGCGAGTGAGCGCGAAAATCGCTCTGCATTTGGGCGTAATAGGGCTATTGAATATCCAATTTGCTGTTTATGAAAATTCGCTCTATTTGATTGAAGTCAATCCCAGAGCCAGCCGAACTGTGCCTTTTTTAAGCAAGGCTTTAGGCGTTCCTTTAGCCAAAGTGGCGATTAGGGTTATGGTGTTAGAAGATTTGAAAGAAGCCTTGAAGTTCTATGATAAAAAAAATATCGTGGGATATTCTAAAGGCGTTTATAAGCCTAAAATGCCCCATTTTGTGGCTTTAAAAGAAGCGGTTTTCCCTTTTAATAAACTTTATGGATCGGATCTGATTTTAGGGCCTGAGATGAAAAGCACCGGCGAAGTGATGGGGATTGCTAGATCTTTAGGGCTTGCATTTTTCAAGGCTCAAACGGCTTGCTTTAACCCCATTAAAAACAAGGGGCTTATTTTTGTCTCTATTAAAGATAAGGATAAAGAAGAAGCATGCGTTTTAATGAAGCGCTTGGTTCAGTTAGGCTTTGAATTGTGCGCTACAGAAGGCACGCATAAAGCTTTGGAAAAAGCCGGGGTGAAGTCTTTAAAAGTGCTTAAAATCTCTGAGGGTCGCCCCAATATCATGGATTTAATGATGAATGGGGAAATCAGCATGGCTATCAATACTAGCGATCACAAATCTCAAGATGACGCCAAACTCATTCGCGCTTCTGTGCTTAAAAACCATGTGAGTTATTTCACGACTTTGAGCGCGATAGAAGTCTTACTTTTAGCGTTAGAAGAAAGCTCTAAAGAAGACGAGTTGTTAGCCTTACAAGACTATTTAAAGTAGTTTGATGGCGTTGGTGTATCTGGCTCAAAGCGATACCACGATAGGACTGCTTTCTAAAGACAGCGAAAAGCTCAACGCCTTAAAAAATCGCCCTAAAAACCAAAGCGTTTTAATAGAAAGCACTGATTTTACCACCTTAAAAAGTTTGGTGCGCGCGCCCAACGCTTTTAAAAACCTCATCAGAAGAAGCCTTAAAACCACTTTCATTTATCCTAACTCTAAGGCCGTTCGTGTGGTTAGGGGCAGGCATGGGGATTTTTTAAAGCGTTTTAAAACGCTTTATAGCACTTCAGCCAACCTCACCCAATGCGCTTATGATAAAGAGATCGCTTCCAAGCTCGCTGATGTGATTGTGAGCGATGAAAGGGGTTTGTTTGAAAGCGCTAGTTCTAAAATATTCAGGCTTTATAAAAATAAAAAAGTGAGAATAAGATAAAAAAGACCTTTCGCATTCTGCGCGTTTTGAAAGGGGTTTTTGTGGGATTTTTCTAAAAGTTTATCATTTGTTTATTAAAAATGGCTAGCTCTTTTAAGGTGATTGTAATATTTTTTTGATTATAATAACACCTTTATTTTTTAAGAGAAATTATTATAATAAATAGGATTCTAAGAATGAATGACAAGCGTTTTAGGAAGTATTGTAGTTTTTCTATTTTTTTGTCCTTATTAGGAATGTTTGAATTGGAGGCCAAAGAAGAAAAAGAAGAAAAAAAGACAGAAAGGAAAAGAGAAAAGAACGCCCAACACACTCTGGGTAAGGTTACCACTCAAGCGGCTAAAATCTTTAATTACAACAACCAGACAACCATTTCAAGTAAGGAATTAGAAAGAAGGCAAGCCAACCAGATCAGCGACATGTTTAGAAGAAACCCCAATATCAATGTGGGCGGTGGCGCGGTGATAGCGCAAAAAATTTACGTGCGCGGTATTGAAGACAGATTGGCTCGGGTTACGGTGGATGGCGCGGCACAAATGGGCGCAAGCTATGGGCATCAAGGCAATACGATTATTGACCCTGGAATGCTCAAAAGCGTGGTGGTTACTAAGGGGGCGGCTCAAGCGAGCGCAGGGCCTATGGCTTTGATTGGCGCGATCAAAATGGAAACTAGGAGTGCTGGCGATTTTATCCCTAAGGGTAAAGACTACGCCATAAGTGGGGCTGCCACTTTTTTAACCAACTTTGGGGACAGGGAAACCATTATGGGCGCTTATCGTAACCATCATTTTGATGTGCTTTTGTATTACACGCACCAAAATATTTTTTATTATCGTGATGGGGATAATGCGATGAAAAATCTTTTTGATCCTAAAGAAAATAATAAAGTTACAGCAAGTCCCAGCGAGCAAAACAATGTGATGGCTAAGATCAATGGTTATTTGAGCGAAAGGGACACCTTAACGCTCAGTTATAACATGACTAGAGATAACGCTAATCGCCCTTTAAGAGCGAATTTTACAGGCACTTTTTTACCTTATTCTTGCGGCGATTTCAACGCTTTCCCTAACGAGAAAAACCCTGATGATTGTTTGTTTGAAAATGACGCCAGTTTGTTTAAAACTTATAGCGTCAATTTGGTGCATAATGTGAGTTTGAATTATGAAAGAGAAGGGGGGAGTCGTTTTGGCGATCCTAAATTAAAAATCAATGGCTATACGAGTATTAGGAATGTCCAAATTGATCCGCTTTTTAAGCCTAACGATATAGCGGCTATCATTCCTTTCACCCCAAACCCAAAACTTAGCGAAGAAAATGAATGCGTGGTGCAAGGGGGCATTTATGACGCTCTTAAACAAACTTGCTCCATCACTTTTAAAAGCCTTGGAGGGGGTTCTGTTGTCGCTAATAAAAATTTATTCATCATCAATTCTGGGTTTAATGCGAATGTGATCCACACCATAGATCATAAAAATGACAATCTTTTGGAATACGGGTTGAATTACCAAAACTTAACCACTTTTGATAAAGCGATCCCTAATAGCGAATTGGTCAAACCCGGCGATGCCCCTGACGCATGCTTAAGGGTTATGGGCCCTAATGATCCCAACATGAACGGGCGTTGCCAACGAAATGGCGCTACGGCGAATGTGGTTGGGGTGTATGCGCAAGCGAATTACACCTTGCATCCTATGGTAACTTTAGGGGCAGGGACTCGTTATGATGTCTATACTTTAGTGGATAAAGACTGGCAATTGCACATAACCCAAGGGTTTAGCCCTAGCGCGGCTTTAAATGTCTCGCCTTTAGAAAATTTGAATTTCAGGCTTTCTTACGCGTATGTAACTAGAGGCCCTATGCCTGGAGGTTTGGTGTGGATGCGTCAAGATAATTTGCGCTACAACCGCAATTTAAAGCCAGAAATTGGGCAAAATGCGGAATTTAACGCCGAATACAGCAGTGAGTATTTTGATTTCAGAGCCGCCGGTTTTGTCCAATTGATTTCTAATTACATCAATCAATTTTCTTCAACGCTTTTTGTAACCAACTTGCCCGCACAAGATATTATTTATGTGCCTGGTTATGAAGTTTCAGGGACGGCTAAATACAAGGGTTTTTCTTTAGGCTTGAGCGTGGCGCGATCATGGCCTTCTTTAAAGGGGCGTTTGATCGCTGATGTGTATGAATTGGCGGCCACAACCGGCAATGTGTTTATTTTAACGGCAAGCTATACAATCCCACGCACCGGCCTTAGCATCACTTGGCTTTCACGCTTTGTTACCGATCTAAATTATTGCTCTTATAGCCCTTATCGTAACGGCCCTACGGATATTGACAGACGGCCTAGCGATTGCCCTAAAACGCCCGGGATTTTTCATGTGCATAAACCCGGCTATGGGGTGAGCAGTTTCTTTATCACTTACAAGCCTACTTATAAAAAACTCAAAGGGTTGAGCCTGAATGCTGTGTTTAACAATGTTTTTAACCAACAATATATTGATCAAGCAAGCCCGGTGATGAGTCCTGATGAACCCAATCAAGACAAATACGCAAGGGGCATGGCAGAGCCTGGTTTTAACGCTAGGTTTGAAATTTCCTATAAGTTTTAATAATGGAGCTAAAAGCGGAGATCTCATGGGTAGCGAGTCTATCAAAAATAAAACATTCTTTAGAAGTAACAAATATATAATTTTAATCCTTTGATTTTAAACCAATTTACAATGAATGGTTATTTTTTGTAAAATAGGGTTGCGGATTTTAATTAATATTTTAACTTCATGCTATTTTTTTTTTTTTTTGATTATAATTATAATCTCAACAAAAAAGATCATACAATTAAAATTAGGGAGAGTTTAGTGAGGCAAGAAAAGTATTTTTTGACTTCTTCTTTATCGCTTTTATCGTTTTTATTATGTCCTGTAGAAGCTTTTGATTATCGGTTTAGTGGTCGTGTGGAGAACTTTTCTAAGATTGGTTTTAACAATTCTCAAATCAATACTAAAAAAGGGATTTATCCTACTGAAAGTTTTATAGATATTGTTACTTTAGCGCAAGTCAAAGTCAATTTGCTCCCTAAAGGCACCGAAAACCATAGGCTTTCTGTTTCTTTGGGTGGGGCGATTGCAGCCATTCCTTATGATAAGACTAAGTATGATATTAACCAAGCTAACGGGAAAGTTTTTGGCTCAATTGTGGAGAATTTCATTGGGGGCTATCATGGATACTTTTTTAATAAGTATCTTGGCCCTGCTTATGCGGGGACTTCTCAATCAGCGAGCTATCATGCAAGGCCTTATGTGGTGGATACCGCTTTTTTACGATACGATTACAAAGATGTTTTTGGGTTTAAAGCGGGGCGTTATGAAGCGAATATTGATTTTATGAGCGGTTCGAATCAAGGGTGGGAAGTGTATTATCAGCCCTATAAGACTGAAACGCAAAGGTTAAGGTTTTGGTGGTGGAGTTCTTTTGGGAGAGGTTTGGCGTTCAACTCTTGGATTTATGAGTTTTTTGCGACGGTGCCTTATTTGAAAAAGGGAGGCAATCCCAGTAATAGCAATGATTTCATCAATTACGGCTGGCATGGGATCACCACAACCTATTCTTATAAAGGTTTAGACGCTCAATTTTTTTATTATTTTGCGCCTAAGACTTATAACGCTCCTGGCTTTAAGCTAGTTTATGACACGAATAGGAATTTTGAAAATGTCGGCTTTCGCTCTCAAAGCATGATCATGACAACCTTTCCTTTATATTATAGGGGGTGGTATAACCCAGAGACAAACACTTATAGTTTGGAAGACAGCACGCCTCATGGATCGTTGTTAGGGAGGAATGGCGTTACTTTAAATATCCGCCAGGTTTTTTGGTGGGATAATTTCAACTGGTCCATTGGTTTTTATAACACCTTTGGCAATTCAGACGCTTTTTTAGGCTCTCACACCATGCCAAGGGGTAATAACACTTCCTATATCGCTAATGAAATCTCCGTAACGACTAGGCATGCCGGAATGATTGGCTATGATTTTTGGGATAATACGGCTTATGATGGGCTGGCTGATGCGATCACTAACGCTAACACTTTCACTTTTTACACTTCTGTTGGAGGGATCCATAATCGTTTCGCATGGCATGTTTTTGGGCGCGTCTCTCATGCGAATAAAAATGCGTTAGGGCAGTTAGGGAGGGCTAATGAATACTCCTTGCAATTCAATGCGAGCTATGCGTTCACTGAATCGGTTCTTCTTAACTTTAGGATCACTTATTATGGGGCTAGGATCAATAAAGGGTATCAAGCAGGGTATTTTGGAGCGCCCAAGTTCAATAACCCTGATGGCGATTTTAGCGCTAATTACCAAGACAGAAGTTACATGATGACCAACCTCACGCTGAAATTTTAATTTTCAATCGTAGCAAGTTAAAAACACTCCAAGATATTTTTTAAAATCTAATACTTTGCGTGGCTAGTTTTGTGAAGTGATTAAACGCTAAAGCGATTGGGCTTCCTAGGCTGATGTTGGGGGAGAGTTTGGTTCTTGTTCTGTGTGCCTAATGGATTTTACAGAGTTTGATCTCCAACGCATTCCTTACAGCTCTCACGCATCATATCTATAAAGGCGTAACTTTGCACGCTTCCTACGCTAGATGCAAATGTATGGGGGTGTTATACTGCAAATTAGCGGCATTCACCCCAAACACTAAAGATGTTTAGGATTTCTGCTTGGGGGTTTTAAAAGCGGTTTTCTTGGGTTAGGGAGGATTTAGTTTTGGGGGGGGTTTCAAAAATACCCCCTATCCCCTTAAAAAATGGGTTTTACCATAAAATTTAGAACCACAAAACAAAGTTTTAAACCACAGAAATTCTAAATATCTTTAGCGTTTGATCACCTTTATTATTAAAGCCGTTCTTGGGGGATAATCTCAATATTTGACAACATTTGATAAAGATTTTGGGTTGTTTTTCTAAGTATAAAAATTTTGAAGTGCTAAAGCAAAATAATCGCTTTTAATCAAGCGTTTTAAAACCTCAATAAGCCTTGAGCGTTAAGCTTTTTGTGAATGCTAGCTTTTAATCAAGCGTTATTAGGGGGTCAATTCCATTATTGGATAAGGGTTTTGGGTTTGTTTTTAAAATGGGGGTTAAAGGGTTCAATCAAAGCCTATAAAAGGCCTTGAGCTTTTTTAGAAGGCGTAGCCATAGACCCAATACACGCTATAAGGGCGGAAGTATTTCACTTCAGCGCCGCCAGCTTTATAATAAGTGTTGTAAATCGTAGGGATTTGCACACCGATTTCTATAGAATGCTGGTTATGGCTTTTCAAGTCTTTTTTCAAGATACCAAAGTTCATGCGTAAGCCCACATCAAACAAGAATTGGAATTTCGTCGCTGTAGGTCTGCTCGCAAGCTGAGGGCTGTTTCTTAGCGTGCTGATGTAAGTATCCCCTGCGAGTTGGATCCCCCCAAAGAAGCCCGCATTAAGACTTCGGCTGCCAAAAGAGCGGCTAAACACATTGTAAAGCACATCAGTCCCCACCCCATAAGTGAGCAGATTGACTTGATTGTAAGTAGGGCCATTACCCACGCCCGCGCCATTATAGCTGAAGAAGCCGTAGTAGCGTAAGCCCACATTCTTGTTTTCTCCAAAGAATTGCTTGTAACCGATTTTAGTGATAAACCCGTTAAACGCATTCACTTGAGAGCTGTTACCGGCAGCGAAATTCCCAAGCCATGGGTTAGCTTTAAGCTCGTTATTCAAAGCGGTAACTTTAGCCAAAGTGTTTGTGGTGTTGTTTAATAGTTGGGTAGAGCGCGCTTGATCAATATTCCCGCCATAGCTCACTTGATAGCCTGTTGAATTGCTGATGTTAGCGTTGTTGGCTAGCGTTAAAGCGTTTTGAGAATTACTGACGATGTTTTGCACCAAGCTAGTGAATTCCTTAGCACTCAAATCATTCCCAGCGTTAGCCGAGTTGAAAACATGTTGCGCTAAAGCGGCGTCCAAAAACGCTGCGGCAGCCCCGCTATCACCGCTTGGCCCCATAGTGATTGAAGCTTGCTTTAAGATATAAGCGATTTGTTGGGCGGTAACACCATTTCCATAAACTTGATTAGTGTTGTTTTGAAAAATCCCACCCGCTTGGTTATTGGCGTTTAAGAACGAGTTCATGTAAGTCAAATAAACGCTAGCGGTGTTAAGCTCACTGAGCTGGTTGGAGAGGTTCTGGCTCGTGGTGTTGTTGTTGCCTTGAAAGATATTCTTGCTGATGTTTTGACTCAAAGTTTTGATAGAGCCAATCATTTCGTTATAAAGAGCCAGGTTACCTTGGAAACAAGGACTATTGCTAGTAGTAGCAGTGGCAGTAGTCGCACCACTACTACCATTATTAGTAGCACCACATTGATGGATATTGTTAGTGTTTAAAGTGGGATACAAATCAATCAAATTGCCTAGTTGGTTCATAAAGAGGTTGCCCAAAGTCCCAGCGACATTGCCTCCTGTGCCTGCAATATTGATATTGGTGTTGTTTGTCGTATTAGAGTTTAACAAGCCGGCTAATTCTTCGGCTTTGATTTTACCCGGGTTTTTCACTTGTTGGACCACCTGACCTAATTCATACCCAAAGGTCATAAAGCCCCCATCTTCTTCAGCGCCCACTGGATTGAAGCTCAAGCTTAACGCTAGGCTTAAAGGGGCTAAGAATCTTACTTTTTGAGATTGTGTCATTAAATTTTCCTTAATCATTTTGAATGGCTTTAAATTTTGTTTCATGTTTGTCTCTTCCCCCCTTTCTTAGAATGAATACCCATAAGACCAATAAACGCTATAAGGGCGGAAATACTTCACGGTAGTCCCTGCGGATTTGTAATAAGTGTTATAAATCGTAGGCACCACTACGCCAAATTCCACCGTGTGCTGGTTGTGGCGGTTGGATTTCCCGTCCAACTTACCGAAGTTCATCCTCATACCGAAGTCAAAGAGGAACTGGAAGTGCGTGTTATTGATTTTCCCATGCAATTTCACATTGGGATCATCTCTGAGCGTGGATTGGAAGGTCTCACCGGCTAATTGGATACCGCTAAAAAAGCCCATATCCACAGAGCGGTTTTGATAGGAGCGGCTAAAGATATTATACAACACATCAGTCCCCACCCCATAAGTGTATAACCCTACATTGTTTTGAGTGGATCTAAAGCCCACGCTCGCTCCGTTATAAGAAAAGAAACCATAATAGCGCAAACCGATATTCCTTTTCTTCCCGAAGAATTGCTTATAGCCTATTTTGGTGTAAAACCCGTTTAAAATGTTCGTTGAACGGCTGTTCCCGGCTCTGAATTGGGGCAAGTAAGGCATGCTTCTCACTTGATTATTGAGTGCGTTGATTTTATCCAAAGTTACTTGCGCGTTATAAAGAGCGTTAGGGAGCTGACTAGCGCGCCCTTGCACAGCGTTAGCTTGGTTGGAGTTTATCCCAGCGCTATCAACCGCGCTCCCGCTAATGGTGTTTTTAGTGAGTTCGTTATAAACCAATTGAGATTGATCAATAATGCCTTGCACCAAACCTGTAAAAGCGGCTGAATTGAATTCCTTATTCCCAATGTTGGCGGCTACAGCGGAGTTGAAAGCTTCTAAGAGCAATTCATCTTGCTTGAGCAAGTTCGCTGCGTTATTTAAGATATTTTGTTGGCCTTGAAGGTATTGGATAGCTTGTGTGGAGTAAGTTTGACCATCTGAACCAGTCGCACCATTAGTTCCACTAGTAGTAGCAGTCCCACTCTTCTCTAAAGCCTTATTCATCGCGTTAAAAAACACATTCCCTGCGTTCAAATAGGTGAGCTGTTGTTGCATGTTGGGGAAATTGGTGTTCGTGCCGTAGTTAGTCTGGCTGCCGATTGTGCTTAAAACCCTATCAGTCAAGCTAGGGAGCCAGTAATAGCCCGCAGCGGTGCAAGTGCTTTGAGTGTTAAGAGAGCTACCGCCAGCCGTCCCTGCAGCCGCGCAAGTCCCAGAGCCTACCGCACCACTTAAAAGAGCGTTCGCAGACACATCGCTACCATTGAGTTTCGTGGGATACGCCCCTAAAAGCGAATAAAGGTATTGGGAGAAAGCGTTACTCAACGCCCCCGCGACATTGCCTCCGGTGTTGTTGTTTAAAATGTTGTTCGTTACATCAGCGTTAAGCTCTCTGGCGAGTTCGTCGCTTTTAGCGCCGCCTGGGTTTTGGACATCTTGCATGACTTGCCCGAGCTGATAACCGACGGTGAAAAACCCTCCATCATCTTCGGCATAACTTATGCTAGCGCAAAGGGCTAGACTAAGAAACAGCGTTCTATTCTTTTTTATCATGATTTTCCTTATCAATGGGATGCTCCTTGATTGAGTTTAAATTTGGGATTCAGTTACATCAGAGCTTGTAAATAATGTTTAGTAATACAAAATACAAATTGTCAAATGTAATTGTGATATTTTCACATAATGAAAATTAAACTAACCTTAAAAACCCCCTTAAAAACCCCCTATCAAGGAAATAAAGTTACAACAATTGGAGCGCTTTTTACAAAAAAAAAAAAACGGGATTTCATAGGGGATTAGCCTTAAATTTTTGGGGTTTTAAAAAACGCTTTTTGGCATTCTTTGGTTTTTTAATGTAAAATCATGCCAACGCAAGTAGTAATTTCTAGGTTTCTCTTTTGTTGCGAAAATTTGGAGCATGTTAGGGTCTAATAGTGGGTGGTTATCCCGGAAAGGAGATAACCGACTATGAAATTACTATTAGTGATCATAGTTTTAATGGTCCTCACAACGCCATTATACTAAAATTTTGGCTCTAGCGCAAGCTAGAGTTAAAATCTTACTAGCGTTTTTTTGTATTTTTCTTACATCTCATAAAAATCCCATTATAATACTCAAATGATATGACATGGTAGCGATTCTAGTGTTAAGCGAATTTGGAGCAATTAGTGGTTTCTGATCTAATGGGTTGGGAGATTGCAGTGGGTGGCACTCCGTTAGGAGGTGCTACCATGAAATTCATTTTTGTAGCGATAGTTTTAGTGGTTATCTTAACACTGCCACTTTATTAAAAACAAGCTCTTAAGAGTTCCTAGCTCTTAGGGGCTTAACTATCGCTATAATCATATCATCTTTTGCTTAAACAAACAATACAAAAATCAATTTTATTTTGAATCAGGTTTTAAAAGCCCCGCTTCATACAAAAACACCGAAGGCTTATGCTCTTTCGGTTTGGCGTTTTCCCTCAATTCGTTTTTCGCATAAGAAAGCCATAAATTTTCCTTAGCCCTTGTGATAGCGACATAAAAAAGCCGTCGCTCTTCTTCAATACCCCCACCGGTATTCATGAGCTTGTGGTTAGGGAAACGGCCCTCCATTAAATCTATAATATAGACATCTTTAAATTCTAAGCCTTTAGAAGCATGCACGCTCAACAGATTCACGCCTTCGCCTTGCGTGGCTTCACTAGATCCTATTAAAGTGCCGTTTAAAAAACGCCCTAAATTTTGGTAATTTTTCGCCAAAGAACTCAGCAAGTCCATTTTTTCATTGAAGCGTTTTTGCGCTTGGAGTTTTTTAAACTCGTTGTAAGAGCCGTCCTTATTTTTGGATCGCTCTTTTAAAAGGCGTGTTTTAAAGGTTTGAAAAAACGCGCTTTCTAGAATGTGTTTGATTAAAGCGCTAGGGGAATGAGTAGGGGCTTTGGTATAGAGAATGAAAAAATCGCTTAACATTTTAGCCCCATTGAGTGAGATTTTAGGGTGCATCAACACCGGGTGCGAATGAAACGCCTTATCTATCACGCTATTAAACCTTGAGCTGTTTTCTAAAGCAAAAATTTCTTCAAAAAGCCCCATGGAGGTGATTTCTTTTTTCTTGGTGTAAATTTTGGCTTCTTGATTGGGCTGAATTAAAGCTGATTTGAGATCGCCATTGCCTAAAAGCATTAAGGCTTCATGAATGTCTTTAGCGGTGTTAGAGCCAATATCGCTGATACAGCTTAAAATATGAATCGCTGCCATAATGTCTTTAGGGTTAAATAATAGCGCGCAAATGTCTAACGCTAACGCCACTTCTTTGGATTCAAAAAAACTCGCGCTCCCTTTTCTCTTGCTTGGCACGTTGTGGGATCTTAAAGCGGCTTCTAATTGATCCGCGCTAGCGTTATTCCTAAAAATCACCGCTACTTCTTTAAAATCCTTTCGCATGACAATGCGTTTGGCGATGTCTTGGCATTGCGCGATGTTGTCGTTGTAATTTAAAAGCGTGGGTTTATTGAATTTCCCTGATTTCACCACTTCTAAATTTTTAGGGTAAATGCGCTCATTGTGCTGTATCACTTGATTGGCGAGATCTAAAATCTCTTTAGAAGAGCGGTAGTTTTTAGTGAGCGTGAAAACCTGGGCGTTTTTGTATTTTTGAGTGAAATTAGAAATGATAGAAATATCCGCCCCATTAAAAGCGTAAATGCTCTGATCGTAATCGCCCACGCAAAACAAACTAGGGGGATTGATAGCGTCTAAAATGGATTCTTGTAAGGGGTTAGTGTCTTGAAATTCATCGCAAAGCACTTCTTTATAAGGGCTAGGTCTTTCTAGCATCGCCTTTTTAAATAATAGCAGTAAGTCGTTATAGTCAATGTAATTATGCTTTTTTTTAGTGTTTTCAAATTCGTCTAAAATGTTTTCATAAAAGGCGGCGTATGGTGCGTGTTCAGGGCTTTTATTAGAAAGCCATGCGCTAAAATCTTCTTGTTTTAAAGCGTTAGTGTAAAGCGAATAAAGGGCGTATAAATGCTGCGAAGTGTAGGGCTTTTTATCCTCATCTGTTGCGTTTAGCGCGTTTTTAGTGTCCACGATGCTTTCTAAAAGTTTTCTCAATTCCTTAGGTTGCTTTAGGCTTAAGTTTGGGTAATGCTCTTTTAAATAGCGATACGCTACCGCATGGAAAGTGCCCGCTTCAATTTTGGAGCTTAATTTGGAGTATTTAGCCACCCTAGCGATCATTTCATTACTCGCTTTATTGGTGAAAGTCAAAAGCAAGATTTCTTCAGGCTTGATGCCGTTATTAAGCAGGTGTAAAATGCGCCCCACAATGGTAGAAGTCTTCCCTGTGCCAGCGCTCGCAATGACTAAATTATACCCTTGTAAAGCCGAAGCCGCTTTCAATTGCTCAGGGTTTAATTGCAAAGTTTCTAACAAGTTTTATCCTAAATTTAAAAAGTCTTTAGGCAAAAGAGCGTTTTCTAAAGAGCGCTGCGAAAACAAAAAACGCCCGCCGCACACAAAGCCTAATTCTTGCCAGTTGATAGCGTTGAGTTTGTCGCAGAGGTTTTGCAAATCTAAATTTTGGTCATAAGGGAATAGCGCTAAAATAGAGCCGTCATAATTAGGGCATTGGTGGATGAAAAAAGGGTTTTTTTGGCGCGTTTTGGCGTTGACATAAATGCGTTTTTTAGGGGATATGTGATGCATCCTCCCCCATTTAAACCAATTATTTTCATTGAACTTTTTAATCTTTCTTTGCATCAAGCTGTCTTTATGCTGGAGTAAATAATCATTAGGTTTATTGACAAAAACCATTTTTTCTAAAACATTGGTTCTTTTGGTGATTGAGGTGACAAATTCTAAATTCCCATGCTTTTCATTTTTAAAAATCTTATCGCACCCGCTCACTGCCCCCACTTTAACCTTAAAAACCTCGCTTAATTTTTGCGTGTAAGATTGGTTGAGGAAATACAAAATGCCTTTTTTGCACACAAATTGCAAACCATCGTTGGTGATTCTACTGAAATTGTGCTTACAAAAACGAAAAATCACGCAATTAGGCATGGCGTTTGGGAAAATCTTTTGATCGCCTAATTCAAAAAAATGCGTTATCGTGCCTTCTTTGTAAACCCATTCGTTTAATTTCACGCTAGAAGTGGATTTTAAAAAATCCCTTGGGGTGATGAAAATCAATTCGCCTTGAGGTTTTAAATGCTTGATCGCTTTTTCTATGAAAAACAGGTAGAGATTACTCCTTTCATCAAAAAGGCTGTAATGGAGTTTTTCTTTGGTGCTTGGCGCAATATCCTTGTGCTTGACATAGGGCGGATTACCAATAATGGTGTCAAATTGATTTTCTAAAGGGTAGTCAAAAAAGTCCATGCAAAGGGCATTTTTAGGGCAGATTTTAGGATCGATTTCAATCCCTACAGCCTTTTTTAAGTGCTTTAAAAAACTCCCATCGCCCGCGCTTGGCTCTAAAACACTCCCTTGATTGTGTTTGAGAGTGAGCATGAAATCCACTATATTTTTAGGGGTGAAAACCTGCCCTAAAGTTTTAATATCCCATTTATACAAAAAATTCTCCAAAAAATTCTTTGAATGTTAAATAAATATTAGCTCGTAACTTAACGCTTTTGGCTAAAGCGCTTAAGATGAAGTTTTTACTTTCAATAAAGCTTCTTTGAACGATTTCTCTGTTGTTATCCCACTTGCATTGGAAGGGCAAGTTATTAGGTTGGAGGGTTTGGATGCCTTTTAAGGAATTGATAAAAACGTCTTTAGGATCGTTTTTGTTGATAATCAAAAAATAATAATCTCTATTGGTGTTTGTGCCTAAGTCTTTGTGAAGTTTGTGAAAGTATTTTTCCCATGCGATTTCGTTATTAAATTCCGGCAATAAGCCGCACAACGCATAATAAATCCCTAATTTACCATTAAGATTGTCAGCGGTTTTTGTGGTGGTGGTTTTAATATTGACAGGATAAAAAATCTTATTTTCTTCAAAACTAAAATCCCACCACTCTCTAGCTCTTGGCAGTTGGATAGGAAAATAATCCTTAATGGTATTTAAAATTTCTTCTTCATTGACAGATGAATTTAATCGCCCATCCTGTAAGGGTTGAGACAAGTTATAAGGGTTTGTTTTTAAAAATTCTGCAATTTCGTTAAGCTGTGTGGGTATCATTAAATATCCTTATTAAAAAGGGTATTTTACCACACTCCTTATTTCAGCCTTTTATTTTTTCAAGCTAATGGCTTCTTTAATCATGTCATCGCCCGCACCAAAGGCTCTAGCGTTCATGGAATAGCCTCTTTGCATTAAAATGAGATTGGTTAGGGCGTTCCCGGCATTCACGTTGCTCGTTTCTAAATATTTATGCCTGATTTTCCCAAACTTGAGCTTGCCCTCTTCGTCCCACCCTAAAATGGGGTTACCGCTTAGGGGTCTGTTTTCGCCATTAATGGTGCCTTCTTGCATTTCATAGAGGTTACCGCCGATTTTCCTTAAGCCTTGATCGTTAGTGAAAGCCAAAATACCGATGCGAGCGACCGGCTCTACCACCCCGTTACTAAAGGCTAGAGAAATCACGCCATTTTCTTCAATGCGCATGTCTCTAAAAATGCCCCTAGGCTTGCCGTCTTGACTCGCTTCTAAGAGTTTAGAGTCTTGGTAAGACAAATCGCTAGAATCATGGTTTTCGCTCTTATCTAGTGAATAGGTGAGCTTATTACCCTTAAAATCCAAAGTCATGGGGGCGGATTTCATTTTATGCGTGGCTGAATCAAAGCCGACAATTTCCCAAGTAGGATCATTGATAGGGGTTTTGTTTTTGGGATCTACGATGTAGCTTTTCACTTCCCAAGTTTGGTTTTTCCTTTTACTCGTGGGGCTTGATGTGGGATCGTTGGAATTAGTCATGTAATATTCGCTTTGGAGCAAGTATTTATCCCCGGCCTTATCATAAATATCCACTTCTGTGCTGTAATAAGGGATTTTAATCGCCACTGAATCCCTGCTGATGCCCTTTTTCAATTCCATTCCGTTCGCGTTCAAGCCCAATTTATCCGCAATGCCCCCACTCAAGCTGAAAGTGATAGGTGTTTCGCTAGGATTAGCGATCTCTAATAAAAGGGGGGGGCTTTTGGCGTCTTTTTCGCTTTTGATGAGGTTCAAATCTAGCCCGGTTTTTTCTTTAAGGAGTTTTTGCAAATCGCCTAAAGTTTTGAATTGGTTTTCGCCTTTTTCAGCGTCCCCATAAGTGAAAACAAAATCCTCTTTTTTGCCATTTTCTTTTTGGATACTGATGTTTAATTTACGATTAGTGATCGCGTCTATTGGCTCGTTATCGTCATTCGCTAAGGCGTTAATATCCTGGTTTAAAAAACGCTCTTTAATGATTTCGCCCTTGTCGTTTAAGAAAAAATCTTGCACGCCTTTTAAATGGTCTTTAGGGTTTAAATTCACGCTGATATTCACTTTCGTGCTAAGCACCGGCTGGTAAGTCAAATCCTGGGGGATTTGTAAGGGCGAAAGGGTGTTGCCATGCAATTTTTCAATGTCTTCATCTCTAGCGGTGGAATTGAGCGTGCCGTCCTTGATTTTTTTCAAATCAATGCCATAGACATAATAGCCCTCAGGGGTTACCAAATAGCCGTCAGCGTCTCGCGCGAAATTGCCGGCACGCGTGAGAAAATTATCCTGTTTTTTGCTAAAGCCGTCTTTATTAATGGTCATTTCCCCATTTTTATTGGGCCCTATCACAAACCAGCCCTTGCCTTGATACGCCATGTGGAATTCCCCCTCACTTGGCATGTATTCCCCATCTTTATTAGAAAGGACATTGCCTGAGCCTGTAACGCCGTAATTTCTATCGTTAGCCACAACGGATTTGGCGTTCAAAGCGTCTAAATGCGAAGAAAACAGGGTCTTAAACTCCGGATCATTGGAGCGATAGCCTAAAGTATTGACATTGGCGATATTATTGGAAAGGCTGTCAATACCAAACTGGTGGGTCTTGATCCCGCTATAAGCGTTTAATAAGGTGTCGTTCATGCTGTCTCTTTAGTGGGGGTTTGGGGCTTTTGTTCAGAGATTTTCTGTTCAAGGGCTTTTTGTTCAAGGGGTTTCTGTTCAATGGGTTTTTGAGGCTTCTGATCCGAGAGTTTCTGTTCAATCGGTTTCTGCTCAATGGGTTTTTGATCCGAGATTTTCTGTTCAAGGGCTTTCTGTTCAATGGGTTTTTGATCCGAGATTTTCTGTTCAAGGGCTTTTTGTTCAAGTGGTTTTTGATCTAGCGGTTTTTGATCCGGTTTGTAAAACTCTATCGCGCTGTCTATGGGTAAAATCATTTCGCCCATTCTTAACATGGGCTTGCCTTTATCAAAAACCACGCTTTCCACTTCGCCCCTACCAATGCGCGTTTGCAAATACTGCTTGCTTTGAGAGTCTAAATTGTATTCAGCCTTGATCTTATAATTGCCTTTAGGGACTTTTTCGCCCTTTTCGTTTGTGCCGTCCCATTCAAAATTAATATACCCCTTTTGCCCGTTATAATCTTTTAAAGGAATCGTTTTGACTAATTCATTGTTTTCATTTAAGATTTGAATCGCTGGCACTCCTTTAGAAGCGTCAATTTTTTCATCAAAAAAGAGCGAAAAAGAAAGCTTGTTATTGCCGTCAAAATTCGCCCCGCTCACATCGGTTTCAGCGATTTTGCCTATCATGCTCACAGAGTTAAGGGCCGTTACTTCCCTTAAAGCGTTATTCGCTTTCAAGCTATCGTCCATGCCTTTATTAAGGTTTTCCATGGTGTCTTTTAAAGCGCCTTGAAAATCTTTTAAAGATTCGTTAGTTTCTTTATTGGATTTCATCGCACTGGCGACTTCTTGCATGGTTTTTTTGTTTTCTTCTTGCATTTCCACTTGCGTGAGCTGTGCGGTTTGGGTGATGATTTTATCCGTTTCCATAGGAGCGGTGGGGTCTTGATTTTTCAATTGCTCTAAAAAGAGTTTCATGAAAGCGTTTTTATCCAACCCGTTAGCGATCGTGGGCTGCTCTTTTTTCCTTTCTTGCGCGGCTTTAGCTCCTGTAACTTCTGCTAAATCAATGGCCATGATCTCTTCCTTATTAAAGATGTCTTATTATAGAGCAAACTTGCTTAAAATCACGCATAAAGAGTGATTTGCATGCTCGTTTCTTGGTTTTCATGGTCCGTGTTCTCTTGGTAGCTTTTTAGGGCGTTTTCTTTTAGGGGGGTTAATTCCTGCTCTTTGAATGGCTCTCTTAGTTGCTCTTTGGGTTGCTCTTTAGAAGAATCTTGCGAAAAGCTCAAATCCACCCCTTCAAAACCTAAAGCATTCAAGCTGTTTTTAAGATCTTGCTGGTTGTCCAAAAAGGTTTGCAAGCTGTTATTATGAGAGATCACGCTCACTTTAAGGTTTTTACCCACTTTTTGAATGGTTACTTCAACCTTGCCTAATTCCTTAGGGAATAAATCCATAGAGATCTTGCTCATGGGGGGTTTGTATTCTTGGATTTCTTGCTTTAATTGTTGGGTGAAATGCTTGATCGTCTCTTTAGGGGCAATGATTTTATTGTCGCTTGTCTTATCGCTAGCTTGGGTGTTTTGCGCGCTTTGAGCACCGTTATTAGTTTCTTTAGCTTTTTCTTTATTGTCGCTTATTTCTTGAGTTTTTTCTTCTTTTTCTAAGGGCGTTGGAGCGTTATTATTAGGGGGAGGGTTAGCTCCTATTAAAGGCATTAAAGGGGGCGTTTTAAGAGGGATTTTAGGGGCATTCTCTGGTGCTATACTTGGGGCTGTGGCCTGAGTTTTAGCGTGAATAGGGGTTTTTTCTGACTTTTTTTTAGAAAGCGTTTTATCCCTTTTAATGGCGTTCATTTGTAAAGCTTCTTTTAAAGGGGGCGTTTTTTTTTCGCTATTTTGAGGGTTTGCGTGTTCTTTATTTTGCGATTCTTTTTTTTCTAAAGATTGCAAAACGCTAGAAAGGTTAGCGGTGTTTTTAGCGTCGTTCTTTGCAAGGGTGTGGTTAGTGGGCGTTTGCGTTGTTTTCAAAGTAAGATGATTGCTCGCATTTAAGGGGGTTTTATTTTCTGGGGTCGTGGCCGCTTGAATGTTGCTGGCGTTTAGGTCATGTTTTTGGCTGAGCGTTTGAATGTCTTTAAGGGTTTTTGGCTCTTTAGCGCTATGGGTTGGGGTGGTGGGTTTTTGGGTAGTGTTAGCGTTGTTGGCGTGATTAGGGGTTATAGGGTTTTTACTAGGCAAGTTTGTTTGATGAGCGTTAGAAGCAACTTCGTTAGGCTTTTTTTCATTCTTGTTTAAAGTTTCGTTAGGGGTTTTGGGGTTAGTTTCATTAGCCTCATGGGTTTCATGTTGAGCCTCATGTGGGGCTTTTGTTTTTTGGTGGTTGAGCCAATCTTTTAGGGTAGGGGCTTGTTGGTCTTTAGCGAGGTTTTGAGCGTGTTGGTAGGGTAGGGTAGGGGTTTTTTCAAGCGTTTTAGCGTCTTTAGGCGTGGCTTTTAACGCACTAGGATCTTCTTTAGGGGCGGTTTTGTCTTTAGAGATCTTTTGGTTTAAGATCTTACTGAAATCCTTTGATGCGCTTTTAGGGGCGTTTTTGGTGTCTTTAACTTCGTTTTTCGCTCCGCTATTTAAAGCGTTTGCGTTGGTGTGAATGGGATTAACAGGAGCAGGAGATGGCATGACTATCCTTTAAAACAACTCTTTTATTTTACATGGTGGGAGTCAAGCAAAAAGAGTTCCTTAATATGCGTGATCAAATCTAAAAAATGCTAAAAGCCTTTTTACAAAATCATGGTTTCGTTTAGGTTTAATTAAAATTTGCTACAATTAAATAAAAACGATGATTTTAGGGAGATTGGCATGCAAAGTTTATGGATTTACCCAGAGGATACCGAAGTTTTAGGGGCTGTTTGTAAGAGTCTTTTAAAAGCATTGAAGTCTCGCTATCAAAAAATCGCCTTGTTTTCGCCCATTAATGGGGGGTGTGAGGGCTTTGGGGAGTGTGAGGGCTTGAACTCTTTAGAATTTCATAGCGCCATAGACAAACAAAAGGCTTTAGAGCTTGTAAGCACTGCTCAAGAAGAGTTACTATTTGAAACGATTCTCAAACGCTATGATGAATTACAATCTGTGCATGATTTTGTGATTTGCTTGGGGTATGCGCCGAAGTTTTTCTTAAACGCTCTTTTAGACTTAAACACCACTTTAGCCAAGCATTTAAACGTTCCTATTGTGGCTGTCGCGCAAACGAGTTTGGAATATTTGAAAGCCATGCATTCTCATATTCTCAAAAAAGAAGCCCCTTTCGCTTTAGGGTTATTTGCGGGCGAAATGCTTGAAAAACCACATTTTTTAAGCGCGTCTCTTTGCAAGCAACAATGCGAATTAGAAGCGAGCGTGATTGAAAGCGTGTTGCAAACAAAAAGCAAGATTATTACCCCTTTAGCCTTTCAAATGGGCTTGGAAAAAAAGGCTAAAAGACAGATTAAAAAAGTGGTTTTACCAGAGAGCGAAGATGAAAGGATTTTGAAAGCTGTGCATCGTTTGAACGCTATGGGTGCGGTGGGATTGATTTTATTGGGCGATAAAGAAGCTATTAACTCCCAAGCGAAAAATTTGAACTTGAATTTAGAAAATGTAGAAATCATCGATCCCAACACTTTTAGCTATAAAAAAGAGTTCGCTAATCATTTGTATGAATTGCGAAAATCAAAGGGATTGAGTGAGCAAGAAGCTGAGCAATTAGCGCTAGATAAAACTTATTTTGCGACCATGCTCGTGCATTTAGGCTACGCGCATGCCATGGTTTCTGGGGTCAATCACACCACCGCTGAGACCATTAGACCCGCTTTACAAATCATCAAAACCAAGCCCGGCGTGAGCTTGGTTTCAAGCGTGTTTTTAATGTGTTTGGACACTCAAGCGCTAGTTTTTGGGGATTGCGCGATTATCCCTAACCCTAGCCCTAAAGAATTAGCTGAAATCGCTACCACTTCCGCGCAAACCGCCAAGCAATTCAATATTGTGCCTAAGGTGGCCTTGCTTTCTTATGCGACAGGCAATTCCGCTCAAGGCGAAATGATAGACAAGATCAACGAAGCTTTAACAATCGCGCAAAAATTAGATCCCCAATTAGAAATTGATGGCCCTTTACAATTTGACGCTTCCATAGATAAAGGCGTAGCGAAGAAAAAGATGCCTAACAGCCAAGTGGCCGGGCAAGCTAGCGTTTTTATCTTCCCGGATTTAAACGCCGGAAACATCGCTTATAAAGCGGTGCAACGGAGCACTAAAGCCGTGGCGATAGGGCCTATCTTACAAGGCTTGAACAAGCCCATTAACGATTTGAGTAGGGGCGCTTTAGTGGAAGATATTATCAACACCGTTTTGATTAGTGCCATTCAAGCGCAAGATTAATTGATTAGGAGAAATGATGGAAATTTTAGTTTTGAATCTGGGCAGTTCGTCTATTAAGTTTAAGTTGTTTAACATGAAAGAAAACAAGCCCTTAGCGAGCGGTTTAGCCGAAAAAATCGGCGAAGAAATAGGGCAGTTGAAAATCAAATCGTATTTGCACCATAACGATCAAGAGCTTAAAGAAAAGCTTGTGATTAAAGATCATGCGAGCGGGCTTTTAATGATTCGTGAGAATTTAACAAAAATGGGGATCATCAAAGATTTCAACCAAATTGACGCTATAGGGCATCGTGTGGTTCAAGGGGGGGATAAATTCCATGCCCCGGTTTTAGTGGATGAAAAAGTCATGCAAGAAATTGGCAATCTTTCTATTTTAGCCCCCTTACACAACCCGGCGAATTTAGCCGGTATTGAGTTTGTCCAAAAAGCGCACCCCCATATCCCTCAAATCGCTGTTTTTGACACCGCATTCCATGCCACTATGCCCAGTTACGCTTACATGTATGCGTTGCCTTATGAATTGTATGAAAAGTATCAAATCCGGCGCTATGGTTTCCATGGGACTTCACACCATTATGTGGCCAAAGAAGCGGCGAAGTTTTTGAATATTCCTTATGAGGAATTTAATGCGATTAGTTTGCATTTAGGGAACGGCTCAAGCGCAGCAGCCATTCAAAAGGGTAAAAGCGTGGACACTTCTATGGGGCTAACCCCACTAGAAGGCTTGATTATGGGCACAAGGTGTGGGGATATTGACCCCACTGTGGTGGAATATATCGCGCAATGCGCAAATAAGAGCTTAGAAGAAGTGATGAAAATTTTAAATTATGAAAGCGGCTTGAAAGGCATTTGTGGGGATAATGACGCCAGAAACATAGAAGCCAGAAAAGAAAAAGGCGATAAAGAAGCCAAGCTCGCTTTTGAAATGTGCACTTATCGCATTAAAAAGTATATCGGGGCTTACATGGTAGTCTTAAAAAAAGTAGATGCGATCCTCTTTACAGGGGGATTAGGGGAAAACTACTCGGCTTTAAGAGAGAGCATGTGCGAAGGCTTAGAAAATTTAGGGATCGCTTTACACAAGCCCACCAACGACAATCCGGGAAGTGGGTTGGTGAATTTAAGCCAGCCTGATGCTAAAGTCCAGGTTTTAAGAATCCCTACTGATGAAGAGCTAGAAATCGCTTTACAAGCCAAAGAAATGGTAGAAAAAATAAAGGTTGTTTAATGAGAGTAATTAATTTTTTAGAGGGAGTTCATTTTGAAAAACTCCACATTGAAGTGCTGAATGAAAATTCTTCCAATAAAGAAATCCGCATTTGCATGCCTAAAGGAGCGATCATGGACAAACACAAGGCCCCGGGAGCGATCAGCGTGCAGGTTTTAGAGGGAAAAATCATTTTTGAAGTGGGAGATGAAAAAATAGAAATGCCAAAAGGGGCGTTAATCAGCCTAGAAGCCCAAGTTTCGCATCGTTTGGACGCTTTAGAAAATAGCGTTATAAGATTGTCTTTAAGTAAAAAATAAGGAAAATAAAATGATGAAAGCCGTTTTTATCAATGTTTGGTATTTGCTTTTAACCATCATTTTATTAATCATCATATGGAGGATCATTAGGTTAGTTTTAAAGAATAAAGACGACAGCAATGATAAGGTAGGATAGGCGGATTTTTTGATCTAAAAAATCAGCCAAGCAAGAATAAACGACTATAAAAGAAGTTGTTAAATCATAGCCGTTTAATTAAGCGCGCTACGATACGAAAATTTTAAAAGAAAGGAAAAACATGAGCGAACAACGAAAAGAATCTTTACAAAATAACCCTAATTTGAGTAAAAAAGATGTCAAAATCGTAGAAAAGATTTTGAGCAAGAACGACATTAAAGCCGCTGAAATGAAAGAGCGTTACCTCAAAGAAGGGCTGTATGTGTTAAACTTCATGAGTTCTCCCGGTAGCGGTAAAACCACGATGCTAGAAAATCTAGCGGATTTTAAAGACTTCAAGTTTTGCGTGGTAGAGGGCGATTTGCAAACCAACCGAGATGCGGACAGATTGCGTAAAAAAGGCGTGAGCGCGCATCAGATCACCACCGGCGAAGCGTGCCATTTGGAAGCGAGCATGATTGAGGGGGCGTTTGATTTATTAAAAGATGAGGGAGCGTTAGAAAAAAGCGATTTTTTAATCATTGAAAACGTGGGGAATTTGGTTTGCCCTTCAAGCTATAATCTAGGAGCGGCGATGAATATCGTTTTACTCTCTGTCCCAGAGGGCGATGATAAGGTGCTAAAATACCCTACGATGTTCATGTGCGCGGATGCGGTGGTTATCAGTAAAGCGGATATGATTGAGGTGTTTAATTTTAGGGTTTCTCAAGTCAAAGAAGACATGCAAAAATTAAAGCCTGAAGCGCCTATTTTTTTAATGAGCTCCAAAGACCCTAAAAGCTTGGAAGATTTTAAAAATTTCCTTTTAGAAAAAAAGCGTGAAAATTACCAATCCACGCATTCGTTTTAATGTGTTTAGCGATCCCCTCTAAAGTCATAGCCATTAAGGACAATGTGGCGGTTTTGGAGACTTTGGGCGTTCAAAGAGAAGCGAGTTTGGATTTAATGGGCGAGTCCGTTAAAGTGGGCGATTATGTGTTGTTACACATCGGCTATGTGATGAGTAAGATTGATGAAAAAGAAGCCCTAGAATCCATTGAGCTTTATCAAGAAATGATCGCCAAAATGAACGAAACGCAATAATAACAATGAGCGTTGATCATCTCATTTCGCCCTTTAGAGACAAGCGAATTATTTTAGCGCTCTCTAATGAAATCAAAAAACTCGCTTCCAAACTCACAAAAAAATTAGTCGTCATGGAAGTGTGCGGAGGGCATACGCATTCCATCATGAAATACGGGCTTTTAGATTTGATGCCTAACAATTTAGAGTTTGCGCATGGGCCAGGGTGTCCGGTGTGTGTGATGCCAAGAGCGCGCCTTGATGAAGCTTATGAACTCGCCACAATCAAAGACAGCATTGTTTTGAGTTTAGGGGATATGATGAGAGTCCCCGGGAGCTATGGGAGTTTGATACAAGCCAGAGAAAAGGGGCTAGATGCACGCTTTTTGTATTCGCCCATGCAAGCTTTAGAAGTCGCTAAAGAAAACCCGCATAAAAAAGTCATTTATATTGCGATCGGTTTTGAAACCACCACGCCGATGACGGCTAGCGTTTTACTTAATACTAAAAAAGAAAAAATTAACAACCTTTTTTTCCACATCAACCACATTCTAGTGCCTCCAAGCGTGAGCGCGATTTTAAAAGATCCAGCATGCCAAATTAACGCCCTTTTAGCCCCTAGCCATGTGAGCGTGATCAGCGGCGCTCAAATCTACGCTCCTTTAGTGGATCGCTTTAAAATCCCTATTATTGTGAGCGGTTTTGAGCCGGTGGATATATTAGAAAGCGTGCTGATGCTTATCAAACAAGCCCTAAACAAAGAAGCCAAGCTAGAAATCCAATACAAAAGAGCGGTGAGTTTTGAGGGGAATGTGAAAGCGCAAGAATTAGTGAATGCATGCATGGAAGTGAGAGAAAATTTTGAATGGAGAGGGTTAGGGAATATCAAACATTCCGCTCTCAAACTCAAAGAAACATTCGCTTCTTATGACGCTGAAAAAGTCTTTAAAGAACACTTAAGCCACAAAACCTCTAAAGAAAACAAGGCATGCAAGTGCGGGGAGATTTTAAAAGGCATTGCTAAGCCCCTAGATTGCTCACTATTTGCCAAAACTTGCACCCCACAAAACCCGATCGGCAGTTGCATGGTCAGCTCTGAGGGGGCTTGCGCGGCGTATTATCGTTACAAGCGTGTTTGAGTTTGAGAAATTGCTTTTTAGTGAAATCGCTCAAACCTTCGCAATTGACATCCACGCTTTTAGGGGGTTTTTCTTTTTTTCCAACCGGTTTTTGATAAGCCCTTTTTTTCACGCTCGCTTGGATAGTTTTAAAATCAAAAGGGTAATCCAAGGCTTTTAGGGTTTTTTGCGTTTCTGTAAAATGGGCTTTCAGGTGGTTGGTGTAATGATCTTCTTCCATTTTAAAGGCTTTCAAATAGCTAGGGTGCGTGAAATAGATTTTTAAGATTTGGTGTTCTATTTTAGCGTATCTAAACCCTTTTTTTAAATCCCCCAAAGCTTGAGAAACATAGCGCTTGATCGCTTCTCTTCGCTTGAGTTGGAGTTTTAAATTTTTTAACGCAGAGGCTTGAGCGATTTTTTTAAACAGCAAAAAGGTTTCTTTCTTTTTGAGATAGCGTTTATAAATGAGGGGGTCAAATCCATTTTCCATGATGAAATTATAGCGTTTTAGCTTGACTTTTTTAAAAAGCTTTTGTATAATGCTTCTTTTATTTATCATTGTTTGTTGGGGTGTCGCCAAGCGGTAAGGCACCAGGTTTTGGTCCTGGCATTCCGAGGTTCGAATCCTTGCACCCCAGCCATTTTTTTCCTTTATTAGCGTGTCGCGGAGTAGAGCAGTCCGGTAGCTCGTTGGGCTCATAACCCAAAGGTCAGTGGTTCAAATCCATTCTCCGCAACCAATCCCTTTTTTTAAATTTAACTCTGTTTAATAGAATTTATAGAATTTAAAAAATGCTTTAGCATTTTTAAGATAAATAATAAAAGAGCTTGCATCAAGCAAGCGATAACTTTACTAAAAAAGCGGTCTTGGGGGGTTAGGGGGATTTTAAGGGGGTTAAGGGGGTATTATCGCAAAATA
>NZ_PHLZ01000021.1:0-34691 GCF_002832345.1 Helicobacter pylori
CACCAAAACCCATAGAAAAGCCAAAGCCTGAGCCTAAACCAAAGCCCAAACCTGAACCCAAAAAGCCCAATCACAAACATAAGGCTCTTAAAAAAGTGGAAAAAGTGGAAGAGAAAAAAGCAGTAGAGGAGAAAAAAGAAGAGAAAAAAATAGTAGAGCAGAAAGTAGAACAAAAAGTAGAGCATAAAAAAGTGGAAGAGAAAAAACCTGTCAAAAAAGAATTTGACCCTAACCAGCTTTCTTTCTTGCCTAAAGAAGTTGCGCCACCCAGAAAAGAAAATAATAAAGGCTTGGATAACCAAACTAGGAGAGATATTGATGAATTGTATGGCGAAGAATTTGGGGATTTAGGCACAGCCGAAAAAGATTTCATCAGGAATAATTTAAGGGATATTGGGCGCATCACGCAAAAATATTTAGAATACCCTCAAGTAGCGGCTTATTTAGGGCAAGACGGGACGAATGCGGTAGAGTTTTACTTGCACCCTAATGGCGATATTACCGATCTTAAAATCATCATTGGCTCTGAATACAAAATGCTTGATGACAACACCTTAAAAACCATTCAGATCGCTTATAAGGATTACCCACGCCCCAAAACTAAAACCCTCATTCGCATCAGAGTGCGTTATTATTTAGGAGGCAATTAAAAATGGAAATCACGCTTTTTGACCCCATAGACGCCCACTTGCATGTGCGAGAAAACGCGCTTTTAAAAGCGGTGTTAAGATATTCTAGCGAGCCTTTTAGCGCCGCAGTGATCATGCCTAATCTCAGTAAGCCCTTGATTGACACTCCAACCACCCTTGAATACGAAGAAGAAATTTTAAACCATTCTTCAAACTTCAAGCCTTTAATGAGTTTGTATTTTAATGATGGCTTGACTTTAGAAGAATTGCAACGCGCTCAAGAAAAAGGCATCAGGTTTTTAAAGCTCTACCCCAAAGGCATGACCACAAACGCGCAAAACGGCACTTCGGATTTGTTGGGTGGAAAAACTTTAGAGATTTTAGAAAACGCCCAAAAATTAGGCTTTATTTTATGCATCCATGCAGAACAAGCCGGGTTTTGTTTGGATAAAGAATTTTTATGCCATAGCGTTTTAGAAACTTTCGCCCTTTCATTCCCTAAACTCAAAATCATTATAGAACATTTGAGCGATTGGCGCAGTATCGCTTTAATTGAAAAACATGACAACCTCTATGCGACTTTAACTTTACACCATATCAGCATGACTTTAGATGATTTATTAGGGGGGAGTTTGAACCCGCATTGTTTTTGCAAACCTTTAATCAAAACCAAAAAAGACCAAGAAAGGCTTTTATCCCTTGCTTTAAAAGCCCACCCTAAAATCTCTTTTGGCTCTGATAGCGCCCCGCATTTCATTTCTAAAAAGCATAGCGCTAACATCCCGGCAGGCATCTTTTCTGCCCCTATTTTGCTGCCTGCGTTGTGCGAACTTTTTGAAAAATACAACGCTTTAGAAAACCTGCAAGCCTTCATCAGCGATAACGCTAAAACAATCTATGCGCTAGACAATTTGCCCAGTAAAAAAGCGCGTTTGTCTAAAAAACCCTTTATAGTCCCTACACACGCGCTTTGTTTGAATGAAAAAATCGCTATCTTAAGAGGGGGCGAAACGCTATCTTGGAACCTTCAAGAAATCGCCTAAAGCATGCCGCCTTTTTTGTGGGGCTTTTTATCGTTTTATTTTTAATTGTAATGAAGCGCCAAACCCCCCCCTATGCTTTTATGCGCAATCAAACCCTTTCAACTGAAAGCCCCCCCTATTTCACACAATTCACTATCCCTAAACCAAATGACGCTTTAAGCGTGCATGCGAGTGCTTTAATCAACTTGCCTAACGATAACCTCTTGAGCGCTTATTTTAGCGGCACTAAAGAAGGGGCAAGGGATGTGAAAATCAGCGCGAATCTTTTTAATAACAAGACTAATCGCTGGAGCGAAGCCTTCACTATTTTAACCAAAGAAGATCTTTCTCATCATTCGCATGAATACATCAAAAAACTGGGTAACCCCTTGCTTTTTTTGCATGACGATAAAATTTTGTTATTTGTCGTAGGGGTGAGCATGGGTGGGTGGGCCACTTCTAAAATCTATCAACTTGAAAGCGCTTTAGAGCCGATTCATTTTAAGTTTGCGCGAAAACTCTCTTTAAGCCCTTTTTTAAACTTAAGCCATTTGATAAAAAATAAGCCTTTAAACACCACTGATGGCGGGTTTATGCTACCACTCTATCACGAGTTAGCCACCCAATACCCCTTGTTGTTGAAATTTGACCAACAAAATAACCCAAGAGAGCTTTTAAGGCCCAATGCCCTAAACCACCAGCTCCAGCCAAGCCTAACCCCCTTTAAAGATTGCGCCATCATGGCGTTTAGAAACCATTCTTTTAAAGATAGCCTCATGCTAGAAACCTGTAAAACCCCTACCGCTTGGCAAAAACCCATGCTTACGAATTTGAAAAACTTGAATGACGCTTTGAATTTGATCAATTTAAACGAAGAATTGTATTTGATCCACAACCCCAGCGATTTATCTTTGCGTCGTAAAGAACTCTGGCTTTCTAAATTGGAAAACTCCAACTCGTTTAAAACCTTAAAAGTTTTAGACAAAGCCAATGAAGTGAGTTACCCAAGCTATAGCCTTAATCCTCATTTTATAGATATTGTCTATACCTACAACCGCTCTCATATCAAACACATCCGTTTTAATATGGCTTATTTAAAATCCCTTCTCAAGTGATTAGTCATGTTTATACCTTCTTCTTACACGCTGAGTTTTATATGGTTTTTTTTAATTTTCTTTTTTTTCAAAAATAAGCCATTGGGTTTGAGGTTTTCGCTCTCGTTTATAAGCGTGATTTTAAGCAATATCGCTTTGAAAGACTCTCTATCGCTCAATGAATTTTTAAGCAGTTTTACAGCCCCCTTAAGCCCCTTTAGCTGTCTTTTGATCCTTGCTTATGCGCTCTTTTCTTGCCGCCTCCTCCAAAAGCCCCCTTTAGAAACCTTGCAATCTTATAGCGTCATGCTGTTTTTCAATCTGTTGCTTTTGACAGATATTTTAGGGTTTTTGCCTTTTTCAATCTACCATCATTTCATGGCTTCTCTGATTTTTAGTGCGCTTTTTTGCGGCAGTTTGTTTTTGAGTAGCCCCTTATTAGGCGTGATCGCTTTAGTAGCGTTATCCAGTTCGCTTTTAATGCGTTCTCATTTTCAAATACTAGATTCTTTATTGGATTTCCCCTTGCTTCTTTTTGTCTTTTTTAAGACTTTATCTCTTGTTAAAAAAAGGTTGTATTAACGCTTATGAAATCTCTATCTCATGCCCTTTTTTCGCTCTTTTTAAAAGGTTTTTATTTCACCTTTTTTATGAGCTTGTTGTTTGTGTTCAATCGTATCGGCTTTATCCTTTATACGGGCTATTACAAGCATGCTTTA
Organism: Helicobacter pylori; assembly: GCF_002832345.1. Taxonomy (GTDB): domain Bacteria; phylum Campylobacterota; class Campylobacteria; order Campylobacterales; family Helicobacteraceae; genus Helicobacter; species Helicobacter pylori_CP. The sequence goes on from NZ_PHLZ01000021.1 coordinate 3,465, forward strand.
AAAAACCCTATTTTTGATGAAATCATTAAAACCCTATTCAATGGGGCAAGATACGATAATCGTGTGGTCTCAAGCTTAGCGATTCTTTTTATCATCATCGGGTTATTAGGGTTATTGGCCCCCAAACACCAAACCAGAATGCTTAATATTATGGCGTGTTTTTCTATCGCTATTATCCTGTTTTTAAATATTGCTAACATTGTTTATTATGGCATTTATGGGAATGTGTTTGATGAAAATTTATTAGAATTTTTGCATGAAGACACGCTCACGATTTTAAAAATGAGCGGGGAATACCCTATTCTTTCTAGTTTTTCACTCTTTGTAATCCTTAGCGTTTTAATTTCTTTTATCTATTTCAAACTCCAAAACGCCCTTTTTAAGCCCACCAATATTCATCAAACCACCAAACCCCTTAAAACTTTCATTTTATTTGCGCTTTTTTCGCTCACGCAAATGTTTTACATTAACGCGCAATTGAGTTTTGTTGGCGCGTCTTTAGATCTCAGCATAGAGCCAGCCAAAGATCCTTTTTTAATGAAAATTACCCCCGGGGCGTTTCGCAACCTTTATCTTTTGGCGCGCAATTACAGACAAAGCCATAACCTTAAATTCAGCGATTTTGCTAAAGAAACGCCTTTAGAAGTGGCGAAAAATTATTTCAATCTTAAAGAAAACCCCCAAAACAACCTCTATGAGTTGCTAACTCAGACAAGCCGCAACAATTCCAATCAAACCATTCAACATGTTTTTTATATCGTTTCAGAGTCCCTGAGTTCATGGCATTTTGATCCAAAATTTGATTCCATAGGGCTAACGAGCGCTTTACAAGATTTGGTTAAAAAAGAGCATGCTCACATGCTTTCTGCTTTTATTGAAAGCGCCACACGGACCGTTAAAAGCCTAGATGTCCAAATCACAGGTTTGCCTTATATTAATGATAATAATTTAGTCAATTCAGGGGTGATTCTCCCTAGCTTTCCTATGGCGATTGGCAATATCACAAAAACTCTGGGTTATAAAAACAACTTTTATTATGGAGGCAGCGGGATTTGGAACAAACTCACCAGTTTCACCAAAAAACAAGGTTTTCACGCCCTTTATTTCAATAACCATCTCTTAGAATTTGCCAAAAACAAGCCCTACCCTAAGCCCATAGAGAGCAACTGGGGAGTGCATGATAATATTTTATTTGACTATATTTTAGAAAACACCAACCCCAATGAAAAAACTTTCAGCATGGTCATGACTTTAAGCAATCACGCGATCAAAAACGTGAATCTCAAAGCCTTTGGCGTGCCTTTAGAAAAAATCCAAAAATTTGTGGAAAAAACCCCCAAATCAGAAAATCTACCGGACGCTAATTCTTTAGGGCATATTTACTGGTATGACAAAGTGATAGTCAATTTCATCAAAAAGGCCAGCCAAAAATTCCCTAACTCGCTTTTTATCATCACAGGAGATCACTTTGACAGGAGCTATGAATACGCTAAAAACGATTTATATACCATTAAATCCGTGCCGCTTATTTTATATGCCCCTACTTTAAAGCCTAAAAAAATCAGTCAAGTCGGATCGCATTTAGACATCGCTCCTACAATTATTGAATTAATCGCTCCTAAAGGTTTTCAATTTGTGAGTTTTGGAAAACCCTTATTTTCTAACAACACAACAAACCCCCCAAGCCACCCCAATTACGCGCTAGGCTATGAAGCGATCGCTACCAAAGATTATTTTTATAACCCGAGTTTGGGGTTAAGGTATTTGAATGAAAGCCCTAAAGAGCCAGAGGATAAACAAAACGACAAAATAGAAGCTTCTAAGTTTTATCAGCAATTAGAATCTTTGAAAGCCCTTAGTTTCTACTTGCTCTATCATGGGGCTAATCTTAAAGATTGACAAACTGAGTTTTTAATTCCCTTAAACGCATGATTTTTGCTACAATAATAGGATTTTAATTGATAAAGGACAAATAGGCATGCCAAATAGGGGCGTTGTTTTATTAGACGGGCAAGCGCTAGCTTATAATATAGAAAAAGGTTTGAAACATAAAATCCAAACAATAACCGCGCAAACGCATAAAAGCCCCAAACTGGCCGTGATTTTAGTGGGGAAAGACCCTGCGAGTATTACTTATGTCAATATGAAGATCAAAGCATGCGAAAGGGTGGGCATGGATTTTGATTTAAAAACCCTCCAAGAAAATATTACTGAAGCCGAATTGCTGTCCTTGATTAAAGATTACAATACCGATCAAAACATTTCAGGCGTTTTAGTCCAGCTCCCTTTGCCCAGACACATTGATACTAAAATGATTTTAGAAGCCATTGATCCAAACAAAGATGTGGATGGTTTCCACCCCCTTAATATCGGCAAACTCTGCACCCAAAAAGAATCGTTTCTGCCAGCCACCCCTATGGGCGTGATGCGGCTTTTAGAGCATTATCACATTAAAATCAAGGGCAAGGATGTGGCGATTATTGGGGCGAGCAATATCATTGGAAAACCTTTAAGCATGCTCATGTTAAACGCTGGGGCTAGCGTGAGCGTGTGCCATATTTTGACTAAAGACATTAGTTTTTACACCCAAAACGCTGATATTGTCTGCGTGGGCGTGGGTAAGCCTGATTTGATTAAAGCGAGCATGTTAAAAAAAGGGGCTGTAGTGGTGGATATTGGGATCAATCATTTAAATGATGGGCGTATCGTGGGCGATGTGGATTTCACCAACGCGCAAAAAGTCGCCGGTTTTATCACCCCTGTGCCTAAAGGCGTGGGGCCTATGACGATCGTTTCGCTTTTAGAAAACACTCTAATCGCTTTTGAAAAACAACAAAGGAAGGGATTTTAATGAAATTTTTACGCTCTGTTTATGCTTTTTGCTCCAGTTGGGTAGGGACGATCATTATCGTGCTGTTGGTTATCTTTTTTGTCGCGCAAGCCTTTATCATTCCCTCTCGCTCTATGGTAGGCACGCTCTATGAGGGCGATATGCTCTTTGTCAAAAAGTTTTCTTACGGCATACCCATTCCTAAAATCCCATGGATTGAGCTTCCTGTTATGCCTGATTTTAAAAATAACGGGCATTTGATAGAGGGGGATCGCCCTAAACGCGGCGAAGTGGTGGTGTTTATCCCTCCCCATGAAAAAAAATCTTACTATGTCAAAAGGAATTTTGCCATTGGGGGCGATGAGGTGCTATTCACTAATGAGGGGTTTTATTTGCACCCTTTTGAGAGCGACACAGACAAAAATTACATCGCTAAACATTACCCTAACGCCATGACTAAAGAATTTATGGGTAAAATTTTTGTCTTAAACCCTTATAAAAGTAAGCATCCGGGTATCCATTACCAAAAAGACAATGAAACCTTCCATTTAATGGAGCAGTTAGCCACTCAAGGCGCGGAAGCTAATATCAGCATGCAACTCATTCAAATGGAGGGCGAAAAGGTGTTTTATAAGAAAATCAATCACGATGAATTTTTCATGATCGGCGATAATAGGGATAATTCTAGCGACTCGCGCTTTTGGGGGAGTGTGACTTATAAAAATATCGTGGGTTCGCCTTGGTTTGTTTATTTCAGTTTGAGTTTAAAAAATAGCTTGGAAATGGATGCAGAAAATAACCCCAAAAAACGCTATCTGGTGCGTTGGGAACGCATGTTTAAAAGCGTTGAAGGCTTAGAAAAAATCATTAAAAAAGAAGAAGCAACGCATTAAGGTTTTTTGTGCAATTTTTTGATTTCTCTTTAGAAAGTTTTATTACCACCTTAATGAAAATCCTAGCCCTTTTAATCGCTATCATAGGGCATGAGATCATGCATGGCTTGAGCGCGTTTTTATTCGGGGACAGGAGCGCGAAAGACGCCAAGCGTTTGAGTTTAAACCCTATTAGGCATTTAGACATGATGGGTTCGGTGCTTTTACCGGCTCTGTTACTCATTTTTCAAGCCCCTTTTTTGTTTGGGTGGGCCAAACCGGTGCCTGTGGATATGCGCTACATTGTCTCTCAAAAAGGCTCTCTGGCATGCGTAGTGGTGAGTTTAGCCGGGGTCGCTTATAATTTCACCCTAGCCATTCTGCTCGCTTTCATCACGCATTGGAGCTTCCAAAAACTAGGGATCAACGCTTTAAGCGTTGATGAATTGAATCTTTATCAGCTCGCTTTAGTAACCTTTCTCATTCAAGGCATTCTTTATAATCTTGTCTTGGGCGTTTTCAATAGTCTCCCTATTCCGCCTTTAGACGGATCAAAAGCGTTAGGCTTTTTAGCGTTGCATTTTAAAAGCGCGTTTTTATTGGAATGGTTTTCTAAAATGGAACGCTACGGCTTGTTGATTGTATTAATATTCTTATTTATCCCCCCTTTATCGGAGTTTTTTATCCATGCGCCCACAAGATTTTTATTTTCCTTACTCCTTTCTTAATCTTTTATCAAGGAGAGCTAATGAATAAGCCCTTAAATACCGCTCAAGTTTTTATAGGCAGCGATCATGCAGGGTTACATCTTGCAGAATTTGTTAAACATTTTTTAGAAGACAAGCGTTTTAAAATCCAAGCTTTTTTACCCACTATGAGGGTGGATTACCCTGATTACGCCAAATTAGTGTGCCAAAAGGTCTTAGACAATCCGCAAAGCTATGGCATTTTGGTGTGCGCCACAGGGATAGGCATGAGCATGGGCGCTAATCGCTTTAAGGGTATTAGAGCCGCTTTGTGCCTTGATGCTTACATGGCTAAAATGACTCGTTTGCACAATAACGCTAATGTCTTGTGCTTGGGCGAAAAGATCAGCGGTATTGGCGTAACAGAAAGCATTTTAGAAGCGTTTTTCTCTACAGAATTTGAACAAGGCCGCCATGTGTTGCGCATCCAAAAGCTAGATGAATCGCTGAAATCATCAACCTAATGTAGTATAATTGCATCGTTTCGTTAAAAGGATATTTTAATAGAATGTTTACCCAATGGTTTATCATCACTATCGCTATTGTTTTTATCCTTTATATGGGTGTGCGTACTTTCTTTTTTAAAACCGTGGCTAAACGGCAAGAACGCACCAACGCGTCCATGAAGCTCACCTTACAAGAAGCTGAAATTTTGATCCAAAAACACCAGTTGCAACTCCAAAGAGCTTTGGGTAATATTGATATTCTCACCCAAGAAATGAGTTCGTTAAAAACAGAACTAAAAGCCCTTAAACAGCGCAACTCTGAATACAAAGGCGAATCGGATAAATATAAAAATCGTATTAAAGAATTGGAGCAAAAAATAGAAGCTCTCCTTTAAAAACGCTATAATAAACCAAAATTCTACAACCAATCCGTTATATTAAAGGAAATCAAAATGAATGAAACGCTCAAAGAAGAACTTTTACAAAGCATCAGAGAAGTGAAAGACTACCCTAAAAAAGGGATTTTATTCAAAGATATTACCACGCTACTCAACTACCCTAAACTCTTTAACAAACTCATTGACGCGCTCAAAAAACGCTATCTCGCTCTCAATATAGACTTTATCGTGGGCATTGAAGCTAGGGGGTTTATTTTAGGCTCTGCTTTAGCTTATGCGCTTGGGGTGGGTTTTGTGCCTGTGAGGAAAAAAGGCAAACTCCCCGCACACACCTTATCTCAAAGCTATAGTTTAGAATACGGGAGCGATAGCATAGAAATCCACTCTGACGCTTTTAGGGGAATTAAGGGGGTAAGGGTGGTGTTGATTGATGATTTGTTAGCCACTGGAGGCACAGCTTTAGCGAGCCTTGAGCTTATCAAAGCCCTACAAGCCGAATGCATAGAAGCATGCTTTTTGATAGGGTTAAAAGAATTACCGGGTATCCAACTTTTAGAAGAACGCGTGAAAACCTTTTGTTTGTTAGAATGCTAGAATAAGGGTGAATTTTGGAAGAATACATCATTGACTTATGGAATCAGCATGCAGCGACTTGGGGGTATCTCATTTTATTTGGGTGGAGCATTTTAGAGGGCGAAATCGGGCTGATTTTAGCAGGGATTGCCAGCTATACCGGTCATATGCATTTAGGGTTAGCCATTTTAGTCGCAGGGATTGGGGGTTTTGTGGGGGATCAGATCTATTTTTACATCGGGCGCACCAATAAAGCTTACATCCAAAAAAAGCTAGAAAAACAACGCCGAAAACTAGCCCTAGCCCATTTATTGTTGCAAAAACACGGCTGGTTTATCATTTTTATCCAACGCTACATGTATGGCATGCGCACCATCATTCCCATTAGCATAGGCCTCACGCGCTATAGTGCTTTAAAATTCGCTATCATCAATCTCATTAGTGCGATGGTGTGGGCGAGCATTACCATTATTCTAGCGTGGTATTTAGGAGAAGAATTATTGCATGCGTTAGGGTGGCTTAAAAAACACCCTTATGCGCTAATATTACTATTAGTATCTTTCTTGGCGTTAGTGCTGTGGTATTTCCAATACTATAGTAAGAAAAACCGCTAGAGTGCAATACAATTCTTGAAAGATATGAAATTAAAAAAGGAGACTTTATGTTAAAAATCAAATTAGAAAAAACCACTTTTGAAAACGCAAAAGCTGAATGCAGTTTAGTTTTTATTGTCAATAAGGATTTTGATCATGCTTGGGTCAAAAATAAAGAATTGCTAGAAACCTTTAAATACGAAGGCGAAGGCGTATTTTTAGACCAAGAAAATAAAATCCTGTATGCGGGCGTTAAAGAAGATGATGTGCATTTATTGAGAGAGAGTGCGTGTTTGGCCGTTCGCACCCTTAAGAAACTCGCTTTTAAAAGCGTTAAAGTGGGCGTTTATACTTGCGGAACGCATTCTAAAGACAACGCGCTTTTAGAAAACTTGAAAGCGTTGTTCTTGGGCTTAAAATTGGGCTTGTATGAATACGACACTTTTAAATCCAACAAAAAAGAAAGCGTTTTAAAAGAAGCCATTGTCGCTTTAGAATTGCACAAACCTTGCGAAAAAACTTGCACAAATTCTTTAGAGAAGAGCGCTAAAGAAGCTTTAAAATACGCTGAAATCATGACAGAAAGCTTGAATATCGTTAAAGATCTAGTCAATACCCCCCCTATGATTGGCACCCCAGTTTATATGGCTGAAGTGGCGCAAAAAGTGGCTAAAGAAAACCATTTGGAAATCCATGTCCATGACGAAAAATTTTTAGAAGAAAAGAAAATGAACGCCTTTTTAGCGGTCAATAAAGCCTCTCTTAGCGTCAATCCCCCTCGCTTGATCCATTTAGTCTATAAGCCTAAAAAAGCGAAGAAAAAAATCGCTTTAGTGGGTAAGGGCTTGACTTATGATTGCGGAGGTTTGAGCTTGAAACCGGCCGATTACATGGTTACCATGAAAGCGGATAAAGGCGGTGGCTCTGCGGTGATTGGGCTTTTAAATGCGTTAGCCAAATTGGGCGTGGAAGCTGAAGTGCATGGCATTATTGGGGCTACAGAAAACATGATAGGCCCGGCTGCTTATAAGCCTGATGATATTTTAATCTCCAAAGAAGGCAAAAGCATTGAAGTGCGTAATACCGATGCTGAAGGGCGTTTGGTCTTAGCGGATTGTTTGAGCTACGCTCAAGACTTAAACCCTGATGTGATCGTGGATTTTGCGACCCTTACTGGGGCATGCGTTGTGGGCTTAGGCGAATTCACTTCAGCGATCATGGGGCATAATGAAGAGTTAAAAAACCTCTTTGAAACTTCAGGGTTAGAATCCGGCGAATTATTAGCCAAACTCCCCTTTAACCGCCATTTAAAGAAATTGATTGAATCTAAAATCGCTGATGTGTGCAATATTTCTTCTTCACGCTATGGCGGTGCGATCACAGCGGGCTTGTTTTTAAATGAATTTATTAGAGATGAATTTAAAGACAAATGGCTGCACATTGACATTGCAGGTCCTGCTTATGTGGAAAAAGAATGGGATGTGAATAGCTTTGGAGCGAGTGGGGCTGGGGTTAGGGCTTGCACAGCTTTTGTGGAAGAGCTTTTGAAAAAGGCTTGAAATGGGCTTGTCTGTAGGCATTGTGGGTTTGCCTAATGTGGGCAAATCCAGCACCTTTAACGCGCTCACTAAAACCCAAAACGCGGAGAGTGCGAACTATCCTTTTTGCACCATTGAACCCAATAAAGCCATTGTGAATGTGCCTGATAGGCGGCTTGATGCGTTGGCTCAAATCGTAAAGCCTGAACGCATTTTGCATTCTGTGGTGGAATTTGTGGATATTGCCGGATTGATTAAGGGAGCGAGCAAGGGGGAGGGTTTAGGCAATCAGTTTTTAGCCAATATCAAGGAATGCGAAGTGATCTTGCAAGTGGTGCGCTGTTTTGAAGATGACAATATCACGCATGTGAACGATAAAATTGATCCTTTGAATGATATAGAGATTATTGAATTGGAGTTGATTTTAGCGGATATTGCCACTCTAGACAAAAGGATCGATCGCTTGCAAAAAGCCCTAAAAAGCTCAAAAGACGCTAAAAATCTTTTAGAATGCGCTTTGAGTTTAAAAACGCATTTAGAAGAATTAAAACCGGCGAAAACTTTCCCCTTGAATGCAAGCGAGGCTTTTTTAGAATTGGACAAGGAATTGCGTTTTTTATCTCATAAAAAAATGATCTATGTCGCTAATGTGGGCGAAGAAGATTTAAACGCGCTCAATGAGCATGCTAAAAAAGTCCAAAATTATGCCAAAGATCAAAAGAGCGAATTTGTTGCCTTGTGCGCTAAATTAGAAGAAGAAATGGTTTCTATGAGTGAAGATGAAGTCAAGGAATTTTTGCAAAGTTTAGGCGTCGAAGAAAGCGGGCTAGAAAAGACCATTCGTTTGAGTTTTAAGGAATTAGGCTTGATCAATTACTTTACCGCTGGAGTCAAGGAAGTGCGATCATGGACGATTAAAAAAGGCTCTAGCGCGCCTGTGGCTGCTGGGGTGATCCATAAGGATTTTGAAAAAGGCTTCATTAGAGCTGAAACCATCAGTTATGATGATTTTATCGCTTATAAGGGCGAAGCCGGAGCGAAAGAAAAGGGAGCGTTACGCATTGAAGGTAAAGATTATATCGTTCAAGATGGCGATGTGTTGCATTTTCGCTTCAATGTCTAGTGTCTTTTCAAACAAGCGTTACTATTTTCTCGTAAGAATTGGCACCCAATAAGAAACCTTTTAAAAAAATCTATATAGAATTAAGCGATATTTGCGGGTTGCAATGCGGTTTTTGCCCTAACCCTAAAAATATCAGAGGCGTGATGCCTTTAGAGTTATTTGAAAAAGTTTGTAAAGAAGCCGCCCCTTTAACCCAAATTATCACCTTGCATGTCTTAGGCGATCCTTGCAAGCTCAAAGATTTAAACCGCTATCTCAACACCGCTAGAGGCTTTTCTTTGAAAGTGGATTTGGTTACTAGCGGGGTGTATTTGCGCGATTTTGAGACGCTTTTACAAGATGTAATCTATCAGATCTCTATTTCTTTAGACGCAGGGCTAGACCATCATAACAAAATCAACCAGCACCGCTACATCCAAAAGATTTTAGAATTTTGCCGCTATAAATTTGAAAAAAATAGCGAAGTGTTTTTGAATTTACGCATTCAAGACAGCACCCTTGACAAACACCAGAATTTGATCAAGCCTTTTTTAGAAAGCTTTGAATGCGTTTCTTTAGAGGGTTTAAAAACGCAAGGCCGCGCCCGTTTGTTTAAAAAAAGTTTTTTGAATATCCAAAAAACCTTTAAATGGCCGAGTTTGAACGCCCCAAATCCTTTAAACCAGAAATCAAAAATCCCCTATTGTTATGGGCTTATTAAACAAGTCGCTATTTTATCTAATGGCGTTGTCGTGCCGTGCTGCATGGACACGCAAGCTCATATCAACCTTGGCGATTTAAACCATACACCCCTAAAAGATATTTTAAAGAGCCAAAAAGCTATGGCTATCAAAACCCATTTTTTAAAGGGCGAAGCGTTAGAACTTTTATGCAAAAACTGCTCCTACCCTTTGATTCGCTATAAAAAATGAAACCACTCCCTTAAGGATTAGCCCTGCTTATTCCTTGAAAAGGCTGTTATTTTTAGCGCGTTTTGTAATCCTTTCAATAGCTCGTTAGTAATTGGTTTTACAATTGTGGTGGCGTTTAGTTCGCTTCAATTAAAAGCTTTTACTCTTTACTATTCTTATCTTTTATGTTTGGGTTGGTGCCGCTAGAATTGTCAAAATTTTAAGGGTTAAAAGACAAAAGTGGCTCTTTTCTTTTGTAATAGCTTTGTGGGGTCGGAAAAATCGTGGGCTTCTCTTGATGCCATTTAAAAAACGCTAATTGACCCCACTCTTCGATTTCTACGCTTTTTAGTTGTTTTGCGTTATTTCATTCAACATTCGCATGCTTTTTGATCGTTTTGGATAAAGTAATTTTCATACAATCGCAATAACGCAATAAAAAACGCCGTGATAGTAGGCCCTACAATGATCCCCCAAAAACCAAATTGTGAAATCCCAGCAATCATAGAAAAGAAAATCAGCATTTCATTGATTTTAAGGGTGGTTTTAAAAATTCTTTTTTTGATGAAGACGATTAAAATTGGCTTGATTACGCTATCAATCAACACGCTAATCAATAAAATGGAATACAAAGCGATAAAAATAGCCTCATTCACATTCCCATGATAAAGCTCATAAATCGCTATAGGGATCCAAATCAAAGCCCCCCCAACAGCCGGCACCAAAGACGCTAGGCCGTATAAAATCCCTAAAGACCAGCCGTCATGCCCAAACCATACGATCATCACCCCAAACGCCACGCCCTCTAAAATAACCGTGATGAGAGAAGTTAAAAGCACGATGCGTAAAATCCCAGCCACTTCTTCAAAAATCTTTTTGCTTTGATTCATTCCAAGAGGCAAGACCCCTAAAAAATAACGATAAAATCTCTCCCCGTAATAAAAAAAGAAAAACAACAGCCCCAAGATAAACAAAGCATCTGTAATGAGTTTCAAGCTGTATCTTCCCACATAGCTGCTTATTTTCAACAAATAACCCGTGATGGAAGCGGCACTAAAATTTTCTAAAAACTTGCTCACTCCATCATGAATGGCAGGAAAATGCGACAAATTTTCGGTGATTGTCCCCTTAAGCCATTTGATTAGGGCTGAAAATTTTTCAAAATTGATTTCAAAAATAATATTAGAACTTTTATAAACAATAAAATACAACGGCACGATCAAAACGCTCGCTAAAACCAAAACGCATAAAAACGAACTGACAACATTGAAAAAGCGCTTATCCAGAAAAACTTTCACTTGAAAAAATCCCACGCACAAAAGCCCAGCAATCAGTGCATCCATTAAAAAATCTTGATACAAATAGATCATCCAATAAAAACCAATCAAAAAAAGAATCCAAAAGAAATACTGAGCTTTCATGAAATTATCCCCATTAAACTGAGCCAAAAATTATCAAATGTTAGCTAAAAAACGCTCTTTTAAGGATAAAAAACCTCTTTTAACTTATAATTAAAATCAAAAAGGCTTATACAGATGGTGTTTTACAAGTATTCAGGGAGTGGGAATGATTTTTTAATCACGCAAAGCTTCAAGAAAAAAGATTTTTCAAATTTAGCCAAACAGGTGTGCCATAGGCATGAGGGTTTTGGAGCTGATGGGCTTGTAGTCGTCTTACCGAGTAAGGATTATGACTACGAATGGGATTTTTACAATTCAGACGGCTCTAAAGCTGGCATGTGCGGGAATGCGAGCCGTTGCGTGGGGTTATTTGCTTACCAACATGCTATAGCCTCTAAAAACCATGTTTTTTTAGCCGGAAAAAGAGAGATTTCTATTTGCATAGAAGAACCCAATATCATAGAGAGCAATCTTGGTAATTATCAAATCCTAGACACCATACCCGCTTTAAGATGCGAAAAATTTTTTACTAATAACAGCGTTTTAGAAAATATCCTTACTTTCTATCTCATAGATACAGGAGTGCCGCATTTAGTAGGATTTGTGAAAAATAAAGAGTGGTTAAATTCCCTTAACACGCTGGAATTAAGGGCTTTAAGGCATGAATTTAACGCTAATATTAACATCGCTTTTATAGAAAATGAAGAGACGATTTTTTTACAAACTTATGAAAGGGGGGTTGAAGATTTCACGCTAGCTTGCGGGACAGGCATGGCGGCGGTTTTTATCGCCGCGTGCATTTTTTATAACACGCCTAAAAAAGCCACTCTCATCCCTAAAAGCAACGAATCTTTAGAGCTTTCTTTAAAAAATGATGGGATTTTTTATAAAGGAGTCGTGCGTTATATTGGCATGAGCGTTTTGGGCATGGGTGTTTTTGATCATTATTTCTTATAATAGTAATCAAAATGATTTTGTCGTAATTAAACATAATGCGCTATCATTTGCGAGTTGTTTTTAGCAATATAAAAAATATCCTAAAGGAATAAAACCATGCAAGCGTTAAAATCATTGCTTGAAGTGATTACAAAACTCCAGAATCTAGGCGGCTATTTGATGCATATAGCTATTTTCATCATTTTTATTTGGATTGGAGGGCTTAAGTTTGTGCCGTATGAAGCCGAAGGGATCGCCCCTTTTGTGGCCAATTCCCCTTTCTTTTCTTTCATGTATAAATTTGAAAAGCCCGCATACAAACAACACAAAATGTCTGAATCCCAATCCATGCAAGAAGAAATGCAAGATGACCCTAAAATCGTTGAAAACAAAGAATGGCATAAAGAAAACCGCACTTATTTAGTGGCTGAAGCTTTAGGGATCACGATCATGATCCTAGGTATTTTGGTGCTTTTAGGGCTTTGGATGCCTTTAATGGGCGTGATTGGGGGCTTACTTGTCGCTGGAATGACGATCACGACTCTATCCTTTTTATTCACAACGCCAGAAGTGTTTGTCAATCAGCATTTCCCATGGCTTTCTGGGGCTGGAAGGCTAGTGGTTAAAGACTTGGCGTTATTTGCTGGAGGCTTGTTTGTGGCCGGATTTGATGCGAAACGCTATTTGGAGGGGAAAGGGTTTTGCTTGATGGATCGCTCATCGGTGGGGATTAAAACTAAATGCTCTAGTGGGTGTTGCTCTTAAAGAGCGAATACCTTAAAGTAGGCTTAAAGCCTACTAGAAGAATCATAATTGATAGAAGAATCTTGGTTAGCACCTTTTTTGTAAATAATCGTTTTTAAAATGTGGCGTTTGACAAAGGAATTGACGCTTTCTACTTCTTCATCAGCTAGTCGTCTTAAAACATCATGCTCTTCTTTAGAGAGATAAAAAGTAACTGAAAAATTGCGTTTCAACTCATCTACAGCGACACGCTTACGACCGGGTTTTATATTTTTATTTCCTAATTCCATTAAAATTTCCTTTTTTAGTTAGTGTGTTGTAACATCATGGTGGCTATTCTAACATGAAATAAACGCCATTTTATATTAAATCTAAAGAAAAATATTTTTAGATGTGCTAGAATACCCATTGGTTACAAGATAAGCTTTTTTATCAACAACAATGATGACATAGAGGTAACAAGTGGCAATAAACACCTTTTTAAAACATTCTTTTTTAGTCTGTTTGTTAGCGGTTAATTCTTACGCTTTTGATTGGAATATTTTTAAATACAATCTGGGTTTCAATATGTTCATCATGGACCATGAAGGCTCAACGCCTTATTGGGTCAATACTAACACCAATCTTAAAACCCGTTTGACTCCAAATTTTGGGATCCAATTTTATACAAAAGGTGTGGAGCAAAGCCTTACTGTGGGGGCGTATTTCTTTCAAAACTTCCATAACTACAGCACCAATTTTCCCTACCGTTGGGGGCCTACTATGTATTATAAGGCTAGGGGAAAGCGTTTTACTTTTTATGGTGGCATCTTTCCTAGAAAAAACCTCTTAGGGAGGTATGGTTTGAATATTTTTGCCCCTTATTATTGGTTTATAGATCCCAACGCTAGAGGGTTTTTATTGCAGTTTCAAAACCATTATTCGCCTTCAAAACCCTATTATGGGCATGCGGAGTTTATGCTAGATTGGTTTGGAGGCAATTGTTACAACACTTGTAAATTCGGGAGAAACCCTTATGGGAATGCAATGGACAGGTTTCAAATGAACGGCTCTGTCGCTTATAATTTCTTTAAGGATTTATTGGGTATTGGAGGGTATTTTGTCTTGTTCCATAACGAAGACAAATACCTTTTAAATGGCACTGATGGCATGAAATTTAATGAAAAAAAAGCGATTGACAACAATAATATTTATCTTATGGATCGCCTCTACTTTAACGCTTACATAGGGACAAGCCTTTTAGACATCGCCCCCTTTATGGAAAAACTCAACGCTAGTTTTGGCATGGTTTCTGAATTAAGCCGATTGAGGCAAATTCACAAAAATGTGCCTTTTATGAACAGCGTGGGGGGACAATTTGATGTGGAGATCCAATACAAAGGCTTTGGAATACACAATTTATTCTATTTCGCTAAAACCCCAGAAATGCCTTTTTACAACCAATACCAGTATGTTGAAATGTATTGCACGCCTTCTTACTGCCCCACGCCCATTTATCGTGGCGTACCATTCTTTCAAGCTAATTTATACAATCGTTTTGATTTTTATTACAATTGGAAAAACGACTTCGCATCCGTTCGAATCAATTTCGTGCTTAATGCGATGCGTGGGGGCTTTGATAGGAGTTTGCCTTGGTCAGAATCTTACCAAGTGTATATGACGGTCGCCTTTGATCCTTATAACCTTATTAACAAAATTGCTAGAAAAAAGTGAAAATTCTTGACAATCGGTTAATCTGTCTTATATAATATTATTTCGTTTGTAGCCATTGTTAAGCAATGATTTTAAGCTATGGAAAAGAGGTGATAGCAGTATGCCAGGGATTAAGGTTAGAGAAGGCGATGCGTTTGATGAAGCTTACAGGAGATTCAAAAAGCAAACCGATCGCAATTTGGTAGTAACAGAATGCCGTGCTAGAAGGTTCTTTGAGTCTAAGACTGAAAAACGCAAAAGACAAAAAATCAGCGCTAAAAAGAAAGTCTTAAAGCGTCTTTATATGTTAAGGCGTTATGAATCAAGACTATAAAAACTTGAACGAATTTAAAATTTAAGGATTATTGAATAATGCAATTCACAGGGAAAAATGTTCTTATTACTGGAGCTTCTAAAGGCATTGGGGCCGAAATCGCCAAAACTCTCGCTTCTATGGGGCTGAAAGTTTGGATCAATTACCGCAGTAATGCTGAAGTGGCTGACGCTTTGAAAAATGAGCTTGAAGAAAAAGGCTATAAAGCGGCTGTCATTAAATTTGATGCGACTTCTGAAAGCGATTTTGTTGAAGCGATACAAACCATTGTCCAAAGCGATGGAGGTTTGTCTTATTTGGTGAATAACGCCGGTGTGGTGCGCGATAAATTAGCGATCAAAATGAAAACAGAAGATTTTCACCATGTCATAGACAATAATCTCACTTCAGCTTTTATAGGTTGCAGAGAGGCTTTAAAGGTGATGAGTAAGAGTCGTTTTGGGAGCGTGGTCAATGTCGCTTCTATCATTGGTGAAAGAGGTAATATGGGGCAGACAAACTACTCAGCGAGTAAGGGGGGGATGATTGCGATGAGCAAGTCCTTTGCTTATGAGGGAGCTTTAAGGAATATTCGTTTCAACTCTGTAACGCCAGGCTTTATAGAAACCGACATGAACGCTAATTTGAAAGATGAACTCAAAGCGGATTATGTTAAAAACATTCCTTTAAACAGGCTAGGGTCTGCTAAGGAAGTGGCAGAAGCGGTAGCGTTTCTTTTGAGTGATCACTCTAGTTACATCACTGGGGAGACTCTCAAAGTCAATGGCGGGCTTTATATGTAGTCCTAAACAAAGGATTCTTTTAGCGATAAAAGTTTGTAAGTAGCAAAAATCATGCTAACATTATGAGGTTATTCTAAAACAAAGAGGTTATTATCAAATGGGGATTATTTACTTAATATTGTTTCTCATTGTAATTTATTTGTTGTATAGGATTTTAGATGTTTTGGAGCAAAAATAAACGCTCCAATGAATGGTTGATTTAATTTTTACAAGACAAGGGAGTTTTAATTATGGCTTTATTTGAAGATATTCAGGCAGTTATTGCTGAGCAGTTGAATGTGGATACGGCGCAAGTTACGCCAGAGGCGGAATTTGTGAAGGATTTGGGTGCGGACTCTTTAGATGTCGTGGAATTAATCATGGCGTTAGAAGAAAAGTTTGGCATTGAGATTCCTGATGAGCAAGCGGAAAAAATCGTCAATGTGGGCGATGTGGTGAAGTATATTGAGGATAATAAGCTAGCTTAATCTTTTTAACTTGGAGCGTTTGTCTCCAGGTTTTAGTCAAAAATTTAGCTTTAGCTAAAATCTAGTTTTATTGAATTAAAGTTTTGAAATGAGGAGCTATTGGTGCGTCGGATTGTAGTAACTGGAATGGGAATGATCAATTCGCTAGGTTTAAATAAAGAAGATTCTTTTTTAGCGATCGCTAAAGGGGAATGCGGTATCAAAAACATAGAAAGTTTTGATGCGAGCGCGTTTCCTGTGCGTATTGCTGGAGAAATCACTGACTTTGACCCTACAGAGGTGATGAATCCCAAAGATGTTAAAAAGGCGGGTCGTTTCATTCAATTAGCCTTGAAAGCCACAAGAGAGGCGATGAAAGATAGTGGGATTTTAGACGCTCACAATAGATGCCCTGAAGAATTGGCAAACCGCATGGGCGTAAGCTCTGGCTCTGGGATTGGCGGGTTAGGCAATATTGAAGCGAATTCCATTTTTTGTTTTGAAAAAGGCCCTAGAAAAGTCAATCCCTTTTTTATCACTTCTGCGTTAGTGAATATGATTGGTGGTTTCACTTCTATTGAGTTTGGTATTAAAGGGCCTAACCTCTCTAGCGTAACGGCTTGTGCAGCAGGCACTCATGCCATCATTGAAGCGGTTAAAACCATTTTGCTTAATGGGGCTGATAAAATGCTAGTCGTGGGAGCGGAATCCACCATTTGTCCCGTAGGGATTGGAGGGTTTGCGAGCATTAAAGCCCTTTCTACAAGGAATGATGAGCCTAAAAAAGCTTCAAGACCTTTTGATAAAGATCGCAATGGTTTTGTGATGGGAGAAGGCGCTGGGGCTTTGGTGCTTGAAGAATACGAGAGCGCGAAAAAAAGAGGGGCGAAAATTTATGCAGAATTTGCTGGGTATGGCGAGAGCGGCGATGCTAACCACATCACAGCCCCAGCCCCTGAGGGCGAAGGGGCTTTTAGAGCCATGAAAATGGCTTTAGAAATGGCGAAAGTGGAAGTGGGCTATGTGAACGCTCACGGGACAAGCACGCATTATAATGATTGGTATGAAAGCATCGCTCTAAAAAATGTGTTTGGCTCTAAAGAAAAAGTCCCTCCTGTTAGCTCCACTAAAGGGCAGATTGGGCATTGTTTGGGCGCTGCGGGCGCGTTGGAAGCCGTTATTTCTATCATGGCCATGAATCAAGGGATCTTACCTCCTACCATCAATCAAGAAACGCTTGACCCCGAATGCGATTTGGATTATATCCCTAATGTGGCCAGAGAAAAACAAGTGGATGCGGTGATGAGTAACTCATTTGGTTTTGGTGGCACTAATGGTGTTGTGATTTTCAAAAAAGCCTAGTTTTACAAAGTTAGGATTTTGAATGGCCATTTATTTAGATTTTGAAAATCATATTAAAGAGATTCAAAATGAAATTGAATTAGCCCTTATTAGAGGCGATGAGGACGCTAAAGAAATCTTAGAAAAAAGATTGGATAAGGAAGTTAAAAGCATTTACTCCAATCTCACTGATTTTCAAAAACTCCAATTAGCAAGACACCCTGACAGACCCTACGCTATGGATTACATTGATCTCATCTTAAAAGATAAGTATGAAGTCTTTGGGGATAGGCACTATAACGATGATAAAGCGATCGTGTGTTTTATAGGGAAAATTGATAATGTTCCGGTTGTGGTGATCGGAGAAGAAAAAGGCAGAGGGACTAAAAACAAGCTCTTAAGAAATTTTGGCATGCCTAACCCTTGTGGCTATCGTAAAGCTTTGAAAATGGCAAAGTTTGCTGAAAAGTTTAATTTGCCTATTTTAATGCTTGTGGATACAGCCGGGGCGTATCCGGGAATTGGTGCAGAGGAAAGAGGCCAGAGTGAAGCAATCGCTAAAAACCTACAAGAGTTCGCTTCTTTAAAAGTCCCTACTATTTCTGTAATTATCGGTGAAGGGGGTAGTGGTGGCGCGTTAGCGATTGCGGTAGCTGACAAGTTGGCTATGATGGAATATTCCATTTTTAGCGTTATATCTCCAGAAGGTTGTGCGGCAATTCTTTGGGATGACCCTAGCAAGACTGAAGTGGCTATTAAAGCGATGAAAATCACGCCTAGAGACTTAAAGGAGGCGGGGCTTATTGATGATATTATTTTAGAGCCTAGCAAAGGGGCTCATAGAGACAAATTTTCAGCGGCTAACACGATCAAAGAGTATTTTTTAGACGCTCTAAGGACTATCCAACAAGACCCTCATTTCCTTGACAACCGCTATCAAAAATTGATGTCGCTTGGTTCGTTTGTGGAGGGCATGAACTAAATCTATAAAAAACTTTGCGTTAATGAAGTATTGATAATTGGTTCTTTAACTTTTAAAATTGTGTTTTTAAACTTTATTTTAAACCCATTCTCTTAAAGAAATAAGGGGTATATTGAAATAATTCCCCAACTAAAATCCCCTAAGACCGCTTTTAAAAATACCGCTTGAATAAAATCAAGCTCTTTACTATCCAATCTTAAAAAATGCAATATTTTTTATAACCAACGCTCAATAAAAACAAAGCCAAATTTTTCACGACTTGTTATCATTTTAGAAAAAAGCGAATATTTTACATAGTTTGTAAAATAATATAAAAAATATCATTGTGTTACCAATCTGCTATCTCTCTCCTTTTGTTTGAATATAAAAAGACAATCATCATGATCAGCGTATTGAATGAAAGCATTCTTATTTTACAATACAGAAGTTAGGTCTAATGGTATTTTAAAAAAGAAAGAAATCCCATGGTTATATATGAAAAAATCAAAAGCCGCTTTTCTAGGAATTGGTCTTTAAGGGATAGGGGCAGGCATTTTGCATCTGCAAGCGTGTATTTTTTCTCACTTCTTGTCATTACAGCGGTTAATAGAAGTAGCGCAGTTGCTTGGTTATTGATGCCTGAACATTTGATTTGGTGGTTTTTGATTTCTTTTAGTGGGGAATTTGTAGCAGACATGGCGTTTGGCAAAAAAAGTAAAATCCTTAAAACCCGCTTTGGAATTTCTATTGTGAGCGGCGTTTCACTATTGCTTGGCACTTTACCAGCGCATTTGTTTTTTGTATGGTTTGGTTTTATTAATTGGTGGGCTGTCCTTTTTATAGAAGCGGGAGCTGGGCTATTGGTGGGCTGTGTGATACAAAAGATTTTTTTTGGTAAATATTGGGTGGATCGCTATTATTAAGGCTCTTTTTTTTAAGCCTGAAAGCGTATTTTCTCATATTCCAATTAAATTGGATAAGGGTTACCCCTACTTAAGGCATCGCATCAAAAACCACGCTGATCCCATTTTTTAAAATGATAGGGTTTTTTGCGTCAGTGATATGGATAAAACGCACGCCATCAAGCAAATTAAGAGCGATTTCTTGTTGTCTGTTTTCTTTAGCAATGATTTGAATGATCTTTAAGTTTTCATCATAAAAGATCACTTTGGGTTGCCATAAAGGGTTATTAGAGCTTATTTTTAAATACGCGTTTTGATTCACACTCAGCCAGTATTTCCCGCTCGCTTCCTTAAATTCCACAGGTTCGCTACTCAAAACTAAGGCTCTCGCATTAGGGAGCTTGACTTCTTGTAAAGAAAAATCGTATTCCCACTCTTTCAAGGATATGCGCCTAATATCCACAAAATCAAAACCATGCCTCTTCATCGTTTCTATCAAAATGTTAGGGTCTAAAACATATTCCGTTTTAAGTTCGTATGAAAAAACATTCTCGCCTGAAGAGCTTTGCATTTTAATAGGCAAAACATACGAATACCCCATCATGTTCAAAGAATTATTGATGCTTTTGGCAAACGCTAGGGGATTGCTTGAAGCCTTGAAAGTGATTTTCAACATGCTTGGCTTGTCAAAATTAAAAGACAAAAGCCCGTTTTCTTTGAGAGTGTTGAGCAGTTTCAAGGAATCCAAACGCCCCATTACATAGAAAGCCTTACGATTTTTAAACAAATGCTCTAAAAAAAGCTTGTTCGTATGATAAGCTCGCTCCCCCATTAAATTCTCAATCTTATCGTTTAAAGCATCAGCCCTTAAAAGCATTCCCCCAACAATAAAAGCTAAAAAAAGATTTTTCATCTCTGGAGTTCTTTGTATTGGGACTCGTTGATGAGCGTTAAGCCTTTATTTGGCTCGTATAAAAACCGCCTGGTTTTGCTGTCGTTATAATCTTGTTCTTGATGGTTGTTTTTAAGACTAAGATGCCCATGCCCAAAACGCAACAACAAGCGGTGGTTTTTGGTTTCTAAAGAATAATTTTTTTTAAAAACCTTTTGAAAGGAGTTTTTTTTCTCATCTAAATCAATCACTTCCACCCAAACATCTTTTTTAGGGATAATATAAATGGTGTTAGGATTTTCTTTGATCGCTTCTTTTTCTTCCTTGTCTTGTTCTTTTGGTTTTTCTTCTAGTTTAGGCGTTGGCTCTGGCTTGTTTTCTTCTGTAGGATTAGCTTTATTGAAAGAATTCTTTTTAGTGCCGGATTTAATAGCGCTTTCTTGCTCTCTTTCTTCTTTTAAAGAAGAGCTGTTTTGAATGATAACGACCACTAAAATAATGACAACCACCCCTAAAACGATAACAAAGGGTTTCCATTTGGAAGATTTTTTGGATAATGAAGTATTAGCCTGATTGATGCTGTAATCCAATTCAACCTTAAGGGGTTTTTTTGCTGTTTCTTCAGGGTTTGTTTCTTGATTTTTCTCTTCTCCCACGCCCTCTTTAAAAACACACACTTTGTCAAATTCTTTCATCCATGCGCTCAAATCAATTTTATACTCGCGCTCTAAAATTTGTATAAATCCCCTAGCATGCACCTTTGATAAAGATTCATAGCGTTTTTCCAAGATAGAATGGATATTTTTAGAAGCGATTTTAGTCGCCTTGCAAATTTCTGCCACTCCAACTTCTTTTAAAATCTGCAAATTTTTATCTAAATTTTTAAGCGATAATTCTTCTAAAGCTGCACCAGAAATATCTTTAGAAATGTTTTGAACATCAGAAAGATCTAAATTTTCTAAACTTTTTTTATTCTGTTCCATTCAATTGACCACCTAGTTGATTTTATCCATTAAGATCCCTGCTGCCACACTCACATTGAGCGAATCAAAATCTCTTCGCATTTTTACGCTTAATATCATATCCATTTTAGCAAGGATTTTTTTAGACAACCCCTCATGCTCGCTCCCCAAAAAAAGAGCGCATTTTTTTAAGGATAGATTTTCTGCTTGGCTAGAGCCTTGCATGCTCGCGCCCAAACATAAAAACCCGCTCGTTTTCAATTCATTGATTAAATCCAGCGTGTTAGGCATAACGCTAAAAGGCAAATCATACATAAGCCCCAAGCTGGATCGCACAATCCCCTCATAAGCCAATTCTTTAGCAAAATCCAAAATAACGCCATCCATTCCTAAGCAATACGCGCTCCTAAAAATCCCCCCAATATTCCCCACATCCGTAATCCCGCAAAGCACCAAAAGTTTTTGAGCTTTTTTAACTTCTTTTAAAGAAGCGGCTAATGGCAGTTCCACCTTAGCCAAAACCCCTTGATGGTTCCCCCCCTTAGCCAAGCTTTGCGCTTTTTTATTATCTACTTTGATGATATTAGGGCATGCTTTTTTGAGCGCGAAAAAAAACTTTTTGTCTATTTCTTTAGAAAGATAGATTTCTTGCAATTTTTCTTGATGAGAGTTTAGAAGGTGCGTAATCACCTGCCTGCCATAAATTACTGCTTGCATGCTAAACCCCTTTTATTGATCTTTTTCTTCTAACAAACGCTGGAAATAAAGCTCTTTAGCGTTTTTTTGCGTCATAGCGGCTTCAATTTTAGCCTTAATTTTAGGAGGTAAATCCAACTCCAATAACGCCGATAGCCCCATGCAAGGCTCTATTTTTTTCTCATTCAAAAGCACTAAAACCCACTCCCCTTGGATATTGCTTTTTTGCAACCGCTCTATGATTTGAGAAATTTCTCCTAAATAATACTGCTGGTGGAGTTTGGTAAGCTCTTTAGCCGCAAACAAATGCATGCCTTGAGCCAGATCGTTTAAATCCTTTAAAGTCTCCAACAATCGGTGCGGGCTTTCATAAAAAACCACCGGGGTTTTTTCTTCTAAATACGCTAAAGCGTTTAAAATTTTAGCGATTTTTAAGCGCCTTTCCTTACTCTTATGAGGTAAAAAGCCGGCGTAAAAAAACCGCCCTTCTAAAAACCCGCTCGCGCAAAACGCCGTAGTGAGCGCGTTAGCCCCAGGCAAAACATCGTATTGAATGTTATGTTTTAAAGCGTAAGCGGCTAAACTCATGCCTGGATCGCTCAAACTTGGCATGCCTGCATCGCTCATCACAGCGATTTCTTTGTCAAAAAAAGAAGGCTCTATTTGGTTTAAAAATTCCTGATCGTTGTGTGAATGGAAGGCGATAAACTCCCTTTTTTTAGTAGCGATATTAGGGAAAGAATGGCTGATAATAGGGTTTTGTGCGAGCAAGTGCAACAACCTCTTACTCACCCTTGTATCCTCGCATAAAAAAACCTCGCAACGCTCTAAAACTTCTAGAGTGCGTAGCGTGATGTCAGCGAGATTACCTATAGGAGTAGGCAAAAAATACAGCACAAAAAGCCACGCTTTTTAAAAGAGTTACTTCAAGTTGTAGCGTTGCTTGAATTTTTCTACTCTCCCTGCAGTGTCAGCGATTTTATCGCTACCGGTATAGAAAGGGTGGCAAAAGCTAGAAATATCAATACGCATTTCAGGTTTAGTGCTTAAAACTTCAATTTCTTTCCCGCTCGTTACACAAGTAACTTTGCATGGGATATATTCGGGGTGAATGCCTTTTTTCATCAAGTATCCTTTATTTTTAAATTTAAACTTAAAATTATAGCGCAAGTAACAACAAATTAAAACCACTCTAAAATTAAAATAAAATTTGACTTTGTTAAAGAAATTATGATAGCATAGCAAAGCATTACGAAATTCAATACTTGTGGCATGCACCACTTATTAGCATCTTTTGGTTACACTAATTTTTTAAGAATGCTTTAGCTTTTTGTATTTTTATCTTAATTGCAACAAACTAGAAATCTCTTTTTGTTAAAAGGAAATTTAATGAACGAAAACGCGCCTACGCACAAAAGTTCGCACAAAGTCAAAACGCACACGCCAGTGAGCGGTTATCACATTGAAGATTTACGCACCTACCCTACTGAAAAGCTTTTAGAAATCGCTAACAAGCTCAAAGTAGAAAACCCCCAAGAATTCAAACGACAAGACTTGATGTTTGAAATTTTAAAAACCCAAGTCACGCAAGGCGGATACATTCTTTTTACCGGGATTTTAGAAATCATGCCTGATGGCTATGGCTTTTTAAGAGGGTTTGATGGGAGTTTTTCAGACGGGCATAACGACACTTATGTCAGCCCTTCTCAAATCAGGCGCTTTGCCTTAAGGAATGGCGATATTGTTACCGGTCAAGTGCGATCTCCTAAAGACCAGGAAAAATACTACGCCCTTTTAAAAATAGAAGCCATCAATTACTTGCCTTTAGATGAGATTAAAAACCGCCCTTTGTTTGACAATTTAACCCCCCTATTCCCTGATGAACAAATCAAATTAGAATACGAACCCACTAAAGTTACCGGCAGAATGCTGGATTTATTCAGCCCTGTGGGGAAAGGTCAAAGGGCTTTGATCGTTGCACCACCACGAACCGGGAAAACAGAGCTGATGAAAGAACTCGCCCAAGGCATCACCTCTAACCACCCTGAAGTGGAGCTGATTATCCTTTTAGTGGATGAGCGCCCTGAAGAAGTTACGGATATGCAACGAAGCGTTAAGGGTCAAGTTTTTAGCTCCACTTTTGATTTGCCCGCCAATAACCACATAAGAATCGCTGAATTGGTTTTAGAAAGGGCTAAAAGGCGAGTGGAAATGGGCAAAGATGTGGTGGTTTTATTGGATTCTATCACCCGTTTAGCAAGGGCGTATAACGCCGTAACGCCTTCAAGCGGTAAGGTTTTAAGCGGGGGCGTGGATGCGAACGCCTTGCACAGGCCCAAGCGCTTTTTTGGAGCCGCAAGGAATATTGAAGAAGGCGGGAGCTTGACGATTATCGCTACGGCGTTGATTGAAACGGGATCCAGAATGGATGAGGTGATTTTTGAAGAATTTAAAGGCACCGGGAATAGCGAAATCGTTTTAGCGAGAAATATTGCGGACAGGCGCATTTACCCGGCCTTTGATATTTTAAAATCCGGCACACGAAAAGATAATATCTTGCTTGGCAAAGACCGATTGACTAAAGTGTGGGTTTTAAGGAATGTGATGCAACAAATGGATGACATAGAAGCCTTAAGCTTTGTGTATTCTAAAATGCAACAAACTAAGGACAATGAAGAATTTTTAAATTTAATGAATGAAAAATAAAATCCCTAATTAATCCCATTAAATTAAAAAAAGTGTCATGAAAATAGGCATTTTTGATAGCGGTGTGGGAGGGTTTAGCGTTTTAAAAAGCCTTTTAAAAGCGCAACTATTTGATGAAATCATCTATTATGGCGATAGTGCTAGAGTGCCTTATGGCACTAAAGACCCCACCACGATCAAGCAATTTGGCTTAGAGACTTTGGATTTTTTCAAACCGCACCAGATTGGATTGTTGATTGTGGCATGCAACACAGCGAGCGCTCTAGCTTTAGAAGAGATGCAAAAGCATTCCAAAATCCCTATTGTGGGCGTGATTGAGCCAAGCATTTTAGCGATCAAACAACAAGTAAAAAATAAAAACGCCCCTATTTTAGTGCTAGGGACAAAAGCGACGATTCAATCCAACGCTTATGACAACGCCCTGAAACAACAAGGCTATTTGAATGTTTCGCATTTAGCCACTTCTCTTTTTGTGCCTTTGATTGAAGAAAGTATTTTAGAGGGCGAATTGTTAGAAACTTGCATGCGTTATTATTTCACTCCCTTAAAGATTTTACCTGAAGTGATTATTTTAGGTTGCACGCATTTTCCCTTGATCGCTCAAAAAATTGAGGGCTATTTTATGGGGCATTTTGCCCTTTCAACGCCCCCCCTACTCATCCATTCTGGCGACGCTATTGTAGAATATTTGCAACAAAAATACGCCCTTAAGAAAAACGCTTGCGCATTCCCTAAAGTGGAATTTCATGCGAGCGGCGATGTGGTTTGGCTAGAAAAACAAGCTAAAGAATGGCTCAAATTGTAACGCTAATAAAAATTTAAGGTCAAATAACTCAATTCCCAAAAAGGGTTATCTCTCACATTATAAGGGTATTGTGTTGATTATAAAGCGCTTTAGAGAGATCCATGAAAGCGTTTTGAAGCGAAGAATGTCTGATGATTATCTTTGGAAAAGATTACCTATCTACAGACTTGCAAAATAGCGCTAAAGATATTCTTCTCATCGCTTCGCAAATTCTCAAAGAAAGACTTTTTGCCCACAAAAATGAGATTTTCTTTTGCCCTAGAAATAGCTACATTCAAGCGTTTAGAATCTAGCAAGAAAGAAAGATTACCACAAGTTTTCACGGTGGAATAAATAATAATATCTGCCTCTTCACCTTGAAAGGCATCCACAGCGTCTATTTTGAGCCAATCAAAATTCTTGAAGCCGCATTTTTCCACTTCTGATCGCAAGCGTCTTTTTTGGGCATTATAAGGTGTGATAATTCCTATGGTTTTTCTGATTTTTCTTTGGTTAAGAGCGCGATTGATTTGCTCTAAAAGCTCTATGATTTTTTGAACTTGATTTTTGTTATAGCTACTTGTTTTTTCTAGTTTATGCTCTCTTTATAACCCTTAATTAATTCCGCATTATAGCCCGACCCACTAGCACAATCAAATTTAATTTTTATCAAAGGGTTAAGTTTTTTTGGGGCAGGAAATATCCATGCAGACCTTAAAGAACAAAGCTTTTCGTTAGTGTCTGTCGGGATATTTTAAGTTAAAAAACCCCTTGCTTTTAGCAAGGGGTGGTTTTTGCGTTTTTGGTATTCCTTAATCCTTTAAGATTTTTGGAAACCACCTTTTGTATTAACATTTTTGATTCCATGCTCTGCATTTTCTCCTGCCAAGCAGTAATATCCTGTAGAAAATGCATTGGTTAAAAATTGCGTAAAGCCAGACTTAATGTCTTTTGCGGCATTGTTCAACTTGGTGGAAAACTTGAACGAATCAGAATAATCTTTCATATTTTTCTGGTTGAAGCCAATTTTATCATACTCTGACAAAGGAACGCTTCCTACATTATGCGCAACTATCTTATCATTCACGAGCTTGAGCCACTCAGGGTTTTTTTGCGTTAGCATGCCGGTCGCTTTTTCATTGATTGCTCCATTTTTGATATTGCTATTAATGCGTGTGTGGCTGTTAGTAGCGTAATTGTCCAATTTCGCTGACAAACTAGCAGGCACTTTTTTTGCACTTTCAGCCCATAGATTCACAGGATTGTTTTTTGCAGAATCTTTGAGATTGTCTATCGTTTGCTCTAGATTGCCAAAAAAACCTGCTTTAGCTTCTGATACCGCTTGATTGAGATTGTCAATTTTCTGAGCCAATTCTTGATTCCTTGAAAGCCCTACCTTACTGAGATCATCAACTTTAGAATGCCTTTTCAAAGGGAAAGGTCCGCCGAGATCATCAATCGTAGCATAAATGGGTTCAGGGCTAGCTGAAATCCCTACCTTACTGAGATCATCAACTTTATCATGCCTTTTCAAAGGGAAGCCCGCTTGCCCTACACCACCCAAACCACTTGCTGCTTGATTGAGTTGGTCAATTTTTGCATTTACCTTTTTAGCAACTTGAGCGTAAATGGGTTCTTCAAGGCTAGCTGCTTGCTCTGTTTTCTTTTTATTAACTTTAGCGTAAATGGGTTCGTTTTTGAGTCCATTATTGTTATTGTTATTGAAATTTCCAAGTTTTGCATTCAACTCTTTCTTGATGTCCGAAAAGTTTTTAGAAAGAGTTGTGGCTTCTGCTTTAGATAACCCATTACCGACTAGGGTTCCATTCACACCATTCTTAACGGATTGGTATAGTGCAGAATTTTTTCCAGTATTGAAATCTTCATTTTTTTGAGCTTGTTGAGCCAATTGCTCCTTTGAGAAGTTTTTGAGATCGGCTAACGCTTGATTTACTCTACTGAAATCACCCGTTGCTTTAGCCACTGATACCGCCGAACTGAGATTGTCAACTTTATCCGTTACCTTTTGATTGATGATCACATCTTTAACGGAATTTTCAAGGTCGCTTTTTGCTTGCGTTACCTTGCTGAAATCCTTATTTTTGCCATTTTTGAATTCATTCAAAGCTGCATTAAGGTTTTCAACTTTTGAAATCCATTCTGGATTGATACCTAAATCTTTCACCGAGCCTTTAAGGGCTTTTAGCGTTTCTTCTGCCTTGCTGAAATCCTTATTTTTGCCATTTTTGAATTCATCAAAAGATTTACTAAAGTCTTTCAAATTCTTGTTGATTTTTTCAAGTTTATCAGACAATTCCCTTTTGATGCCTTTAAGATTCTGAGCGTGAGCGATTGCTCTTGCGTCCCTATTAGCCTCTTTATTGATCAACGCAAAAATCTCATCTTTTTGGCTGTTAGCTTGAGATTTCGCTTCCATTTTGTTTTTGTTGCCGCTTTTGCTCTCCAAATTTTTCGCTACTTCTTTCTCTAAATGCTCTCGTTTCCTTAGAGATTTTTCAAGATCTTTCTGAGCTTTTTTCACTTCGTCATAATTGCCTGTGTTTTTAGCTTCAGCTACAGCTTTATTGAAGCTTAAAGCTTTTCCAACCAATTCTTTGTTGCTGCTCAAAAAATCTTTGATGAGCTTATTAGCTTCTTGTGGGGACAATCCTTTAGTGATTAGTTTGTCCTCTAAATTCCGCCTTACGAAACTAGTGATAGCGAGATTATTTAAATCAGGCAAATTAAAGACAGCTACCTTGTCAAAGCCTGCTTCTAAATGGGAAACGCCATTTGTAACGCCTACACCCTTATTGGGATTCTTGGAGGCGTTGGTGTATTTGAAATTAGAATAATCAACAAACATCACGCCATCATGTTTTAGGTTACCTTGAAGAGTAACATTTTTCTCCCTATCCAAAGCTTTATCTGCTTTTTTCCCATAATCTTTGAGAGTGTAGCTCAAATCCCCATTACCAAACTCAGTAATTAAAGCTGAATGTTTTGGGTCTTTTTTAGAAACAAAAGCAATACGATCATTCCCTAGGGCGTCTAAATAAGCCTTAGAGTCTTTTTGGAAATCCTTAATCTCAGTTCGGAATTTTTCCTTCTCTTTCTCGCTCAAGTTGTCTAATTTAGCATTATTTTGTGCAAGAAATTCCATGAAATCTATTTTGTTTCGGATCTCTTCTTGACTCAATGCTCGTTGTGAGCCTGTGAGTTGGTCTTCTTTGTAGAGATAAAAACTAGGGTTATTAATCCCTTTCTCACCACCTGCTATGACTAAGCCACTGCCGTTTTTCATATGCACATTAATTATTGTAGCCACATTGTTACCTTGTTGGTCTTTATAACCAACGGTGGCGTTCCAATCGTGCTTGGCTCCAAAACCACCATTGCCCGCATACAATAATGAAACTTTTTCAGGTTCTATGCCATTATGACTCCCCATTAACACAGAAGACAGAGCGTTATTGTGAATCAATAATTGATTGAACTTGTAATTAGGATCAATGTCAGCGACTCCCTCAACATCTAACATTTCCATATCGCCAAGAGTGAATTTAGAAAAATTACCCCTTTCATCAAGCAAATCCCTAGATTCAGGCGGTAAGCCTTGTATGTGGGTGGTGGTAGTGGCTATATCTGGTTGGACATGGGGAACTGGTTCTTGATTGATTGCTTCTTTGACATCAGAAGATTGTTTTTTGTCAAATATAAATGATAAAAAAATATCCAACCAATCCCCACCAGTAGGCCCTCCATTTTTTTCTGCTTCTTGCCTTTCTTTCAAGGATTCATCAAATACGCCCATGAACTTTTGATCCGTTCGGATTTGATTCCCTATGATGATTCCTGCAAAAGATTGTTTGGCAGATTTCAAAAACTCTGCTTTTTCTTTGTCATCAGGGATAGGGGGTTGTATGATATTTTCCATAAAATTTCGGATCGATCGGGTGTTGATTTTAGACGGATCGTTTTGATGGGACACCCAACTTGTGAAAATTCGGTAACGCTGATCCCCAAATTTCTGAAAGCTCTTTGTGGAAGATTCTACATCAATGAGAGCGTCTTTGTTGATTAAATCATTGCTCTTATTGATAAAGTCTGAAAAATACTGATTCTTTTTGGTAGGATTTTTGATCGCTTTATTGGAGTATTCTTCCCTTAATTGCGAGATTCCATCAAAAGCTTGCCTGTTATCTCTATCATTCTTATCAACGATTGGTTTTTGATCAGGATCGTATGAAGCGACAGCGTTATCAACTTTAAGAAAAGCGACTTGAAGATTATTGATAAATTGCTGCGGGTTAAAAGCCGCTTCGGTTTGTGGTTGTTGGTTAATGGTTTCGTTAGTCATTGTTTCTCCTTACTATACCTAGTTTCATACCTATCGGTATCTTATTGGTATCAAAAACTGCTAAAAACTACTACACACTTGAGTAGTCAAGTCATGTCTTTGAACATCATCATTATACCACAATATTTAGAACAAGGTGTAACAAGCCTACTATAATTTTAATTCAAGAAGTCTAACTAAAATAAAAGGAGAAATTTTAGTTAGGGCTTTATTATAGCAAAAATTATCAAGGATTACAAAGGGTAGCGTTTATGGTTTGGATTTAGGGCGTTATTGTGATTGTTTTGAGTTTCATTTACTTTTTGTTTCATAATAAATCTTAACTATCATAGACGCATGATTAAAGTATGTAAGTTATTAAAAATTTTAAAACAAAAGAATATAAAATGAAAACCATTAGAAATAGCGTGTTCATTGGATCTTCTTTACTCGGCGGTTGCACTAGCGTTGAGACTTATTTTGACGCTTTGCGTGTCGCTTGCATTAAAGACGCTGTTATAGAGAAAGAAGTGTGCTACACGCCCAAAGACTTTGGTAGCTCTTATTTTAGCAATCAAACTGATATTGGGTTTTAGGGTTTTTTCTTCTTAAAAAATGTTTTGGCTTTTTTGTTAAATGTTGATTGAGCCAAGCATTTCAAGATATTTCAAAATAAAGAAAAATTAAAATAAACTAAAGTCAATCAAACTCAAGCTCTCATCTAGGATCTTTGAGTATTTTAAAAGTCATGCGATGGATCGGTAGATTATAAAGTTATGGCTCACCATAAAGTAAAGCATTCAAAAAAATAAGTTTGCAATTTAGGAGCGTTTTGAAGCGAAGAATATCTAATGATTATCTTTGGAAAAGATTACCTATCTACAGACTTGCAAAATAGCGCTAAAGATATTCTTCTCATCGCTTTGTAAATTCTCAAAGAAAGACTTTTTACCCACAAAAATGAGATTTTCTTTTGCCCTAGAAATAACTACATTCAAGCGTTTAGAATCTAGCAAGAAAGAAAGATTACCACAAGTTTTCACGGTGGAATAAATAATAATATCTGCCTCTTCACCTTGAAAGGCATCCACAGCGTCTATTTTGAGCCAATCAAAATTCTTGAAGCCGCATTTTTCCACTTCTGATCGCAAGCGTCTTTTTTGGGCATTATAAGGTGTGATAATTCCTATGGTTTTTCTGATTTTTCTTTGGTTAAGAGCGCGATTGATTTGCTCTAAAAGCTCTATGATTTTTTGAACTTGATTTTTGTTATAGCTACTTGTTTTTTCTAGTTTATGCTC
>NZ_PHLZ01000022.1:0-34488 GCF_002832345.1 Helicobacter pylori
TTAGTTTTCAAAGATCGTTTGCTTTTAATCAGCTATCCTTGTAAGGTATCAAGCGGCTTTTTAAAGCCCTTGCTGAAACAAGGAAATGAAAGTATAGTCATAGAAAGCTTAAGGTTTGCTTAAATTATAAAAATTTTTGACAAAGTAAGTTAAAATTTTAAAATAATTGGGTTTTGAGAAATCTAAATACCGCCAAAAACACGCGTGCATTCCCCATAAAACCACTATTAAGTTCTAATTTATCTCCGTTTTCAAAAATCACTCCATAATAGAGAGCAAAAAGTGAAATCATGGATTTAGAAAAAATCCGCTTAAGCTAACCCTTTTAAGTTGGGTGCTTTTTTGTCCCCTTAGTGGGGGAAACGCGTTAGCTCTTCTTAAAGAGTTGGTCTTTAAATGGGTTGTTAAAAGGCTCGTTGGGGGAAAAGTTCTTTTTCTTGGGGGTGTACTGATTTTTTAGCAAGTTATCTACAATTTCAGCGACGCTACGCTCTCTCACATTGCAAGACTTCTTCAAGTCTGAAGGGACAGAATTGGGGCTTTCTTGAATGTTAGCAATGAAGACTTCAAAGCCTTTCTCCCAAGCGGCTTCTAACACAGGCACAAAATCAGTATCCCTACTGAACAGCAAAATACACCCTCCTTGTTTGGTGCAATACAGCTTGGTAATATCGTGCGCCAACAGCGCATCAACTTGTTTTTGACGCAAGTCTAAATGCGGTATGTGAGTTTTGGCTTCCACGCTATAGACTTCTTCGCTTTCGTTCTCAGGTACGAGTTTAAACTTTACCCGCCCGACTCGTAATTTCACTTGATTTTGTTGGGCGATCGCATGGTTGAAAGATTGGATAATTCCTGATTTATTCACTCTTTCCTCATAATCTTTAGGATTCTTCTCTTTATACTCCTCAAATTCTTCTTTTTTATTGCCCTTGATTCTAGATTCAACTTCTGTGAAAGGCTCAGATACATAAAAATAGATCCGCTTCAATTCCTCTTCAGGCTCCAAAAACGAACGGATTAGCACTAAGAGTTGCTCAGGGTTGTTGAAATTAAAATTAGGCTCTTTTAAACGCTCATCCGTTTCTTGGATTGCTGTTAAATCGAAGAACAGATTTTCCCAATCCACAAAAATCGTAGTTTCAGTTTTTTCCATGCTTTCTCCCAAAATATGAATTTTGCCATAAGGGTTGAGTATAGCATGGGGATTTAAACATGCTTTTTTTTAAAATAAAATAAAGGTTCTGTTCTCATCAAACAGACACTCAAAGCCTTAATGAATTTCTTTCATTTTTTAAAGACTTTATAGTAAAACTTTCTTGAGAATATAAGGGGATATTTCGCGCTTTAATACTTTCAAACCCTTTAAATCCCCTAACTTGATCGCTTTTTTTAAGGAGTTATCGTTCAACTTGCGTCAAGCTTTTTGTATTTTGATGGTAAAAAACGCTTTTTAACTTTTTTAAAATTTGACAACCAACGCCCCATTAAAAAACAGAGCCAAAAATTCAGTTTAACAAACAGCAAGCTAGAAAAGAAGCAATTAAAACTTTGCCTTAAAAAAACGAACACCAACGCTAAAAAGAGTTTAGAGTTTTAAAAAAGTCGGGGGTAAAAACTAAAAAGGGATTAAAAAACTCTTTTCAAGCCAATCCAATCCATTGAAAAAGTTTTACCCCAATTTTAAGAGAAGCGGTTAAAAAACGGATTCCAACCCCTAAAGAGCGTTCTACCCATCAGCACTGATTGAAGCATGATCGGTAAAAAGCCTTAAAATTAATGGCGGACTTCTTTAATCCTTGCTGCCTTACCTCTCCTATCGCGCAAATAGTAGAGCTTCGCGCGGCGCACCCTGCCCACACGCAACACCTCAACGCTCGCCAAACTTTCGCTATAAAAAGGGAAGATTTTCTCCACGCCGATATTGTTAGCCCCTATTTTACGCACGCAAAAAGTTTTATCCACGCCATTGCCTCTAATCGCAATGCACACGCCTTCAAAATACTGGGTTCGTGTTTTTTCGCCTTCTTTAATGGTAATACCCAATCTCAAAGTATCGCCGGCCTTAAATGTTGGCATGGTCTTGTCTTTTAACTGAGCGTCTTCAAACTGCTGAATGTAGCGGTTTTTCATGTGTTTTCCTTAATGTCAATTTCATGATTTGTGCTGTTTGAATAAATCAAGGCGGTAAAATTTTGTCCTTAATTTTGACAAATCAAGTTTTAGTTGCTTGATTTTAGCATGATTTCCTTTAGAATATTCTAAAGGGGCAGGGATTTTATTGATTTCTTTGGATTTAAAAACAGCGTTAGCGAAATTAGGGGCTTCCAAATAATGGTTTTCAAAGCTCTCATTTTCTAAAGATCGGGCGTTACCCAAAACCCCTTGAATGTGGCGAGCGATACTATCTATCAAGCACAACGCCCCAAGCTCGCCCCCTGTTAAAATAAAATCGCCTATACAAAAAACCTCATCAGCACCCAATTCAATAGAGCGTTCATCAAAGCCCTCATAACGCCCGCACACCAAAACGACATGCTTTTTTTGAGCCAAACGCATCGCATCTATTTGCTTGAAAGGCTTGCCCACCGCGCTTAAAAAAATCGTGTGTTTAGGGTTTTTAACAGAATGGAGCGCATTTTCTATCATCTCAGGGTCTAAAATTTGCCCCGCACCCCCACCAATGAGCATGTGATCCGCTTTTTGATATTTATTAGCGCTAAAATCTCTAAGGTTTAACACTTCCAATTCAAAAAGATTTTTTTCTAACGCTCTTTTTAAAATAGAATCTTCAAAATAAGGCCATACAAGTTGTGGGAAAAGGGTTAAAACGCTGAATTTCACTCAACTATTCTCTAAAAGCGTTTTAGCGTTATGGGTGGTTATTTTTTTGTCTTGCAAAAGGATTTCTTGGATATAAAAATCCCTATAAGGGATTAAAAAAATCTTAGCCAAACCTTTTTCAACCAAACTTCTCGTGGTTTCAACCATGAAATAATCTGTTTGAGAAATCCTTTGGATTTCTATGACTTTTCCTAAAATCTCGTTTTCTTCCACCACGCTAAGCCCTACTAAATCGCAATAAAAAAACTCCCCTTCTTTTAAAACACAGAGTTTCTTGCTCTCTGCTTCGCTCATAAAAAGCCCTAAATTAGTCAGCTCTTTAGCCTTTTCGGGCGTGTGGATAGTTTCTAAAAATAATAGGTTTTTGGCATGCTCATAAGAATGGATTGTATATTCTTTAAAAGAAGAAGCACGAGAGAAAGCGTTGATTGGAGCGACGCTCACCTTAACGCCCTTTTTTAAGCACTCTGGAAAATCGCTCTCTAAATGAAGCCTTAGCCCCCCATTAAGCCCCACGCTTTTACCAATTCTGCCCACTAAAAGCATAGAAACCATTCAAGGCGTTTGATCGCTATTTTTATTGGCAAAAACAACGATCTTATAAGAAAATCCGTCTTTGGCTTTCACGCCAGAAACAAACGCCTTAATTGCGCTCACCATTTTGCCCTCTTTACCAATCACATGCCCCATGTCTAGTGGGTGGGTATAAATAGTGATTTGCTTGACTTTATCTTCTAAAAGCGTGTACTCCACGCTCAAAGCTTGCGGGAAAGACACGACCTTTTTTAAATATTTTTCTAAAAAAGTTGCCACGCAATACGAATAGTCCTTACACTCAGCTTGAGAAAAAGGCGTGTTCAAAGGATCTAATTCGTGCATTTAGCCTCACAAAACCTTAGGCTTTTTGAGAAAGTTTTTCCACCCTCTCGCTCATTTTAGCCCCCACGCCTTTCCAATAATTCAAGCGTTCCTTATCAATTTTAACATCTTTAGGCTCGCTTAAAGGGTTGTAATACCCAATGGATTCAATCCAGCCTCCATCTCTTCTTTTCCTAGAATCGGTTACCACCACTCTGTAAAAAGGCTTTTTCTTTCTCCCGACGCGAGTGAGTCTAATGACTGTCATTACAAAAATCTCCTAAAATATTCGTATTAAATTTGAGATTATACAACAAAAGCGCCTAAAACATGCTTAAAAGTTAGCGCATTTTAGGGGGTGTTTGATTTTTAGCCTGACTCATGAGATTCATCAAATCGCTAATACCCTTTTTATTGGTTAAGCGTTTCGCCATTTTGCTCGCTTGATCAAAGCGTTTGATGATGCGATTGATTTCAGACACTTCTAAGCCGCTCCCTAAAGCGATCCTTTTTCTTCGGCTGCCGTTTAAAATCTCGGGGTTTTCTTGCTCTTTTTTGGTCATGGAATTGACCATAGCTTTGATTTTTTTCACTTCTAAAGAGCTTTCTAAATCCGTGTCTTTCAGTGCGTTTGCCATATTCCCTAAACCTGGAATCATAGAGATTAGAGAACTCATAGAGCCTAATTTTTTCACTTTTTCAATCTGGTTTAAAAAATCGTTAAAAGTGAATTGCCCTTTTTTGAGTTTTTTGCTCAAATCTTTGGCTTCATTAGGGTTTAAAACGCTAGCGGTTTTTTCAGCGAGCGAGACAATATCTCCAGCCCCCATCAAACGCCCCACAATCCTTTCAGGCACAAACACATCTAAATCAGGGATTTTTTCCCCGCTCCCAATAAAACGCAAGGGTAAGCCTAATTGGTAAGTGATGCCTAAAGCGATACCCCCTTTAGAATCGCTATCAAATTTGCTTAACACCACCCCACTCACGCCTATTTCTTCATTAAATGTGTTCGCGCTTTTGACCCCATCTTGCCCGCTCAAGGCGTCTGCGACATACAGCACCTCATGGGGGTTT
Source organism: Helicobacter pylori (assembly GCF_002832345.1). Lineage (GTDB taxonomy): Bacteria > Campylobacterota > Campylobacteria > Campylobacterales > Helicobacteraceae > Helicobacter > Helicobacter pylori_CP. The sequence continues at coordinate 4,780 of NZ_PHLZ01000022.1, forward strand.
AAGACTTCTTTAACTTCTTTTAATTCTTGCATAAGCTCTTTATCAATGGCTAAACGCCCCGCGCTATCCACGAGCAAAACATCAAATTGCGCTTCTTTAGCCCGTTTTAAAGCGTTGTTAGCGATTTCTTTCACGCTTTTATTTTCTTCATAAAAAACTTCCACGCCCACCTGTTCGCCCAAAACCTTTAATTGCTCCACTGCCGCTAAGCGTTGCAAATCGCACGCGCATAAAAGCACTTTTTTATTTTTGGTTTTTAAATAATGAGCGAGTTTAGCGGTCGTGGTTGTCTTACCGCTCCCTTGCAAACCGGCCATTAAAACCACGGTGGGGGGCGTTTGAGCGAAAGTGAAACCACTGCTCCCTTTAGTGCTTAAAATTTCTAACAAACTCTTTTCTAAAGCGTCTAAAAATTGCTGCTTACCAATGCCATTAAGTTTAGTTTGACTTTCCACTTTTTTGAGCAATTCTCTAGCGACTTTATGATGCACATCGTTTTTTAAGAGCGTTTTTTTCAATTCATCTAACGCTCTGTCTAGCGCTTTTTCATCATCTTGAAAGCGGATTTTATTGAGCGCGTTTTTAAACCCATCGCTTAATGCTTGAAACATTTTCTATCCTTTTATTATGGTTGTTCTAACAAATCCAATTCTTGCCTAATCTTACCTTCTTTTTCTAAAAGCGTTTTTAAACTCTCTTTGGCTTTTTCTAGCACGCTTTTAGGCGCGTTTTTGACAAAATTTTCATTGTGCAAATTGAGTTTTAGTTTTTCTTTTTCCAATTTTTCCAACTGCTTTTTTAAACGCGCAACCAGCGGGCTTAAATCAAGGTTTTCTAAATTCGCATGAGTTTGGCAAAATTCCCCCACATCGCTCACGCTTTTTAAAGGCTTATAAGTTATCACGCTGACTTTTTCTAATTTCGCTAATTTTTGGGCGTAAGTTTGCAAACGCTCTGTGTTTTCTATGGCTTGCCTTAATCCCACGCTCGCTTCTTTTAAAACAATCGGTGGGGTTTCTAGCATGATTTTTAAACGCCTTAAAGACACGATGCAATCTTTAATCACTTCAAATTCATGCTCTAGTTTTTCATCTCGTGCCAAATCTTTAGGGTAAGGCATGACCATGATAGAATGAGCGTTTTCTAGTTCCGTGTTACTGAGCTTGTGGTATAAAGACTCACTGATAAAGGGCATGAAAGGGTGCAAGAGTTTTAAAGCCTCTTTTAACACGCTCCCTAATTCGTCTATCGCTTCATTTTCCACTTTAGAAAATTCAATGAACCAGTCGCAAAATTCCCCCCACAAAAAGCGGTATAACAAAGTCGTCGCATCATTAAAACGATAATTATCCAAAGCGTTACGCACCTCTTTAGTCACTGAGTTTAAGCGCGATTTCGCATAACGCCCTAAAGGCGTTTGGTATTCACTCAAACGCTCCCTGTCTTTGAAAGATTCTTGTTTGAGTTTCAAATAACTCACCGCATTGAAAAGCTTGTTGGCAAAATTCTTGTTATTTTCTAAATGCGTAGTAGAAAGCTTGATGTCTCTGCCCGTAGCACACAAATTGGCTAAAGTGAAACGCAGGCTATCCGCGCCGTATTTTTCTATCATCTCTAAAGGATCGATCACATTACCTTTGGATTTGCTCATTTTTTCACCTTTTTCATCCCTCACTAAGGCGTGCAAGTAAATCTCTTTAAAGGGCAATTCGCCTAAAAGCGATTCGCTGCAAAAGAGCATCCTAGCCACCCAAAAAAAGAGGATGTCAAACCCGGTAATGAGCGTGGTGTTAGGGTAGAAATCCTTCAAATCGTTTTCATTAAACAAACCGCTTTTTTCTTGCCCCCACCCCAAAGTAGAGAACGCCCATAGCCCTGAACTAAACCATGTGTCTAGCACATCTTTATCCTGCTCTAATTTTTCGCTCTTACAAGTAGGGCAACTTAAGGGAGCATCTAGGCTTACAAACTGGTGGTTATTTTCACAAGTAAATACCGGTATTTGATGCCCCCAAAACAATTGCCTGCTGATGCACCAAGGGCGTAATTCCCTCATCCAAGCGTTATAATTATTGATCCAATTAGAAGGGTAGAATCGCGCCAAACCTTGTTGGATTTTTTCAATAGAACTTTGAGCGATTTCAGGCTTGACAAACCATTGCTTAGACACATAAGGCTCTACCACATTATGACAACGATAGCAATGCCCCACTTGATGCGCATGCTCTTCTATCTTTTCCAATAAGGCGTTTTCTTTTAATTTTTCTACGACCTTGTCTCTGGCTTCTAATCGCTCCAGGTTCTCAAACTCCCCGCAATGCGCGTTTAAAATCCCTTTTTCATCAAAGATTTTAATCATCTCCAAATGGTGGCGTTTGCCCACTTCGTAATCGTTAAAATCATGCCCAGGGGTAACTTTCACACACCCTGTGCCAAACTCCATTTCAACATGTTCATCAGCGATAATAGGGATTGTGCGATTGATTAAAGGCAAGATCACTTTTTGCCCCACTAAATACCTGTATCTTTCATCATTAGGATTGACCATAAGCGCGCTATCGCCAAACAGAGTTTCAGGGCGTGTGGTGGCCACCACTAAATAATCTTTTTGATTTTCTAAATAATATCTAATATAATACAACGCCCCCTTACGCTCTTCATACTCCACTTCAATATCGCTCAATGCCCCATCTTTAGTGCACCAATTCACCATGTAATTATCTTGAACGATAAGACCTTTTTCATACCATTTCAAAAATGCCAATTTAACCGCTCTTTGCAAGCCCTTATCCATCGTGAAACGAGTCCTAGAAAAGGCCGCACTCACGCCTAAATGCTTCATTTGCTCTAAAATCGCTCCCCCGCTCTTTTCTTTCCATTCCCACACTTTTTGAACGAACGCTTCACGCCCTAAATCTTCTTTTTTAATCCCTTGACTTAAAAGCTGCTTTTCCACGACATTTTGTGTCGCAATGCCGGCGTGATCCAACCCGGGCTGATACAAAGTCTTATACCCGTCCATGCGTTTGTAACGCGCTAAAATATCTTGCAAGCTTAAAGTTAGGGCATGCCCTATGTGTAAGATGCCGGTCACATTAGGAGGGGGCATCATCAAGCAAAATCGTTTGCCTTTTTCTTGGATTTTTTCATTGCCATCAATTTCAAAATACCCCCTATGAGAGCAAATTTCATAAATCTTTTTTTCTATCTCTTGGGGTTGGTAGGTGGTGGGTTCTTGTTTCATTATTATTATTATCCTAAAATAGAGCGTTCTTTCAAAAATGGTTGAATTTTGGAACGCCTTTTGCTTTTACGCTTTTAATTGTTGCGTATTTTTTCAAAATTATACAACAAAGCATTTAAATTAAAAAGGATAGTCCAGTGAATTACTTTTTAAAAGCCCCTATTTTAGGATTTGAGCATATCAATGAAGTGCGTTTGGAAAAAATTGATTCCTTATTCAGCCGATTGGTTAGTCAAACGAACTCGCCCATAGCGTTGGATATGGTTTTAGTGAATCCTTATTGTTTGAGGGAATACAGCTTTGTGATACCCAAATACATAGAATTACTGCTAGAATTAGATTCTCATTCCAAAGTGGAGGTGTATTGCGTAGTCGTGTTGCAAAAAAATTTAGAAGATTCTATGGTTAATTTCTTAGCCCCTTTGGTGTTTAATTCCAAAAATGGCTTTGGCGCTCAAGTGGCGCTTTCTATGATGGATTACCCGGATTTTGGCTTTAGAGATCCTTTAAAAAGCTTTGTGATTCAAGAAAGAGAACGAGCGTAAGGGTTTTTAGCATGAAATTCGCTCTTACAGGGGGAGGCACAGGGGGGCATCTCTCTATCGCTAAAGCCTTAGCCATAGAATTAGAAAAGCAAGGCATAGAGGCTATTTATTTAGGCTCCACTTATGGGCAAGATAAAGAATGGTTTGAAAATAGCCCCCTATTTAGCGAACGCTATTTTTTCAACACGCAAGGCGTAGTCAATAAAAGCTTTTTTAAAAAAATAGGCTCTTTATTCTTGCAAGCTAAAGCCGCATTTAAGGCTAAAGAAATCTTAAAAAAACACCAGATCACGCACACCATTAGCGTGGGAGGGTTTAGCGCAGGACCGGCGAGTTTTGCAAGCTTGCTTAATAAAATACCCCTTTATATCCATGAGCAAAATGCGATTAAAGGCTCTCTTAACCGCTACCTTTCCCCTAAAGCTAAAGCGGTGTTTTCAAGCTACGCTTTTAAAGATAAGGGAAATCATGTTTTAACCTCCTATCCCGTGCAAAACGCTTTTTTTGATTTGGCTAGGACTCGCACTGAAATCAAGCACATTTTATTTTTAGGTGGTTCGCAAGGGGCAAAAGCGATCAATGAATTCGCTTTATTAAACGCTCCTAAACTCACTAAACAAGGGATTAAAATCACGCACATTTGCGGCTCAAACGCTCATGAAAGAATGCGTTTTTTTTACCAGGAATTAGGGCTGTTGGACAAGATAGAATTGTTCGCTTTCCACAACAACATCATAGAAGTCATGCATAGGGCGGATTTGTGTGTGAGCCGAGCCGGAGCGAGTAGCGTGTGGGAATTGTGCGCTAATGGCTTACCCACGATTTTTATCCCCTACCCTTTTGCGAGCAATAACCACCAGTATTACAATGTCTTAGAATTTGAAAAAGAAAACTTATGTTATGTCGTGCCTCAAAATGAATTATTGCCTAAAAAACTCTTTGAAGTCATTAGAAAGCTCAACCAAAAAGACGATCAAGGCAATAAAAACCTCACCACTATCAGCAACCAATTGCAACAAAAAATCGCTAAAGACGGCGCAAAAACCATTATTGAAACGATTTTGAACACCTAAAATAGCCCATTTTAATCAACAATTAAGCGACTAACCATTAAACTTAAGCGATAAATAAGATAAAATTTAGGATAGCTCAAATCTTTATAAAAAGAAAAGGATAACCCCTTGCAAAACTTTGTTTTTAATAAAAAATGGCTCATCTATTCTAGCCTACTCCCCTTATTTTTTCTTAACCCTTTAATGGCAGAAGACGATGGGTTTTTTATGGGGGTGAGTTATCAAACTTCTCTAGCCGTTCAAAGGGTGGATAACTCAGGGCTTAACGCCAGTCAAGACGCATCCACTTACATCCGCCAAAACGCTATCGCTCTAGAATCTGCGGCAGTGCCTTTAGCCTATTATTTAGAAGCGATGGGCCAACAAACGAGGGTTTTAATGCAAATGCTCTGCCCTGATCCTTCTAAAAGATGTTTGCTCTATGCGGGGGGTTATCAACAAAACGCCCAAAATGGCGATACAGGCAACAACCCCCCAAGAGGCAATGTCAATACCACCTTTGATATGCAATCTTTAGTCAATAATTTAGACAAGCTCACCCAACTCATCGGCGAGACTTTAATCCGTAACCCTGAAAATCTTTCTAACGCCAAAGTCTTTAATGTCAAATTTGGCAATCAAAGCACTGTTATTGCTTTACCTGAGGGCCTAGCCAATGTCATGAACGCTTTGAACGATGATATTACCAACGCTCTAACCACGCTCTGGTATAACCAAACCTTAACAAATAAATCTTTTAATAGCGGTAATTCCGTGAATTTTAGCCCCCAAGTCTTGCAACACCTTTTACAAGACGGCTTAGCCACAGCAAGTAATAATCAAACCATTTGCAGCACTCAAAACCAATGCACCGCCACTAATGAAGCTAAATCTATCGCTCAAAACGCCCAAAACATCTTCCAAGCTTTAATGCAAGCAGGGATTTTAGGGGGCTTAGCCAATGAAAAGCAATTTGGCTTCACTTACAACAAAGCCCCTAATGGCAGCGATTCCCAACAAGGCTACCAAAGCTTTAGCGGCCCGGGTTATTACACCAAAAACGACAACACCACACAAGCACCCTTAAAAGCATTACCCGCTGGAGCGACAGTAGGATCAGGCAATGGCCAATACACCTACCACCCTAGCTCGGCAGTCTATTATTTAGCCGATAGCATCATCGCTAATGGCATCACCGCTTCTATGATTTTTTCAGGCATGCAAAATTTCGCCAATAAAGCCGCTAAACTGACAGGCACTTCAAGCTATAACCAGATGCAAGATGCGATCAACTATGGGGAAAGCTTGCTTAGTAACACCGTAGCGTATGGGGATTTTATCACCAATTGGGTCGCCCCCTATTTGGATTTAAATAATAAAGGTTTGAATTTCTTGCCTAGCTATGGGGGGCAATTGAATGGTTCTAATAGTCAAACCCCGCAAAATCATTTAACCCCACAACAAGCCCAACAAGAACAAAAAGTGATCATCAACCAACTAGAGCAAGCCACAAACGCCCCCACCCCCGCACAAATAGACAGGATTTTAGCCAACCCCTATTCCCCCACGGCAAAAACTTTAATGGCTTATGGGCTTTATCGCTCTAAAGCAGTGATTGGCGGGGTGATTGATGAAATGCAAACTAAAGTGAATCAAGTCTATCAAATGGGCTTTGCTAGGAATTTTTTGGAGCATAACTCTAATTCTAATAACATGAACGGCTTTGGCGTGAAAATGGGCTATAAGCAATTTTTCGGCAAAAAGCGCATGTTTGGGCTTAGGTATTATGGCTTTTATGATTTTGGTTACGCTCAATTTGGCACAGGATCTTCTTTAGTGAAAGCCACCCTCTCTAGCTATGGAGCGGGCACAGACTTTCTTTATAATGTTTTTACCCGAAAAAGGGGGACTGAAGCGATAGATATCGGTTTTTTTGCCGGCATCCAACTTGCAGGGCAAACCTGGAAAACGAATTTTTTAGATCAAGTGGATGGCAACCATCTTAAGCCTAAGGACACTTCTTTCCAATTCCTTTTTGATTTAGGCATAAGGACTAATTTTTCCAAAATCGCTCATCAAAAAAGATCTCGTTTTTCTCAAGGGATAGAATTTGGTCTTAAAATACCGGTGCTTTATCACACCTATTACCAATCAGAAGGCGTTACAGCGAAGTATAGAAGAGCCTTTAGTTTTTATGTGGGCTACAACATAGGCTTTTGATTAAACAAAATAAGGGAAAAATATGATAAAAAAAGCTAGAAAATTCATACCATTCTTTTTAATTGGCTCCCTCTTAGCTGAAGACAATGGCTGGTATATGTCTGTAGGCTATCAAATCGGTGGCACGCAACAATTCATCAATAACAAACAACTTTTAGAAAATCAAAATATCATCAACAGCGTAACCCAAAGCGCGATCAATATTGCAGGGCCTACTACCGGCCTTATCACTTTAAGCTCTCAAAGCGTCATTGACGCTTTAGGCTATGGCGTGAGTAACACGGTGGGCAACCAATTAGAAGGCATTTCTAATATCTTGAATCAAATTGGCAAAAGAAAAGACTTTTATTCTATCCGTCAAATCTCTAGCATTTCCCAGCAAATCATAGGGCTTAAAGGGAGTTCTGACCCTTTAAAAGCCCATTCTTCACAAATCACAGCCAAACTCCTTTCCAACACCCAAAGCGCGTTTAATAAAGGCATCGCGCTAAGCACTAGCATCATTAGCTCTATCAATAGCCTTAATCCCAGCAATAACACCAAAGAAGTCAAAGCCCAGCTCCAAAACACCGCGCAATCCATGGCAGAATTATTGCAACAAATTGAACACAGCATCACTAAAACCACTAGCACCACTTACGCGCAATCCTTACTCTCCAATCTAACCGATGCGGTGAATGCCTCTAGCAATAATACCGCTTATGTGAGCGCTCTTGTTAACGCTTTAAACACTTTAGGGGTAGGGGTTTTCCCCACCACAACCTCAACGCATGTGGTGTTAAACCCACCGGGACAAGTCGTATTCTATCCAACCAATTCCCTTTTAGGCTCCACTTCTTCAAACAGCAACAACCAACAACAATACAACAACACCCTTTTAATGAACACCTTACAAGGGGAATTAAGCGCTAATAATCAAAATAACCCCAATGGTTGCACTAATCAAATCCAGTGTTTAGAACAATTCATCCAAAATTTAGCCCCTTTAGCCACAACCCCCACTTCAAACAACCAAGCCAACCAGCAAGTCCAAGCCATCGCTCAAAAGCTTCAAAGCGTGGCTATCAATACTTTAGACAACAATGCGATCAACAACACCACCTATAATTTAAACAACTTGCACAACGCTTTGAATTTCCAAGCCTATGAAAGCACGATAGAACAATACAATAACGCTTTAAAACAAATTTCTTGGATCAGTTTTACTGAGCCTAAAAACTTGCTCAAAAACACTTCTAATAACTACCAAATCGGCACGGTAACCAACGCTCAAGGGCAAAATATCAGTGCCTATGATTGCGCAAGCGCTACCGGAAGCCTTTCTAGCAGTGCTTCTAGCGGGATTTCATGCTCAGCCACAAGCTCCACAAGTTCCACAAGCAGTTTTGACAATTCTTTAGTCGCTACCTCCAAAGTCCAAACCATAGGGGGCAAAGAGCAGATCGGCGTGAATTCTTTTAACCTTGTCTCTCAAGTGTGGAGCGTTTATAACTCTTTAAAAACTTCAGAAGAAAATTTGAAAAAAAACGCCAAGATCTTATGCACTAATGGATCGCCATCCGGGACAAGCTCATGCAATACCAGCTCTTCAGGGGGGTTGAGCATCAGCGGGAACGCCCAATTGCAAAATATTTTAAGCTCTACTAATGGGGCTACCACTACCACTCAAGCTAAAAGCAACGCTCCCAAAAAAGCGATGGTGGTGGTGAATAATGAAGAAGAAGCTAAAACGACTAATTTAGCCCAAAATAGTGGGACGGCCACACAATCCCCTAACAGCACGGTAATGGGAGCTTTAAACACCGTATTGCAAAATGTCAGCAATTTCCAACAAAGCATTCAAAACGCTTTTCAAAGCCAAGCAAATAATATCCAAGCTTGGGCGAATGCGATTTATAACACCAATGGGAGTCAGTCGCAAGATATGACTCCTAACAATAATCAAGTTTTACGCATCCAACTAAGAGCGAATTTTTACCAGCTCATCAACACCATTAACCAGCAAGTGCCTACAGACATGAACGCTTTAATTAATCAAAGCCAACAAACCCAACAAACAAGCGGGGCAACCAACAATAATAACGCATGCGCGAGCGGAACGAATGGGAGCGGTGGCAACTGGTGCTATCAGCAATGGTCCGATTCTAAGGCTTATTACAGCGGGTTGCAAAGCGCTTTAGGGTATCAAACACAAGCGACAACTCAAAGCGGGAACAGTGGTGGGAACAGCATCACCTACAATGTCCAACAAATCACGCTCACTAGCGGTGGGCTACTTAATAACATCATTTCATCTCTTAAGAGTTTTAGTAGTAGCGGAAATAATGGCGGAAATGGCACTAGTCAAATCAACACAGCCTACCAGATGCTCACAGACGCCAGTGATGGGAAGTTGGGGACTTATAGTAGTAGCGGAGGTAGTGGCAGTAATAACGGCTATACGCCATGCAATAGCGGGAACAATGGGACGAATTGTTATGAACCCAACAAACAACAAAACGCAACCACCGCAACCACCGCAACCACTAGCGAAAGCAGCTTGCAAAAAGTCTATAGCGACGCCCAAAAAATAGCCAACATTATCGCCAGCTCTGGGAATAATAAAGGCGTTGAAAACGGCTTAAAACAATTCTTTGAAGCGCTAAAAAGCAGTAATAATCTTAGCAACTTGTGCGGTAGTAGTAGCGGTGGTAATGGTAGCTCTACTTGCTCCGGTGAGCTTATCAACCTTTTAGGGGCAATCCCCACAAACGGGGTGAGCGATACGAACAATTTAATTAATTTGCTCACCGAATTCATTAAAACCGCCGGGTTTATCCAAAATAATGATAATAATAGCAGTAGTGCTAGTCTTACAAGCGCTTTTCAAGCCATTACGAGCGCTATTTCTCAAGGGTTTCAAGCCTTGCAAAACGATATTAGCCCTAACGCGATTTTAACCTTGCTCCAAGAAATCACTTCTAACACCACCACCATTCAGTCATTCTCGCAAACCTTACGGCAGCTTTTAGGGGATAAAACATTCTTTATGGTGCAACAAAAACTCATTGATGCGATGATTAACGCTAGAAATCAGGTTCAAAATGCGCAAAATCAAGCCAATAACTACGGCTCTCAACCCGTTTTAAGCCAGTATGCGGCCGCTAAAAGCACCCAACACGGCATGAGTAATGGCTTAGGGGTTGGCATAGGCTATAAATACTTCTTTGGTAAAGCGAGAAAATTAGGCCTTAGGCATTATTTTTTCTTTGATTACGGCTTTAGTGAAATAGGCCTAGCCAATCAAAGCGTGAAAGCGAATATCTTTGCTTATGGGGTAGGCACGGATTTTTTATGGAATTTATTCAGGAGGACTTACAACACTAAAGCGTTGAATTTCGGGCTATTTGCTGGGGTCCAATTAGGCGGTGCAACCTGGCTTAGCTCTTTAAGGCAACAAATCATTGACAATTGGGGGAGTGCTAATGACATCCATTCAACGAATTTTCAAGTGGCGCTGAATTTTGGGGTGCGCACCAACTTTGCGGAGTTTAAGCGTTTTGCCAAGAAATTCCACAATCAAGGGGTTATAAGCCAAAAGAGCGTGGAATTTGGGATCAAAGTGCCTCTCATCAATCAAGCGTATTTGAATAGCGCCGGGGCTGATGTGAGTTATAGGAGGCTTTATACTTTCTATATCAATTACATCATGGGGTTTTAAAAAAAGGTGCGTCATGGAAATCTTACAATTCATCGGCTATGGGAACATGGCTCAAGCGATTTTAGAAGGCGCTCATGAAATTTTATCCAAGCGTTTTATTTTAGAAATTACCGGGCGAAACCCTGAAAAAATCGCCCCCTTTTTACAAGAAAAAAACATTCAAGCTCAAATCGTGCCTTACAAAGACGCTATTGACATACACCAAAAATTCGTGTTTTTACTTTTTAAGCCTTACAACCTTAAGGATTTTAATTATCAAGGGCAAGCTAAAAGCGTTTTGAGCGCTTTAGCTGGCGTAAATTTTGAAGCTTTAAGCAATGCGATTAATTCTTTACATTACTTAAAATGCATGCCCAACATTGCAAGCAAGTTCGCCCTTTCTTCTACAGCGGTGTGCGAAAAATCACCCATGCCCTTAATAAGCCAAAAGGCTTTGAATATTATTGAGAGTTTTGGGAATTGCGTGCGAGTGGGCCATGAAGAGTTGGTGGATGCCAGCGTGGCGACAAACGGGAGCGCGCTTGCGTTTTTAAGCTTGGTAGCGAGCGGTTTGAAAGATGCCGGTATTAGGGAGGGCTTGAACGCTAGAGATTCTTTAGAATTGGTAAAGATGAGTTTCAAAGGCTTTGCCAAGCTGTTAGAAAAAGAACGCCCTGAAATGATTATAGAGCAAATTTGCACCCCTAAAGGCGCAACGATTGAAGGCTTGAGCGTTTTAGAAAAAAAGGGGGTTAGAGGAGCGTTTATGAAAGCATGCCATGAAAGCGTGAAAAAAATGCACCTCTAAAAATTGCACTCTTAAAAAAACAGCACGATGCATTTAGACAGACAGAGTTTAGAAAAAGCCAAGCATTTGATCCAAAGCGGTCTGATTGACACCATAGAAGTAGGCACGATCAAGGGCTTGCAAGAAATCCATCGGTTTTTGTTTGAAGGGCTGTATGAATTTGCCGGGAAAATCAGGGATAAAAATATTTCGAATTTCAGGTTCGCTAACTGCTTGTATTTGGATTTGATTTTACCCAGAATTGAGAGCATGCCGCAAAATAATTTCAATCAAATCATAGAAAAATATGTGGAAATGAATATCGCTCACCCTTTTTTGGAGGGTAATGGCAGAGCGACTAGAATATGGCTTGATTTGTTGCTTAAAAAGGAATTGAAAAAAATCGCGCTTTGGGATAGGATTGATAAAGCCGCTTATTTGAGCGCAATGGAAAGGAGTCCTGTGAATGATTTGGAAATCAAAACGCTTTTAAAAAAGCATTTGAGTTCTAATACCAACGATCCCTTAACTCTCATTAAAGGCATCACGCAATCGTATTATTATGAAGGGCTTTGAAAAAATACTAAAATCATTTTTTATAATCCAATACGAAAGAGTTTGACGCTAGTCAAGAGATAGTTTTTTATAATGCGATCTTAGGGGATTAGTGGGATTTAGTTGGGGGTTGTAGGAGGAAATGTTTTACCTCCTCCCCCCTTTACTATAAAATAAAATTTAAAATATAAGACAAAATAATTAAAGCCCCATTTTAAAAGAAATTAAAAGCTTTATTTGTCAGCATTAAAGCAATCTAAAACTAATCTTGCGTCCGTTCAATCAAACTCAAAGGCAAGTCAAACGCTTTAATGAGTTCGCTCTCTTTTTGGCGTTGTTCGCCCTTATCTTTTTCATGGTCATAGCCCAACAAGTGCAACACCCCATGAATGAATAAAAGAGCGATCTCATTTTCTAAGCTATGCCCTAATTTCAGGGCGTTAGTTTGAGCTAATGGCGCATTAATCACCACGCTCCCTAAAGGGGTGTGAGGGATCGCTTCTAAAGGGAAGCTCAAAACATCGGTAGCGTAATCGCAACCCCTTAAATCCCTGTTGATTTCTCGCATGGTTTCATCGCTCACCAAAACAAGCTCAATGATTTGAGTGGGGGCTAAAACATTTGCGATTTTTTCTAATAATAAAAAGTCCGATTCTAGCGGGGTTTGGTTGTCTATTTCTAGCATTAAAGGTATAAAAAGAAGTTTAGAAAAGCCCTAAAATTTAGGGCTTATAAAGATCAAGCGAAAGAACCTTTAACTTGTTCTACCCATTTTGAAATCCTCTCATCAGTGAGATCGTCTTGATTGTCTTCATCAATCACAAGACCCACGAATTTACCGCCTTCTACCGCTTTAGAAGCTTCAAAATGATAACCATCGGTTGAAGTTTGCCCTACCACTTTGCCGGCTTTAGCTTTTTCATAAATGTGGAAAATGCCTTCTGCGAAAGTTTCGCTGTAAGTGTCTTGATCGCCCAAGCCTACAAGCCCAATGGTTTTATTCGCAAAGTCGCTCGCTTCTAATGTGCCTAAAAAGTCTTCCCAATCTGTTTGCAAATCGCCCGCACCCGCTGTTGGAGCGACTAAAATAACCTTTGTAAAGCTATTGAATTGCTCTTTAGAAGCTTTAGCCACATCAACCACTTCCGCATTACCAATAGCCTTGCTGATTTTTTCAGCGATAGCTTCAGCGTTCCCGCTATCTGTCCCAAAAAAGATACCAATTTTTCCCATGTTCTCAATCCTTGTGTTTAAAGATATTAACGCACCCACTTCATGCGAATGCTTGTGGGCGTAGTCTAGCGCATTTAATTAAACATCTTGCTTAAAAACCCATTTTGCGCGAATATCGTTTCAACAAAAACCATATTAAAAGTGCTATAAGAACAAAACTTATGACAAAAAACGAAGTGTAATGAGAAAGCCTTTCATACAGCGTTTTCACCCAATCGCTCGCTTGAAAAGAAACGCTCCCCACGATTAACGCCCACAAAAAACTGGAAAAAACATTAAGCCATAAAAATCTTTTTAAAGGGTATTTGCTAAAACCAACCGCCAAAGGCACAACGCTCTTAATCCCATACAAATATTTATTGACAAAAATCATTAAAAAGGCGTAGCGTTTCACCCACAAACTCGCTAAAGCAAGCTTTCTTCTATGCTTTTGGAAATACTTTAAAAATTCTCTTTTTTGATAGCGGGCAAAGACTACAAGAGCCCCACTCCCTACCATATTCCCTAAAAAAGCGACAAGAATGGTTATTTTTATATCTAAAGCGTGCGTGGTAGCGCTCAAAATAGAAGCGATGACAATCCCCACATACCCGCCCCCTAAAGAATATAAAAACAAAATAAGATAACCCCACTCCTTAAAACCCTCTTGAAAACGCAACAACGCTTCTTGCATAAAAACCCTCTTTTGATTTCGTTTTTATTTTCATGTTATCCAAACTTATTCAACCTATTGGTGATTTAAACGCTATCTTTTAGTATAATGACGGCATTATCCTAATAACCTAAAAGATATAGAGATGAATACAGAAATTTTAACCATCATGTTAGTTGTCTCAGTGCTTATGGGATTAATAGGCTTAATAGCGTTTTTATGGGGGGTTAAAAGCGGTCAGTTTGACGATGAAAAACGCATGCTTGAAAGCGTGTTGTATGACAGCACGAGCGATTTGAACGAAGCGATTTTACAAGAAAAACGCCAAGAGAATTAAAAAGAATTAAAATAAAAGGATAGAAATGGACCAAGAAATTTTAGATGTGTTGATAGTGGGTGCAGGGCCTGGGGGCATTGCCACGGCCGTAGAATGCGAAATAGCCGGCGTTAAAAAAGTGCTTTTATGCGAAAAAACCGAAAGCCATTCAGGCATGTTGGAAAAGTTTTATAAAGCCGGTAAGAGGATTGATAAAGATTATAAAAAGCAAGTCGTAGAGCTTAAAGGGCATATCCCTTTTAAAGACAGCTTTAAAGAAGAAACTTTAGAGAATTTCACTAACCTTTTAAAAGAGCATCGCATCACGCCAAGTTATAAAACCGATATTGAGAGCGTGAAAAAAGAAGGCGAATTGTTCAAAATCACCACCACTTCTAACACAACCTATCATGCTAAATTTGTGGTGGTTGCGATCGGGAAAATGGGCCAACCCAACCGCCCTACTACTTACAAAATCCCTGTTGCACTCTCTAAACAAGTGGTTTTTAGCATCAATGATTGTAAGGAAAATGAAAAAACCCTTGTGATCGGCGGAGGCAACTCAGCGGTGGAATACGCTATTGCTTTGTGCAAAACCACCCCTACCACCCTCAATTACCGCAAAAAAGAATTCAGCCGCATCAATGAAGACAACGCTAAAAACTTGCAAGAAGTCCTAGACAACAACACGCTTAAAAGCAAGCTTGGAGTGGATATTGAAAGCCTAGAAGAAGATGGCACTCAAATTAAGGTTAATTTCACCGATAACACGAGCGAGAGTTTTGATCGCTTGCTGTATGCCATCGGCGGCTCTACCCCTTTAGAGTTTTTTAAACGCTGTTCTTTAGAATTAGATCCTAGCACGAATATCCCTGTAGTGAAGGAAAATTTAGAGAGCAACAATATCCCTAATTTATTCATCGTGGGCGATATTTTATTCAAATCAGGAGCAAGCATCGCTACCGCTTTAAACCATGGCTATGATGTTGCGCAAGAAATCGCTAAAAGGTTGCGATCTTAAAGCCGCTCACTCATCAAACGGCTTAACCTTATACAAAAAGAAAAAGAGCATGATAAGCGTTAGGGCAAAATGCATGGTGATGATAGTTGGGGGCGAGAAGTAACGCAGTTCCAAACTGCTGAGCGATAAGATTAGCACAGAGACCACGCGTACACAGCTTGATAAAAGCGATGAGAGCGATGAAATATTGTTTTTAGAAACGAATTTGGAGAATTGATACCCCAAGCAATAACTCATGTAAGTGAAAAACGCCACCATGAGCGCATACACCCCTATAAACAAATAAGGGATATTGCTAAGCAACAAGGGGCTAACGCTTAGTAACACCACAAGCGAACTCAAGGCGATTTTTTGGCTGTAATTTTTGGCTTTTAAAAAATGAATGAGGATGGAAATCACTTGAAAAGCAATATGGAACATAAAAAGGTATTGCTCTTTAACGCCTTGTTTTAGAAAATACGCTTGCCACATTTGAAAATGGCTCATAAAAAAGACGGGCGTAATCAAATGCCCCACTAATAAAATTTTAAGCTTGGGGTTATCTTTAAGCTCTTTAAGGCTGCCTTTGACTTGCTCTTTAAGGAGTTTCAAACTTTTTTGGCTTTTAAAATCCCCTTCTTTTTCTTTAAAATAAAAAATGATCGTTAGCATGCAAAGCACAATTAAAAAAATCCCCACGATATACAGCATCGCATGGACTTTGAGATACAAAAACGACCCCAAAGAACTCCCTATAATCATGCCTAAATAAGTAATTTGATTGTTTTTAGCTAAAAACTTGGATAAATCCTTTTTGTTTTCTTTAATGTCTGTGATGAGTGAAGCTTCAATCGTGCCGCTAGAGCATGCGCTATACAAACCATACAACCCCCACGCTAAAAGCATGAGAATAAAGCTATCAAAGAAAAGCACAAACGAAAAACTAGCGATTAAAAAGGCATTAGAAACTAGGAATAAATTTTTCCGGCTCATCAAATCCGCTAAAACACCGCTCGGGTATTCAGCCACCAGCACGCAAAAGCTAAAAAAGGTTTGCACGAGCAAGATTTCACTCAAACTAAGCCCTTTAGAAAGCAACAAGGGGGTTAAAATCGCATGGGGCAAGCTTTGAGCGATGATTAAGAGAAAATTCGCCCCGTAGTAAGCTAAAATGTTTTTTCTTAACATTTGAAAATTGTAATTAAAACTAGCTTATAATACAATGTTATATCTTTTCATTAAGGGGTATTGATGCTAACCCAATTAAAAACTTATCCAAAATTACTCAAACATTATGAAGAAATTAAAGAAGCGCACATGCGCGATTGGTTTTCTAAAGACAAAGAGCGAGCGAGTCGCTATTTCGTGCAATTGGAAAGCTTGAGTTTGGATTATTCCAAAAACCGCCTGAACGATACCACTTTAAAGCTTCTTTTTGAATTAGCGAATGACTGCTCTTTAAAAGAAAAGATTGAAGCGATGTTTAAGGGCGAAAAAATCAACACCACCGAAAAAAGGGCCGTTTTACACACCGCCTTAAGAAGCTTGAACGACACAGAAATTTTACTAGACAACATGGAAGTGTTAAAAAGTGTTCGGAGCGTTTTAAAACGCATGCGAGCCTTTAGCGATAGCGTGAGGAGCGGTAAAAGACTAGGCTATACCAATCAAGTGATCACCGATATTGTCAATATCGGCATTGGGGGGTCAGATTTGGGCGCTTTAATGGTTTGCACCGCTCTAAAACGCTACGGCCACCCGAGATTAAAAATGCATTTTGTGTCTAATGTGGATGGCACGCAGATTTTAGACGTTTTAGAAAAAATCAATCCGGCTAGCACGCTTTTTATCGTGGCTTCCAAGACTTTTTCCACTCAAGAAACCTTAACCAACGCTCTAACCGCTAGAAAATGGTTTGTAGAAAGAAGCGGCGATGAAAAGCATATCGCTAAGCACTTTGTAGCGGTATCCACCAATAAAGAAGCCGTGCAACAATTTGGCATTGACGAGCATAACATGTTTGAATTTTGGGATTTTGTAGGGGGGCGTTATAGTTTGTGGTCGGCTATTGGCTTATCCATTATGATCTATTTAGGGAAGAAAAATTTTAACGCTCTTTTGAAAGGGGCGTATTTGATGGATGAGCATTTTAGAAACGCCCCTTTTGAAAGCAATTTACCCGTTTTAATGGGGCTGATTGGCGTGTGGTATATCAATTTTTTCCAATCCAAAAGCCATTTAATCGCTCCTTATGATCAGTATTTAAGGCATTTCCCTAAATTCATCCAGCAATTGGATATGGAAAGCAATGGCAAACGCATCAGCAAAAAAGGCGAAACCATCCCCTATGACACATGCCCTGTTGTTTGGGGCGATATGGGTATTAACGCTCAGCACGCCTTTTTCCAGCTCTTGCACCAAGGCACGCATTTAATCCCCATTGATTTTATTGCCTCTTTAGATAAAAAGCCTAACGCTAAAGGTCATCACGAGATTTTATTCAGCAATGTTTTAGCGCAAGCGCAAGCCTTCATGAAAGGCAAGAGTTATGAAGAAGCGCTTGGGGAATTGCTCTTTAAAGGCTTGGACAAAGATGAAGCCAAAGATTTAGCCCACCACAGGGTGTTTTTTGGCAACCGCCCCTCTAATATCCTTTTATTAGAAAAGATTTCACCAAGCAATATTGGGGCATTGGTAGCTCTTTATGAGCATAAGGTCTTTGTGCAAGGGGTCATTTGGGATATTAACAGCTTTGATCAGTGGGGCGTGGAGCTTGGGAAAGAATTAGCCGTGCCGATTTTACAAGAATTAGAAGGGCATAAAAGCAACGCTTATTTTGACAGCTCCACTAAGCATTTGATAGAATTGTATAAGAATTACAACCAATAGACTTTGTTTTATGACCAGATAAAACCTAAAAAACGATAAAACAAAGCTTAACCCCCATTTTCAAGCGTTCCATTCAAAATAATCCGTTAATCATAACGGATTTTAGCACCATATATTAGCCATTTGAATTTAAAGAGAGTAAATTTTCCACAAATTAATCGTTTTTAGCTTTTAAAAGCTTGACTTTCTCATCATACGCATTATTTTACATATTATAATTATTTCAAAGCTAAGAATAATAAAAATCAAAGAATAGATTTATCTTTAAAAGTATTTGCATTTATCAATCTCATTTTAGGAGGCATGCATGAAAAAGGCAAGTCAGGTTTTATTCTTTGGGGCATTTTTAAGCTCTTCTTTGCAAGGTTTTGAAGCTAAGCTCAACGGCTTTGTGGATCAATCCAGCACTATCGGTTTTAACCAGCATAAAATCAATAAAGAAAGAGGCATCTACCCTATGCAGCAATTCGCAACGATTGCGGGCTATTTAGGGCTTGGTTTTAGCCTGTTACCCAAAAAGGTTTCAGACCATGTTCTAAAAGGCAAAATAGGGGGCATGGTGGGATCTATTTTTTATGACGGCACGAAGAAGTTTGAAGACGGATCTGTGGCTTACAACCTCTTTGGTTATTACGATGGGTTTATGGGGGGTTATACAAACATCTTACAGACCGATAGCCTTGAAACACAGAACATGAAACACAATAAAAATGTCCGCAATTATGTCTTTAGCGACGCATATTTAGAATACGCTTATAAGAATTATTTTGAAATAAAAGCCGGACGCTATCTCTCCACTATGCCTTATAAAAGCGGTCAAACGCAAGGCTTTCAAGTTTCTGGGCAATACAAGAAAGCGCGCTTGACTTGGTTTAGCTCTTTTGGGAGGGCGTTCGCTTACGGTTCGTTTTTAATGGATTGGTTTGCCGCACGGACCACTTATAGCGGAGGCTTTACCAAAAACGATAAGGGAGGTTATGATAGCCATGGGCGAAAGGTGCTTTATGGCACGCATGCGGTGCAACTCACCTATAAACCTCATCGTTTCCTCATAGAAGGCTTTTATTACCTTTCGCCTCAAATCTTTAACGCTCCAGGCATTAAGATTGGTTGGGACTCTAACCCTAATTTTAGCGGCACGGGCTTTCGCTCTGATACAGCTGTCATAGGGTTTTTCCCCATTTACTACCCTTGGATGATCGTTAAATCCAATGGGAGTCCGGTCTATAAATACGACACGCCTGCCACTCAAAACGGGCAAAACCTCATTATCCGCCAACGCTTTGACATCAACAATTACAATGTTTCAATCGCCTTTTATAAAGTCTTTCAAAACGCTAATGGTTGGATAGGCAACATGGGGAATCCAAGCGGTGTGATCATGGGGAGTAACAGCGTCTATGCGGGTTTTACAGGCACAGCCCTTAAAAGAGACGCCGCTACCATTTTCCTTTCTTGTGGCGGCACTCATTTTGCCAAAAAATTCACATGGAAATTCGCCACACAATATTCCAATTCAGTGGTTTCTTGGGAAGCGAGAGCGATGATCTCTTTAGGCTATAAATTCACTGAATATTTGAGCGGTAGCGTGGATCTTGCATATTATGGCGTGTATACTAACAAAGGCTTTAAACCGGGTGAAAACGGGCCTGTGCCTAAAGACTTCCCCGCCCTTTATTCTGACAGGAGCGCGTTATACACGGCCCTAGTAGCGTCATTTTGATGCTACCCTATGATTATGGTAGGCGTCTTTTTAGATGCTACCCTATGATTATAGTAGGCGTCTTTTTGATGCTATGATCACAAAATATAGTAGGCATCATTTTGATGCTATCTCCCATGATAGGATAAGCGTTTTTTAACGCTGTTCCTCTAATCTCTATATATCAAATTTCTTTTCAAGCAAAAGCCCTTTGTTAATCATACCCATTAAGCAAAATATCCATTATCTTCATCATCTTCAAAATTGAGCTTTTAAAAAGCAAACGATAGTTTTTTAAAAACCCAAGCAGAAATCCCAAACGTCTTTAGTGTTTGCACGCTTCACGAACAGGGTCAAACTTTTTTTATGGATTTAAAGGGGGGCTAAAAACCCCTTTTTTATTCAAGCGGCTTTGATATAGGGCGTTTCAGCCAGCGGCGGATAAATTTGATTTTTAAAATAAGCGTTTGAGCAAATCCTAACGCTCACAATCAGCACTAAAAGCGCTACAAGCATGAAAAACACGCACAAAATCGCATCAATAGCGTGGTTAAAAAAGGATTTTTGGAGCGTTTTGAGCGCTTTTTCATCGGTAGTGAGTGCGATTTTTTCTTTAATGATTTGCATTTGCGCCACATGCGAAACGTTATTCAGCACGCTGTCATTACTCTTTGGCATTACTTTTAAAATACCGCTATAAAAAGTGATGCTCAAAATCAAAACTGCCGGCAAGGCGCTTATCATCGCCCCCTTAAAACGCCCCATTTTAAACAACACCACCGTAACCAACAACAACGCCATACCCGCTAACATCTGATTGCTCACGCCAAATAAAGGCCATAGCGTATAAATCCCCCCTTTAGGATCAATCGTGCCTTGATACAAGAAATACCCCCACCCTGCCACGCACAAAAGAGTGGCAAAAATCCCAGCCTTATAAGAGCTAAGATTACCCAAAGGCTTATAAACATTACCAAGCAAATCTTGGATCATGAAACGAGCGGTTCGTGTGCCAGCATCCACAGCGGTTAAAATGAACAAAGCTTCAAACAAGATCGCAAAATGATACCAAAACGCCATCACGCTTGGATCCCCTAAAATGTGATACACAATCATCGCTAAACCAATCGCAAAAGTGGGCGCCCCACCGGTGCGGCTCAAAATGGAGCTTTCGCCGATGTTTTTAGTCATCTCACTGATTTCTTCAGCGCTGATACTAAACCCCCATGAGCTAATCACCGAAGCCGCATCAGCTATATCTTTACCGATGCTCACTTCTGGCGAATTGATAGCGAAATAAAGCCCTGGGTGCAAGATCCCTGCGCACACCAACGCCATAAGAGCCACAACGCTCTCCATCACCATAGAGCCATAGCCCACTAGCCTTGCGTCGCTTTCTTTAGCGAGCATTTTAGGGGTCGTGCCTGAAGAAATTAAAGCATGAAAGCCGCTAATCGTCCCGCAAGCCACCGTGATAAACAAGAAAGGGAACACGCTTCCTGCAAACACAGGCCCACTGCCATCTACAAAGGGCGTGATTTTAGGGATTTGTAAGGGCGGAGCGACAAAAACAATAGCCACAACCAACACCCCTATAACGCCAATTTTTAAAAAAGTGCTTAAATAATCTCGTGGAGCGAGTAAAAACCATACCGGTAAAATAGAAGCCACAAACCCATAGCCCATGATCATCCACGCTAAAGAACTGGCATCAAAGGTGAAGATTGACGCTAATTTAGGATCTAAAGAAACGTATTTACCCGCATAAATCGCTATAATCAACAGGATAAAGCCGATAACAGAAACTTCCAAAATCTTATGCGGCCTAAAAAACCGCATGTAAAGCCCCATAAGAATCGCAATGGGAATGGTCATAGCGATCGTAAAAAAGCCCCAAGGCGAATGCGCTAAGGCCTTCACCACCACCATCGCTAAAATCGCAATGATAATGAGCATGATCCCTAAAATCCCTAAACTAGCGATCATGCCTACAAATTGACCCATTTCAAGCTTGATCATTTCGCCTAAAGACTTGCCATCGCGCCTAATGGAAGCAAAAAGCACCACAAAATCATGCACGCAACCCCCTAAAACCGAGCCTATCAAAATCCATAAGATAGAGGGCAAGTAACCCATTTGAGCGGCCAGTATCGGGCCTACTAAAGGGCCAGCCCCAGCAATAGCGGCGAAATGATGCCCAAAGGTGATGGCTTTATCGGTTGGCACAAAATCCTTGCCGTCATTCCTTACGCATGCGGGCGTGGCTCTGTTATCGTCTAGCTTTAACACCTTATAAGCGATAAAATGGCTATAAAAACGATAGCCTATGCTATAAATACAAGCGCTCGCTACTACAAGCCATAACGTGTTAATGCTCTCACCCTTGTGTAAGGCTAACACCCCTAAACAGATCGCCCCTAAAATAGCTACAAAGACCCAAGCCAAAGAAACTAAACTTTTTTGCATGTCCTCTCCATTTAATGATTGTTTAATCATTGTTGTTAATTTCAGCCAGTTTTTTATTATAATCCAAATTTTCTTTGAATAAGGACTGAATGGCTCATAAACTTCCCATAATAAAGGCTTGGGTTTTCCAAACTTCTAACAATTGGGGTGAATAAGAGCTGTTTTTAAACATGATGCTTTAAAGCGTCATTAATTTTAAGGTATAGCGTTATGGCATTAGATTGGGATTTTATGTTTCACTCCATCCCTATGTTTCTTAAGGGGTTAGAACTCACGCTTTATATTTCTTTTTTTGGGATTTTACTCTCTCTTTTGGTGGGGTTTTTGTGCGCGATCATTTTGTATTTTAAAACGCGCTTTATCTCTCTTGTTGTCTATATCTATGGCGAAATCGCTAGGAACACGCCCCTACTCATCCAGCTTTTCTTTTTGTATTACGGGTTGAATGAAATCGGTTTGAGCGCTTTAGAGTGCGCGATTTTAGCGTTAGGGTTTTTGGGTGGAGGGTATATGAGTCAAAGTTTTTTGCTTGGATTTAAGAGCTTGGCTTCCATTCAAAGAGAAAGCGCTTTGAGTTTGGGGTTTGGCCCTTTGAAAATGATGTATTATATTATTCTGCCTCAAAGCTTAAGCGTTTCTATGCCTTCCATAGGGGCGAATGTGATTTTTTTACTCAAAGAAACTTCTGTGGTGGGCGCGATAGCCCTAACCGATATTATGTTTGTGGCGAAAGATTTTATTGGCATTTATTATAAAACGACTGAAAGCCTTTTGATGTTAAGCACCGCTTATTTGATCGCTTTGCTCCCTTTAAGCGTTTTGTTTGTGTTTTTAGAGCGTTTCTTTAAAAAGAAAGTGGCTTAAAAATGGGAATTTTACTAGAATTAGACAATCTTAAGCGTTTGTTAGAAGGGTTTGAAACCACTCTTTTGATCGCTCTTAGCTCTGCGGTTGTTTCAATCATTGTTGGAATGCTTTTGGGGAGCTTAATGGCGTTTGGTTCTAAAATAGTGGTTTTGGCGTGTCGTGTGTATTTAGAAAGCATTCGCATTATCCCACTTTTAGCATGGCTTTTTATTGTGTATTTCGGGTTAGCGAGCTGGTTTGATTTGCATATTAGTGCTGTTTTGGCGAGCGTTATTGTTTTTAGCTTGTGGGGTGGCGCTGAAATGATGGATTTAACTAGAGGGGTTTTAACTTCCGTGAGCAAACACCAAATAGAAAGCGCTCTGGCTTTAGGCATGGATTCAAAAAAGGTGATTTTTAACGTTATTTTCCCCCAAAGCTTTTTGTCTTTATTGCCCTCAAGCCTTAATTTATTCACGCGCATGATTAAAACCACGGCTTTAGTCTCTCTCATTGGAGCGATTGATTTGTTGAAAGTGGGCCAGCAAATCATAGAGATTAATCTCTTACGCATGCCCAATGCGAGCTTTGTGGTTTATGGCGTTATCTTAATATTTTATTTTAGTTTATGCTATAGTTTGAGCCTGTATAGTTCCTATTTAGAAAAAAAATTCCAACACATTAGAGGGTAAAATGAGCGTGATTTTAGAAACCAAAGGGTTAAAAAAAACCTATCAAAACCATTTGGTTTTAGACGGCATCAATTTCACTTTAAATAAGGGTGAAGTGGCAGTGATTTTAGGGCCTAGCGGGTGCGGGAAAAGCACTTTTTTAAAATGCCTAAACGGGCTTGAAAAGATTGATGGAGGTGAAATCCTTTTTGAAAACACTAACCTTAATACGCCAACCACTAACTGGAATCAAATGCGCCAAAAAATAGGCATGGTGTTTCAAAATTATGAATTGTTCCCGCATTTAAACGTGCTGGATAATATCTTACTCGCTCCTATAAAAGTGCAAAAACGATCCAAAGATGAGGTTATTTCTCAAGCCATAGAGCTTTTAAAGCGAGTGGGTTTGGAGCATAAACAACAAGCTTACCCTAAAGAATTGAGCGGCGGGCAAAAACAGCGGGTAGCGATCGTGCGTTCTTTGTGCATGCGGCCAAAAATCATGCTTTTTGATGAAGTAACCGCCTCTTTAGACCCTGAAATGGTTAAAGAAGTTTTAGAAGTGATTTTAGAATTAGCCACAACGGGCATGAGCATGGTGATCGTAACGCATGAAATGAAATTCGCGCAAAAAATCGCTCATAAAATCGTGTTTTTTGATAGCGGTAAGATCGCTGAAGAAAACAGCGCTAAAGAATTTTTTAACCACCCTAAATCTCAAAGAGCGCAAAAATTTTTAGAAACTTTTCATTTTTTAGGGAGCTGTTAAATAAAGTTTGCTAAAAAGATGATTTCAATTCCAAAAAGAGGTGTTTTTATGAAAACAAACGGGCTTTTTAAGGTATGGGGGCTGTTTTTAGTGTTAATCGCTTTAGTCTTTAGCGCATGTTCTGACAGCCATAAAGAAAAAAAGGACGCTTTAGAAGTCATTAAACAAAGAGGGGTTTTAAAAGTGGGGGTTTTTAGCGACAAGCCTCCTTTTGGCTCTGTGGATTCTAAAGGGAAATATCAAGGCTATGATGTAGTCATTGCTAAACGCATGGCCCTTGATTTATTGGGCGATGAAAATAAGATTGAGTTTATTCCTGTAGAAGCTTCAGCTAGGGTGGAATTTTTAAAAGCCAATAAAGTGGATATTATCATGGCTAATTTCACGCGCACTAAAGAAAGAGAAAAAGTCGTGGATTTCGCTAAGCCGTATATGAAAGTCGCTTTGGGGGTGATTTCTAAAGATGGGGTCATTAAAAATATAGAAGAGTTGAAAGATAAAGAGTTGATTGTGAATAAAGGCACGACAGCGGATTTTTATTTCACTAAAAATTACCCCAATATCAAACTTTTGAAATTTGAGCAAAACACAGAGACTTTTTTAGCCCTTTTAAACAATAAGGCTACCGCTCTAGCCCATGACAACACTTTGTTGCTCGCTTGGGCGAAACAACACCCTGAATTTAAATTAGGCATTACAAGCCTTGGCGATAAGGATGTGATCGCTCCAGCGATTAAAAAGGGCAACCCTAAGCTTTTAGAATGGTTGAACAACGAAATTGATTCCCTCATTTCTAGCGACTTTTTAAAAGAAGCTTACAAGGAAACTTTAGAGCCTGTTTATGGCGATGAAATCAAACCGGAAGAAATTATTTTTGAATGATTTCTTTAGGCTTTGCTTGACAGAGCGTGTTTTTGTTGCTAAATTAGCGGTTTTGTGATCTTTTTGTTTTTCATTTTGGGATATATTTGTTTGATTTTACATTGAAAGGATTTGTTGATGAGTTATTTTTATAAGCGTTGTTTGAAATTTTCATTAATTGGGTTGCTAGGGCTTTTGAGCGTTCAGCTTGATGCTAGGAGTTTTGTTGATGGGGATTTAGACATTCAAAAATTCAGTTATGAAGATTCTCTGCTTAAAAAGGGAGACCCTAATGGCGTGCATAAGGTTCAGGTGCGAGATTATAAGGGCAAAATGCAAGAAGCTGAGATCCACTCAGAAATACGCATCGCGGTTAAACCGGGGGTTAAAAAAGAAGTTAAAAAAGGCAAGATTTATAGCGCTCAAATCAATGATGGCATGTGCTATGCTTTTAGAATGCTCCAAACCGGCGATAATACCACAGGCCTTGATTCTAAAGAGTTCCCCAAGCAAAGTCGTGAAAAAAAGGGTCGAGTGATCACTTTAATCGGTAAAGATGAAGTGCCTTATCTTATTTTAGAGACGGATTGCCAAGTGGGTGATATTGCAAAGATCTCTTTGGTGGGTAATTTTGATGGTACTGGGTTTCTTACGGAATATAAATTCAAAGACGCTAAACCCATTTACTAGTCTTTATTCTTTGCTTCATTCTTAAAATCTCTTAATCTTTTGTGGTTAGGGGATTTTTTTATTCATTGGCAGTGTTTTTGATCGCATCTTAAAAATTTTAAAAACCCTGTTTGTGTTTTTGTCTCAAGTTGTTAAAAAAGCTCTGTCCTCATCAAATACTGACAAATAAAACCTTTTATAGAGTGCTTGCTTGATTAAAGTCAAGTTCTTTATTACTGATTTTTAAAACAAGCTAAAAGAAAGAAAATAAAAGAGAAACCCCCCCCCTTTTTTTAGGAGTTTTCTTCTTGCTTATACCCTTTAAGCGCAAAGAAGAGGATATAAAAATAGCACAATAACGGCACACCATAAGCGTAGAGCAAATTTGATTCGGTTGCTGTTAGCATGTCTGTAACCGCACCTTGAATGGGGGGGATTAACGCCCCTCCCACAATCGCCATGCTAATCACTCCAGAAGCCTTAGAAGTGAGATGCCCTAAATTGAGCGTAGCCAAAGAAAAGATTGTGGGGAACATGATAGAGTTGAAAAAGCCCACAAAAGTCAGAGCGAATAAAGCGATCTTGCCTCCAATGAGAATAGCCAAAGCGATAAGCACGATAGAGCTTAAGGCGTTGAAAGCCAAGTATTTATTAGGGGCAATTTTATTCATCAACACACTGCCTAAGAAACGGCCCACCATCGCACCTCCCCAATAATACACCAAGTAATGCGCGCTTGATTGAGGGTCTAAATTCAAAAGCTTTTCAAAGCTTAGCACCAAGAATGAGCCAATCGCCACTTCTCCCCCCACATAAAAAAAGATCCCCAAAGCCCCAAAAACAAAGTGTTTGTGCGAAAACAGGCTTTTTTGCGTCGTTTCTTTAGGCATTTCTTTTTCCACATCAGGCAATTTCAAAAGATACATGATGAGCGCTAAAAGAAGCGAAAACGCCGCCAAGCCCAAATAAGGCATTTGAACGCTTTTAGCGTCCGCTAATTTATCTATCAAACTTGCATTATCGCCCATTTTAGTCGTGCTAAAAATCAACAAGCTCCCAAAAATAGGCCCTAAAGTTGTGCCAAGCGAATTGAACGCCTGAACTAAAACCAAATTTCTGGCTTCTTTACCTTTAGAAAGCAAGGTTACAAAGGGATTACCAGCGGTTTGCAAGCACACAATCCCGCTCGCTAAAATAAACAACGCTCCTAAAAAAAACCCATAGGAACCAAAATGCGCCGCTGGATAAAACAACGCACACCCGCTCGCTGTGATCACAAAACCAAGCACCACTCCAAAAGGGTAGCCGATTTTACTGATCACATTCCCAAAAACTCCTCCCATGATGAAATACGCCCCAAAAAAGCAAAATTGAATGAGCGAAGCTTCAAAATAGGTCAAGTCAAAAATGGGCTTTAAGTGTGGGATTAAAATGTCGTTTAAAACCGTGATAAAACCCATTAGAAAGAATAGCGCTGTCAAACTCCCCAGCGCCAGAGTGTTAGAAGTTTTTTGCATACCTTCTCCTTTTTTATTGAGTTGATATAATAATAATGATATTACAATTATTTTAAGATAATAATCTGTCTAAATAAAGAAAAAGAGGCATGAAATGGGTAAAAAATGCAAAGCCCCTTAAAAAGAGCTTAACGAAAGATAAATACAGAAACAGAAATGATGCAGAGAATGATGATGCCTGAATTGAGCGCTTTGAAGTCTTTTTGAACTAATTTGATGATACTATAAGACAAAAAGCCAAAGGCTAAGCCATCGGCAATGGAGAAAGTTAAGGGCATCATCACCACGGTTAAAAAAGTGGAAACGCTAATGGCCATGTCTTTAAAATTCACCCCCTCTAACACGCTAAACATCAAAACCCCTACTACCACCAGCACCGGATAAATCGCATTGCTAGGAATAGCTTTTAAAAGAGGCAAGCAAAAGAGCGTTAAAACAAAAAATAATCCGGTAAAAACCGCTGTAAGCCCTGTGCGGCCCCCCTCTTCAACCCCACTCGCACTCTCTATAAAAGCTGTCGTGGTAGAAACGCCCACCACCGCGCTCCCTAAAGAAGCCACCGCATCCGCTTCCAAAGTCTTTTCCAATTCCTTATTTTTTTCTTCATCATTGAAAAAATCAGTCTTGTGGCCAATCCCTGCAAGCGTGCCTAAAGAATCAAACAAATCGGTTACAAAAAAAGTGATAATAACTGGCACTAACGCTAAAGTGAAAGCCCCACTCGCATCAAAAAAAATGCCCTTAAAGTCTAATTGAAAGGCGATAGGGCTAATGCTAGCGGGCATGGAAAAAAATTCGCTAGGGTAAGGGGCTAGCTTTAAAACCCATGCGAGAATGGAAGTGATTAAGACCGCTATAATGAAAGAACCCCTGATTTTGAGCGTGTAGAGCGCGAAAGTTAGAATGATCCCCACAACCCCCAATAACACATGCGGATCGCCAAAATCGCCTAAGGTTACAAGCGTAGCCTTATGGGTAACGACAATATGCATTTCTTTAAGACCAATAAACGCGATAAAAGCCCCTATCCCCGCACTCACCGCACGCCTTAAATCGCTAGGAATGCTTCGCATGACCCAACTTCTAAATTTAGTGAAAGACAAAATCACAAAAATCGCTCCCGAGAGCGCTACGATGCCTAAAGCACTCTGCCAAGGGAGTTTTAGCCCTTGAACCAATCCAAAGCTAAAATAAGCTGACAACCCTAAGCCCACGCTCATAGCGATGGGAGTGTTTGCCCATAACCCGTTAAACACGCTCGATAAGATAGTGATAATGGCAGTCGCACTCAAAAGGGCTTCATAAGGCATGTTGGCTTGAGAAAGGATAAGAGCGTTTAAGGGCACGATGTAAATCATGGTGATAAAGGTCGTTAAACCCGCTCTAAACTCGGTGGCAATGTTCGTGTTGTGTTCTTTAAGCTTGAAAAACCCCATGTTAGATAACTCCTTACTATTTGGTATAGATTAATTTAATAAGGGGCTTTGGGGTTATGCTACCACTATTTTATTTTAAATTGCCTTAAGACGCTTGATTGTGTTGTTTCAATCAAAAGAAGTGAGTAAAAAACCCTTTTTTTTTAAAACCTCCGCTAAAAAATAATCGTTTTTAATAAAAATCGCAAAAAAGCTCATCTTGTAAGGTAATTTCACTCTTTAGTGGTTTTTGAGAGCGTTTTTTAAATTTGAAAAGATTGTTGCAAAATAACCCCCATAAGAGCGATTATGGGGATAAATTCTAAAAAGGAGTTTGCCATGGAAAACTAAAAACGAAAAATAAAAATGGCGAAAACATTATACCTTAAAATTTCTTTTTTAGGGTTTAATGATTGTTTTTTTTTGAAACTTTTTAGCTTTAGAGATTTTTTAGAAGTTTAACCCCCCCTTTTTTTAAAAAAGAGAGCTTTTAATAAGCAAACACATAATTGAGATACACGCTATAAAGCCTTCTATATTCTAGTTTGGTGTCTAGAAAAGAATAGTAATTCGTGTTAATGGTAGGGATTTTCACGCCCAATTCCATGCCATGTTGAGCCG
>NZ_PHLZ01000023.1:0-33639 GCF_002832345.1 Helicobacter pylori
TTTTTTTTTTTTTTTGATAAAATAGCCATTAAAAAAGGGTGTTTAATTTTTTATGACTTCAGCTTCAAGCCATTCTTTTAAAGAACAAGATTTTCATATTCCTATCGCTTTTGCTTTTGATAAGAATTATCTCATTCCTGCGGGCGCGTGTCTTTATTCCTTGCTAGAAAGCATCGCTAAAGCCAATAAAAAAATCCGTTACACCCTACACGCTTTAGTGGTAGGCTTGAATGAAGAAGATAAAGCAAAGCTTAATCAAATCACAGAGCCTTTTAAAGAATTTGCTGTTTTAGAAGTAAAAGATATTGAACCTTTTTTAGACACTATCCCTAACCCTTTTGATGAGGATTTCACCAAGCGTTTTTCTAAAATGGTGTTAGTGAAATATTTTCTAGCGGATTTATTCCCCAAATATTCTAAAATGGTGTGGAGCGATGTGGACGTCATCTTTTGCAATGAATTTAGCGCTGATTTCTTAAACATTAAAGAAGATGATGAGAATTATTTTTATGGGGTTTTGGAAGTTGAAAAGCACCATATGATGGAAGGGTTTTTGTTTTGTAATTTAGATTACCAACGCAAGAAAAATTTCACCTTAAGAATGCATGATCTTTTAAAGGGGAATGAGGCTAAAGGGGAGTTGGATTTTACGAAATGGTGTTGGCCTAACATGAAAGCTTTAGGGATTGAATATTGCGTTTTCCCTTATTATTACACCATTAAAGATTTTTCTAACGCGTATTTAAACGAGAATTACAAGAAAACCATTTTAGAGGCGCGAGAAAACCCTACTATTATCCACTATGACGCTTGGTGGGGGGCGGTGAAGCCTTGGGATTACCCTTTTGGTTTGAAAGCGGATTTATGGCTGAACGCTTTGGCTAAAACCCCATTTATGAGCGATTACACTAAGAAAATGCACACCAATGAGAGCTTTTATACCACAAAAATGGCTGAGCAGCATTATTTTTCTTCAGTAAAGTCTTCAAAAGAAATTGTTTTTAAGGCTCCGTATTTGTTTTTCAAATCGTATCTGTTTGTTGTGTTTAAAGAAAGGAAGATCCATTCAAGAGTTTTTGAATTAACTTGTAATTTAGTGAAAAAATTTTTCAATAAGCTTATTTATTTTGGGTTTTTGATGCCTAAAGCGTTAGCTAAAAGGGTGGTTAGTAAGATCCTTAGAGTTTTAGGGCTTCATGGGATTGTGAAAAAAATCTTAATCAAGCTTTTAAGAAAGGGCTAGAGTAAAGGGTTTAAAACCTTTTTTAAATTAATTTTCATTAAAAACAGCATAAAAACCAAAAACAGAACCCTTTCAAGTTCGGTTTTTTTTTTTTTTTGATAAAATAGCCATTAAAAAAGGGTGTTTAATTTTTTATGACTTCAGCTTCAAGCCATTCTTTTAAAGAACAAGATTTTCATATTCCTATCGCTTTTGCTTTTGATAAGAATTATCTCATTCCTGCGGGCGCGTGTCTTTATTCCTTGCTAGAAAGCATCGCTAAAGCCAATAAAAAAATCCGTTACACCCTACACGCTTTAGTGGTAGGCTTGAATGAAGAAGATAAAGCAAAGCTTAATCAAATCACAGAGCCTTTTAAAGAATTTGCTGTTTTAGAAGTAAAAGATATTGAACCTTTTTTAGACACTATCCCTAACCCTTTTGATGAGGATTTCACCAAGCGTTTTTCTAAAATGGTGTTAGTGAAATATTTTCTAGCGGATTTATTCCCCAAATATTCTAAAATGGTGTGGAGCGATGTGGACGTCATCTTTTGCAATGAATTTAGCGCTGATTTCTTAAACATTAAAGAAGATGATGAGAATTATTTTTATGGGGTTTATGACAAAATATACCCGTATGAAGGCTTTTTTTATTGCAACTTAACTTACCAGCGAAAAAATCAATTTTGTAAAAAAATATTAGAAATCATACGCACGCAAAAAATAGATAAAGAACCGCAATTGACAGAATTTTGTCGTTCAAAGATCGCACCATTAAAAATAGAGTATTGCATTTTCCCACACTATTATAGTCTTTCTGAAGAACATTTAAAGGGCGTGGCCAATGCAATTTATCATAACACCATTAAACAAGCCCTAAGAGAACCTATCGTTATACAATATGACTCTCATCCTTATTTTCAAATCAAGCCTTGGACATATCCTTTTGGTTTAAAAGCGGATTTATGGCTGAACGCTTTGGCTAAAACCCCATTTATGAGCGATTGGTCTTATTTGATCACAGGGGGTGGGGAGATAGGTGGAGAAAAATGGTGCCACTACCACAGCATTGCCGCTTATCATTACTACTTTCCTTTATGGAAAGCAGAAGAACAGATTGCCCATGACGCTTTTAAGACATTTTTAAAACATTATTTTTTACACATTCATGAGATTCCCCAAAACGCAAGGCGAAGACTATTTAAATACTGCATTTCAATACCGCTCAAGAGTTTTATTAGTAAAACCCTTAAAATTTTAAAACTCCATGCACTGGTGAAAAAAATCCTAATCCAACTCAAGCTCTTAAAAAAGAGCTAGAGTAAAAAGCCTTTAATCAAACGATTTTTTCATATCAATCACATAGCGGAATTTCGCTTTCCCATGGGTTAGGTTATGATAGGCGGTGTCAATATCCTTGCCTAAAATCAAATCGATTTCAGGGTAAATATTGTGTTTGATAGAAAAATCCATCATTTCTTGGGTTTCTTTAATGCCCCCAATCAATGAGCCATAAACCTTGCGATTGCCTAAATGGATAAAATCAAAAACGCTAAGTGCTGGAGCGACTTCTACAGGGGGGAGTCCCACAAGGGCTAGATCGCCATTATAGGTTAAGAGCTTGAGATAGTCTTTTAAATCATAATGGGTAGGAATGGTTGAAATGATAAAGTCCAATTCCTCTTTGCATTGTTTAGGGTCAGTGTAGAAATGTTTAACCCCCATGCTTAAAGCGTCTTGCTTTTTGTGTTCATTTCTTGCAAAAATACTCACTTCAGCCCCCATAGCCACAGCGTATTTAACCGCCATGCTTCCTAGCCCGCCAAACCCAGCGACGCCAACTTTTGTGCCTTTAGTAACCTTAGAAAATTTTAAGGGCGAATAAGTGGTGATGCCCGCGCAAAGCAAGGGGGCTACTTTTTCTAAAGGAGCGTTTTTATCCACGCTAATCACATAGTTTTCATCCACGACAATATTATTAGAGTAACCGCCCATGTGGGGTTCGTTGTCATGGAAATAATCCAAACAATCATAAGTGAATACCGTTTTGTGGTTGGCACAAAATTGCTCTTGGTGTTCTTTACAGGGCTTACACGCCTTGCATGAATTGACAAAACAGCCCACGCCCACCACATCGCCAACCTTAAATTTCTTAACTTCCTTACCCACTTCTTTGATGACCCCAGCAATTTCATGCCCAGGAACCATAGGATAAATGCCTTCTTTCCATTCGCTATAAGCGCTATGAATATCGCTATGGCAAATCCCTGCATAAAGAATGTCAATCAGCACATCTTTAGGGCCTACAGCATGGCGGCTAAAATCATGGGGCTTGAAATGCCCGTCTTTAGAAAAAATAGCAAAACCTTTAGATGGAACTCTCATAAAAACTCCTTGTTTGATTAAAATACCGCTATTGTATCGTTTTTATGGTTTGCTTATGTTTCTATAGATTTAACTAATTTTACAGCTGTTGGTTATATGGTAGCGTTGTTTGGTGCGTTTAAACGCACCCCTTACACTAATCGCTTTTATTTTAAGCGGCTACTATTTGCTAAATTTTATCATGCAGTAAATAATTCTCTAACGCAATGCCTGCCCCATCAAGTCCGGGAGTTTTTTTCAGCACGACATGCACAGGGATAGAAGCGAGAAACGCTCCCATGCGCCCTTTCGTTTCAAAACGTGCTCTAAAGGGCGAAGTTTTAAAATAATCAATGAATCGTGGGATAATCCCCCCACACAAATACACTCCCCCCCTAGCCCCCAAAGTGAGAGCCACATCAGCAGCGAGCGTGCCTAGCATGGAGCAAAAAGTGTCCAAGGTCAATCGGCATATAGGGTAATCCCCATTCAAAGCGCGTTCGCTAATGATTTGCGGGGTTAATTCAGCCTTGCTTAACTTCGCCACTTTTTCTAAACCTTTGCGTTTAGACAGGGCTTCATAAATCAACACCAGACCGCTCCCGCTCAAAAACCTTTCCGCGCTCACATGGTTGAATTTAGAACGGGCGTATTGCCACACTAAAATTTCTAAATCATCAAAAGGGGCAAAGCTCACATGCCCCCCTTCGCCGGGCAAGACTTTCAAAGAGCCATCGCTGTTTTGGATAAGAGTGCTTACCCCAAGCCCGGTTCCTGGCCCTAAAATCGCTTTAGGAGCGTTGATTTCGCACTTAATCCCGCCTATTTGAGCCAGATCGTTTTCTTGCATCGCGCTAATGGCATAGGCTTGCGCGACAAAATCATTGATGACAAGCAATTTTTTTAAAGTCAAACATTGCCGTGTCGTTTCAATAGAAAAAGTCCAATGGTTGTTCGTCATTTGGACAAAATCCCCCATAATGGGCGTAGCCACAGCAAAAGAGCCATAAATAGGGTGCAGTTTAAGGCTTTCTTTGCATTTAGAAAGGTAAAATCGCACCGCATCGCTCAAACTCTCAAAATCTTCGCACCTCAAGACTTCAATGCATTCAATCTGTCGTGGGGCGACTTCCAAACCAAAGCGCGCGTTCGTGCCGCCAATATCGGCTAATAGTCTTGGGTAAGTTTCAGTTTTTGGCATAAAATACCTCCGTGGTAACTTTTTTAGAATGTAAAATCCGAGCAATCGGCAGAGAATAGGGGGCGTTTTCTTTTAAAGCCTTTTCTAAAACCTCCCTTTTTTCTACTCCGCTAATGCTTAAGAAAAGTTTTTCACAATTTTCTAAGGCGTTAACAGACATGCTCAAGCGCTCATAAGGAGCGTTAATTGGCTTAGTCAAAACGATATTTTCTTTTTCTTCGTTTAAAAAAGCGCTCGTTTCAGGAAAAAGGCTAGCCGTATGCCCGTCAGTCCCCATGCCCAAAATGGCTAAATGGGGCTGTTTGAAATGCTGGTTAGCAAAATGAAAAAGCGCGTTTGTATCGCCAGAAATCTTTTTGGGCAAAAGCGGAGTGAAAGAAGCTTTTAAGGCGTTATTTTGCAACAAGTAGTCGTGCAATAATTTGGTGTTGCTATCCTTGTGGCTTGTGTCTATAATGCGTTCATCTACTAAACTGACTAAACACTCATGCCATTTGAGATCCAAAACGCTCAATTTTTGTAACAAACTAATGGGCGAACGGCCCCCAGAAAAAGCGATAGAAACTTGATGGTGCTTTTTTAAGGCGGTGTTAAAAAATTCTTTAAAACGCTCTATTAAAGCCTTGTGGCAATCTTCTAAATTTTCAAATTCAAACAATTGATAACCCATGAAATCCCTTTATTGATAGAGTGGTTTTAAAAATTCTGATTCGTTGAGATTATGGCTTTCATAGGAATGTAAGGGCGTGGCGTTATTGATAAAACCCTCTATGAGCGTGTCAATAAAAACCCATGACGCTTCTAATTCCAACTGGTGGGCGAAATTATTGTGGTTATTTTGTATCGCATCATAGAGCAATTTAGCGTAGGGCTGTAAAAATTCTTGTTTGTTATGGGTTTCTAAAATAAGGGGGTTTTGATTGTCTTTTAGGGTGAGAGTGATTTTATCTTGAGAGAGGAAAAATTCTAGCGTATTGACTGCATTAAAATGGATTTTCACGCTCGCTTGGTTATGGGGCATTTTTTTAGCGTGCTTAAGATAGAAAGGCACGCCTTTAAATTTAGGCGTATCCAAAAAGGCTTTAATAGCGACAAAAGTCTCTGTCTGGCTCTCTTTATTAACCTTATTTTCATCTCTATAGCCTTGATATTGGGCCCGAATAACCTGTTTTTTAAAATCTTTAGGGGGTTGTAAGGTTTTTAAAACTTTGATTTTTTCTTGCCTCAAATCTTTTAAATCGTTGGGTAAATCTGTAGCGATAAGGGATAAAACTTGCAAGAGATGGTTTTGAACCATATCCCTTAAAGCCCCGATTTTATCGTAAAATTCGCCCCTTTCTTCCACCCCTAAAGTCTCATAAACGCAGATTTCAACCGCGCTGATTTGATCCCATAAAATGTTTAAGATAGGGTTATTCAAGCGCAATTCAAGGATATTTTGAACGCCCTTTTTCCCTAAATAATGATCGATTCTAAAGATTTGTTCTTCTTTAAAAAAAGCGCTAATGCTTTGGAAAATCTCTTGACAAGTCTTTAAATCATGCCCTAAAGGCTTTTCTAAAATCAAGCGAGTGTTAGTGTGATTGAGCGCGTTTTGGGCCAAATTTTGAGCGGTCGTTGCAAAAAAACTAGGCGAGATAGAAAAGTAGAAAATCAAGGGCTTATTGTTTGTAGCGATTTTACTCAATTCTTCAAAGTCTTTAGGGTTATCCAAACGGACACGCAAATAACTGATATGGGCTAAAAATTCCCTACCCTTTTCTCTTGAATGCAACTGCGTTTTCTCGCAAAGGAGCGCTAAAAATTCTTCATTGGATAGCTCCTTGCGCCCCGATGCGATAATTCTAGAATCTTTTTTAAAACCATAATGGGTATAAATTTCATAGAGCGAAACAAAGAGCTTTCGCATGGCCAAATCCCCAGTCGCACCAAAAAGAACCAAATCAAAATCTAACATCAATAACCCTTTTAGAGTGTTTTTGAGTTATTATTATATATTAAATCTTAATTGAAGGGGTGTTCATGCCTAAGCATTCTTTAGAACAAATCAAAGAAAAAATTACAGAGCGTAGCAAAAAAACCAGAGAGCTTTATTTAGAAAATATCTTTAACCCTAAAAACCAGCCCAAGATTGAGAGCTTGGGTTGTGCGAATATTGCGCATGTTACTGCGAGCATGCCAGAGCATTTAAAAATGCCTTTAGGTTCGCATAAAAGAAAGCATTTTGCGATT
The DNA here is from genome assembly GCF_002832345.1 of Helicobacter pylori. Lineage (GTDB taxonomy): Bacteria > Campylobacterota > Campylobacteria > Campylobacterales > Helicobacteraceae > Helicobacter > Helicobacter pylori_CP. Next base: position 7,022 of record NZ_PHLZ01000023.1, read on the forward strand.
ATCACCGCTTATAACGACATGCTTTCAGCCCACCAACCTTTTAAAAATTACCCTGATTTGATTAAAAAAGAGTTGCAAGAGCATAACGCTTATGCGAGCGTCGCTAGTGGCGTGCCAGCGATGTGTGATGGTATCACGCAGGGTTATGAGGGAATGGAATTGAGCTTATTCAGCAGAGATGTGATCGCCTTAAGCACCTCCGTAGGGTTAAGCCATAATGTTTTTGACGGGGCGTTTTTTTTGGGCGTGTGCGATAAAATCGTGCCAGGCTTGCTTATAGGAGCGTTAAGCTTTGGGAATTTAGCGAGCGTGTTTGTGCCAAGCGGGCCTATGGTGAGCGGGATAGAAAATTATAAAAAAGCCAAAGCGCGCCAAGATTTTGCGCTAGGAAAAATCAACAGAGAAGAGCTTTTAAAAGTGGAAATGCAAAGCTATCATGATGTGGGCACTTGCACTTTTTATGGCACGGCTAATTCCAATCAAATGATGATGGAATTTATGGGGTTGCATGTGGCTAATTCTAGCTTTATCAACCCTAACAACCCCTTACGAAAGGTTTTAGTAGAAGAGAGTGCTAAAAGATTAGCGAGCGGGAAGGTTCTGCCTTTAGCCAAACTCATTGATGAAAAAAGCATTCTTAACGCTCTTATAGGCTTAATGGCAACCGGAGGTTCTACTAACCACACTTTACATTTGATCGCTATCGCTAGATCTTGTGGGGTGATCCTCAATTGGGATGATTTTGACGCAGTTTCTAACCTCATACCCCTTTTAGCTAAAGTCTATCCTAACGGATCAGCGGATGTGAACGCTTTTGAAGCGTGTGGAGGCTTAGCGTTTGTGATCAAGGAATTATTAAAAGAGGGGCTTTTATTTGAAGACACTCATACCATTATGGATACAGAAACGCAAAAAGGCATGCAAAATTACACCAAAACCCCCTTTTTAGAAAACGACCAATTGGTGTATAAAAATGCTGTTAATCATAGCCTGAATACGGATATTTTACGCCCTGTTAGTGAGCCTTTTGCCGCTAATGGGGGGCTTAAAATTTTAAAGGGTAATTTAGGGCGGGCCGTGATTAAAATTTCAGCCATTAAAGATGAGCATAGGAAAGTTAAGGCTAGAGCGATTGTTTTTAAAACCCAAAGCGAATTTTTAGAACGCTTTAAAAATAAAGAATTAGAAAGGGACTTTGTGGCGGTCTTGCCTTTCCAAGGGCCTAAGTCTAACGGCATGCCAGAATTGCACAAACTCACCACGAATTTAGGGGCTTTGCAGGATATGGGCTATAAGGTCGCGCTGGTTACGGATGGGCGCATGAGCGGGGCGAGCGGGAAAGTGCCTAGCGCGATCCATTTAAGCCCTGAGGGAGCGTTAAACGGGGCGATCATTAAGATTAAAGATGGCGATTGGATAGAATTAGACGCTCCTAATAACGCCTTGAATGTGCTTGAAAAGGATTTTGAAAATAGAGGGATCAACCCTTTGTTTTTAGAAACCTTAGAAAATTTAGAAAAGCCTACTTTTGGGCTGGGTAGGGAATTGTTTACGAGTTTGAGATTGAATGTTAATACGGCTGAAGAGGGCGGCATGAGTTTTGGCATAAAGGTATAAAAAGATAAAGGAGATAAAATGCAAGATAAAATAATAGAAGTTTTACAAATCAGCCCCATTGTCCCTGTGGTGGTGATTGAAAATATAAAAGACGCTGTGCCTTTAGCGCAAAGCCTGATAGAGGGGGGTATTCCAATCATAGAAGTTACTTTGCGCTCCAGTTGCGCTTTAGAGGCCATAGAACTTATCGCTAAGAATGTGCCAAAAATGCGCGTGGGCGCTGGCACGATCTTAAATCTTACTCAATTAGAGCAAGCGCAAAATAGGGGGGCAGAGTTTTTGATTAGCCCGGGCCTTACGCCTAGTCTTTTAGAACACGCAAAGAAAAAAGGCATGCCTTTAATACCTGGGGTTTCTAGCAGTAGTGAAGTCATGCAAGCTTTAGAATGGGGCTATCACGCTTTGAAATTTTTCCCGGCAGAGTATTGTGGGGGCGTTAAGCTTTTAAACGCTTTTAACGGCCCTTTTAAAGGGGTGAAATTTTGTCCTACCGGGGGGATTAGTGCAGATAACATGCGTTCTTATTTGAATTTAGAAAATGTTTTGTGCGTGGGGGGGAGTTGGCTTACCCCTAAAGATTTAATTCAAAACAAAGAGTGGGATAAAATCACAGAAATTTGCAAGCGAGCGTTAGCTTAAGATAACAAAGAGATCATGGCATTTTGTATTTGCTTAATAACACTATAATAAAATTTTTAATAAGGAGATACATCATGTTAGAAAATGTCAAAAAATCTTTTTTTAGGGTTTTGTGCTTGGGCGCGTTGTGTTTAGGGGGGCTAATGGCAGAGCAAGACCCTAAAGAGCTTGTGGGTTTGGGCGCAAAGAGCTACAAAGAGCGAGATTTCACTCAAGCAAAGAAATATTTTGAAAAAGCTTGCGATCTGAAAGAAAATAGCGGGTGTTTTAATTTAGGGGTGCTTTATTATCAAGGGCATGGCGTGGAAAAGAATTTGAAAAAAGCCGCCTCCTTTTACTCTAAGGCTTGCGATTTAGATTACAGCAATGGGTGTCATTTGCTAGGGAATTTATATTACAGCGGGCAAGGCGTGTCCCAAAACACCAATAAAGCCTTACAATACTACTCTAAAGCGTGCGATTTGAAATACGCCGAAGGGTGCGCGAGCTTAGGGGGGATTTATCATGATGGTAAAGTGGTAACTAGGGATTTTAAAAAAGCGGTGGAGTATTTCACTAAAGCGTGCGATTTAAACGATGGCGATGGCTGCACGATATTAGGGAGCTTGTATGATGCAGGCAGAGGCACGCCTAAAGATTTGAAAAAAGCGCTCGCTTCTTATGATAAAGCTTGCGACTTAAAAGACAGTCCAGGGTGCTTTAACGCAAGGAATATGTATCATCATGGCGATGGCGCAACGAAGAATTTTAAAGAGGCTCTCGCTCGTTATTCTAAAGCATGCGAATTGGAAAATGGCGGAGGGTGTTTCAATTTAGGGGCTATGCAATACAATGGCGAAGGCGTAACAAGGAATGAAAAGCAAGCCATAGAAAACTTTAAAAAAGGCTGTAAATTAGGCGCTAAAGGGGCGTGCGATATTCTCAAGCAGCTTAAGATCAAAGTTTAGTTTGAATAAGGTTTGATCAAATGGCTTTAAAAAGCGAAATTTTAGGGGGTTAGGGGATTTAAAAGGAGGTTTTAGGGGAGTAGGGGAGAATAATTTCAAAATACTTCCTATCTCCTTAAGATAATGAGCTTAAAATAAAGCAACCAAAATTCTTTTTTTTTAAAACTTAAAGAGTCGTTAAAGTTTAAAAAAACCTTAAGTATTTAACTAAAACAAAGCCTTTATTTAAAACCCCTTAAGGGTTTTTATGGGTGGGTAGGGGAGCGAAAGTTTGGCTTGTGGGCATGATTTCTATGCGGTTGATATTGACATGCAAGGGTTGTTCATAAATCCATAGCACGATGTTAGCAATATCTTGTGGCTTGAGGTAAAGGGTGTTTTCATAGACGGATTGGGCTTTGATTTTATCGCCTTTAAAACGCACCATGCTGAATTCGGTTTCGCCGCACAAACCGGGTTCAACATTACTCACTCTAATGTTAGTGCCAGCCAAATCCGCTCGCAAATTTAAAGAAAATTGCTTCACAAACGCTTTGCTCGCTCCATAGACATTCCCACCAGGATAGGGGTAAGTGCCAGCGATAGAACCAAGGTTGATGATAGTCCCTTGGTCATGCTCTATCATAGAGGGCAAGATCAAACGGGTGAGATACAACAACCCCTTAATATTCGTATCTATCATGATTTCCCAATCGTCTAGCTCGCATTCATAAGCCTTGTTTAAGCCTAGCGCTAAGCCGGCGTTATTGATTAAAGCGTCAATGCGATCCGTCATGGAGAAAATAGCCTCTATCGCCCGCTTAGTTTCAAGCTTGTTTTTAAGATCAAAACACAGGGGAATGAAATGCTTGGGATAAGCGAGTTGCAATTTTTGTAAATTCTCTTTTCGCCTCCCTGTGCCAAAAACCACATGGTTTTTTTGTAAAAACGCCTTAGCGATTTCTAGCCCAAACCCTGAAGTCGCTCCGCTAACTAAAATGTGCGCCATTTCTATCCTTTAAAATTTTAAAAAAGCCCCTTAAGCCCTTTTTCAAGCTTTTCTTTGAGCTTATCATCTTTAAGCAAATGATCTAAACCTTTTTTAAGGGTGTCGTTTTTAAGGATTTCTTTCAAGCCTTGTTGCAGGTTTTGCTGAATGGCTTTCTCATTTAAAATGAGGGAAAATTTTGGCTGGTGCATGTTGCCTTGAAGTTTCATTTTAAAAATGAATTTTAAAATTTCCGCATCCATGAGCATGTCCATTTGTTTGGTGTTTAAATCCAACAAGCCGTTATGGATTTTCAATTGGGTTTTGGGGCTTTTTAAGCTGAGATCAGAGAGCAGGCGTTGCTGGTTGATTTGGCTTACCAGATTGGCATCGTTATAAATTTCTTTAGTAATATCAAATTTGGAAATGGAGTAGAGGAAATCGCTGAATGCATTTTTGAGGAATCTTGCGTTTTTGAGATTGGCTTTCAACACGCCTTGCTTGGCGCTAAGGTCATAATCCAAGTTAGCGTCTGCAACGGATTGGAAAAATTTAGGGTAATGGAATAAATCTAGGGCCTTTAAAGTGGAAATATTGGAAAAACAGGCTTTCAAATCTTTATTTAAAAGCGTGAAATCCAGCGCGCCGTCTAGTAAATTTGAATGGCCGCTGACTTTTAAGAGTTTGGGGCTTTGCTCTATAGCGCCTTTTAAAGTCAAGCTCCCTTTTAAGGGGTGGTTGATCATGTTTTGGAGTTTGGCTAGATTGGGTATTTCTAAAGTGTAGGGGGCGTTGAGTTTTAAAACAGAGAAAAGATATTCGCTTTTTAGGGCTGTAAAATTGGCTAAAGGGCTAGTTAGGGTGGTATCGCTGATGGCTTTGTTTCCTTTAAAGTCGCTTGAGTGCGAGAGGTTGAAAACAAGCGTGTCTTTAAGGTTTAAATGAAAAATTTGATTGATTAGAGCATTGTTGATTAAAGCGTTATTAGCTGTTAGGATCAAATGCCCTTCTAAAGGCTTTAGAGAGTTAAAATCCGCTTGTAAGGACACTTTTGCGTTCGCATAAGCGGGGCGATTGATTAAATAAAGCAAATCTTCTAAATTGGCGTCTTGTGCGTTCAAGCTTAAATGAGAAAGCTTGAAATCATCTAAAAGGGCGTTGTAGGCAGTGTGGGATTGAGCGACATTAGAGACGCCTTGAATTATAAGGGCTTTTCTATGCCCTTTAATGTTCCCAGAAGTAACAATAGCCCCCCTTAAAGGGTAGGGTATCAAATCTTTGAAAGAGTATAAATTTTTAATATCTATATGGTAATTCAAATTTACGCTTTGCTTTAAAAGCGAGAAATCCCCCTTAAGAATGAGCGTGGAATCATCGTTGGCTTGAGCTTCAAAGTCTAAAGAGCTGAATCTCAATTTAAAGGTTTTAACGCTCAAGTAGCGTTCGTTCGGGTTGATTTTTTTCTCTATATACGAAGCGATGATCTTATTCCCCCATTCTGTGAAAAGGATAAGATAGGTTGTTAAAAGGCCGATTAAAAGAAGCGCGAGTAGGGTATAAAGAAATTTTTTCATGTTTGTTTGTCCTTGAAATAAATTGAATAGAATATATTAGCTTGTTTTGTAAGGGTTTCTAACATTTTTTCCACGCTCTAACGAAAGGCTTGAATTGGGACAATAAAGAAAGAATGAAGCACTCAAAACCCACAATTTAGTAACAACACGCTTACAATCATTGAAAAACTCAAAACCCTAAAATTTTAAGCCCCCTAGAACAAATATAAGCCGATAAAGCCGCCAAAGATAGAAAGCGAAAAGTTATAAAGCAAAAGAGATTTTGCACCATTTAAAGAACAAAGCAAATAAAAAATTTCAATCCAACTCAATCTTTTATCAAGGAGCTTTGAGTTAAAAGACTTGCGACGTTAAACAAGGACGATCCAATCGTTTAGGATTTCTCAACCAAACATGATGGATAAAAAGAAAAAAATTTAAGGAGAAAACAATGGTGGAGAATAGCGGGATCGAACCGCTGACCTCCTGCGTGCAAAGCAGGCGCTCTCCCAGCTGAGCTAATTCCCCAAAGATGGTAAAAAATGGTGGGCTTAGGAGGAGTTGAACCTCCGACCTCACCCTTATCAGGGGTGCGCTCTAACCACCTGAGCTATAAGCCCTTAAAGTCAATAAAGACGAAATTATAGATTAAATTTTCTTAAGAAATCCTTAAATAATAAATGGGATTAAGATGTTATAATAGTTGTTATTTTTTCATTTTAAAAGGGGTTCTATGGCATTATTATTCACAGGGGCGTGCGGGTATATAGGCTCGCATACCGCAAGGGCGTTTTTAGAAAAAACCAAAGAAAACATCATTATTGTAGATGACTTAAGCACCGGTTTTTTAGAGCATATCAAAGCGTTAGAGCGTTACTACCCTAATAGGGTTGTGTTTATTCAAGCGAATTTGAATGAAACCCACAAATTAGACGCCTTTTTGAATAAGCAACAATTAAAAGACCCCATTGAAGCTGTCTTACACTTTGGGGCTAAAATCTCAGTAGAAGAATCCACGTGTTTGCCTTTAGAATACTACACCAACAACACGCTCAACACTTTAGAGCTTGTCAAACTTTGCTTAAAACATGCAATCAAGCGTTTTATTTTTTCTTCTACGGCCGTGGTTTATGGCGAGTCTGGTTCAAGCTTGAATGAAGAAAGCCCCTTAAACCCCATTAATCCTTATGGAGCGTCTAAAATGATGAGCGAAAGGATCTTGTTAGACGCTTCTAAAATAGCGGATTTTAAATGCGTTATTTTGCGCTATTTCAATGTGGCTGGGGCATGCATGCAAAATGATTATACCACGCCTTACACGCTAGGACAGCGCACGCTCAACGCCACGCATTTGATCAAAATCGCATGCGAATGCGCGGTGGGTAAAAGGAAGAAAATGGGGATTTTTGGCACTAACTACCCCACTAGAGATGGCACTTGCATTAGGGATTATATCCATGTAGATGATTTGGCTAACGCGCATTTAGCGAGCTATCACACTCTTTTAGAAAAAAATAAGAGCGAAATCTATAATGTCGGCTACAATCAAGGCCATAGCGTGAAAGAAGTGATAGAAAAGGTTAAAGAAATCTCAAATAAGGATTTTTTAGTGGAAATTTTAGACAAACGACAGGGCGATCCAGCAAGCCTTATTGCCAATAACGCTAAAATCTTACAAAACACCCCTTTCAAACCCCTTTATGACAACCTAGATACGATTATCAAAAGCGCTCTAGATTGGGAAGAACACCTTTTGAAATTTCAATAATACACCCTGTGCAAATACAAGCCATTAGCCATTATGGGCGTTTTTATAGTGGCTTTGAGGTTATGGATTTGCGCTTGAATTTCAGCGAGCGTGATTTTTTCTAGTGAATATTGAACGCACGCTTGAATGATCAAACGCACACTGGAGCGTAAAAACGCATCGCCAATGATTTTAAACACCACGCACTCATGCCCCATGATAAAAGTTTTATAAGCCAAAGCGTTAAAAATGATGCGATTAGGGTTGGTTGCAGTGCCGCCTTCTTTTTTAAACATGGAAAAATCATGCTTGCCTGTGAATTGCTTTAAAGCGGTATTTAATAAATCTAGTGAGCCATAATCCCCACAAGCGATATAGGGCGCTAAAAAAGGCGTTTTTAAATTCTTCGTCAAAAGGTAACGATACGCTCTTTTTTGAGCGTCAAAACGCGCATGAAAGTTTTTTTCTTCTAGTTTTTTTAAGACAATATGCGGGGCGAGTTTGGGGGCTAGATAATAAAATAATTTATCAGCATTCCAGTGTTTTGGAGCGTGAAAAGACAGCGTTTGGTTGTTCGCATGCACGCCTTTATCCGTGCGCCCAGCCGCAATTACGCCGCTTTTAATCCCTAGCGCGTTTAAAGCGCTCTCTATTTTATCCTGAACGCCGAGTTTGTTAGGTTGTTTGGCATAGCCTAAAAAATACGCCCCATCATAAGCGATAGTAGCCTTAAAACAACGCATTTAATAACGCTTTAAAATGAATTTTCTAAACAACAAATAAGAGCCAAACGCCCAAATAAAGGGGAAGAAGAAGGTCATCAAAAACAAATCCGTAGAAATCACATGCACCATTAAAAAATAAACCCCAACCGCTCCAAGGACATAAAAATAACTCCAATTCGTTTTGAATCGTGGGTTGGCGATGCCAAATAAGGGGATTAAAAACACGCTCGCTAAAGGGAATAAGGAAACTAAGATCGCTTGAGAAAAACGCCGTTTTTGATTTTTATTAGCGTTTTTGCCAAAGGCTTTTTTCCAATAACCTAAATAATCCGTGCCTTGCAAATAAGCCGCATCATTAGAATTGAAAGACTTGAGCTTGTTGCGCAAATGCAATTCTTCAAAATCAACTTTACGCATTTTATCGCCTTGAGTGAAATACGCATGCCCGTTATACAAATTCAATTCAAACACGCCGTTTTGATTGTTGATATTGCCTTTTTGGGCCAGAATGAAGCTTTCTTGAGAGAGGCTTTTATTAGAAAAAAGCACTAAATTATCATAGGAATTGTTCTCAGCCTTATCCACATACACGAGCCAATCGCCTAATTTTTGCCCGAATTCACCGGCTCTTATGTTAATATCAATCTTGTCTTTTTTTTGACGCAAAAACCCGTAATAAGCGCTCTTAGAAGTGGGGATTAAAATGAGCGAAAACACCAATAAAATCGCGCTCACTAACAGACTCAAAGGCACAAACGCTTTAGTCATTGTTTTAGGCGAAACCCCTAAAGAGAAAAACACTAACAATTCATGGTCATAGCTAAGCCTTGAAAGCCCCAAAGCGCAAGCCGCAAAAAAAGTGATCGGCAAAATAAAAAAAATGGTTCCTGGCAAGGAATACAAAAAGAGTTGCACTAGATCCAAAAAGCTCACTTTAATCACGAGCGTTACGCTTGCGATACTGATTAATAGCACGATAGAAGAGATAAAAAACAGCACTAAAAAGAAAGAGAAAAAAACCTGCGAAACCGCCATGAAAAGATAGTGTTTGATCATGCTTTAATCTTTATTGTACCCCATCTACAACAGGCACAAACGAGCATTTTTCTAACACTTTTTGGACGCGCAAAGCGTTATTTTGCTTCACAAAGCGTTTGATCACTTGCTCGTTGTTTTCTTGAATGGGTGCAACTAAAATCCCGCCTTCTTCAAGCTGATCAATAAGCGCTTGGGGGATATTTTTAGCGCAAGCAGAGAACAAAATCCTATCATAGGGAGCGTATTGATCCCAACCCTTATTCCCGTCAGCGAATTTAACATGAACATTGTCTAAACCCAGAGTTTTAAGGCGCAAACGCGCTTCTAAATACAGGCTCTCAATCCTTTCAATGCTAAAAACGCGCCTGAAAATTTGAGACAGCACCGCCGCTTGATAGCCGCTCCCGCAGCCAATTTCTAGCACGCTATCCACATGATCAATTTCTAAATATTGCGTCATTTTGGCCACGGTTAGGGGCGAAGAAATGTATTGTTGCGCTTGCATAGAAAGCGCGTTTAAAGTGTAAGCAAAATGTTTAAAGGGGGCTGGCACAAAAACCTCCCTTTCAATGCTTTCCATAGCCTTTCTCACTTTGGGGTGTAAATGAAAACGCTTGTGGATTTCTTCACACATCAAATGGTTTTTGATACTATTCAAACAAGCCCCTTAAAAATCATCAAAACTCACGCTCCCTTTAGCGTAATTGCTCACCCTAGCTTCAAAGAAATTGGAGCGTTGCTCATTGAAACTTGAAAAGCTCTCTACCCATTTAATGGGGTGTTGGACGCCATAAACTTTAGCGATACCCACCTTACTCAAACGGCTATCTGCTAAAAACTGGATGTATTGCTCAATCAAGCTTGAAGTGAGCCCTAAAATCTTGCCTTGCGTGATATAATCCCCCCATGAGGCTTCAATTTCTACCGCTTTTTTAAACATCTCTATGACTTCATTAATCAATTTTGGCGTGAACAGATCCGCTCTTTCATTCCTTAAAGCGTTGATCATGTTTTGGAATAAAATCAAATGCGTTACCTCATCTCTTTGGATAAAACGAATCATTTGCGCTGATCCTAGCATTTTACCGCTCCTAGCCAAAGTGTAAAAATAGCTAAACCCGCTATAAAAATAAATCCCCTCTAAAATCTGGTTCGCAAAAAGCGCTTTGAGGATGTTTTCTTCTGTAGGGTTTTTGGCTAATTCCATATACACTTGTGCGATATAGTCGTTCTTGCTTTTTAATTGCATATCGTTACGCCACATGTCATAAATCTCTTCAGTATTGGCGCTAATGCTTTCTACCATCACCGCATACGCATGGCTGTGTAGGGCTTCTTCATAAGCTTGACGCACCAAACACAAATTGATTTCGGGACTGGTGATAAAGGGATTGACATTGTCAATCAAGTTATTGGTTTGCAAGCTATCCATAAAAATGAGTTGTGCTAAAGCTCTGTCATAGCCGATCTTTTCTTCTGTGCTCAATTTCAAATAATCTCTTTTGTCATCGTTCATGCTCACTTCTTCGGCAAACCAGGTGTTAGCGAGCATCGTTTTCCACAAATGATCCGCCCATTGATACTTGATTTTATTCAAATCAAACATGCTTGTAGGATTACCCCCAAAAATCTTTCTTTCATTCACACTTTCTGTAGAATCGGGGTTGTAAATTTTCTTGCGTGAAACTTCCATTGTGTTCCTTAATTTCCTTAAAACTATCTAATGATATAGTCTCGTTAGAATACCTTAAAAGAATTTAAAACCCCCTAAAAGCCAGAAAAAACTCCAAATTTATAAAAAACTTCAATTTTTCAGTATTTTTAAAGGATTAAACAGCTAAAATACTGCTTCTTTATTTTCTACTCTTATGCGCATGCGATGGCGTGCGGTGTGCGGAAGTGGCGAAATTGGTAGACGCACTAGACTTAGGATCTAGCGCCGCAAGGCATGAAGGTTCGATTCCTTTCTTCCGCACCATTCTTAATGATTAAGATTTGAAGCCCTAAATGAAACCCATTCTATTAAAACCCTCAAAAGTTTTTAAAACTCCATGAGCGATGCTTTTAACGCTCTCTAAATCTAAATTCGCATGACAAGGTAAGGAAATTTCAGCGTTATAAAAATCTTCTGCGCTTTTTAATGGGGCTGTATTGAAGAGCTGTTGGTACAATTGGTATTGATAAATAGGCTTGTAATGCACTTGGGCTAAAATGCCAAGCTTGTGCAAACTTTCTAAAATGGATCTTTTAAATGTAAAAAATTTTTGGCGCATTAAAATAGGATAAAGGTGGTTAGAGCTTTGATGTTTTAACAAGGGGTGTAAAGGGGTGAAATAAGGGTTACCTTTAAAAATCCCATCATAGGTTAGAGCGATTTCTTCTCTTTTTTGCCTTAAAAGGGGGGCTTTTTTAAGCTGGCTCAAACCCAAAGCGCTTTGGATTTCATTCAAGCGGAAATTATGCCCTATGCTTTTGACTTCGCCTTCAAAAAAATCTTTTTTGAGCATGCCATGAGAGCGAAACAATTTCATTTTTTCATACAATTCGCTATCGTTAGTAACGACCGCTCCCCCCTCAGCCGTAGTGATAGGCTTAATGGCATGGAAACTAAACACGCTCGCTAACGCAAAGCCTCCTACTTTTTTGTTGTAATACTCGCTCCCTAAAGCATGCGAGCTGTCAGAAAGAAAACTCAAAGAATGTTTTTTGCAAAGCTTTTGAATGCTTTCTATTTCCACGCTTTTACCGGCATAATCCACGCTCACTATGGCTTTGGTTTTTTTAGTAATGAGCTTTTCTAGGGCCAATTCATCTATATTGCCATCGTTTTTGACTTCAGCAAACACGGGTCTATAACCACTCTCTAAGAGCATGTTAGCCGTCGCTACAAAGCTTATAGGGGTGGTGATGATTTCATTACAATGAGCGTTAAATCTGCTAAAATTCCTATAGAGCGTTAAAAGGGCTGAAGTCGCGCTGTTAAACACCAGTGCATGCTTAACGCCCAAAAACTCGCACAAAGCTTCTTCAAACAACAGAGAGCGTTTGCCTTGCGTGAGCTGTTTGGAATTTAAAACCTCTAAAACAGCCTTTTTGTCTTCTTCATCTAAACAAGGCTCGCTATAAGCAAACTCTTTCAAGCGAGCAAGTCTTGCAAGCGAGATGGGGTGATCTTGCTTGTGTCATGGACATCTTGGAATTTTTGAGCGTTCAGTCTTGTTTTATCTAAGGTGTTGTATTCCTTGTTTAAATGATTCGTTTCAGCGAGCTGTTTTTTCCACTGGTGCAAAGAGTTTTGAATGTTTTCTTTCTCACTTTCTAATGATTTTGAAAATTTCTCCAAAGCTTTCGTGTCGTCAATGTCAATATTGCTAGGGAGTTTCAAACCATCGTTGCCTGATTTTTGGTTGAAAGAATCAATCGCTTTATCCAAACGGCTTTTAAAACGCTCAAAATCGCTTCGATCTTTTTCATTATTATGAGCGTAAGCTTTAGAAATCCCCACCAATTCCTTAGCGTCTTTATCCATGCCCTTTAAGCTTTTAAGGCGGCTTTCTAAATCTCCTATGGCTAGGTTATCCTGCTTAGCTTGTTTGGCTAATTTGATTTTTTCATCATTCTCTGAAAGATTTTGAATTTCCTTATTTTCTTCTTTTCTTGCGTGCGAACCAACCCTTTGGGTGTGGTAATCCCTCACCATCAAAGATGGGTTATAATTGTTTGAAATCTTAGACATCCTATCCTCCACTTCATTTTATTTTCTTAAAGATAAGCAAACTCTATTCCTAAAAACATTCTAATCCATTCAATTCTACCTAAAAATATTAATCTAACCCTAAAACCCTTTCTAACTCTTTGATGAGGTTTGTAATTTCTTCCAGTTCTTTAATATTGAGAGTGAGCTTATAATTGACTTGATTATCAGGATTCATTGGCACTAGTTGCTTTTTAAACTCATTTTGTTTCATAAAGTATTTTCTTTCTTTATGAATGTAATGGATTTCATCTTTTTTAAAAATTCTATAAAGCAATTTGTCTTCGCACACTCCTAAGCAAATCAAAAAATCATAGTTGTATCGTGGGTTTATACCATTGAATTGAAAAAGTGTTGTTAGTTCTGCCTTTTCGCGCTGTTTTAACTTCAAAGGATACGCCGCTTTTTGTCATAATATCGTATTCATCATGAATAATGCCATCATTGATCACTCCATCTATAGCGTTAAGCACGCTTTTTAAAAACTCTTCACCAATCTGCCCTATAGCGTTGGCTTCAAAATCTCTAATTTTTGAAAAAATAGCGTTGTAATCTTGTCCTAAATTCAATTCTTTATGTTTTTTTTCAATAATTTTTAAAAAAGTTTGTTCTAAGTCCATCAATTATCCTTTAAACTATCTAAATGATCATATAAGGCTTGAAAAATATGACTTTTTCCTAAATGATAGCAAGAATTAGTCGCTAAACTTGCGTATTTTGTCCAATCAATCTCTTTGAATAGTTTTTTTAATTTAGTGTTTAAAGCCTTGTTGGTGCTAGTAAATACCACAGCAATACCAGATTGATACTTAACTTCCTCAAAGTTCTCTACAATTTGTGTGCTTTTATAAAAAGTTGATGAAATGTAAAAAGACGCTTTTTGATTAAAAATCCACTCTTTACCGCATTCTCTGTTTTTAGCTAATGAAACCGTGAAAACCTTGATATACTCGCCAAAGGGTTCTTTATGGCGATTCTTATACCAAGAAAATTCACTTTTTTTGTTTTGATGCTTTTTGCTCCAAATCTGAAACACGCAATGCACATCCACTTCTTTATTTTTAAAATCTATAAACGCATTTTTTTCTAAGCGTTCGCTATAAAGCAGATTCAAACCTTTCACACGATACTTAATAGAGCCTTTTCCTTGACTTTCAAAGAACATGGGTAGGATAAAACACACAAAATCACAATTTCTAGCATGGTTGATAAATTCTAACGCCATAACCCCACGATGCCCAAAAGGAGGGTTGCCCAAGCAAATCACTTTTTGATGCGTAGGCAGTTTATAATTTAAAAAATCGCATTGAATAAATCCATCTCTTTTGGGTTCAATGTCTATACCAATGCGTCTATTTTTAGGGAACAAGTCATAAAACACCCCATCGCCTGCACTTGGCTCTAAAAAAATAAAGTCATCTAGATTTTCGTATTTTTTAATCACTTCACAAGCTTTTTGAAAGCATTTTAAAGCCACACTAGGCTTAGTGAAATACTGATCTAGAACATTGCTAGAATTTTCTTTCATCTCATTGCCATTGACATAGCGTTTAGGGGTAATTTCTTTAAACAAGGTTTGCATGAAAAAACTTTACTATAAAACTTAATGCTGATTTTTTCTGTTCGTTTAAAATCCTTAAATCATGCTTAAGAAAATCCTTAAAACTTAAAAATTTTCTTCTAAATACTTCGTGTGGATTTTTGCTTGTCTGAAATCCGCATTTTCAAGCATTTCAAAACAGAAAGACTTCAGTCTCCATACCAGTTTCTGGGTAAAATAAGCGTGTGGTTTTCAACCACATTGTCAGCGTCTAATGGATGTGGGAACTCATCGCAATAGCCCAAGATATGTTTCACCCGATCCTTTCTGATGAAAGTGCACTCTATGACTTCAACGATACTCACCCCATTGTGATGGTGAGGGGCACAACAATTATTGGGGTGCAAATGCACGCAATAATGCGTTTTTAGAATTTTATTTAAAGCGCTTTGAACCATTTCAAAATAGTTGTTATCCCACAAATATTTCAGACAATGGATTTCTAAAGCAATGATTCTGAAACGATTCAATAGCACATCGCTCGCACTGATGAGGGCGAGATATTCACCCCCTTCAATATCCATTTGCAACATTAAATCCCCTTCGCCCACTTGAGAGTTATTGACCCAAGTGTCTAGGATAATAAAATCTTCATTGTCAGTGCAACCGATGAATTTTTTGATAAAGGAGTAGTTTTCTTTAGGGATATTCAGTATCGGTTTATTGACCGACTTGTCTGCCATATATATATATATATATATATATCGTTATGGTTTGCAAGTTTGCACTGACGATAAAAATCTTCTTCAAACGCACTTTCATTACCCACACCTGGAGAAAAGAGTGCTCTAATCCCCTTAAAATCCTTAGGTATCAAATAGCCCCCATCATGTTTTGCCCCAAAACGCACCAATTCATGCTCGGTCTTAATGGGGTGCAAGCTCTTGATGAACCCTTCAACCTTCTCTTTAGGGGTTTCAACAAATAATTCATTGATAGACATTACCCTTTCAGCTCGCCAAAGAATGGAATTGACCTGATTGGCTATAGAGTTGATTTGCTCTTTAAACGATCTTAGAGTTTCAACATTAGAACGAATTTGCTCTTTAATCGCTCCCAAGTTTTCAACATGACGATACGCGTTTAAAAACCGATTGGGTAACAAACCCTTAAGAACCCTTTTAATCACTTGCTTCATTAAAATCTCCTTGCAATTAAGTTTAAAAATTTTCTTCTAAATACTTCGTGTGGATTTTTGCCTGCCTGAAATCCGCATTTTCAAGCATTTCAAGATGGAAAGGAATGGTCGTTTTAATGCCCTCTACTTTAAATTCCTTTAAAGCCCTTTTCATCTTAGCGATCGCTCTTTCTCTGTTTTCACCCCACACAATGAGCTTGCCAATCATCGAATCATAGTGCGTAGGCACGACATAATGAGCATGCGCATGCGAATCAAGGCGCACATTCACCCCACCAGGAGCGATCCATTCGGTGATTTTGCCCGGGCTTGGGTAGAATTTTTTAGGATCTTCTGCAGTGATCCGGCATTCTATCGCATGCCCTTTGAGAAAAAAGCTTTCTTGCTTGGGCAATTCTTCGCCTTGAGCGATTTTAATCATCCACTCAATGAGGTTTAACCCGCTCACCATTTCGCTGATGGTGTGTTCCACTTGCAAACGAGTGTTCATCTCCATGAAATAAAAATCTTTCATGTTAGAATCAAGCAAAAATTCAAAAGTCCCAGCCCCCACATAGCCGATGTATTTAGCGGCCTTGATCGCTGTTTCTAGCAAACGCTTACGAACGCCCTCTTCTAAAACCACTGCCGGGGTTTCTTCAATGAGCTTTTGCTGGCGTCTTTGCACCGAGCAATCCCTTTCGCCCACATGAATGACATTGCCATGCTTATCGGCTAAAATCTGGACTTCAATGTGCTTAGGCTTATTGATGAATTTTTCTAAATACACGCTCCCATCGCCAAACGCGCTCAAAGCTTCCGTTTCTGCGGCTAGATAAAGGTTTTTAAGCTTGGATTTATCTTCTACGACACGCATCCCCCTTCCGCCCCCACCAGCGGCCGCTTTAATGATGACAGGGTAGCCGATTTTATCAGCGATTTCTTCAGCTTCTTGATAGCTTTTAAGCAACCCATCACTGCCCTCAATCACAGGCATGCCGGCTTCTTTCATCACGCTTTTGGCTTTGGATTTGTCGCTCATTAAAGCCATGACTTTTGCGCTCGGGCCAATAAATTCTAAAGAATGGTGCGAGCAAATCTCTACAAAATTCTGATTCTCGCTCAAAAACCCATACCCAGGGAAAATTGCATCCGCTTCAAACAATTCCGCCGCACTAATGATCGCAGGGATATTCAAGTAACTCTCGCTGGATTTGGCCCCCCCTATACACACTTTTGCGTTAGCCGTATTGAGGTAGTGGGCGTCCTTGTCAGCGATAGAATAAATGGCTATGGATTCTTTACCCATTTCTTGAATGGTTTGGATCGCTCTTAAAGCGATCTCGCCTCTATTAGCGATCAAAATGCGTGAAAGCTCTTTTTTTTCTACCTTTTTATTTTCTTTATTCACTTTATTCATGGATTTTAAAGCTTTTCCACTTTGATGAGTTTCGTGCCGTATTCTACCGGTTGAGCGTCTCCCACTTCAACAGAAACCACCTTGCAAGGGTATTCCACTTCAATTTCATTCATGATTTTCATCGCTTCTACAATGCCCACGATTTGCCCTTTTTTAAGCGTATCGCCCGCTTTGACATAAGGCTCAGCCCCAGGGGAGGGCGCATGATAAAAAGTGCCTACCATAGGCGAAAGCACGAAATCTTCTTTTTTATCCACAATAGGGGTGCATACCATAGGCACAGGGGTTTGAGCGCTTGGCATGCTCGCTTCTACCATGATGGGAGCTGGAGAATGGGCGGAACTTAACGCATTCTTTTTCGCATAAGCGGATTCTTTATCCAAAACCAACTCAAAATGCTCATGCTTTAATTTCAAATGCCCCAAATCAGAAGCTTTAAATTCTTTGATCAACTCTTCAATTTCAGAAAGGTTCATAACGATCTATTCCTTAATATTATTTTAAAATATGCCACAAACACATCATCTTACTAACCATAAGCGTTTTTAGCAAAAAATTATTGTTATAATAACATAATTATTAACAAACTTTAAAGGCTTTGTGCGTATGGGATTAAAAGCGGATTCTTGGATTAAAAAAATGAGTTTAGAGCATGGCATGATTAGCCCTTTTTGCGAAAAGCAAGTCGGTAAGAATGTGATCAGCTATGGTTTGAGCAGTTACGGGTATGATATTAGAGTGGGGAGTGAGTTCATGCTCTTTGATAACAAAAATGCTTTAATTGACCCTAAAAACTTTGACCCTAACAACGCGACTAAAATTGATGCGAGTAAAGAGGGCTTTTTTATCTTACCCGCTAACGCGTTCGCCCTAGCCCATACGATAGAGTATTTTAAAATGCCTAAAGACACCTTAGCGATTTGTTTAGGCAAAAGCACTTACGCCAGGTGCGGGATTATTGTGAATGTTACGCCTTTTGAGCCGGAATTTGAAGGCTATATTACGATTGAAATTTCTAACACCACCAACTTACCGGCTAAAGTCTATGCCAATGAGGGGATCGCGCAGGTGGTGTTTTTACAAGGCGATGAAGTGTGCGAGCAAAGCTATAAAGACAGAGGCGGTAAGTATCAAGGGCAAGTGGGTATCACTTTGCCTAAAATTTTGAAGTGATTTGAAGAAAGATAAAAGCGCTTATCCTTTGGGCGTTGTTTATTTTTAAATACAAACAATACCGCAATTTCTCAAAAATGTATTATAATACGAAAGTTCAGTTTGATTGAGTTACACACTCTTTGAGAAACAAAACGCTAAACCATTTAGGAAATTACCATGCTAAGATTCGTTAGTAAAACGATTTGCTTGTCTTTAATCGGCTTGTTCAACCCTTTAGAAGCCTTTCAAAAACACCAAAAAGATGGCTTTTTTATAGAAGCCGGGTTTGAAACCGGATTATTAGAAGGAACGCAAACTAAAGAACAAACAATAACCCAAAACACCCAAAACACTCAAAAAATCTATGAAAACCCCCTAACCCACCCACAAACTAAAGAACAGCCTAAAGAACAAAACAAAAGCGACACAGCCACCCCACAAAGCGCTTACGGAAAATATTACATACCCCAAAGCACCATTTTAAAAAACGCAACGGCTTTATTCACCACGGACAATATAGAAAATGGCTTAACTTTTTATTCTCAAAACCCTGTGTATGCGAATATGGTTAATGGGAACATAACCATACAAAACTTTCTGCCTTACAATTTAAACAATGTTGAACTGAGTTTTAAAGACGCTCAAGGCAAGGTGGTCAATTTAGGCGTGATAGAGACTATCCCCAAAAATTCTCAAATCATTTTGCCTGCAAGCTTGTTTAATGATTCAGAATTTGAACAAGCTGATAGCTTTAATTACCAACAACTTCAAGCCACTGCCACACAATTTTCTGACGCTAACACGCAAAGTTTGTTTGAAAAGCTCAGCAAGATCACAACCAATGTAACGATGAGTTATGAAAACGCCGATACCAACAATTTTAAAGGTAATTGCCATGATTGTGTGTCAGATTTCACCCCACAAACCGCAGAAGAATTGACCAATTTAATGTTAGATATGATTGCGGTGTTTGACTCCAAATCTTGGGAAGAAGCCGTTTTAAACGCTCCTTTCCAATTTTCTAACAGCCCATCAGAATGCGGCTCTGACTTTCCTAAATGCGTGAATCCTTTCAATAACGGGCGTGTCGCTCCCATCTATGAAAAATATGTGCTAACCCCACAATCCGTTATAGATGCGTTTAGAAGAATGATCAATCTTGAAGTGAATATCCTAAAATCAGGGTTTGTAGGGCTAGGGTATGAACTTGATGATAATGATGGTAATCTGGGGATAGAAGCTTCTGCCTTAAATCCTGAAAAATTGTTTGGTAAAACTTTGAACAAAGTTGATATTGTGGAATTAAGAGACATTATCCATGAATTTAGCCACACTAAAGGCTATACGCATAATGGGAACATGACTTATCAAAGAGTGCGCTTGTGTCAAGAAAACGGCGGAGCCATACAAGAATGTGAGGGTGGAAAAGAAGAATTAGTCAATGGGAAAGAAGAACTAAAATTTACAAATGGGAAAGAAGTGAAAGATCGGGATGGTTACACCTATGATGTTTGCTCTCGTTTTGGCGGCAAAAATCAGCCCGCTTTCCCCAGCAATTACCCCAATTCCATCTACACCAATTGCGCTCAAGTCCCCGCTGGGCTTATAGGGGTTACTACCGCTGTTTGGCAACAGCTCATCAATCAAAACGCCCTGCCTATTAATTTCGCTAACTTGAGCAGCCAAGCCAGCCATTTAAACGCTGGGTTGAATGTGCAAAATTTTGCAACCTCTATGGTCAGTGCGATCGCGCAAAATTTTTCCACCACTTCCACCACCACTTACCGCTCTTCAAGTAAAAATTTTAGAAGCCCTATTTTAGGAGCCAATGTTAAAATAGGCTACCAACATTATTTCAATGACTACATAGGGTTAGCCTATTACGGCATCATCAAATACAACTACGCTCAGGCTAACGATGAAAAAATCCAGCAATTAAGCTATGGTGGGGGAATGGATGTGTTGTTTGATTTCATCACCACTTATACCAATAAAAAGCAAGGCAATCCAACTAAAAAAGTTTTTGCTTCCTCTTTTGGGGTGTTTGGGGGGTTAAGGGGCTTATACAATAGCTACTATGTTTTCAACCAGGTCAAAGGAAGCGGTAATTTAGATATAGTTACGGGGTTTAATTACCGCTACAAGCATTCTAAATATTCTGTAGGCATTAGCGTTCCTTTAATCCAAAGCGGTATTAAAATCGCTTCTAATAATGGCATCTATGCGAATTCTGTTGTTTTGAATGAGGGTGGCAGTCATTTTAAAGTGTTTTTTAATTACGGGTGGATTTTTTAGGATTTAAAATCCCCAATAACCCCCTAAACTTGCGCGACACTCGCTGCAAACACGCATGCACTCTCAGATTTTAGCACCATGTCTAACGGGATGCGATAAATTTCACGCTCTTTAAAATACCCTCTTTCTGGTTCGCTAAAGCCCCCTTCAGGCCCTATGATAACGCCCTTTTCAAAACCCACGCCTGTGGGTAAGGTTTCGCCATTAAAATCCAAAACGCTCGCCTTAGGGTAAGCTTTTAATACCTCTTTAGTGTTTGAAAACACTTCCAATTCCATTAAAGCGCTCCTACCGCATTGCTCGCAAGAATGAATCAAAATCTTTTGAAAGCGCTCTAATTTGGCGTTATCTATTTTTTCATTACGCTGGCTAAAATCTGCATAGAATAAACTCAACTTGCTCACGCCTAACTGATTTAAAAAGGGTAGGATTTTTTCAATGTTTTTGATTTCAATCACGCTTAAAATCAAATGCGTTTTTTTGCTGGCCATAATCTCTAATTTTCGCCCGCCCACTAGCTTTAAAAGGGCGTGTTTTTTAGCGATTTCTGCATGCTCATAGGTGTATAAAAAGCCGTCTTTTAAATTTCTTAAATCCAAACGACTTGCGCTTTTGACGCGTCTTGATCGGTATAAATGCGTATAACTCTCGCCTTCTATTTTTAAAGTAGGCTCTTTGGCTAAAGGGTGATAGACAAAACGCATTCAAAGGCCCATTAACACAACAATAAGAATCGTTTCTAAAAAATACAGGATTTTAGCCTTTTTGATATACGCCTCCATCCTTTCTTTTTTAGTGATAGCGAATTTCACGCTTTTATGGCGTTTGATTTCTGCTATCAGCATCAACAACAGCCCTAAAAGCATGACAACAGCACTCAAAGAAAATTCAAATTGTTGCATCGCCCAAATAAAAATCCCGCTCAAAAGAGCGATGCTTAAAAGAATGTAAATCGCTGGCATGACAAGATAGATTTTTCTGTTCAATTGGATAAAGTTCTTTTCTTTAAAAAGGGTGTAAAGATTGATCATAAAGGCTAGGGCAAGCAAGGCGGCAAAAAAGGCATGGACGAGCAAGGATTGAGCCATCACAGAAGAATCTTGTGTATTTAATGCTTGCAAACTCATCTCTAACATTAACTTCTTTCTAACGATTTATTTTTTATTAATCGTTTTATTTTAGCATGTGCTAATGGATTTAATCAATGAAAAGCTTAATAATTTAGAAAATAACGCCGCAAAATCCCCCAAAGAAGCGGTTGTTCTTTTGAATATGGGAGGGCCTAACAGCCTTTATGAAGTGGGGGTGTTTTTAAAAAACATGTTTGATGACCCCTTTATCCTTACCATTAAAAATAATTTCATGCGTAAAATGGTGGGTAAAATGATTGTCAATAGCCGCATAGAAAAATCCAAAAAAATCTATGAAAAATTAGGGGGCAAATCCCCTTTAACGCCTATCACATTCGCCCTTACGGAGCGTTTGAACGAATTGGATCCTTCTCGTTTTTACACTTATGCGATGCGTTATACCCCCCCTTATGCGTCTATGGTCTTGCAAGATTTAGCCTTAAAAGAGGTAGAAAGCCTGGTGTTTTTTTCCATGTATCCGCAATATTCTAGCACGACCACCCTTTCTAGTTTCAATGACGCTTTTAACGCTCTCAAATCTTTAGAAACTTTCCGCCCCAAAGTGCGAGTCATAGAACGCTTTTATGCTGACAAAAAGCTTAATGAAATCATTTTAAACACGATTTTAAGCGCTCTAAACAACCGCAAAAGCCAGGATTTTGTCTTAATCTTTTCCGTCCATGGCTTACCCAAAAGCATTGTTGATGCGGGTGATACTTACCAGCAAGAATGCGAACACCATGTGAGTTTGTTAAAAGAGTTGATGCAACAAAAAAATACCCCTTTTAAAGAAGTTTTACTCTCTTACCAATCCAAGCTAGGGCCTATGAAATGGCTAGAGCCAAGCACTGAAGAATTGATAGAAAAGCACCGCAAGTCTCATATTATCATCTATCCTTTAGCTTTCACGATTGACAATTCTGAAACGATCTATGAATTAGACATGCAATACCGCTTGATGGCAGAGCGCTTGGCAATTAAAGAATATTTGGTTTGCCCATGCTTAAACGATTCTATAGAGTTTGCAAAATTTATCATTGAATTAGTGAAAAACCTTAAAAGTGAGTGAAATTTGCATAAAAAGGCGATTATTATAGTAAAATACCGAGTTTTCAAATTTATTAAACAATAAAGGTTATTACATGTTTTCACTTTCTTATGTCTCCAAGAAATTTTTAAGCGTTTTGTTATTGATTTCGCTGTTTTTAAGTGCTTGCAAATCCAACAATAAAGAAAAGTTAGATGAAAATCTTTTAAGCTCTGGCTCTCAAAGCTCCAAAGAATTGAACGATGAGCGAGACAACATAGACAAAAAGAGTTACTCTGGTTTAGAAGATGTTTTTTTAGACAATAAGTCTATTAGCCCCAATGATAAATACATGCTTTTAGTTTTTGGGCGTAATGGTTGCTCCTATTGCGAAAGGTTTAAAAAAGATCTCAAAAATGTCAAAGAATTGCGCGACTACATTAAAGAGCATTTTAGCGCTTACTATGTCAATATCAGCTACTCCAAAGAGCATGATTTTAAGGTTGGCGATAAGGATAAAAACGATGAAAAAGAAATCAAAATGTCCACAGAAGAATTAGCGCAAATTTATGCCGTCCAATCCACCCCTACGATTGTTTTATCCGATAAAACCGGTAAAACCATCTATGAGTTGCCCGGCTATATGCCCTCCACGCAATTTTTAGCCGTGTTAGAATTTATCGGCGATGGGAAGTATCAAGACACGAAAAACGATGAGGATCTCACTAAAAAATTAAAGGCTTACATCAAGTATAAAACCAATCTTTCTAAAAACAAATCCAGCTAGGAAAGTGAATGAAAAGCCTTAAGAGCTTGATTTATTTTTTGTTCGCTTCTTTTTGGGTCGCTATCCCTTTAATCGCGCTCTACGCTTGTGCGTGCGCGATAGCCACTTTTATAGAAAATGACTATGGCACGAGCGCGAGTAAGGCTATTGTGTATAACACCCCTTGGTTTAATTTCTTGCATGCGTATTTGTTAGTGGTTTTAATAGGCACATTCATTAAATCTAAAGCTTTGGAGCGCAAAAGGTATGCGAGCCTTTTTTTCCACAGCTCCTTGATTTTCATCATTTTGGGGGCAGCCATCACGCGCTTTTTTGGCGTAGAAGGGCTTATGCATGTACGAGAAAACAGCACTCAAAGCTCTTTTGAAAGCGCGGACACTTACCTTAATATCACCCTAAATGACGAAAAAAAACTTTCTTTAAAAACGCCTTTAACCTTTTATTATTCCAAACGATTAAAACCCATTCATGCCACTTTAGATCACAAGCCTTTAATTTTAGAACCCTTAGAGATTTACAAGCAAAACGCCATTAAAAAAGATGACGCTACCATTTTAGTGTTAAAAGCGACTTATAACGGCGTGAGCCACAAATTCAACCTCATTAAAAACAACAGGAATGAAGGCATAGAAGAAAGCGAGATGTTTAAAGACGACAAGCTCTCTTTAAGTTTTGGATCCGCTTACATTGAATTGCCCTTTCAAATCAAACTGAAGCGTTTTGAATTAGAACGCTACGCCGGTTCTATGAGCCCTTCATCTTACGCTTCAGAAGTGGAAGTTTTGAAATTGGATAACACTTTAATCAAACCTTATAGGATTTTTATGAACCATGTTTTAGATTATGAAGGTTATCGCTTTTTCCAATCTTCTTATGACATGGATGAAAAAGGCACGATTCTTTCTGTCAATAAAGACCCGGGTAAAATCCCCACTTATTTAGGGTATGCGATGCTTATTTTGGGGGCTTTGTGGTTGCTTTTGGATAAAAACGGGCGTTTTTTAAAGCTTTCACGCTTTTTAAAATCCCAACAAGCCGCTAGTTTCTTGCTCGCTTTAATTCTAGTCAGCCCTTTTACTTCCTCGTTCGCCAATGAAGGCCAAATTGACATGCATGGGGGCAAAAGCGCTAAAATTGAGCGACAAAAGATAGAAAATTCCGCCAATAAAGAAGATTCTAAAAGCGCGATTTTAGAGCGTTTGAAGCATTTAAGAGAGTATTCCAAAGACCATTTAAAAGCCTTTCAAAGGCTTCAAGTCCAGGATTTTGACGGGCGCATCAAACCCCTTGATACCATCAGCATTGAATATATCCATAAGATTTTAAGAAAAGATGATTTTCAAGGGCTAAACGCCATGCAGGTGCTTTTAGGGATCATGTTTTTCCCCAATGATTGGCGCAGTATTAAAATGATTTACACTTCCAATAAAGCCTTAAGAAAGCTCATCGGCACGCCTTTAGATGAAAGCCGTATCGCTTTTAGAGATGTTTTTGATAGCCGTGGGTATAAATTAAAAAATCTGGTTGAAGAAGTCAATCAAAAATCCCCCAATGCGCGCAACGAGTTGGATAAAGATGTCTTAAAAGTAGATGAACGCATCAACTTAGTTTATACGCTTTTTAGCGCTCAATTTTTACGCATTTTCCCTAGCGATAAAACCACCGCTTGGCTCTCGCCCATTGAAGCGATCAACAGCCCCAATAAAGAAATTTCAAGCGTGGCAAGGGAGTTTTTAAAAAATATTTTTAGCGGGTTTGATGACGCTTTAAAAACCAATCAATGGGACAAAGTAGAAAAAACCCTAAAAGATTTAAGCGTCTATCAGCAAGAGCATGCCAAAAACCTTTATTTACCCTCTTCAAAAGTTGATTCTGAAATTTTTTTAAACCACACCAATTTTTTTAACAGCCTGACTCTGCCTTATATCTTTCTAGGGTTGTTGCTTTTTATCGTTGTGATAAGCTCTCTGGTTAAAAACACCCCCCCTAATATTTGGCTCACTAGAATCCTTTATGTGGCTATCTTGCTTTGCGCGATCGCTCATTCTATGGGGCTAATCTTGCGCTGGTATGTGAGCGGGCATTCGCCTTGGAGCAACGCTTATGAGTCCATGCTTTATATCGCATGGGCTTCTGTTGTCGCAGGGTTTGTTTTACGCTCCAAACTCGCGCTATCGGCTTCTAGCTTTTTAGCCGGTATCGCGCTCTTTGTGGCTCATTTAGGCTTTATGGACCCTCAAATCGGCCATTTAGTGCCGGTGTTAAAATCCTATTGGCTCAATATCCATGTCTCTGTCATCACCGCCAGTTATGGCTTTTTGGGCTTGTGTTTTGTGCTAGGGATTTTAAGTTTGGTTTTGTTTATCTTGCGCAAACAAGGGCGTTTCAATTTAGATAAAACCATCCTCTCCATTAGCGCTATCAATGAAATGAGCATGATTTTAGGCTTGTTCATGCTCACAGCCGGGAATTTTTTAGGCGGGGTGTGGGCGAATGAATCTTGGGGACGCTATTGGGGGTGGGACCCTAAAGAAACCTGGGCGTTGATTTCTATTTGCGTTTATGCTTTAATCTTGCATTTGCGTTTTTTAGGCTCTCAAAATTGGCCCTTTATTTTAGCGAGCAGCAGCGTGCTAGGGTTTTATTCGGTTTTAATGACTTATTTTGGCGTGAATTACTACCTTTCTGGCTTGCACAGCTATGCCGCAGGCGATCCCTTGCCGATCCCTACTTTTTTATACTTTTTGGTAGCGATACCTTTTGCTCTCGTGATCTTGGCGTATTTCAAACGCCATTTGAGTTTGCCTAAATTGGTTTAAAGGGTAAAAATGTTCCAGCCCTTACTAGACGCCTTTATAGAAAGTGCTCCAATTAAAAAAAAAATACCTTTAAATCCACCCCCCCCCCCCCCCCTAAAAATCGCTGTGGCGAATTGGTGGGGAGGCGCTGAAGAATTTAAAAAGAGTGCTCTGTATTTCATTTTAAGCCAACGCTACACAATCACCCTCCACCAAAACCCCAACGAACCCTCCGATCTCGTCTTTGGCAGTCCTATTGGCTCAGCCAGAAAAATCCTATCCTATCAAAACACTAAACGAGT
>NZ_PHLZ01000024.1:0-33464 GCF_002832345.1 Helicobacter pylori
GACTCAGATGGTTCTTTGGGGTCTTGTTGCGTTTCATTAATCAAATCTTGTTGCGCATCTTGTGTGGGATTGGGGGGGGGGCCCCCAATCCCACACAAGATGCGCAACAAGATTTGATTAATGAAACGCAACAAGACCCCAAAGAACCATCTGAGTCTTGCAAAATAGCACCCAAAAAAATCTCTTTTAATCAAGTGGTTTTTAAAAAAATTAAAAGAAAACTCAACCACTTCATTGGAAGTATTTTAGCTCGGACGGAAGTGTATAAGAAACTCACAGGAAAATACGATGAACTCACAGGAAAATACGATGAACTCACAGGAAAATACGATGAACTCACAGGAAAATACGATGAACTCACAGGAAAATACGATGAACTCACCAAAAAATACGAATCCTTATTGGCAAAAGAGGCAAACATCAAAGAGACCTTTTGGGAAAGGCGTGCTGATAGCGAAAAAGAAGCCTTTTTTTTAGAGCATTTTTACCTCACCAGCGTGTATGTGGCTTCTACGGCAGGCTATTACCTCACGCCTAAGGGTGCTAAAACCTTTATAGAAGCCACGGAGCGTTTTAAAATCATAGAGCCGGTGGATATGTTCATAAACAACCCCACTTACCATGATGTGGCTAATTTTACCTATTTGCCTTGCCCTATTTCTTTAAACAAACATGCTTTCAATAGCACCATTCAAAATGCAAAAAAGCCTGACATTTCATTAAAGCCTCCTAAAAAGTCTTACTTGGATAATCTTCTTTATGATCAATTAAACACTAGAAAGTGCTTAAAAGCCTTTCACAAATACAGCAGACGATACGCTCCTTTAAAAACCCCTAAAGAAGTTTAAAAAGAGCGGGCTTTATGTTAGAATAAGTCTTTTTTATTATTCAAAGGAGATTGCAATGAATTTAGAAAAACTAGAAATTAGCCATGACGCTGACGCTTTGTGCGTGGTAATTGAAATATCCAAGCATTCTAATATCAAATACGAATTGGATAAAGAAAGCGGGGCTTTAATGGTGGATAGGGTGCTTTATGGGGCGCAAAATTACCCTGCAAATTATGGCTTTGTGCCTAACACTTTAGGATCTGATGGCGACCCTGTAGATGCGCTTGTTTTAAGCGATGTGGCTTTTCAAGCCGGGAGCGTGGTGAAAGCGCGCTTGGTTGGGGTTTTGAACATGGAAGATGAAAGCGGAATGGATGAAAAATTACTCGCTCTACCCATAGATAAGATCGATCCCACGCATTCCTATGTCAAAGATATTGATGATTTATCCAAACACACTTTAGATAAAATCAAGCATTTTTTTGAAACTTACAAGGATTTAGAGCCTAATAAATGGGTGAAAGTCAAGGGGTTTGAAAACAAAGAGAGCGCGATTAAGGTTTTAGAGAAAGCGATAAAAGCCTATCAAGGCTAAAGATCTTTAAGGGTTTTGGCTCAATTAAGCTTAAAACCCCTTTTTAACGCTCTTTTAAAAAGGCTTTGTTCTCATTGGGTGTTGGTGTGAAATGGCTTTGTATTTAAAGCGGATTTTTATATTAATCCCCCATAAAAAGCGCCAAAAACTACAATTTAACGATTTTAACCCCACTACCGCCTAAGTTAATGGGAGCGTCGCTAAAGCTTACCACTTTGGGGTGGTTTTTTAAAAATTCTTTCACAAACTTTTCTAAAATCCCGCTCCCTTTTCCATGGCAAATAAGCACTTCTTCAAAACCCCCCAAAAGCGCGTCGTTTAAAAAAGCGTCTAGTAAATCCAGGGCTTCTTGGCTGCGTTGCCCCCTTAAATCAAGGCGCAAGCTCGCTTCTTTGGGTTTAGGAATGGTTGTTTTAGGGGGTTTGAATTTGTTTTTAGGGGGTTTTTGGATTTTTTTCAACAAACTCCCATGCGCTTTCAAGCGCATGCCAAGCTCGGTTTCTATCCAATAATAGCCCTTGTCTAAAATTTGCACAATCAGCACGCTTTCATTCTTGTAGCGCGCTTTTTCGTTAGCTTGAAAGCTCGTTATTGTTTGTGGGATCTCTTGGTTTGTTTTATGTTTGTTTAAAATTTCGCTCGCTTTATGGATTTCTTTATGCATGGAGCTGGTATCTTTTGAAGCGACTTCGCTTTTTAAGATATTTAGGGCTTGTTGGTAGGATTTTTCCAATTCCAATTTTTTATGGTGAAAGATTTCTTTTTGTTTTTCCATTTCTAAAAGCCATGCGTTTTTTAAATCTTCTTGTTCTTTTAAAGCGTCCTCTAAACGTTCATTTTTTTGCTTCAATTCCCTTTCTAACGCGCTGGAATTTTCAATCAAAACATTCAATTTTTCCTTATCTTCGCCATAGAAGGCTTTCGCTTTTTCAATCAAAAAATGCGGCACGCCATAGCGTAAAGCGGTTTCAAACGCATAGCTTTTGCCAATAACCCCTTTTAAAAAAGTGTAAGTGGGCCGTTCTTTTTCTTCGTCATAAAGAGCGGCCAGTAATTCCACTTCCTTGTTTTCTGCCATCAACACGCTCAGGCGTTTGTGGTGCGTGGTGATAACGATCTGGTTGTTTTGTTTGAGCAATTTTTCCAACAGGGTTTTATACAAGCTGCTCGCTTCATCAGCGTCAGTCCCTAGCTCAATTTCATCAACGCCTAAAAGCATGTTTTCTTTGGATAAAAGAGCGCTAAATTGCTTCATTCTGCCGGCGAAAGTAGAGATATTGTTCGCGCTGTTTTGGGGGTCGTTGATAATGGCGTGGATTTCTTTAAAATAGGGGATAATGGAATGATGAGCGTTGATTTTCATAGGAATGAGATGCTTGCTCAAAAACGCCGCGCTTAAAAGCGATTTTAAGAGCATGGTTTTCCCACCCGCATTCACGCCGGTAACAGCGAGCATGGATTTTTCAAACTTCAAATTTAAGGGCTTTGGCTCTTTTAAAATGGGGTGCGAAAAGTTTTCTAAAACCATTTTTTTTTGCGTAAAGCTTGGCATGACAAATTCTAAATTATAAGCTTTAGCAAAATTGAGTCTGGCTTGCAAGCTATCTAAAAAATCAAATTCTTTGAAAAGGAATTTTAAAAATAAAAGGTGTTTTTGCAAGCTACGGCTTAGAGTTTGACACATTTCAACGATACAGCAATCTATTTCATTATCAATTTGCGCGATTTTTTGCGCGATTTTTTGCGCGCTTTCAGGCAAGAGATAGAAATAGCCATTAGCACTCCTTTCTAGCACAACGCCTTTAATCGTGCTAGAAAACCCGCTCTTTAATAAAAGGCATTCATAACCATGCTTAAGGTGGCTTTGCGTATCCACTAAATAAGGGACAAGCTCTTTAGAGCGGGTGTAATGGTGAATGATTTTAGCGCTCTCTTTTTTAAGGCGGTTCAAGCTTTCATTCAAAGCGTCTAGGGTAGCGTTCGCCCCTTGTTTGATCTTTCCTTCATCATCCAATAAAGCGATCAGATCGTTAAAAAAAGGGGGTAAAACAATAGCGTTAAGGCGTTCATGAAATTTTAAATGCGTGAAAGTTTTAAAAGCGTTTTGTAAAATGACAATGTAGCGCAATCGTTTGACAATCTCAAAAATTTCATCTAAATGGAGCGTCCCTAATTTGGTGAGTTTAATAACAATAAGATCGCTTTCTTTCACGCTTTTAGGGGCGATCAAACCGATCGCATCCACTTCGTTTAAATAAGTGAAAGTTTGCTTGAGATCGTTTTCTAAAGCGATAGTATCTCTTTCTTTGGCAAAAAAGGTTTTAAAAAGAGCGATAAACTCTTTTAAATCCAGGCTTTCTTCTAGGGGTTTGGGTGGGGTATTATTATTATTCATTATTCATTGGGTATTCATTGGGGTTGGATTAAGGGATCTTTTTGAAGCGTTTGACAAGAATCCAAATCCACAAGAACGTCTTTCATAGGGGTTTGTTTTTTGCCTAAAAAGCTCAAAGTCCCGCTCACTAAATTAAAGGTTTGGTTATTGACTTTAATGCCTTTACACAACAAGGTTTCCCCCCTTAAAAACGCTCTTTGCAAAGCGATTTCTTGTTGGTTTTGTTGGTTTTGTTTATAAGTATAAACGCTGATGCTTGCCCCTATAATCCCTACGATTAAAAAAGCTACAAGTTTTTGTTTGGGGCTTACTAAACCAAAATCCCTTAAAACTAAAAATAATAAAATCAGCGTTAAAAATAAAACAACTGCTGCACCCATTACATTTCGCCTCTTAATTGATAGGTAATATCCCCCGCTCCAAAGCCTATCACAAAGCCTTTTTCAATCGTTTCTACCACATTATCATTGACTAACAGCTCTAAAAAATCCCCTTTTTTACGCACTCTGTCTATAAAGGTGGGGTTATAATGTTTAAAATGGGCTTTCAAATCAATGTCTCTTTTGACTTCACTCGCACTATAAACGGGTAAAATGATCAATCTGTCGCAATGCTCTAAAAAACATTTTTTAAACTCTTCTAAATTATCCATTAAACGAGAATATTTGTGCGCTTGCCAGATCACAATAATTTTTTCTTGCGTGTTCAATAAGTTAGCATAAATCCTAGCGCTTTTTAAAGTGGCGTTAATTTCAGTAGGGTGGTGGGCGTAATCATCAATGAGGATGAGCACGTTTTTTTGCAAAATATCAAAGCGTTTTTTAATGCCTTTGAAATTCAATAAATTATTTCTAATTTCTTCTAAATCCAATTCATCTAAAGCGCTTAAAATGGCCAAACTCGCATTCGTGGCGTTGTGTTCGCCTAACCCCCACACCAAAAAAGCCCCCAAATCTTTCAATTCAAATGAAGTGTAAGGCTCGCCGTCTTTTAAAATGTATTGAATGTTGCGAATGTCTTTTTTTTCTAAAACAATGGCGTCTTTAGAATAGTTTTTTAAAAAAGGATCTTCTTTATAGATCACTCTTTTTTGAGCATGGTCTAAAAAATATTCATAAGCGAAGAAAAAGCGCTCTAAATCGTGATTGTAATGCTCCAAATGTTCTGGCTCTGTGTTAGGCACAATCGCACAAAAAGGGTTAGAAAATAAAAAACTTGAATCGCTCTCATCGGCTTCAAAAACCAAGCTCATATCCGCACTCTCTCGCACATTGGAATCAAACTCTTTAGAATGTGCCCCAATAATCGCTCCAAAAGCAGGGCAAATCGCACTCAACATGGCCGTGATACTGCTCTTTCCATGAGCCCCACACACGCTAAAAACGCGTTTGTCTTTAAGGATAGAATATAAAGCGTCTTTACGAGACAAAATAGGGATTTCTAATTCCTTAGCCCTTTGTATTTCGGTATTGTCTTCTTTGATAATGGCTGAATGGATGATGACATCTTGATCTTTAATCGCCTTTGGATCGTGCGGGATATTAATTTCTACGCCTAAAGCTTTCAAATACTTAACGCTAGGGCTTATGGCAATATCAGATCCGCTGATCTTAGCCCCTTGCGCTTTAAGGTATTTGGCTAAGCCTGAAATGCCAATCCCCCCTATACCGATAAAATGGATCTTGCAATCTTGCAGGTTTTTGAGTAAAACTTTTGGGGTTTCAAGCATGATTTTCTCGGTAAGTTTCTATGATTTCTAAAGGCTTTTCTAAAAGGGGGGTGTCATAGACAAGGGCTAAACGCACATAATCAGCGCCGATACGATTACGCCCTAAATACAAAGCCGGTAAGGTGGTAATGCCTTCGTTTTGATAAAGTCTTTTGGCAAAATTTTCGCCGTTTTGAACGGGCAGATACACATAAAAACTATAAGGATAAATGAGCGTGTCTTTAAAGGTTTTTCGCGCCAGTTTTAAATTATTCGCATAAATATTGCGGAAAAATTCTGCATGCCTATCATCTAGCCAAGCCACTTCACTAGCCTTTTGGATCGCATTAGCGCTCGTATAGCCTAAATAAGCGCGAAACGCTTTGTATTTTTCTAGAATGCGACTATCCCCAGCGATAAAACCACTCCTTAGCCCTGGAGCGCTAGATCGTTTGGAGAGCGAGTGGATCACTAAAACATTTTTAAACGCTTCATTACCAGCCAGCATGCAAGCTTCTAAAAGCGAAGGGGGAGGCGTATTTTCATAAATTTCACTATAACATTCATCATTGATTAAAATAAAATCATGTTTTAAAGCGAGTTTGACCCAAGCGATCAATTCTTCTAAAGAAAGGGTTCTTCCGGTGGGGTTGTTAGGGGAATTTAAGATCACTAAATCCACTTCTTGCAACTCTTTTTCATTCAAGCTTGGAGTGAAATCATTTTCTTTAACTAAAGGCATTAAAAGGCTTTTGGCTCTAGCGAATTGGGCTGATCCTTCATAGATTTGATAAAAGGGGTTAGGGTAGGCGATAGTGGGGTTTGGATAGTCAAATAAAACAAAACTAGGGAAATTGAATAACACTTCCCTAGATCCTAGCGTGGAGATGAGTTCGTTTTCTTTCAATTCTATCTTGAAACGGCGTTTAAAAAAACCCCTTTGAGCCTCTCTTAAACTCTCTTCAAACGCACTTTTAGGGTAGATATTGAGCGAATGGGTGTGGTTTTTGAG
This sequence comes from Helicobacter pylori, assembly GCF_002832345.1. GTDB lineage: Bacteria > Campylobacterota > Campylobacteria > Campylobacterales > Helicobacteraceae > Helicobacter > Helicobacter pylori_CP. Next base: position 6,541 of record NZ_PHLZ01000024.1, read on the forward strand.
GGCGTCTTGAATGAATTTGGGCGTTTCAAATCGCGGCTCGCCGATGCCTAAATCTAGCCCCTTTTTTTTAGGGGTGATTTCTTTAAACAAGGCTCTTAATCGTTCAAAAGGATAAGGCTCAAAGGTCATAGGGCTACTTTAATCTTAAAATGGAATGGTTAATCTTACCTAAAATTTAAGCGTTTATCATTGAAAGCGTTAAAAAAGAGCGAAAGAGAGCATAAAAGAAAGGGCATAAAAGAGTATAATAGCGCATAAGAATTTAACTGATGAAGAGGTTTAATGCTGGAAAATAGAGTTAAGACCAAGCAAATTTTTATCGGTGGCGTGGCCATAGGTGGTGATGCTCCCATAAGCACGCAAAGCATGACCTTTAGTAAAACCGCTGATATTGAAAGCACTAAAAATCAAATTGACAGACTCAAACTCGCCGGGGCTGATTTAGTGAGGGTGGCGGTGAGTAATGAAAAGGACGCCCTAGCCTTAAAAGAATTGAAAAAAGTGTCCCCTTTGCCTTTAATCGCTGATATCCATTTCCATTATAAATTCGCTCTCATTGCCGCTCAAAGCGTTGATGCGATCAGGATTAACCCCGGAAACATCGGCTCTAAAGACAAAATCAAAGCGGTGGTTGATGCTTGTAAAGAAAAAAATATTCCTATAAGAATTGGCGTGAATGCCGGGAGTTTAGAAAAGCAGTTTGATCAAAAATACGGGCCCACCCCAAAAGGCATGGTAGAAAGCGCTTTGTATAACGCCAAACTTTTAGAAGATTTGGATTTTACCAATTTTAAGATTTCTTTAAAAGCGAGCGATGTGATGCGCACCATAGAAGCTTACAGGATGCTACGCCCTCTTGTGATCTATCCTTTCCATTTGGGGGTTACTGAAGCGGGCAATCTTTTCAGTTCTAGCATCAAATCCGCCATGGCTTTAGGGGGGCTTTTAATGGAAGGCATTGGGGATACGATGCGCGTATCCATCACAGGGGAGTTAGAAAATGAAATCAAAGTGGCTCGAGCGATTTTACGCCATAGCGGGCGTTTGAAAGAGGGGATCAATTGGATTTCTTGTCCCACTTGCGGGCGTATTGAAGCCAATTTAGTGGATATGGCGAGCAAGGTAGAAAAACGCCTGAGCCACATTAAAACCCCTTTAGACATTAGCGTGATGGGTTGCGTGGTGAACGCTTTAGGTGAAGCCAAGCATGCAGACATGGCGATCGCTTTTGGGAATCGCAGCGGTTTGATCATTAAAGAGGGTAAGGTCATTCACAAACTGGCTGAAAAGGATTTGTTTGAAACCTTTGTCATAGAAGTGGAAAATTTAGCTAAAGAAAGAGAAAAGAGTTTAAAGGATTAGGCATGATCAATAAGTTTAAAAATTTTGTGAGCAACTACCAGCAATCTAACCACTATAAAGAGCCTTTAGGTTTTGGCATTGCCAGAGTGGATATTGCCCCTATTTCCAAAAAGATTTTATGCGCCACTTACCCCGTTTTGAACTGGAAAGATGAAAATTTAGGCTCTTATGCGGTGTTTTGCAACGCATTTTCTCAAGAGAGGGTCATCAAAGAAAGCGCGAGCGAGCGCGTCATTGAGATTGATGAAAGTTTTGTGTTAAAAGCGCTGGATTTTTATACGCCCTTTTTGAATGAAGCCTATTCCAATAAAATGGCTCATAAAAACATCCAAGTGGTTTTAGAGCTTTTAAAGGCTTTAGAAGAAAATCGTTTGAAAAATAGCGATGGGGAGTCTCTTTATCGCTTGGTGATCTTGTTTGAAGATAAGCCTTGCGAGAGCGTGGAGAGCGCGTATATGAAACTTTTAGCGCTCTCTTTAGGGAAAGCCCCTTTAAGGAGTTTGAATTTAGAGAGTATTTTTAACCAGCTTTCTAATGCGGCTTGGAGCGGCAACAAGCCTTATGAATTAGAATGGCTCAGAATGAACGAAGTGGCTTTAAAAATGCGAGGCCATTTCCCTAGCATTGATTTTATAGATAAATTCCCGCGCTATTTGATGCAATTAATCCCTGAGTTTGACAATATCCGCTTACTGGATAGCTCAAAAACGCGCTTTGGGGCGTATTTAGGGACCGGAGGTTACACCCAAATGCCCGGGGCTAGTTATGTGAATTTTAACGCAGGGGCTATGGGAGTGTGCATGAATGAGGGGCGCATTTCTTCATCAGTGGTGGTTGGAGCAGGCACTGATATTGGTGGGGGAGCGAGCGTTTTAGGCGTTTTAAGCGGAGGGAATAACAACCCCATTAGCATCGGGAAAAATTGTTTGCTAGGGGCTAATAGCGTTACCGGCATTAGTTTAGGCGATGGCTGTATCGTGGATGCAGGCGTTGCGATACTAGCTGGGAGCGTGATAGAAATTGAAGAAAATGAGTTTAAAAAGCTTTTAGAAGTGAATAGCGCTTTAGAAAAACATGCCAATAATCTTTACAAAGGCAAAGAGCTTTCCGGAAAAAATGGCGTGCATTTTCGTTCCAATAGCCAAAATGGTAAGCTGATCGCTTTTAGGAGCGTGAAAAAAATTGAGTTGAATCAAAACCTACATTAAGGATTAAAGAATGCTCAAAAAAAGTTTGTTATTGCTTGTTTTTTTAGTCTTACAGCTTAGCGGTGCTGAAGAAAACAATCAAGCCCCAAAAAACACGCCCCCCGAATTAAACCCCGCTAACGCTAAGGGCACGCCAAACCCTAACACCCAGATCACCCCTAAAAACGATAACTCTAATTTATTAGACAAATTAGGTTCGCCTGAAAACGCTCAAACCGAGCTTTCTGCCGGTATTGAACTGGCTAAAAAGGGCGATTATCAAGGGGCTTTCAAGCTTTTTTCCCAATCGTGCGATAATGGTAATGCGGCCGGGTGTTTTGCAGTGGGGTCGATGTATGCTAATGGGGTAGGGATCCAAACGAACAGATTAAAAGCCGCTCGCTATTATGAAATGGGTTGCAGTGGGGGCGATGCGACCGCTTGCGCGAATCTGGCTCAAATGTATGAAAACAAGAAAAATGCGGATACGAACGATAAAGAAAACGCTTTGCAATTGTATGCGGTGGCTTGTCAAGGGGGGGATATGATCGCATGCAATAATTTGGGGTGGATGTTTGCTAACGGGAGTGGGGTCCAAAAAGATTATTACAAAGCGATAAGTTATTATAAATTTTCATGCGATAATGGGAATGATATGGGGTGTTATAATCTGGGCTTGATGTCTAATGTGAAGAATATTTATGGCATTGATAAAGCACAACTCAGTCAAGTGGATTTGAATTATTTGGCTTGTAACGCTGGGGATATGATGGGGTGCGCGAATTTAGGCTGGATTTATGCGAATGGGGATTTAGGGGCTCCTTTGAATAACCACTACGCGGCGAAATATTTTCAAATGGCGTGCGATGGGGGGATTTTGGGAAGCTGCAACAATTTAGGCGTGCTGTATCAAAAGGGTTTAGGCGTGCCTCAAGACGATCAAATGGCTTTGGATTTATTCTCGTATGCGTGCGATAATGGTTTTGAGTCAAGCTGCCGTAATTACGGGAACTTCAAAGAGCATTTATTGCGCGTGAATCCTAATTACGGGCGCTTGTTCATGCCATATAATTCTTATGAGATACCCTAGTCATAGCCATTTCTCAAGAGGATAGGGTGATATTAAAATCATTCTCGCTCCCATTAACTAAACCCCCCTAAAGATCGCATTTTTAAGAGATTACCACTTGCTTTATGCAAGCTCTTTTGTCTTTTTTGGATAAATTTAGCCACAAATTGCGGTTTTTTCAAAAATTTAAGCTCTTTTTTTTTTGATTTAATGCTCGGTGTGATTTTAATCTTATTTAAAAGGAAGAGCTATGAGAGTCAAAGAAAGCACCATTAACGACTTTTTTGCCTTAACAGGCACGATATTTTCTATCCCTGTATACCAGAGGAACTACACTTGGGAAGAAGAAAATTGTGAAAAATTACTGCGAGATATTATCAGTATCTCTCAAAATAAGAAAACGCATTTCATGGGTTCTATCACTTATATTTTGCATCATATTGATGATGAAAAGAGCTTAAGACAACTGCAAGAATTTGTCATCATTGACGGGCAGCAAAGGATTACCACTATCATGCTTTTGCTTAAAGCCATAGAGACCAAGATACCAAATGAAGAGGTAAAAAAAGAGATTGACGGGCTACTCAATTTTTCGGGACAAAGGCTACGCCTAAAGCCCATTAAAAGCGACAAAGAAGCCTTTGATCTGGTCATGCAAAATCGATCGCATGAAATACAAGGCGTATCACACATCAGGAATAATTATAAATTTTTCACCAAAGAGCTTGACAATTATATCAGCAAAGGGGTTCGCATAGAAGAGATTTATGGCGCGTTTTTGCGGCTTAAAATCGTAGCCATAGGATTAGAGTTAGGTGGAGACGATCCGCAAGTGGTGTTTGAAAGCATTAACGCTACAGGCGTGCAATTAAAAGGGCTGGATCTCATCCGCAACTATCTGATGATGGGGGAAAATTCTGACAACCAGAATCGTCTTTATAATACTTATTGGGTTCCTTTAGAAGATTGGCTTGGTGAAAGGGATTTGAATGATTTTATCAAAACCTATTTGAGAATCTACCTTGAAGATAAATTAAAAAAAGAAGAGCGTGAAGTGTATTACGCGCTCAAAGCCCACCACAGAGACAATTTCTCTGATGATATACAAGGTCTTATGAGCGATATGCGTGAATATGGCAGAATCTATCAAATCTTTTTAGACAGAGATCATTATTTTTTACATCGTGGAGACCCGCAACAGTTAGCGAATTTACGCCTGCGCATTAAAGATCTTGTGAAAATCAAATTTGGCGTGGCAAAGCCCTTTGTTTTGCGTTGCGCCAGAGACTTTGAAGAAGGCAAATTGGATTATGAAAACTTCCATGAAATCTTGCAAATCCTTATCAGCTACTTCGTGCGCCGGAGCGTGTGCGGGGATCCTGCCCCTGCACTTGCTGAACTTCTTTATTCTTTATACAGACAGCTAGGGGAAGATGTTTCAGCCGATGCATTGAAGCGGTATTTGGGCAAGAGCGTTGGACGAACGGCGTTCCCTAATGACGATAAAATTAAGGCGGCGTTTGCTGTGTGTAACGCTTATGCAGCAAATCAAGTGTGCAAATTCATTTTGCTTGAGATTGAAAAGTTAAGCAACGCCGAACCGCCAAAAGAAGAGAATTTAGAAGTAGAGCATTTCTACCCCAAAACCCCCACACAAGAATGGCGCGATAGGGTGGGAGATTATTTCACTTTTGAGCAAGACTATCTCAATAATTTTGGGAATCTGACCTTATCAGAGCAAAATCAAAGGCTTGGCAACAAACCTTACGAGGCAAAAATTGCACTTATGGAAGAACACAGCTCCTTGCATTTAAACGACTATTTCATCAATAACACCCATTCTTGGGGGATAGAAGAAGTGAAGGCTAGGAGCGGATATTTAGCGAATCAATTTTGTCAAGTGGGATTGTTTAAAGATTTGCCTAAAGAATACCGCGCCAGAGAGATTAACAAAACCCTTGATGATGACTTAACTAATCATAATCTTCAAAGCGTTAAGCTCCCCAATCATCAAAGGAAAACAGCAAGAAACGCTAAGGAATTGGCTAGCGTTGTCATAGATTACTTGCTAGAAAACGCCAGAGAAGCCTTTGAAAGCTACACAGACGATGAATCTCCAAGATATATTTGTTGGGATAAAGCCAAAGCGCAATTAAGGGATAGAGATGGCACTCTTGTTGTGCCTTTTGAAAAATACGGATTCTACTTTGTGAGCAATGCGAGTTATCAAACGGTGGGCAGTAATCTTAGGGATCTTATCTTAGGCTGTGATCTCAATCCCAGAGACTTTATTGTGGAATAAACAAGCCCCCCAAAGAAATGGGGGGGTAAAAAGCTCTTATTTTAAAATCACTTGCTAAAAGCTTGGTGCAAATGCGTGGTTAGGGAGTTAAGATACTGCTCTACTTGGGGGTTTTTCACCACATCGTTGCAAATAAAAGTGGGCAACGCTGAAAGCCCTAAAAATTGGAACGCTTTATGCAAATGCAAATACACAACATCCACACCCACCCCTTCAAAAAATTCATTAGGATCGTTAAAGGCTTCAATGGGAGCGTTCCAGGTCAAGCTCAACATGTATTTTTTGCCTTGCATTAAGCCTCCTTTCCCGTAGTTTTTAGTGGGGTTTTGCGAGCTTCTGCCATCGCTAGCATAAAGCTTCCCATACCCTGTGCTAAAGACTTCATCAATGTATTTTTTCACAATCCAAGGCTCTCCCATCCACCAGCCAGGCATTTGCCAAATCGTCGCATCAGCGCTAACGATCTTTTCCACCTCTTGGCTATGATTATAGCCCTTATCCACGATCGTTGTATCCACTTCTAGCCCTAAAGACTCTAGAGTTTTTTTTGCATGTTGGGTCAAAGTTTCATTGAGTTTCCCCCCAGAGCTCCCGAACGCTTTGCCCCCATTAATGATGAGTACTTTTTTCATTTTGTTCCTTTTTTAATAAATTAGGGGGGTATTCTATCCAAATGAAACTTAATGAAACTTAATATTAAAGAAATTCCCTTAATCTAAATAAAAACTAAAAAACAATCAATTGCAGCTGTATTATTTTTATTATGTTAAGATAATGAAAATTTCCAATTAAGGAGTGGTCATGTTCTACGATGAAAAAAAGACCTATCAAAAGATTGAAGAACGCCTTGATATAGTCAGTTCGTTTAACGCTCATAACGAGCATAAGAATTTGCAAGAGGAGTTTGAGGGTGTTGGCATTTCTAGGCGCGATTTATTGAAGTGGGCGGGCATGATGAGCGCAGCGTTAGCTTTGCCGGCTAGTTTTGCTCCCTTGACTTTGAAAGCGGTGGAAGTGGCTAACAGATTGCCCGTGATTTGGTTGCACATGGCAGAATGCACCGGCTGTAGCGAGAGCTTGTTAAGGAGTGCAGACCCCACCATTGATAGCATTATCTTTGATTACATCAACCTAGAATACCATGAGACCATTATGGTAGCGAGCGGTTTTCAGGCTGAAAAAAGCTTGCATGACGCCATAGAAAAGCATAAAAACAATTATATTTTAATGGTAGAAGGCGGTATCCCCCAAGGCACAGAATACTTCCTCACTCAAGGCCCAAACGCTGAAACGGGGGCTGAAGAGTGCAGAAAGGCCGCTCAACATGCAGCCGCTATTTTTGCCATAGGCACATGCTCCAGTTTTGGGGGCGTGCAAGCGGCTTACCCTAACCCCTCTAACGCGCAACCCTTACACAAAATCATTGATAAACCCGTGATCAATGTTCCCGGTTGCCCGCCTAGTGAAAAAAATATCGTGGGCAATGTGCTTTATTACTTGATGTTTGGCACTCTCCCTAAATTAGATGCGTATAACCGCCCCTCTTGGGCTTATGGGAACAGGATCCATGATTTGTGCGAGAGGAGAGGGCATTTTGATGCGGGCGAATTTGTGGAGCATTTTGGTGATGAAAACGCTAGAAGGGGTTTTTGTTTGTATAAAATGGGCTGTAAAGGGCCTTACACTTTCAACAATTGCTCCAAACTCCGCTTCAATTCACACACTTCTTGGCCCATAGGCGCAGGGCATGGGTGTATAGGGTGTTCTGAGCCTAATTTTTGGGATACGATGAGTCCTTTTGAAGAGCCTTTGGCGAATCGCTCCATTAAAACCGCTTTTGATGGCTTAGGGGCTGATAAAGTGGCGGATAAAGTCGGCACGACTTTGCTTAGTGCAACCGCTATTGGCATTGCCGCGCATGCGCTCCTTTCTAAAGCGATCAAAAACAAAGAGTAAGGGATTAACATGTCAAAAAAAATCGTAGTCGATCCTATCACTAGGATTGAGGGGCATTTAAGGATTGAGGTGATCGTAGATGATGATAATGTGATCACCGATGCGTTTTCTTCTTCTACGCTTTTTAGGGGGCTAGAAACGATCATTAAAGGCAGAGACCCACGAGATGCAGGCTTTATCGCTCAAAGGATTTGCGGGGTATGCACTTATTCGCATTATAAAGCCGGTATCACTGCAGTAGAAAACGCTTTAGGCATCACCCCCCCATTGAACGCGCAATTGGTGCGATCTTTGATGAACATGGCGTTGCTTTTTCATGACCATGTGGTGCATTTCTATACTTTGCATGGGCTTGATTGGTGTGATATTATGAGCGCTTTAAAAGCCGACCCTTTTGAAGCTTCAAAACTTTCTTTCAAATACAGCCCTTATCCCATTAATACCGGTGCGGGCGAATTAAAAGCGGTTCAAAAACGCTTGAATGATTTCGCTAAAAGCGGATCTTTGGGGCCTTTTAGTAATGGCTACTATGGGCATAAAACCTATCGTTTGAGTCCAGAGCAAAATTTAATCGTCTTAAGCCACTATCTCAAGCTTTTAGAAATCCAAAGGGAAGCGGCGAAAATGACCGCTATTTTTGGGGCCAAACAGCCTCACCCACAAAGCCTAACGGTAGGGGGTGTTACGAGTGTTATGGATATATTGGATCCGACGAGATTGGCTGAATGGAAGAGCAAGTTTGAAGTGGTGGCCAATTTCATCAACCATGCCTACTACCCTGATTTGGTGATGGCAGGCGAAATGTTCGCTAATGAGCAATCGGTTATCAAAGGCTGTGGCTTAAGGAATTTTATCGCTTATGAAGAAGTGTTGCTTGGAAAGGATAAATACCTTTTGAGTAGTGGGGTGGTGCTTGATGGGGATATTTCTAAATTACACCCCATTGATGAGAGTTTGATTAAAGAAGAAGTTACGCATTCTTGGTATCAATACGAAGACACTAAAGAAGTGCAACTCCACCCTTATGACGGGCAAACGAACCCGCATTATACCGGTTTAAAAGACGGCGAGAGTGTGGGGATTGAAAATAAAATAATCCCTGCTAAAGTGCTTGACACTAAAAATAAATATTCTTGGATAAAATCACCCAGATACGATAGTAAGCCCATGGAAGTAGGGCCTTTAAGTTCCGTAGTGGTAGGATTAGCGGCGAAAAACCCTTATGTTACTGAAGTGGCTACTAAGTTTTTAAAAGACACTAAACTGCCTTTAGAGGCGTTGTTTTCAACGCTTGGGCGCACAGCTGCAAGGTGTATTGAAGCTAAGACTATCGCTGATAATGGCCTTTTGGCGTTTGATGCGCTAGTGGAAAATCTAAAAAGCGATCAAAGCACTTGCACTCCTTATCACATTGATAAAAATCAAGAATATAAAGGGCGCTACATTGGTCAAGTGCCAAGGGGCATGCTAAGCCATTGGGTGCGTATTAAAAACGGCGTGGTGGAAAATTATCAAGCGGTGGTGCCTTCTACTTGGAATGCGGGGCCTAGAGATTCTCAAAATCAAAGGGGGGCTTATGAAATGAGCTTGATTGGCACTAAAATCGCTGATTTAACCCAACCTTTAGAAATCATTAGGACCATCCATTCTTTTGACCCATGCATCGCATGCTCAGTGCATGTGATGGATTTTAAAGGGCAGTCTTTAAACGAGTTTAAAGTAGAGCCTAATTTCGCTAAATTCTAAAAAGGGTTACGCATGGATAAAATGAATAAGGTCGTTTTACACAAAGAGTATTCAGGTTTTGTGCGCTTTTTCCATTGGGTTAGGGCTTTGAGTATTTTCGCTTTAATCGCTACAGGGTTTTACATCGCTTACCCTTTTTTGCAGCCTAATTCCAGCTTTTATAAAGGGGTGTATCTTTTACAAGCTTATGTGCGCTCTTTTCATGTCATGTTTGGGTTTTTACTCATTAGCGCATTAATCTTTAGAACCTATCTTTTTTTCACTAAAGAAAGCTTGATGGAACGCAGGAGTTTTGGCCAACTTTTAAGCCCAAAAGCCTGGATAGATCAGATGAAAGCGTATTTTCTTATCAGCGGCAAACCCCACACTAAAGGAGCGTATAACCCTATCCAACTCGTGGCTTATTTCACTTTGGTTGTTTTAATCGTATTGATGAGTTTGAGCGGGATAGTGCTGTATTATAATGTCTATCATGCGGGGCTTGGGGCGTTTTTAGCAAGTGCTTTTAAGTGGTTTGAAGCGCTTTGTGGGGGGTTAGCGAATGTTCGTTTTATCCACCACTTAGCGACTTGGGGGTTTATTTTGTTTGTCCCTGTGCATGTTTATATGGTGTTTTTCCATTCTATCCGGTATGATAGTTCAGGGGCGGATTCTATGATTAATGGCTATGGTTATACCAAAGAATGAGTCAAAAAATCCTAATTTTAGGCATTGGCAATATTCTTTTTGGCGATGAAGGGATTGGGGTGCATCTAGCCCACTACCTTAAAAAGAATTTTTCTTTTTTCCCTAGCGTGGATATTGTGGATGGAGGGACTATGGCTCAGCAACTCATTCCTTTAATCACTTCATATGAAAAGGTTTTGATTTTGGATTGCGTGAGCGCTAAAGGCGTTGAAATTGGATCGGTTTATGCCTTTGATTTTAAGGACGCCCCTAAAGAAATCACATGGGCTGGGAGTGCGCATGAAGTGGAAATGCTGCACACTTTAAGGCTCACGGAGTTTTTAGGGGATTTGCCTAAAACTTTTATCGTGGGGCTTGTGCCTTTTGTGATAGGGAGCGAGACCACTTTCAAGCTCTCAAGCGAAATGTTAAACGCTTTAGAAACAGCCTTAAAAGCCATAGAAACCCAACTCAACGCATGGGGAGTTAAAATGCAACGCACCGATCATATCGCCCTAGATTGCATCGCTGAACTCTCTTATAAGGGTTTTTGAATTGGCGTTTGTTTTTCTTTTTAAATGCGTTAATGAAAAAGCAAGCCTAGATTTTACGCCCCTTTTAGAGCAAATAGCATTCCATTTGCAAGTGCGTTTTTATAGCGTTTATAAGGATAATACCACTTCTTTCTACCTCCAAGCGAGCGCTGAGATCACTTTAGAATTCGCGCAAAAATTAAGCGAAATTCTGCCCTTTTCTTTAGATTTTAGCTTTTTGTCTTTAAAGGAAATCACAGAGCCTTTAGATGAAAATCTTTTCCAAACAACAAGCCTTTCAAAGCCCCTTTTTATGAACGCTAAAGAGCATCAAGATTTTTTGGACAAAAATGCGTCTTTGTATGCCAATGCGTTAGGTTTTGTCAAAAACACCGCTTTTAAGGGGGATATAATCCATAGCCCTAAAGAGCTTATAGATTGCTTAACCCAATTAAAAGAGAGGCTCAAAACACAGGATTTTATTCCTGTTCACACTTCTAGGGGGGCATTATCCCTTTCTTTAAAAAAGCCCTCTCCAAGCGTTATTTTTAGCGATCTTTCTAGCGTTTTGAGCTGCACTAAATTGCCTTTAGAGGACGCTAAATATTTGGCCAGTTTGGAAAAACCATGCATTAAAGCCTCTTTAAAAAGCGTGTTTAAGGACACTTTTAAAAACGATGAAATCATAACCCAACTACCCTTTGACCCCATATTGAATTTATTGTGCCGTATTTTACAAGATGAGGGGATAGAATTTATTTTTATCCATGCAAATGATCCGCAAGAAGCGCTTTTACATTATGAAGCACTTTTTAAAACCCCTAAACGCTTGATCACACCCTCTAAAAAATTCGTGTTAGAAAACCATCTTTCTACCCTTCCCTTTAAAGATGAATTAGAGTTTTTAAGCACAACCCCCAATTCTATCGTTTTGTATTTTAGTTTCAAGCACCCTACAAGGTTGTTATTGCATGCTAATGATTCTTTAAAAACGCTTTTAAGCGTTAGTTTTGATTTCAATCAAATATTTAACACTCTCAAACAAGATGAAAAAGCCTCCAGAATGCTACAAAACTACGCTACTAAATTCCCTGATTTTTACGCGCGCATTGTAGAGCTTTCTAAATACCAGCTAGGGGGTGCAAATTTATTGGATTTTTTTCGCATTTTAGGGTTTGTTTTGGGTTACAGCGAGGATTTTTGCGCGCAGAGCGTTATTTCTTTGGCTAAAGAATGCTTACGCCCTAAAGGTCCTAGGATTGATTATAAAATCCTTAAAGACGATTCTTTGAAAATGGCTTTAAACTTTTCAAAGATCATGCACAGCGCGATGAGTTTCAGGCTCGCAGGCGTGGAAAATGAAATTTTGAGTTTGGGGATTTTGGATTCTTTAGCGGAGTTTTTAGGGAATTTCATTTGGGATAACGCGCAAAATTTTAGCGTCCAAGAAGTAACGATCGTTGGGGATTTCTTTGGCGAAAAAGTGTTTTTAGATTTGTTTGTGCGGTATTTCCCCAAAACCCTTGCTCTTAAAGTGCATGCGTTTTTGGATTATGAATAAGGGCTTAAAAACGGATGTGCATCATCAACCCGCCGTCCATGTATTGGGTTTTTTTGCTTTTAGTTCTTTCAAAATAAGGCCCAAAAGACAAGGTCTTATTGAAGTCAACGATTGGCATGCTCACCCCTTCGGCGATATTGTTTTTAGCGAGTTGTTTGTAAAACTTTTTATCGCTTTTTTTGTGGCTTTTAAGACTAGGGCTTTTTTCTAAATCGATGCCTTCTAAAGCGCTATTTTTAGTGAAATCATAAAGCTTTTTGTCGTTTTTAGCCTCGGTTTCTAACCCATGGTTTTTATGGAGTTTGTAAAACTTTTTACTGCTCTTTTTGTCGTTTTTAGTCTCGGTTTCTAAATCCGTTGCAAACGCACTACTATAAGCCACAAGCGATACAAGAAATAAATTTCTAACTATACGCATAAGAATATCTCCTCTTAATATAGTCTTTTTCTATCACACCACCCTAGCATGTTAGAAATAACCATTAGAAAATATAAGGGCGTTTGAGTAAAAACACCAACACGCTTATTGTTTAGCGCAAGCTGTTTTAAGCTAATCAATAAAAAACGTAAGGGAAGTATCCAGGCGCTCCATACCCATAAGGCCCATAAGGCATAAGACCTGACCCATAAGGCATGAAACCATAGGGCATGTAATAATAAGGCATGTAATAGCCTCCATACATCCCGTTTTGCATGGGCGAATTGAGGTTATCCACTGAATTGTAAAAGCCGTTTAAAGAGCCATAAGCGTTATAATTAGTGAAACGATTGATTAAGGGCGTGGTGTGCGCATCAATAGTGGCGTTTTCTTGCTGGATGGCGCTTTCTTCTCTGGCGACTTCTTGGGCTTTAGTCTCTTTGGGATCTTTAACTAGCACTTCTTCTATAGGCACATTCGCCCCACAAGCGCTTAACAGATAGGCTAAAAAGCCGGTGTTTAAAAAAAGAATGACTTTAGAAAGATGAGCGTTGGGTAAAAAAGTTTTATTGTTTTGATGCATGGGTTTTCCTAAATTTAAAAATAACCAAAGATTAACATGTTTTTAATTTAATGTTGATTAAGTGGTAGTTTTGTGGCTGTTTCATTTTAATTTTGTTTTTTATTAAAACCCAATCTAAAATCTTATTTTTATGATAAAATACCTAATTATAATATCAAATCTTAAACCAAAGAGAAACCATGAAAAAAACTCTCTTACTCTCTCTCTTTCTCTCGTTTTGGCTTCACGCTGAAAGGAACGGATTTTATTTAGGTTTAAATTTTGCAGAAGGAAGCTATATTCAAGGACAAGGTAGCATCGGCGAAAAAGCTTCAGCAGAAAACGCCTTAAATCAAGCGATCAATAACGCAAAAAATTCATTATTCCCCCAACAAAACACAAAAGCCATAAGAGATGCGCAAAACGCCTTAAATAAAGTGAAAGATTCAAACAAAATCGCTAGCCGATTCGCAGGAAATGGTGGATCGGGCGGTCTTTTTAACGAACTCAGCTTTGGGTATAAATATTTTTTGGGTAAAAAAAGGATTATAGGGTTTAGGCACTCTCTTTTTTTCGGTTACCAACTCGGTGGCGTTGGTTCTGTTCCTAGCAGCGGTTTAATCGTTTTTTTACCCTATGGTTTCAATACGGATTTGCTCATTAATTGGACTAACGATAAGCGAGCGTCCCAAAAATATGTTGAACGAAGGGTAAAAGGACTCTCTATATTTTACAAAGACATGACCGGCAGAACGCTAGACGCTAATACATTAAAAAAAGCATCAAGGCATGTATTTAGAAAATCTTCAGGGCTTGTGATTGGCATGGAACTAGGGGGTAGCACTTGGTTTGCGAGCAACAATCTCACCCCTTTCAATCAAGTCAAAAGCCGCACGATTTTTCAGTTGCAAGGAAAATTTGGCGTTCGTTGGAATAATGATGAATACGATATTGATCGCTATGGCGATGAAATATATCTTGGAGGTTCTAGCGTGGAATTAGGGGTTAAAGTGCCAGCTTTTAAAGTCAATTACTATAGCGATAATTATGGGGATAAATTGGATTACAAAAGAGTGGTGAGCGTTTATCTTAACTATACATATAATTTTAAACATTAAAACATGCTTTTTACCGCTCTTTGATTGTTTGTCTTAAACATGCTTTTGAGTATTTTTACCAACGCTTTATTGAAACAAAGCCTTAGCTTGAAACTCTTCAAAGCCTTTTTTTCTCAACTGGCATGCCGGGCATTTATCGCAGCCATAACCATAGGCATGCAAAATCTTTCGCTCTCCTTGATAGCAGGTGTGCGTTTCTTTGATGATCAAATCTAAAGCCCCTAAATCTTTAGCCATTTGAAATTCTTGCGCTTTATTCAAAAACATTAGAGGCGTTAGGATTTTAATCGCCGTGTTTGAGCCTAAATTTAGGGCATGCTCGATGCTTTTAATAAAATCTTCTTTACAATCCGGATAGCCGCTAAAATCCGCTTGCGAAACCCCTAAAGCGATGTTACTGGCCCCTATTTTTTGCGCGTAAGAATGCAAAAGGGTGATAAAAATAGCGTTACGATTAGGCACAAAAGAGTTGGGTAAATCTTTATTTTGCACATGCGAATGCCCTATTAAATCGTTAGAGTTTTTAAAAAGCGCAGAGCGGGTGATATTCTCTAAAAAATCTAACGGGATGATTTCATAAGGGAGTTGCAAAAGAGAAGCGATTTTTTGAGCGCATTCTAATTCCACAGAGTGTTTTTGCGCATAATCAAACCCCACTAAACAGACTTTTTTAAAACGCTTTTTCGCCCATACGGCTAAAGTGGTGCTGTCTTGCCCGCCGCTAAAACCGATCACGCAAATTTCTTGTTCCATCAAAATTCCTTAAAAATTCTAAAAAGATATAATAACACAAAGAAATTTTAAGAGTAAAAAGCGTGTTTGAGTTAAATACAGAATTAAAAGAATTGTTTGACATTTATGAAAAATCCCCTTATGAGCTTTACTTGGTAGGGGGGTGCGTGCGCGATTGTTTGATGGGCATTACCCCAAAAGATTACGATTTAACTTCAAACGCTTTAGTGAGTGAGAGTAAAGAGCTTCTTTTAAAGCACGATTTTAGGGTGCTAGAAACCGGTATCAAACATGGCACGATCACGGCTCTTAAAAACCATCAAAGCTATGAAATCACAACTTTTAGAATTGAAAAAGGGCATATCAAGCACCGAAAGCCTAAAGAATTGGTTTTTAGCGCTCATTTAACAGACGATTTAAAGCGGCGCGATTTTAGCATGAATGCGATCGCTTATAGCCCTACAAAAGGGATTATTGATCCTTTTAAAGGACAAAATGCGATTGAAAATCAAACGATTGAATGCGTGGGGGAAGCGCGATTAAGGTTTTTTGAAGACGCTTTAAGGATTTTAAGAGCGCTGCGATTTAGCGCAACTTTAGGCTTTAAGATAGCGCCAAACACCAAAAGAGCGGTTTTTGCGTGTAAGGATTTGTTAAAACACCTCTCTAAAGAGCGCTTACAAAGTGAATTGAATAAACTTCTTATGGGGAAAAACGCCTATGAAGTGGCCAAAGAATATCAAGAAATTTTGGAGTTGGTTATTCAAGAGAAAATAGAAAATTTAGGGTTTTTAAAAAACGCACCTTTCAATTTGGAATTAAGATTATTGGGGTTTTTTAAACATCAAAAAAGTTTGGAAAATTTACGCTACCCTAAAAAAACTTGTGTTTTATTTTCAAAAGCTAAAGAATGCCATAAAGCTTTTTTAAATATTCACAACAAAACAGAGTTAAAATTTTTATTGAAAAACCACGATTTAGAGCCTTTTAATTTGGCTTTAGATTTTTATGCGCTCAAAAACCTAAAACATGCTTTAAAAATTAAAGGCTTGTTAAAAGAAATCTTTGATTCTAACGAGCCTTTTAAAAAAGAACACTTGGCCCTTAAGGGCGGTGCACTTCAAAGCTTGGGTTATCAGCACCAAAAAATCAGCGAAATTTTAAACGCATGCTTAAATTTAGTCATTGAAAATCCTAAAAATAACGCTTTAGAGTGGCTGATAAAATGGGTTAAAGATCATTATTTACCTAATGATGCTATAAATCATTCGCCAATAGGCAGAAAAAATTAAAAACAGAGAAAACATGATAACGATGAATGCGATTCAATGGCCTGAAAAATGGATACCAGGAGAGACTGATAATTTTGTGTCCAATGAAGTCATTGTCAAAGGTTTGGATTTTAATAAAGTGGTGCAACACTTAAGAGACGCGTCTTGTTGGGAAAAGTATTACAAAAATTCAGGGAATGTCCACATGCATAATCAAGACAATACCATTCTTAAAGACAAGACTCGTTTTTGTTTTGAAACTTTTGGCTTTTTAGTGGAGGCACAGGTGGAAGAGTTTGCATTGAAAGACACCATACTGCGTTTGGCTTGGAGAGGTTGGAATGAAGCTAAAGGCGATGAGTATCTTGAAGCCTATCACGCATGGATTGTTGAAAAATTAGATAATGATCGTGTGCGTATTTTAACCCAAGAAACTCAGTTAGGAGTCCCTGCTAAAGCTTTAGCGAAATCTGTGCCTAATGCGATGCTAAATGGCCATCAAGCTTGGTTAGATGGTTTAGTGGCGTATTCACGCTAATAAGTGAGGGTTAAATGAAAATCGGATGGATTGGACTAGGGGCTATGGGGACTCCTATGGCGACTCGTTTGCACGATGCAAATTTAGAAGTGTCGGTTTATAACCGAACAGAGAGCAAAGCAGCCTCTTTAAAAGAAAAAGGCGTAGCGGTTTATACTAACCCTATAGATTTGGCCGCTAAAGTTGATCTGATTTTTATTATGCTTTCGGATAAAACGGTGATTGATGCTGTTTTAGTGCCAAAATTTTGGGAACAGATGTCTGAAAAAATCGTGGTGAATATGAGCACCATCGCTCCTTTGGAGAGCTTGGCTTTAGAAAAAACCGCTCAAAAGCATCAAGTAACTTACCTTGAAGCACCCGTTTCAGGATCGGTTGGTGTGGCTAAAGCCGGGGCGTTATTGATTTTAGCGGCAGGTGATGAAGAAGTAATCACTCAACTCAAACCTGTTTTGGCACATTTAGGGAGTCAAACCTTTTATTTAGGAAAAGTTGGTCAAGGGACAGGAGCTAAATTATCCATTAATAGCCTTTTGGCTCAAATGGGGGTTGCTTATTCAGAAGCTTTGCTATTAGCCAAACATTTAGGGGTTGATGCAGAGTCATTTTTGCAAATTATTGGCCAATCTGGCATGAATTCGCCTCTCTTTCAAGCTAAAAAAGGCATGTGGCTACAAGATAGCTATCCGGCCGCTTTCAGTTTGAAGCTCATGCTCAAGGATGTTCGTTTAGCCAACAATGAAGCAGGAGAGGCGATGAAGTTGCCATTTTTATTTCAAGCGCAAGAGCTTTATTCTCAAGCGGAAAAATCCGGTTTAGGCGAATTGGATATGGCAGCCGTTTATCATTATTTAGAAAAAGGAGAACATTAAAATGGACAGAGAACAAGTGGTTGCTTTACAGCACCAACGATTTGCTGCAAAAAAATACGATCCCAATCGTCGTATTTCCCAAAAGGATTGGGAAGCTTTGGTTGAAGTGGGGAGATTAGCCCCTTCTTCAATCGGGCTTGAACCATGGAAAATGCTTTTATTAAAGAATGAACGCATGAAAGAAGATTTAAAACCGATGGCCTAGGGGGCGCTTTTTGGTTTAGAGGGAGCGAGCCATTTTGTCATTTATCTTGCGCGAAAAGGCGTTACTTATGACAGCGATTACGTTAAGAAAGTGATGCATGAGGTTAAAAAAAGGGATTATGACACTAATTCTAGGTTCGCTCAAATCATCAAAAATTTCCAAGAGAACGATATGAAACTCAATAGCGAACGATCTTTGTTTGATTGGGCTAGCAAGCAGACTTATATCCAAATGGCGAACATGATGATGGCAGCGGCCATGTTAGGGATTGATTCTTGCCCGATTGAAGGGTATGATCAAGAAAAAGTGGAGGCTTATTTAGAGGAAAAAGGCTATCTGAACACGGCGGAATTTGGCGTGTCGGTAATGGCTTGTTTTGGTTATCGCAACCAAGAAATCACCCCTAAAACCCGTTGGAAGACAGAAGTTATTTATGAAGTGATTGAATAAAAACGCTTTTAGCTTTTTGATAACCAATCATAAAAAGCTTGGCGTTAGCCAAGCGCTAATCTCTTGAATAATGCCTATTCATGTTTGATAAAAACAGAACTACCACAGCACAATTAAGTATTCTTTAGGTATAATCAAAAACTATTTTTAAATAAAGGGTTTTTATGCTTCGTTTTGCGCCTTCGCCTACAGGGGATATGCACATAGGGAATTTAAGGGCAGCCATTTTTAACTACATTGTGGCCAAACAGCAACACAAACCCTTTCTCATTCGCATTGAAGACACGGACAAAGAGCGCAACATTGAAGGCAAAGATCAAGAGATTTTAGAGATTTTAAAGCTTATGGGGATAAGCTGGGACAAACTTGTGTATCAAAGCCACAACATAGATTATCACAGAGAAATGGCAGAAAAATTACTGAAAGAAAATAAAGCGTTTTATTGTTATGCGAGCGCGGAGTTTTTAGAAAGAGAAAAAGAAAAAGCCAAAAATGAAAAACGCCCTTTCAGGTATTTAGACGAGTGGGCCACTTTAGAAAAAGACAAGCACCATGCCCCTGTGGTGCGTTTAAAAGCCCCAAATCATGCGGTGTCTTTCAACGATGCGATTAAAAAAGAAGTGAAATTTGAACTTGATGAATTGGATTCTTTTGTGCTTTTGAGACAGGATAAAAGCCCTACTTATAATTTCGCTTGCGCATGCGATGATTTGCTCTATGAAATCAGTCTGATTATTAGAGGCGAAGATCATGTGAGTAACACCCCCAAACAAATTTTAATCCAGCAAGCTTTAGGCTCCGATAATCCCATTGTTTATGCGCATTTGCCCATTATTTTAGATGAAACAAGCGGTAAAAAAATGAGCAAAAGAGACGAAGCGTCCAGCGTGAAATGGCTTTTAAATCAAGGGTTTTTACCGGTTGCGATTGCAAATTACCTCATCACTATCGGTAATAAAGTGCCTAAGGAAGTTTTTAGCCTTGATGAAGCGATAGAATGGTTTGATTTAGAAAAACTTTCTAGTTCCCCGGCTCATTTTAATTTAAAATATTTAAAACACTTAAACCACGAGCATTTAAAGCTTTTAGACGATGAAAAGTTATTAGAACTCACTTCAATAAAAGATAAAAACCTCCTAGGGCTTTTAAGATTGTTTATAGAAGAATGCGGCACGCTTTTAGAATTGAAAGAAAAAATTTCGTTGTTTTTAGAGCCAAAAGATATTGTTAAAACTTACGAAAATGAAGATTTTAAAGAGCGTTGTTTAGTGCTTTTTAACGCTCTAAAAAGCATGGATTTTCAAGCGTATAAGGATTTTGAAAGTTTTAAAAAAGAAGCCATGCGATTAAGCCAGCTTAAGGGTAAGGATTTTTTCAAACCTTTGCGCATTCTTTTGACCGGGAACTCGCATGGCGTTGAATTGCCGTTGATTTTCCCCTATATCCAAAGCCATCATCAAGAAGTTTTAAGGCTCAAAGCATGATATTTTCCACTCTTATTAATGCGATAGCGGTGATTTTAAGCACGCTTCTTACGATTTATATGTGGGTAATAATCATTTATTCGCTTATCAGCTTCGTGCAACCTAACCCTAATAACCCCATCATGCAAATCCTCGCTCGCTTGTGTGAGCCAGTGTTTTATTTTTTACGCTCTAGATTCAAGCTGGTGTTTAACGGGTTGGATTTCGCTCCTTTAGTGGTGGTCATTGTTTTGAAATTCTTGGATCTCACGCTCATTCAGTGGCTTTTTGCGCTCGCTAAAAACCTTTAAAGAAAATCATGCGTTTTTTTATTTTATTTTTTATCGGTGCGCTTGGCGTTGGTTTTTCTCAAACCGAGTTGAGTTTAAAAGATTTAGAAAAAAAGCCCACCGGGATCGTTAGGGATTATTATTTATGGCGCTATATCAGCGATAAAAAAACCACTTTAGAAAACGCTAAAAAAGCCTATGAATTGACTCAGAATAAAAATAACGCCCTACAAAAGGCCATGCAAGAAAAAGGCTCAGACAATGCAGAAAAAAGCCCTAATGTTAAATTGCCTGAAGATATTTATTGCAAGCAAATTACCCTAGAAAGCATGTTGGAAACAACAGACACTTTCCAAAATAGCTGTATCGCTATCGCTTTAAAATCAAAAATCAGAGATTTTGATAAAATCCCCCTTCAAACCCTTAAGCCCTTACAAATTAAAATCAAAGAGGCTTACCCCGTTCTTTATGAAGAATTAGAAATTTTGCAAAGTAAGCATGTGAGCGCTTCTTTATTTAAGGCTAACGCGCAAGTGTTTAGCGCGCTTTTCAATCATTTGAGTTATGAAAAAAAGCTCCAAATTTTTGAAAAGCATATCCCTATTAAAGAGTTAAACCGCCTTTTAGATGAAGATTATCCGGCGTTTAACCGCTTGATCTATCAGGTTATTTTAGATCCTAAATTGGATCATTTTAAAGACGCTCTCACTAAAAGTAACGCTACCCGCAGCAACGCGCAAACCTTTTTTATCCTAGGGATTAATGAAATCTTGCGCAAAAAACCCTCTAAAGCGCTCAAGTATTTTGAACGCTCAGAAGCGGTGGTTAAAGACGATGATTTTTCAAAAGACAGAGCGGTTTTTTGGCAGTATTTAGTCTCTAAAAAGAAAAAAACTTTGGAACGCCTTTCACAAAGCCCTGCCTTAAACCTCTATAGTCTTTATGCGAGCCGCAAACTCCAAACCACGCCCAGTTATCGCATCATTTCTCACATCCAGAATTTAAACCAAGAAGATCCTCCTTTTAACACTTATGACCCTTTTTCGTGGCAAATTTTTAAGGAAAAAACCTTGAGTTTGAAAGATGAGGGCGCGTTTAATGCGATGCTAAAAAGCCTGTATTATGAAAAAAGCGCCCCTGAATTGACCTATCTTTTAAGTCAACGCAATAAAGACAAGATTTATTATTATTTATCCCCTTATGAAGGCATTATTGAATGGCAAAATACTGATGAAAAGGCTATGGCGTATGCGATCGCTAGGCAAGAAAGCTTTTTGCTCCCGGCTTTAATCTCTCGCTCCTTTGCTCTAGGGCTTATGCAAATCATGCCCTTTAATGTAGGGCCTTTCGCTAAAAGCCTTGGCATGGATAATGTTGATCTAAACGACATGTTTAACCCCAATATCGCCCTCAAATTTGGCAATTATTACTTGAATCATTTGAAAAAAGAATTCAACCACCCCCTTTTTGTCGCCTACGCCTACAACGCTGGGCCTGGGTTTTTAAGGAGGTGGTTAGAAAGCTCCAAACGATTTAAAGAAAAAAATCATTTTGAGCCATGGCTTAGCATGGAGCTTATGCCTTATAGCGAGACTCGCATGTATGGCTTTAGGGTCATGCTCAATTACTTGATTTATCAAGAAATTTTTGGGAATTTCATCCCTATTGATGGATTTTTAGAACAAACTCTTAACTCAAAGGACAAACCATGATTAAAAAATGCCTTTTCCCTGCTGCGGGCTATGGCACGCGCTTTTTGCCGATCACTAAAACCATTCCTAAAGAAATGCTGCCCATTGTGGATAAGCCTTTGATCCAATACGCTGTGGAAGAAGCGATGGAAGCAGGCTGTGAAGTGATGGCGATTGTTACAGGAAGAAACAAACGAAGCTTAGAAGATTATTTTGACACGAGCTATGAAATAGAGCATCAAATCCAAGGCACTAACAAAGAAAACGCCCTAAAAAGCATTCGTAACATTATAGAGAAATGCTGTTTTTCCTATGTGCGCCAAAAGCAAATGAAAGGCTTAGGGCATGCGATTTTAACCGGAGAAGCTCTCATAGGCAATGAGCCTTTTGCGGTGATTTTAGCCGACGACTTATGCATAAGCCATGATTATCCTAGCGTGTTAAAGCAAATGACTTCATTGTATCAAAAATACCAATGCTCCATTGTAGCCATTGAAGAAGTAGCGTTAGAAGAAGTTTCAAAATACGGCGTGATCAGGGGCGAATTGTTAGAAGAGGGGGTGTATAAGATTAAAGACATGGTGGAAAAACCAAGCCAAGAAGACGCCCCAAGCAACCTAGCCGTGATAGGGCGCTACATTCTAACCCCGGATATTTTTGAAATTTTAAGCGAGACGAAACCGGGTAAAAACAATGAAATCCAAATCACAGACGCCTTACGCACTCAAGCCAAAAGAAAGCAGATCATCGCTTACCAATTCAAAGGCAAACGATACGATTGCGGGAGCGTGGAAGGCTATATTGAAGCGAGTAACGCTTATTATAAAAAACGCTTATAAATCTTATCAACATGGGCAATTTGACTTATTACGCTTACATGTATTTGATTCTCTTTGTGTGCCTGCTCCCTATGTTATTGGTGGGGCTTGCTTGGAGGCTTTTTCGCCCCCCTTTAAAGCAAAACATTCCTAATAAAAGCCTCTCTTTAGAATATTTGAGCGAACAAGTTAAAAACCTTAAAAGCACACCAGCTTTAGAAAAACTTAAAAACAGCTTCAATGAGCGTTTTAAAATTTGCCCCAAAGACAAAGAAACTCTGTGGCTAGAAACACTCCAAAATTTAGTCGCTTCAGAATTTTTTGAATTAGAAGACGCTATTAATTTTGGGCAAGAATTAGAAAATGCTAACCCTAGTCATGCACAAAAAATCGCTAACGCTACCGGCTTAGCCCTTAAGAATAAAAAAGAAAAAGGATAGAATTGGATTTTTTAGAGATTGTAGGACAAGTCCCTTTAAAAGGGGGGGTAGAAATTTCTGGGGCGAAAAACTCCGCACTCCCCATTTTAGCCGCCACGCTTTTAAGCCAACAGGAAGTCAAAATCAAATCTTTGCCCCAAGTGGTGGATATAAAAGCGATGGCGTTATTGTTGCAGAATTTAGGCGCAGAATTAGAATGGCTTAATCCTAACACGCTCCAAATCAGCGCCAAATCCCTGCACCACACCGAAGCCACTTACGATTTGGTGCGTAAAATGCGCGCTTCCATTTTGGTTTTAGGCCCACTATTAGCGCGTTTTAAAGAATGCTTAGTGAGTTTGCCCGGTGGGTGCGCTATAGGGGCAAGACCTGTGGATTTGCACTTAAAAGCGATGCAGCAATTAGGGGCTGAAATCAAAATTGAGCAAGGCTATATCCATGCAAAAGCCCCTAAAGGCTTGAAAGGGAATGATATTTTATTTGATAAAATCAGCGTTACAGGCACAGAAAACGCTCTCATGGCAGCAAGCTTAGCTAAAGGGATCACGCGCATCATTAACGCTGCCAAAGAGCCAGAAATCACTCAATTGTGCGCGTTTTTACAGAGTGGGAGGGTAGAAATTGAGGGCGTTGGCAGCAGCGAGTTAAAGATTAGGGGGGTAGAAAGCGACGCTTTAAATCTAAAAGACATTCAAATCATACCCGATAGGATTGAAGCAGGCACTTATTTATGCGTGGGGGCTATCACTAACAGCCAGCTTAAAATCAATCGTATCATCCCTAACCATCTTCAAGCGATTACGGATAAGCTTATAGAAATTGGTTTTTCGCTAGATATTCAAGAAAATTCTATAGAAATTCATCCGGCCAAAAAACGACAAGCCTTTGAAATCACCACGAAAGAATACCCAGGCTTTCCCACAGACATGCAAGCGCAATTCATGGCACTAGCCACGCAGTGTTTGGGGACGAGCGTGATTGAAGAAACGCTTTTTGAAAACCGCTTCATGCATGCGAGCGAACTGCAACGCTTGGGGGCTAATATCAGCCTAAAAACCAATGTTGCTACCATTAGCGGATCCACAGAGCTTACCGGAAGCGATGTGATGGCGACCGATTTAAGGGCTTCTTCGGCTCTCGTTTTAGCCGCTTTAGTGGCTAAGGGCGTGAGTAGGGTGCATAGGATTTACCACTTGGATAGGGGTTATGAGAGATTAGAGGATAAAATCAACGCCTTAGGGGCAAAAGTGTTGCGTTTAAAAGAAAAATAGCTCAAGATTTGGTTACAATAGCTAGAATATTTTTCAATTATTACATAAGGAGCTTTTATGCGTATTGAGCATGATTTCATTGGGCAAATGGAAATTAGCGATGAAGTTTATTACGGGATTCAAACTTTAAGAGCGAGTGAAAATTTTTTCATCACCAACGACAAGCTTTGCAGTTATCCTGTTTTTATCAAATCTTTTGCTCAAGTCAAAAAAGCGGCTGCTTTAGCGAACGCGCAATTAGGCTTGATTGATGAAAAGCTTAAAATTGCGATTTGCCATGCGTGCGATTTGCTCATTGATGGCAAATACCATGATCAATTCATTGTGGATATGATTCAAGGGGGGGCTGGCACAAGCACGAACATGAACATGAATGAAGTGATTGCTAATTTGGCTTTAGAATACATGGGGCATCAAAAGGGCGAGTACCAATTTTGCCACCCAAACGACCATGTCAACCGCTCTCAATCCACTAATGACGCTTATCCTAGCGCGTTAAAAATTGCGATTTATGAGCGCTTGAGTAATTTAGTCGCTCCCATGAAGGCTTTAAGGGACGCTTTCGCTCAAAAAGCTAAGGAATTCGCTCATGTGATTAAAATGGGGCGCACCCAGCTTCAAGACGCTGTGCCTATGACTTTAGGCCAAGAGTTTGAAACTTATGCCTTGATGCTTGATAGGGATATTGAGCAGGTTTTAGACGCTAGGAATTGGGTAAGAGAGCTTAATTTAGGCGGCACGGCTATTGGCACAGGGATCAATTCGCACCCGGATTATCGCAGTTTGATTGAAAAGAAAATCCAAGAAGTAACGGGCCGCCCCTTTGTCATGGCTAACAATTTGATAGAAGCCACTCAAAGCACGGGAGCGTATGTGCAAGTGAGTGGGGTGTTAAAGCGTATTGCAGTGAAACTTTCTAAGGTTTGTAACGATTTAAGGCTGCTCAGCTCAGGTCCTAGGGCTGGGCTGAATGAAATCAATTTGCCTAAAATGCAGCCGGGCAGCTCTATCATGCCTGGTAAAGTCAATCCGGTGATCCCTGAAGTGGTCAATCAAGTGTGCTTTGCGGTGATTGGGAACGATTTGAGCGTGGCGTTAGCCGCAGAAGGAGGGCAATTGCAACTCAATGTGTTTGAGCCGGTGATCGCTTACAAGCTATTCCATTCCTTTGTGATTTTAGGGCGTGCGATTGAAACCTTAACGACTAAATGCGTGGAAGGCATCACGGCTAATGAAAAGATTTGCCATGATTATGTCTTTAACAGCATTGGCATTGTTACCGCACTAAACCCTCATATCGGCTATGAAAAATCCGCTATGATCGCTAAAGAAGCCTTAAAAAGCGATCGTTCTATCTATGACATCGCTTTAGAAAAGAAAATCTTAACTAAAGAGCAACTGGACGATATTTTCAAGCCAGAAAACATGCTAAGCCCTCACGCTTTCAAAAAGCATAAAGACTGAACGCTTTGCAACTTTCACGCTTTCAAACTTTACGCTCCCTTTATATGGAGCGTCTTTTGGGCGAAACTTACACCAATACCAACCTTACCACGCCCCAAAATAAGCCCCTTAACAAACAAGTTCATGAGGGTATAGAAAATTGCAATCTATGCAAACGCCATCAACATTCAAAACCAGTGATCGGGATTTTTAACCCCACTTCCAAGCTCGCTTTCATCACGCTAACCCCCATGCTGGATAGCCAATTACATTTCTTAAACAATTTAAAAGCGCTCATGTTGGAGAGCATTATCCAAAAGGTTTTTAACTACCCCTTAAAAGATTGCAGTATTTTATCGCTCCTTAAATGCGACTCTAACAGCCTTAATTTAGAAGAAGAAATCAACGCATGCCTGCCTCATTTAACATGGCAATTAGACAACAGCGCTTCAAAAGTCATTGTGGTATTTGGCGAGATTTTGCCCAAACGCCTTTTAAACCTTTCTAAAGAAGAATCCTTTGGGCGCATCGTGTCTTTAAAAACAAAACATTTTTTAAGCACCCATGCTTTAGAGGACATGCTCAAAAACCCCACGCTCAAAAAAGAAGCGTTAGCGCATTTTAAAATAGCGCTCCAATTTCTTAATCAGTCTTAAAGGACGCCTTATTTTTTAACCCATCTCCTTATGGTGCGCAACAAAGGTAAGGATTTTTGATAAGCTTTGCGATAGATTTTAAAAGAGGTGTTTTGAGAGAGTTCTAATAAAGGTGAAGCGTTTTGTAAAAGGCGCTCATAATTAACCCTCAAATCATCATAATTAACCCTCAAATCATCATAATTAACCCTCAAATCATCATAATTAACCCTCAAATCATCATAATTAACCCTCAAATCATCATAATTAACCCTCAAATCATCAATAGATATTAAAGGCTCATTCAAATCACGATAGAAAATGA
>NZ_PHLZ01000025.1:0-33045 GCF_002832345.1 Helicobacter pylori
TTTTCACTTTTTGAACCGCTTCACCGATTTGATAGCCCACGCTCATGTAAAATCCGTCATCTTCAGCCCTTGATAATGAAGCCATGAGAGAAAGAGAGAGTAAGAGGGATTTTTTGATTTTCATGTTACCTTCCTTTTGTTTGATTTCACATTCCCATGATAGTCATGTTTATGAAATTTCGCCATTTTACCATAAAACGCTTATTCTTAACTTAAAATTTATATTTTGAAAAAAAAAAAAAAAAATTTTAAGTATTTTTTAAAATAAAATATCATAGAGCTTGATTTAAGAAAAGGGATTTTATCCGGTTTGAAATTGGTTTTTAAATCTTTGGTTACAATCAAGCCATTCCAATGGGAAAGAAAGGCATGTTTGAAAAGATACAAAAAGAATGGTTGAGCAACGTTCAAAAAGATTTGCTGTCTGGTTTTGTGGTGGGGCTTTCTGTGATCCCAGAGACGGCCGGTTTTGCGATCATGGTGGGTTTAGATGTGGGCGTGGCGTTTTATACGACCTTTTATATGGCTTTTGTTTTGTCTCTTTTTGGGGCTAGAAAGGCGATGATTAGCGCAGCGGCCGGTTCAGTGGCGCTCATTTTAGTGGGCGTGGTTAAAAATTATGGGCTTGAATACGCGGGCGTGGCGACTCTTATGGCAGGGGTGTTGCAAATTCTTTTAGGCTATTTGAAA
The DNA here is from genome assembly GCF_002832345.1 of Helicobacter pylori. GTDB lineage: Bacteria > Campylobacterota > Campylobacteria > Campylobacterales > Helicobacteraceae > Helicobacter > Helicobacter pylori_CP. The sequence goes on from NZ_PHLZ01000025.1 coordinate 691, forward strand.
ATAGGGAATCTTTTGAGGTTTATCCCCCAATCAGTGATGTATGGCTTTGTGAACGCGCTAGGCATTTTGCTTTTAATGGAGCAATTCAAATTCCTTCAAAACCAAAATTTAGGGGTGTTTATCTTGCTTTTTATTGGGATATTGATTATTTACCTCTTCCCTTTAATCACTAAAAAAATCCCCTCTAATTTGATTTGTATCCTTGTAGTGAGCGCGATCGCTTTAATTTTTGATATGCATGCGCCGAATTTGGGGAGCATTGAGCAAGGGGTTTCAGGCTTTCATTTCATCATTATCCCCAAAAATTTGGATTTTAAAATCGTTATAGAATTGTTGCCTTACGCTCTTTCTTTAGCGCTAGTAGGCACGATAGAAAGCTTATTGACCGCTAAAACTTTAGATGTGATTTTAAAAGATGGCGTGAGCGATAAAAATAAAGAAACTAAAGCGCAAGGCTTGGGGAATATCGTCTCAGGGCTTTTGGGGGGAATGACAGGGTGCGCTTTAGTGGGGCAGTCTATCATTAACGCAAAATCCGGGGCTAAAACAAGGCTTTCTACTTTTTTTGCCGGCTTTTCTTTAATGGTGCTAATATTAGTGTTTAATGAATACGTGGTTAAGATCCCCATTGTAGCGGTTGTGGCGGTGATGGTGATGATTTCTTTCACCACTTTTAATTTCCAATCCATTATTAACATTAAAAAAATCAAGCTCTATGACACGCTGAACATGCTCTTAGTCGTGGCGGTGGTTTTATACACGCATAATTTAGCGATAGGGGTTGTGGTGGGGGTGTTGGTCAATGCGTTATGGATCAAATCTGAAGGGATTGCATGAATTTTTGCTATAAAAAAGATGAGTTAAAAGTATGGCTCCAGATGTAGGATTCGAACCTACGACCAAGCGGTTAACAGCCGCCTACTCTACCGCTGAGCTAATCTGGAATTTCGCTCAAAAAAGAAAAAGAAATTTTAGTGTGTTTTTTGTAAAAAGTCAAGTAAAATGATGCCGTTATTCATTGAGAGCCAAAAAATTGGCTTTGTTCTCATTAGTAATGAGAACCGATTCCATATCAATAAGCCAAAACATAATTGAAATACACGCTATAAAGTCTTCGGAATGCTAATTTAGCGCCCATGAAAGAATAGTAATTCGTGTTGATGGTGGGGATTTTCACGCCTAATTCAACGCCATGGTGAATCCCTTGAAGCCTTAAACCGGTATTGAATAAGAATTGGAAATTGGTGTTGTTGATTTTAGCGTTGTAGATGCTAGTGGTGGTTTTTAAATTCACAAATTGCGAATTAAGCCATGTTGTGCCTGCTAGAGCGATGCCTCCAAAAATGCCAAAAGAGATTTTGCGGTTTTTATCGGATCCGCCATTGATGAAGTTCAATAAAAGATCACTGCCTGCGCCGTAAGTGAAAACATTAGAAGCGGAGTTAAAAAAGTTGGATTTGATATAGGCATGGTTGTAATCAAAAAAGGCATAATACCGGATCCCAAAAAATTTATTTTTCCCAAAGAATTGCTTATAGCCTAATTGCACGCCCACGCCATTCATCGCCCCGTTATTGCTTTGAGAGTTGATTAAACCCACGCTTCTAAAGGGGTTGTTGCCAAACTCTTTGGTGGTAGTTTGGAATTCAGAATATTGGGTTTCGTTGAGAGAATAACTATAGCTAGATCGGCTCACCAAACTGTGAAACCCTTTAGAATCGGGCGTTTTTTGAAGGGTGTTATAGATGGTTGCTAAATTGTCCCCTTTGAGATAAGAGATAGTGTCATTAATAACGCTTGATACTTGATTAAGGTTTTTATTGAAATCAGCGTTGGTAAATGCGCTTGGTTGGTTTGGACTTTCTGGGTCAGTTCTTCGGGATTGCGCGGCGGCTTTTTTAGCGCTATCAATCATGCTATTAATAGCGCTAAAGGTGTTGCCAAAAATAGTGCATGCGTTCCCGCTTGCATTAATGCCCCACGGTTTGCCATTGCCTCCGTCTATTCCTGGGCATTGGCTTTGAAGGGTATTAATAATGGTGCTAGCTTGAGTTAAAAGCTGGTCATAGTCATTATCAATGGTGGTATTATTGTTGGCTGTGTTTTTATTTTCTAGGGTATTTTGGAGCAATTGAGAAGTTGCTTTGAGTTTTTCGTATTCGCTAGAAGATAGCGAGTTATTGGCTAAATTAGAGGCGATCACTTGCCACATGCCCACCGCAGAGCTGAGTGCTGAGGACACGGCTTGATTAGCGGTATTAGGGGTCGTTTTCAATCGGCTAGCGCTCTTTTCTAGATTATCAATCGCTTGAGCGGTGCTTGAATTAGTGTTAGAGGCCGTTTGTTTGAGCTCGTTATAGCGGGTTAAAAGATTGTTCAAATTTTCGTAAGCGTTGGAGACTTTTTGGATTTCGCCGGTGTTTTTCACTTGTTGAACCGCTTCGCCGATTTGGTAGCCCACGCTCATAAAAACGCCGTCATTTTCAGCAAGGAGCGATGACGCCATAAGAGAAAGTAAAATCGTTTTTTTCATAAAATGTTCCTTAAAGTAATGTTTTGTTTGTAAAATCGTATCAAATTGAAACTTTATTTACAATGCGTTTAAAGTGTGCCATAAATTTATTGAATTTTTAATAAAATTGAGCAAAAATTAAGAAATTTTGCTTTTTTTTGGATTTAAAAAGAGGTTTTTAATGGTGAAAAATGTTTTGAGCGCTTTTTAAATTTTAGCGCTCAAAGGAGATTGGGGCTAAAAATTTTCAAAGCGTTTTCTAAATCCTCTTTGGTGTCAATGCCCACGCTTTTACTTTGAACGATTTTCACTGCAATCTTTTTTTGGTAATACAAAGCCCTTAATTGCTCTAATTTTTCTATTTCCTCTAAAACGCAAGGTTTTAAAGCACATAATTCTTCTAAGATTTCTTTATTGTGGAAGCCATAAATACCGATATGCCCTAAAAGGGGGGTTTGGCGTTTCGCATCAAAATCTCGTAAAAAAGGGATAAGGGAGCGCGAAAAATACAAGGCGTTATTTTGGCTGTCTAAAACCACCTTGACTAAATTGGGGTTTTTGGCTTGCTCTTCATCAATGACTTTAGCGCAAGTCGCCATGAAAGGGGCGTTTTTGGTGGCTTCTAATAAGGCTAAAATGACTTCTTTTTCTAAAAAAGGCTCATCGCCTTGCAGGTTTAAAACCCTTTCATCGTCTTTTAACCCTAAAATTCGTGCCGCTTCCAAACAGCGTTCCGTGCCGCTATTATGGTGTTTAGAAGTTAGCACCGCTTTAATGCGAAATTTTTGGCATGTTTGCATGATGCTTTCATCATCGCAAGCGACTACGCATTCATCTACTAGATTCGCATTTTTAGCACAACGGACTACCATAGGCAAGCCAAAAATATCTTCTAGCACTTTATTTTCAAAACGACTGGATTTTAATCTAGCAGGAATGATAATCATCTTTAAACCTTTTTAAGCCAAAATAGGGGATTTTTATGGTATTATACCCTTTAAAAGCTTATTCCTTTTATTGTAAGGATTTAGGCTATTGAACTTTAGGAGTTTTAATGATATTAAGAGCGAGTGTGTTGAGCGCGTTACTTCTTGTAGGCTTAGGGGCAGCCCCTAAACATTCAGTTTCAGCTAATGACAAACGGATGCAGGATAATTTAGTGAGCGTGATTGAAAAACAGACCAATAAAAAGGTGCGTATTTTAGAAATCAAACCTTTAAAATCCAGCCAAGATTTAAAAATGGTCGTTATTGAAGATCCGGACACTAAATACAATATTCCGCTTGTAGTGAGTAAGGATGGTAATTTAATCATAGGGCTTAGCAATATCTTTTTTAGCAATAAAAGCGAAGATGTGCAATTAGTCGCAGAAACCAATCAAAAAATCCAAGCCCTTAACGCTACCCAACAAAATAGCGCGAAATTGAACGCTATTTTTAATGAAATACCGGCTGATTATGCGATAGAGTTGCCCTCTACTAACGCTGAAAATAAGGATAAAATCCTTTATATTGTCTCTGATCCCATGTGCCCGCATTGCCAAAAAGAGCTCACTAAACTCAGGGATCACTTAAAAGAAAACACCGTGAGAATGGTTGTAGTGGGGTGGCTTGGGGTCAATTCGGCTAAAAAAGCGGCTTTGATCCAAGAAGAAATGGCGAAAGCTAGGGCTAGGGGAGCGAGCGTGGAAGATAAAATCTCTATTCTTGAAAAGATTTATTCCACCCAATACGATATTAACGCTCAAAAAGAGCCTGAAGATTTACGCACTAAAGTGGAAAATACCACGAAAAAGATTTTTGAATCTGGCGTGATTAAGGGTGTGCCTTTCTTATACCATTATAAGGCATGATATAAGGTTACTCTCATGAAAAAACCCTACAGAAAAATTTCTGATTATGCGATCGTGGGTGGTTTGAGCGCGTTAGTGATGGTGAGCATTGTGGGGTGTAAGGGCAATGCTGATGACAAACCAAAAGAGCAAAGCTCTTTAAGTCAAAGCGTTCAAAAAGGTGCGTTTGTGATTTTAGAAGAGCAAAAGGATAAATCTTACAAGGTCGTTGAAGAATACCCCAGCTCAAGAACCCACATTATAGTGCGCGATTTGCAAGGCAATGAACGCGTGTTGAGCAATGAAGAGATTCAAAAGCTCATCAAAGAAGAAGAAGCCAAAATTGATAACGGCACGAGCAAACTTATCCAGCCTAATAATGGGGGTGGGAGTAATGAAAGCTCAGGCTTTGGCTTGGGGAGCGCGATTTTAGGGAGCGCGGCGGGGGCGATTTTAGGGAGTTATATTGGCAATAAGCTTTTCAATAACCCTAATTATCAGCAAAACGCCCAACGGACCTACAAATCCCCACAAGCTTACCAACGTTCTCAAAATTCCTTTTCTAAAAGCGCACCTAGCACTTCAAGCATGGGCGGTGCGAGTAAGGGACAGAGCGGTTTTTTTGGCTCTAGTAGGCCTACCAGTTCGCCTGCGGTAAGCTCTGGGACAAGGGGCTTTAACTCATAATTTAATTGATTCAAGGCTAAAAAATGCAAGTGATTCCTTTAAAACCTTTAGACAATAAGACCTTAGAAGAAATCGGCTTAGATTGGCACACGAATGACGACATGTCATCTTATATCGCTGATGAAATGGTGGTTGTTTCTCAAAAAGAAGCGGACGCTTATTATGACGCTTGTAATGAGCTTTATGACATGTTTGTAGAGACGGCTGAAGAGGCCATTCAAAACGATCGCTTTTTTGAATTGGATATTCCTAACGCACTCGTTCCTATGATCAAACAGAGTTTTGAAGAAGAAGTGCATTGGCATATTTACGGGCGTTTTGATTTAGCCGGGGGGCTTGATGGCAAACCCATTAAATTACTGGAATTTAACGCTGATACCCCTACCATGCTTTATGAAACCGCAGTGATTCAATGGGCGTTACTCAAAGCGAATGGTTATGATGAAAACAAGCAATTCAATAACCTTTATGAAGCGCTTGGCGAGAATTTTAAACGCATGGTAACTTTGGGCGAAGACACGGGCCGTTTTGAGGAAATGTATGAGGGGTGGAAAATCCTTTTTTCAAGCGTTAGAGAGAATATTGAAGAAGAGCGCACCATGCGTTTTTTGCAAGACGCTGCTCAGAGCGTGGGGTTTGAAACGGATTTTTCTTACATTGATGAGGTGGAGTTTAATATAGAAGAGGGCGTGTTTAAAAACGGCTTGAATTATGAGTTTTTATTCAAACTGATCCCATGGGAAAACATCGCTATTGATGAGCCAGAATTAGCCCTTTTGATGCAAGGCATGATGGAAAATAAAAACACGATTTTTTTAAACCCGGCTTATACGATCCTTTTCCAATCCAAGCGTTTTTTAAAACTTTTATGGGACAGATACCCCAACCACCCCTTATTGTTAGAAACGAGTTATGAGCCTTTAGCCCATAAAAAGCAAATCAAAAAAGTGGCTTTTGGTAGGGAAGGGGCGAATAGTGAAATCTTTGAAGCTTCCATGCAATCGCTTTTGAAAACGGACGGCGTTTATTCTAACCACAAACCCGTTTATCAAGAGTTTTACGAGCTCAATTCGCATAACGGGTTGTATTATCAGCCTAATGTGTTTTTTGCTTATGAATCTTGCGCGTTAGGGTTTAGAAAAGGGGGGTTGATCTTGGATAATTTTTCTAAATTCGTGAGCCACATGTTGCAATAATGAGCGCAATGATGCGTTATTTTCACATTTATGCGACCACTTTTTTCTTCCCTTTGGCGCTTCTTTTTGCCATTAGCGGGCTTTCATTGCTCTTTAAAGTGCGCCAAGACACTGGCGCTACTATCAAAGAGTGGGTTTTAGAAAAATCCTTAAAAAAAGAAGAACGATTGGATTTTTTGAAAGACTTTATAAAAGAAAACCATATCGCTATGCCTAAAAAGATAGAGCCTAGAGAGCATAGAGGAGCATTAATCATTGGCACGCCTTTGTATGAAATCAACCTTGAAACTAAAGGCGATCAAATAAAAATCAAAACCATTGAAAGGGGCTTTTTAGGCGCACTCATCATGCTGCATAAAGCTAAGGTGGGTATCGTGTTTCAAGTGCTTTTGGGGATTTTTTGCGTGTTTTTATTGTTGTTTTATTTGAGCGCGTTTTTAATGGTGGCTTTTAAGGACACTAAACGCATGTTTATAAGCGTTTTGATAGGGAGTATCGTATTCTTTGGAGCGATCTATTGGTCTTTATAGGGTTTTTTAAACACTAAAGGTGTTTTTCACAATCAAAAAAAGAGTTAAGCGAGCGATAGTCTCTCATAAGGTGCTCTTAGGGGGTTAGGGGGATTTTAAAAAAGGGGGTTGTAGGGGAATGATTTCAAAATACCCCTATCCTTTTATGAGTTTTAAAAACCCCATTTTTTAAAAAATTAAAGAATAACTAAACCAACACAAAAAACCCCTAAAACTCTATCTTTAAACTAAAAGCGTTTTATCTGTCTCATCTGACAACAATTTTTGAAAGAACGCTTGAAATTTAACTATTTTTCGTTATTTTTATCAAGTCTTTTTATAGCGTGCGCATACCGCTCTATTATTGTGTGATTCGTATTTATAGCGTGCTTATAATAATAACCACGCAAAAGCCATAAATTAAAGCTATTGAAAAACACAACCAAACGCATATCTATCCATAGCGCAAAAACACGCTAAAACATTTTTATAGGACTTTTAAACCTAAAACCCACTTCAAGCTAACCTAACAAAAATTTACAATATAAAAACACACTAACAAACACAACCAAACAACCGCAAAAAACATTCAAAAAGTTTTCTTTTTGAAAATAGACAAATCCCTAAAAACACTAAAGATTAAAAATTAATAGGGTGGGTTTCTGCTTTGGTTCTTAAAACAGAGCCAAATCTTTGAAAAGTTTTGAGTCAAACACGATGATAATTTAGGGGAAATTTAGGGGATTGGTTAAATTTTCAATACCCCCTGAGTTTAGTGAGGTTTTCGCATGCTTGTTTCATGCCCAATTTACAGCCCTTGTCATAAATCATTATGGCGTTTTCTTTATCTTTCATGTTGTAATACATGCCCGCTAGAGCGAAGCAGCCCACTTCATCGCCCATATCGCAACCCCTTTCATAATTATCAAGGGTTTTCCTCAAGTCTTTTGGAACAGCGTCCCCTTGGGAATACATAAAGCCCATCCTAGAGCAACTCACCGCGCTCCCCATATCGCATGCTTGTTTGAAATAATCAAAAGCCTTTTGGGGATCTTTTTTGACATACCTGCCTAACATATACATAGAGCCTAAACTCGCGCAACCACCAGAATTGTTTAAAACACAAGCTTTTTGCAAATAATCAAACGCCACTTCAAAATCTTCATCAAGCCCTGCATCGCCATTTTCAAACAAACTCCCTAACGCGCGACAAGCCTGCCCATCGTCCAATCGGCACGCTTTCAAATAATAGATGACGGCTTTATGGTTGCTTTGTTTGACTTCTAAAAAGCCTTTTTCATAAGCCACGCCCAAAACATAACACCCCTTAGCCATATCAAAATTACAGCTTTTTTGGTAGTAGGTAACCGCTTGATCGGCATTGCCTTTGATTTTTCGGTCATAAATAATGCCTAAATTGTAGCAACTCTCAGGGTGTTTTAAAACGCACGCCTTAGCATAAGCGTCAATGGCCTCTTGATAATTTTGAGCCGTGCCTAACCCCTCATCATAAAGCCCCCCTAAACCAAAACACCCTTCCCTATCATCAGCCTGGCATGCGGTTTTATAATATTCTAGGGCTTTTTTATAATCTATTCTAGTGCCTTGCCCGTTTTCATAAATGATTCCTAATTGCGTGCAACCTTCACTCACCCCATCGTTGCATGCTTTTTTAAAATAAGATGTGGCTTTAGAATAGTTCCCGCTTTTATAGGCTCTTTCAGCAACCCCCAAAAAACTATTGTCTCGTTTCCCCCATAAATGGGCATTCAAAAAAAATAACCCACAAACTAATATTTTTAAAATTTTGACACTCATTTCTACCTTCTTTTAAATTCTGATTTTTAGAACCCTTCTTTAATCAAAACAAAAATGCAACGCTCCATTTTAGCATAAATCAAGCGCTTTGATTAAGGCTTAGGAGAATCCTTACGCTCTTCTTTATGCTCTAAAGAGGTGATATAAAGGTAAATCGCTTGGATTTCTTCTAAATTGAGATTGTATTTAGGCATCATGCCTTTGCCTAAACTCAGGGCGTCTTTAAAGGTTTTAAAATCTAAATGGTTGATTTTAGGGGCGTAGAGGATTTTTTTCTCGCCTTTTTCATAATAAAAAGTGATTTCTTGTTGTTCGCCTTTAATGCCATGGCATTTCGCGCACGCAACACCCCTAGGGTTTTTATAAAGAGCCATCCCGTATTCAAAATCAGAGATGAAATCCGCTTCTTTAGCGCTCAAACTTAACCACCACCAAAACAAAACTAGCGCGATAAACAAACGCATTAAAACAACTGCGCCTTTTCTAAAATCTCTTTAGCGCCGCTTTGCAAAAATTCTTCTAAAAGCTCTTGAACTAAATCAAACGCTTTAGTTTTATCCCCTTGCTTTCCTTTAGTAATGACTTCTTTCCCGTTAGGCAAGCCTAAAACCGCTTGGATTTTAACCCTATCGCCCATTAAACTCGCATGCACGCCTATAGGGATCTGACACCCCCCATTAAGCCCCTTGATAAACTCCCTTTCTAAACGGCAACAAAATGCGCTTTTTGCATCGTTGAGTTTTTGAAGCGTGGCAAAATGCTTGTGGTTTTTGAGCATTTCCACCCCTAAAGCCCCCTGACCCATGCTAGGAATCATTTCTTCCACGCTAAAAGCCTTGCGGTATTTCGCTCCTTGAATTTCTAGGCGGCATAACCCAGCTTCAGCCAAAATGATAGCGTCAAATTCACCGCATTCAAGCTTTTTCAAACGGGTTTGGACATTCCCCCTTAAGCTTTCTGTGTCTAGATCCTGGCGCTTCAGTTTGAGCTGCATGGAGCGTCTTAAAGAAGTCGTGCCAACCTTGGCCCCTTTAGGCAAACTCATCAAATCAGGGAATTTCACGCTTAAAAAAGTGTCTCTCACATCAGCCCTTTTAGTGATGCATGCCAAGTCTAACCCCTTTTCAAACACGACCGGCACATCTTTTAAAGAATGCACCGCCAAATCAATTTCGCCTTTTAAAAGCAATTCTTCTAATTCCTTAGTGAATAGCCCCTTACCGCCAATCTTATTTAAAGGGGTGTCTAAGATTTTATCGCCCTTAGTTTTAACGATTTGAATCTCGCTTTCTATAGAGCATTCTTTTTTCAAGCGTTCTTTAATGTGATTCGCTTGCCATAAGGCTAGTTCGCTCCCCCTAGAGCCAATCACTAAATTTCCCACTCTCTCCCCCTTATTCGCTCGCTAACATTTCTAAAATTTTTTCTTCTAATTCTGCGTCTTTAAGCGTTTGTTTTTCTAAATTAGCGCGTTTGATGCATTCAAATTCTTTATTCTCTAAAGTTTGCTTCCCAACAATGAGCGCTAATCGTTCCCCAATCAATTCAAAATCCCTCATCTTTGCCCCAAAACGCGCGTCTCTGTCATCTAACAACACATCAACACCCTTTTGGAGCAGCCTTTCATACACTTCAAAAGCGAGTTTTTTTTGCGCTTCATCTTTTAAATTAGAAACCACGATCACCACATCAAAAGGAGCGGTATTTTTCGTCCACACACAGCCTAAATCATCGCTTTTTTGCTCTAAAATCGCGCTGAGCAATCGGCTAATGCCTATCCCATAGCACCCCATTTCAAAAAATTGCTCCTTACCATTCTTATCCAAGAAACTCGCCTTCAAGCTTTTAGCATAGCCTTGCCCGAGTTTGAAAATATGCCCCACTTCCAAACTCTTATGGTATTTCAACGCTCCTTGACAATTAGGGCAATGATCGCTTTCTTTAACCTGGACAATATCCGCATAAACAAGATTTTCAAACCCTTTTAAATCCACGCCCACCGCATGAAAATCCTTTTCATTAGCCCCAGCGATCAAGCAATCGCCCTCTTTTAAATCTTCATCAAAAATAATATAAGAAACATGCTTTTTCAAGCCATAAGGCCCTATAAAGCCCGCTATTAACCCTGCATTATCCAAATCTTTTTGACTCGCCTCTCTCAATTCTAAAGCGTTCGCCCCTATAATGTTCAAGGCATTTAGGGATTTAGTCTCTTCTAAATTGTCATCGCCCCTAACAAAAAAGCACGCTAGGGTTTCTTTATCTTTATGGATCACTTTTTTAATGATCGCCTTTAAAACAAAATAAGGCTCTGTTTTGAAAAACTCCGCCACGCTTTGCGCGCTAGTGGTATTAGGGGTGGGGAATTTCGCTAATTGCGCTTTGGGGACATTTAAAGGCTCAGACCTTTTAGAGCGTTTAGCGATTTCAATATTGGCGGCGTAATCGCAATTTTGACACACCACGATCGTGTCTTCCCCGCATTCGGTTAAAACGACAAATTCCTTGCTTTTACTCCCTCCAATCGCCCCACTATCCGCTTCCACAATGCGAAAATCCAAACCCAAATCGCTTAAAATCTCCTTATAAGCGTTTTGCGTGTTTAAAAATTCCTTATCCAAGCTTTCAGCGTCTTCATGAAAGCTGTAACCATCTTTCATGATAAATTCCCTCGCTCTCACTAGCCCAAATCGAGGGCGGATTTCATCACGGAATTTTGTGTGGATTTGATAGAGATGGACGGGTAATTGCTTGTAGCTTTTAATGAAATTAGCGGCAATTTCGGTGATATTTTCTTCTAAAGTGGGGCTTAAAACAAAATCATTGTCTTTTCGGTCTTTAAAAACCAGTAATTCCTTGCCGTATTTATCCAAACGGCCTGATTTTTCCCACAAACTCGCCAAAACCACAAAGCTCATTAAAATATTTTGTGCCCCATGCTCTTGCATGCGCTTGTGCGTGATGTTTTCTATCTTGTCTAGCACTTTTTTAGCTAAAGGCAAAAAATTATAAATCCCGCTGCCTACTTGATAAATGTATCCTGCTTGAGCTAAGTGCTTATGGCTTTTTAACACGGCATCTTTTGGGGGTTCTTTGAGAGTGGGGGCAAAGAGTTTTGAAAACAGCATGCATTATTCCTCGTAATATTCGCATTTATAGAGATTCAAATTCTGGGCATGATTAGCGCTAGACTTGTCTAAATTAAACAAGTTTTTAATCGCGCCCACAAGCACATCGGATTCTTCTTTTTGAGCGTTCTTTTTTAAAGCGATAGTAGGGTGGTGTAAAAAAGTATTGAAAGCGTTGTGCAAGATCTTTTCAATATTGCCTTCGTATTCTTTAGGCACATAGCGTTTTTTGAGCGCCTTTTGCAATTCCTTTTGAGCTGAAATCCTAGCCAATTCCCTTAAATCCTTAATCACAGGCTCCACTTCTAAGCTTTGGATCCATTGGTAAAACTCCATTGTGGCAAGCCCTACAATCTCATAAGCTTTCGTCCGGCTTTCTTGCCTGTTTCCCACATTTTCTTTCACCATAGGCTCTAAATCATCCACGCTGTATAAGAAAATATTATTAAATACCGGTTTTTCAATATTTCGTGGCACGGCCAAATCAAACCAAAAACGCCTGAAAATCGTTTCTTTTAGCATGGAATTTTTCACGATAAAGTTCGGCGAAGAAGTGGCGCAAAAAAGCAATGCGTATTCATTGATATAAGCGTTTAAATTTTCTATATTTTGGAAGCTCACTTTTTTAGGCTCTTCTAATTCTTTGATGAAATCTTCAAATTTAGCCGCATTACGCCCTAAAATAAGCACTTCAAATTGCTTGTTTAAAAGGTGTTTGATGACTAATTGAGCCATCTCGCCAAGCCCTATCACAAGGGCTTTTTTATCCTTAATCCTTTCTTTTTCAAAAATATTAAGCGCTTCTTTGACCGCCACTGAAGAGATGGAAACCCCTTGCTTGGAAATGCCGGTTAAATTGCGCACTTTAGCGGCGCATTTGAAAGCAAAATGGAGCAATCGGGTTAAATCTTTGGAGCAAAATTTCTCTTCAAAGGCGAATTTATAAGCGTTTTTCATCTGCCCTGTGATTTGAGTTTCCCCAACCACCAAGCTATCCAAACTGCTGCACACGCTAAAGACATGATGGACCGCGCTTGCATCAGTATTGATTAAAACGCATTTTTCCAAATCAGACACGCTCATTTTTTTATTTTGAGCCAAAATCTTTAATAGTGCGCTTTTTTGTTCATTAGTATTAGCGCCGTGCTTTAGGCTCGCATAGATTTCAAAGCGATTGCATGTGGATAACACCATGCACTCTTTGATGTTAGGGCAGTGGGTTTTAATGGTTTGTAAAAATTCTTTAAGTGTTGCAAGCGAATTGATAGCGAGTTTTTCTCGCATTTCTAAGCTCATGCTTTTATGCGTAAAGGCTAGGGTGAAATATTTTGATAAATGAGTTTCTAACTCCATTAAAAAGTCCTATAAATGACATCTTGCGCTAGTTTTTCTAAAACCAAATTGTTTTCCCCTTTAATGGCTTCAAGAGCCTTTTTAGAATAAACTTGAGCGATCTTAAGGGTTTCTTCTATGATACCATATTGCTTGAATTTTTCCTTAGTCCATTCTACGATTTCATGGCTATCTTGTTTGAAATAGGAAATTAAAAGCCCTTGATCATGCGGATTCAATTTTTCATATAAAAGCAAGTAGGGTAGAGTGGTCTTGCCTTCTTTAAAATCGCTAAAATTGGGCTTACCTAAAGTTTTGGCGTCTTGAGTGATGTCTAATAAATCATCAATAATTTGAAACGCCATGCCAAAATGCAACCCAAAATCCGCATACATTTTGGCGTCTTTATTTAAAAGAATCGCCATGCTTTTTAAGCTCGCTTCCATGAAATGAGCGGTCTTGTCTTCTAAAATACGCCAGTATTTTTGTTTGTCGCTATTGAAACTTTCCCCCACAAACACGTCTTCAATCTCGCCCCTAGAGAGCCTTAAAACCGCATTAGAGAGAATTTGAGCGATTACTTCGCCCATTTTAGACAATTCAAAAAAGGCTTTAGAATAAAACACATCCCCAAGCATCACGGCGTTAAAATTACCAAAAAGAGCGTTAATGCTGGGGAGCTTTCGGCGCATGGCCGCCTTGTCAATCACATCATCATGCAATAAAGAAGCGGTCTGTATCATTTCTACAATCGCGCACAAATTGAACGCTTTATCTAATAAAATAGCGTCTGTTTTTTCGTCTAACAAAGCGAGCATGAGTTTGGAGCGCAGCATTTTTGAAGGGCCAATCTTAGAAAACAATTCATCTATAAAGCCGCTTTCTATTTCTTTGATCCAAGAAGCGATCTTATTTTGAATAGCTTGAAGTTGTTTTTCTTGCATGCAAATTCCTTAAGGCTCTTTAGGAGAAAAAACAAGGGGCATAAGGGCTAAAAGCCTTAAAGTGGCTTTATCTTCTTTAAAATCTTTAAACACAAGCGACAGAATGCTGTTAGAAGAAAATTTTTCTCCAAAAACTTTGAGATTATAGGTGTTTCTCGCATGATCGGTGTATAAAATAAACTGGTAAGGGAAATGGTTAAAACGCATGTTAATGACTAAACCTTTATTTGCATATAGCGTCCAATAGAGCGTGATTTCTTTGGTTTGTTCATTTGAAGTGTCTTTGATGATCGCTTTAAACACTTCATCTTTTTTTAATTCTAGCGTTTTATCTATCCCATAATCAAGCCCAAACGCTTTTAAAAAAAAGAGAAATATCAAGCCATAGCGGATAAGCTCATTCATTCCCACTGAGAATATTCGCCATGGATTGGATCACAATGTCTGTTTTCCTGCTCTCTATTTTTTGTTGCAACTCTTCATCCATTCTTAAAGCTTTAGCGAAAGATTCAAACTTTTCTTCCAAGTCTTCTTTTTCTATAAAAGTTTCCAAGAGAGCCAGAAGCTCTAAAAGCCTTTCTAGCTCTTTTTTAGAAAGCTTTTTACTCGCATGAGAAATGATGTCATTCCACTTGTCTAAGGGGTTTCCCTCAAAAATTTCAAGCTCGCTGTAATCTCTCATGCTGGCTTCTTTTTGATAGCTTAAGCCAAATGGGCTTCTAGCATCCAAATGGATTTTTGCAACTTGGCTAATTGATCGTCCGCATAAGTTACGGTGACTTTATCGCCTTCTTTTTCAGCGGTGTTAGAAAGCTCTTTAAATTCTTTTTCTAGGTGTTTATAATCGCCTAGAATTTCTTTAAAGATGTCTTTAGAGTGGAAGCTCGTCTTAGTTTCTTCTTTAACACGAGTGAGTTTGAGCGCTTCGGATAAAGTGACTAAGGGGTGGTGTCCTAATTGAGCGATCCTTTCAGCGAGATCATCAAACATGTCCGCAAATTCTTCATAAATTTCTTCAGTGGCTTTATGCACATTGAAAAAATCGGTGCCTTTCACATTCCAATGGAAGTTATGCACTTTCATAAATAACACGATCGCATCCGCTTGCAAATGTTTTAAAATTTCAAATGTTTTCATCAAAAGTCCTTTTTTTAAAATTGTTTTAGGCTTTTACTTTCATAAAAACCTTGATCGCTATCCTACACCAAAAGAGTTAATAAAAAATTTTTTTGATCTTAGTTTTTGTTAAATATTGATAAACCCTATTCAATTTAATATTATTTAATCTTTTTAAAATTTTGTTTTATCGTAAAACTCATTTTTTAAGGGGGATATTATCACTCAAGAAGCGTTAAGAATCCTAATTTCAAAGGTTTTTTCTTGATTTTCTAATAGCGCAATGCTCCCTTCATGGGCTTTAACGACTTGTAAAGACAGGGCTAACCCTAGACCATTCCCCTTTAATTTAGTGGTTTCAAAAGGCTCAAATAGAGCGCTTTTATTTTCCACTTCCTTACCATTATCAATAATGGTGAAGACGATAAATTCATTTTGAATGAACGCTTCAATCTTCACCTGCCCCTGTTCGCTCTCTTCTAAGGCTTCAATCGCATCAATGGCGTTATACAAGAAGTTTTGCAACACAATCCCCATCAAATCAAAGTCAAAAAACCCTTCTTCATCGCTAAAATTAAAAAGAAAATCAATATCTTTGGAGTAAGTGTAGCAATTTAGGGCTTCTTTGAGATCGCTCTCTAGCGTTTTCAAACTTTGCTTAGTGCGGTTGGCTTGAATGCCTTTAGAAAAAAGCAAGGTGGCTTTAATGATCCTTTCCACGCGCCATAAAGCTTTTTGCAATTCCACAACAATGGGCTTAGTCTTTTCGTTCGCATGCTTTAATAACACCGAAGCTAAAAGAGAGATAGAGCCTACGGGGTTTCTGATCTCATGGGCTAAATGCGCTGAGATTTTCCCCATAGAAGCGAGCCGCTCTTGACGTTTTTGAGTGCTAATATCGGTTGCGGTGATGATTTGCTTGCCTTGAATGCTGTTTTGCTGGACTAAATAGCTTTTATTTTCATGTTCAATTTCAGTGTTAAAATTTTCTAATTTAGCCTTATTGAACACCTCATGGCTTTGATTGGCTAAAGAATTTTTATAAAAAAAGCTCCCGTTTTCATTCATCACCCAAATCGCTTGCGGTAAAATCTCTATGACCCACTCATAAAGAGCTTTATAATCCTTAAACTCCTTTTCCACCTTGTAACTTTGTAAAATAAATTGGTTTAAAAGCCCTAGTAATTCTTGCATGTCTTTTTTGTTGGAAAAATTTTCTAATAAATCTTCGCTCTCTTTGGGTTTAAAATTTTCTAATGAAATCACATTATCCTCTTTTTTTAACAACCCCTTGAAAGAAGAAGCCTTGTTAGAGTGTTTCAAATGGGAACGCTTTAAATAAGGGCGTTTTAAGCGCTTGGATTTTTTCATGGTTTTTGTTTTTCTTGCTCTTTTAAGAAATTAAACAGCATTTCGCTATAGCCAAAATTCCCGCTCAATTCTTTAGAAAGGGTGTCCTTATACATGGATGTGTAAATCTCATCGCCTGGGGCTTTAGGATACAAAGGGTTATCCATTTTCATAGCGCTATCCAGCATGAATTTTAAAAGCAACGCTTCAAAAGAATCGGTTTGTTCTTTGAGGAGTTTGTCGTTTTTATTTTGAGCTAACGCTTTTAATTTCTCTTCGCTCGCTAATTTAGAAACGTTGTATTGCTCTAACATGGCTTTATTGTTGTTTATCATAGTATCTCCATTTCAGCGCTAATCGCGCCGCTTTTTTTTAGGGCTTGCAAGATTGAAACCATCCCCTTAGCGCTCACGCCAATTTTTTGTAAGGCTTTTACCACCCCGGCAATGGTGATGTTTTTCCCGTTAGAGCTCAGCGTGTTATGAGCGGTGTCTAAGGACATGTTATTGTCTAAATCTTGCGTGTTTTTAGAATCATTTAAAGGCTCTTTAGTGATTTTCAGCGTGATGTCTTGGCTTGTAACCACTATAGGATGCACTATTATATCCACTCCTGAAACGATCGTGCCTGATTTTTCATCTACAATGATCTTATTTTTCGCACTGTAATTAATAGGGATTTCTTGCACTAAGGCTAAAAACTCTACCATAGAAAGACGCTCTGGGCGGGTGATTTGAATGGTTTTTGGATCTAGCGCTATGGCTACTTTATTGCCAAATACTTTATTTAAAGTGTTTTGCACTTGGATAGCGTTTTTAAAATTAGGGCTTTTTAGGCTTAAAACCATGGCGTTTTTATGGAACAAATCATACGAAACCTCCCTTTCAATAGTCGCTCCGTTGATGATATTGGCTGAGAGCAAGTTATTGGAATTACCCGAAGTGATAGCCCCTTGAGCGAGGGCGTAAATATTCCCATCTACCGCATTTAAAGGGGTCATCACCAAAGTCCCTCCTTGAATGGATTTTGCATCGCCAATAGAAGAAATGTGAATATCAATCTTATCGCCCTGTCTTGCAAAGGGGGGTAAGGAGGCTGTAATCATCACTGCAGCGACATTTTTAGATTTAATATCATCTGCAGAGATTTTGACATTCACGCTCTCTAGCATGTTAGAAATGGATTGCATGGTGAATTTTGAGCCGGATTTATCCCCTGTGCCATTCAAGCCAATCACAAGCCCATAACCAATCAGCTGGTTATCCCTTACGCCCACCACGCTCGCTATATCGCCTATTTTTTCGGCCAAAAGCTTGTGAAAGGCTAATACAAAAATAAGCCATAAAAACACCCGTTTCAATCAAACCCTTTCTTATTCCCTAAATTCTGAATTATTTTAGCATAAGCCTTTTATAAAAACTTTAAACCTAATTGAGCGCATTTTTATGCTATACTCAAAAATCTTATAAACTTTAAATCAAAGATTTTAATTTTAGCCTTTTATTAGCTTTTTATTAAAGTTTCAAATTAAATTGAGGTATGAATCTCCCATGGAATTGAATCAACCACCACTCCCTACAGAAATTGATGATGACGCTTATCATAAGCCGAGTTTTAATGATTTGGGCTTAAAAGAATCGGTTTTAAAATCCGTCTATGAAGCCGGCTTCACTTCCCCAAGCCCCATTCAAGAAAAGGCCATTCCGGCTGTTTTGCAAGGCCGAGATGTCATCGCACAAGCCCAAACAGGCACAGGAAAAACCGCCGCTTTCGCTCTGCCCATTATCAACAACCTTAAAAACAACCACACCATAGAGGCCTTAGTGATCACGCCCACCAGAGAATTAGCCATGCAAATTAGCGATGAGATTTTCAAATTGGGCAAACACACCAGGACTAAAACCGTGTGCGTGTATGGAGGCCAGAGCGTTAAAAAGCAATGCGAATTCATTAAGAAAAACCCCCAAGTGATGATCGCTACACCAGGAAGGTTGTTGGATCATTTAAAAAACGAACGCATCCATAAATTTGTGCCTAAAGTGGTCGTTTTAGATGAAAGCGATGAAATGCTGGATATGGGGTTTTTAGACGATATTGAAGAGATTTTTGACTACCTCCCTAGCGAAGCGCAGATTTTGCTTTTTTCAGCCACGATGCCAGAGCCGATTAAAAGACTAGCGGATAAGATTTTAGAAAACCCTATTAAAATCCATATCGCTCCTTCTAATATCACTAACACCGACATCACCCAACGCTTTTATGTGATCAACGAGCATGAGAGGGCCGAAGCGATCATGCGCCTTTTAGACACCCAAGCGCCCAAAAAGAGCATCGTTTTCACGCGCACCAAAAAAGAAGCCGATGAATTGCACCAATTCCTTGCTTCTAAAAATTACAAAAGCACCGCCTTGCATGGGGATATGGATCAAAGGAATCGCCGCTCTTCTATCATGGCGTTTAAAAAAAATGACGCTGATGTGTTGGTGGCTACAGATGTGGCGAGCCGTGGGCTAGATATTAGCGGTGTAAGCCATGTGTTTAATTACCATTTGCCTCTAAACACCGAGAGCTATATCCATCGCATCGGGAGAACCGGGCGAGCGGGCAAAAAAGGCATGGCGATCACTTTAGTAACCCCTTTAGAATACAAAGAGCTTTTACGCATGCAAAAAGAAATTGATTCAGAGATTGAACTTTTTGAAATCCCCACCATTAACGAAAATCAGATCATCAAAACCTTGCATGACGCTAAAGTGTCTGAAGGGATCATCAGCCTTTATGAACAGCTTACCGAAATTTTTGAGCCGTCTCAATTGGTTTTAAAACTTTTGAGTTTGCAGTTTGAAACCAGCAAAATTGGCTTGAACCAGCAAGAAATTGATGCGATTCAAAACCCTAAAGAAAAAACGCCAAAACTCTCTAACAAAAAAACGCACCAACATGAGCCAGCGCGTTCTTTCAAAAAGGGCCAGCACAGAGACAGACACCCTAAAACAAACCACCATTCTAAAAAACCCAAACGCCGTTAAAATATTTAAAAAGGAAATTCATGCCCATTGATTTGAACGAACATTTAAAAAAGAAAAATCCTCAAAGAGAAACCCCCACGCCTAATACGCCTAATAATGGGGGGCGTTTCATTCCGCCGTCTAACTCTTTTAATTCTAAAAAACTATCGGTTTTAATCGTCATTGTCCTTTTAGGCGTTATCGCTTTTTTGGCCAAGCCTTTTGAAGTGATCAGCTCAGGAGAAATTGGCATTAAAATTACCGCCGGGAAATACGAACCCACCCCCTTACAGCCAGGAATCCACTTTTTTGTGCCTATCATTCAAGACATTCTCATTGTAGATACAAGGATCAGGAATATCAATTTTTCACGCACCGAAGACATGGGCGTGGCGGGTAAAAACCAAGGGATTTTTAGAAACGACGCTATTAATGTGATGGATAGCAGAGGTTTGACCGTTTCTATTGAACTCACCGTGCAATACCGCCTAAACCCCCAAACCACCCCCCAAACGATCGCTACTTATGGCTTATCTTGGGAGCAAAAGATCATCAACCCTGTGGTGCGCGATGTGGTGCGATCTGTCGTGGGGCGCTATCCGGCTGAAGATTTACCCATTAAGCGCAATGAAATCGCCGCTCTTATCAATAGCGGTATCAATAAAGAAGTTTCTAAGCTCCCCAACACCCCTGTGGAATTAAGCTCTATCCAATTGAGAGAAATCGTCTTGCCCGCTAAGATTAAAGAGCAAATTGAAAAAGTCCAAATCGCGCGCCAAGAATCAGAAAGGGTGAAATACGAGGTGGAGCGCTCCAAGCAAGAAGCTCAAAAACAAGCCGCTCTGGCTAAAGGGGAAGCGGACGCTAACAGGATTAAGGCTCAAGGCGTGGCGGATGCGATCGTGATTGAAGCTAAGGCAAAATCTCAAGCCAATTTGAGCATTTCACAAAGCTTGAGCGACAAGCTTTTAAGACTGCGCCAAATTGAAGTTCAAGGCCAGTTTAATGAAGCGTTAAAAACGAATAACAACGCTCAAATCATGCTCACTCCAGGTGGGGCTGTGCCTAATATTTGGATTGACACTAAAAGTAAGGTTAAATCTAGTATTGCCGAGACTAAAGAGCCTTAAAAACGCATGGCGTCTCTTGCCTTTATCCAAGCTTTTTTGGAGTCTTTTAAGGGATTTTTAAGCCAAGCGACTTTAATTAGCGTTTTAATAGCAGGCGTTTTAATCCTTTTTTGCGCGATTTTGCTCCTTTTGGCTTTGCTTTTAAGAAACCGCATAGCTAGCTATATAGCGGCAACAACTTTTTTGGGCGCGTTTTTAAGCATGCCTTTTGTTTTGAATGTTTTACTCACTCAAGCGATTTACCCCATAGAAACACGCATCTTGCACGCTAACCCTTTAAGTTATAGCAACGCCTTTTCTTTGCAAGTGGGAGTCAAAAACCATTCCAAATTCAGTCTAAACAAATGCGTTTTACGCCTAGAAGTGCTTAAAAACCCTCACAATTTTGTAGAAGAGCATGCGTTTAAATGGTTTGTCAAAAAAAGCTATGAAAAAACCTTTAAAGAAAAGATTTTGCCCAAAGAATCTAAGGTCTTTTCATTCTTTATTGATAACTACCCTTATTCAAAAACAGCCCCCTATCAAGTTTCTTTGTTTTGTTTGTAGAAAAAAGCGATTAAAAAACATATACATATTAAAGGCATAAATTTTAAAATAAAGCTTTAAAGCCTGGATTCTAACAAACGCTTCGTATAAGCGTGCTTAGGGTTGTCAAACACCTCTTTAATAGCGCCCATTTCTACGACTTTCCCCTCACTTACCACTAACACCTTATCACAAAACGCTTTGATCACATCTAAATCATGGCTGATAAACAAATAGCTCAAATCCTGCTTTTCTTGTAAATTCAACAATAATTCCAACACGCTTTTTTGAATGCTTTTGTCTAAAGCAGAGGTAGGCTCATCTAAAAGAATGATTTTAGGTTTTAAGGCAATCGCTCTAGCGATCGCTACTCTTTGGCGTTCCCCTCCGCTGAGCTCATAAGCGTAAAAGTTAAGCAATTCAGGGTTTAAACACACTTCTTCTAAACAAAGTTCAGCTAAACGGTGCCATTCTTCTTTGGAAGCTTTAGGGTAAGCAAAGTGCAAGGCTTCTATTAAAATGCTTTGAATGCTTAAGCGAGGGTTTAATGAGGCGTAGGGGTCTTGAAACACCATTTGCAAGATCTTGCGGTAGGGTTTGAACGCTTTAGAATTTAAAAGCCCCACGCTTTGGCCTAAAATCTTTTCTTCCCCGCTGTTTAGAGCGAGTTTTAAAAGCCCTAACGCTAGAGAGCTTTTCCCGCTCCCGCTTTCGCCAATGATGCCGATGTTTTCTTTGGCTTTGAGGGAAAAATCCACTGATGTGATAAGGGGTTTTTTTAAAGAAGGTCTAAAAAAGCGTTTTTGCAAGTAATAAACGCTAAAATCTTCCACCTCTAAAAGCGTCTCGTCTAGCGCTTTTAAATTTTTAGCGGGCAAGTTAGAAGCTTGAATCAAGAGTTTTGAATATTCGTACTTAGGGTCATTAAAAAGCTCTTTGGTGGAATTGGTTTCTACTATCTCGCCTTTTTTTAACACATAAACCCTATCAGCCAAGCGTTTGACCGCCTTTAAATCATGGCTAATGAATAAAAGAGCGATGTTTTTTTCCACGCTCAATTGCTTGAGCAAGTCTAAAATCTGGTTTTGGATTTGCGCATCTAATGCGGTGGTAGGCTCATCGCAAATGAGCAGTTTGGGCGCATTAATAATGCCCATAGCGATACACACCCTTTGGCGTTGCCCTCCGCTCAATTCATAAGGGTAACGATCCAAAAATTTTTCGTCTAATTGGACTTGTTGCATGGCGTTTAAAACTTGTTCTTTAAGGAGCGTTTTAGAAGCGTTTTTATGGTGTAAAAAATAGGCTTCACTCATTTGCTTGCCGATTTTATGCAAGGGGTTTAGGCTGGATAGGGGGTCTTGAGCGATGTAAGCGATCGCATTACCCCTTAAATGCTGCATAAATTCTTCGCTTTCTTTTAAAAGGTTGGTTGTTTCAAACAGCACTTCGCCATTATGGGGCTTGAATCTGGGGTTTAAACGCATGATGATATTAGCGATAGAGCTTTTCCCGCTCCCGCTCTCGCCCACGATCGCCACCCTTTCGCTAGGATTTAACGAAATATTGATGTTTTGGAGCGAAAAATGCGCGTTTAAAACGCAGTTCAAGTTTTTGATTTCTAGCATGTAACCCCTTTATTTGAGCATGTTAGCGTTGAAAGCATCGCGCACCCCTTCGCCAATGAACACCAAAACAGAAAGCAACAAGCTAATGGCTACAAACGCAACGATGGCTAAATGAGGCGTGGTGAGGTTATCCTTGCCTTGATTGACCAATTCGCCCAAACTCGCGCTCCCTATAGGCATGCCAAAACCCAAGAAATCCAAAGACACTAAAGTAGAAATACTGGCCGCCATTAAAAACGGCACATAAGTGATCGTCGCCACTAAAGCGTTGGGTAAAACATGGTAGAAAATGATTTTTAAATCATTCACCCCAAGCGCTCTAGCGGCTTTGGTGTAGTCCATATTCCTTGCTTTTAAAAACTCCGTGCGCACGACTTGAGAAAGCCCCATCCAGCTAAAGAGCAAGACTAAAAATAAAATGATCCAGAAATTAGAATTAAACGCGCTAGAAATCACAATGAGTAAAAAAAGCATGGGGATCGCGCTCCAAATCTCGCTCAACCTTTGCCCTACTAAATCTATTAACCCTCCATAATACCCCTGAAACGCTCCCAAACTCACGCCAATAAGAACGCTAAAAAGGGTGAGTAAAATCCCAAACACTAACGAAACCCGATAGCCATAAACCAGTCTGGCTAACACATCTCTGGCTTGATCGTCTGTGCCTAAAAGGTGTTTGAAGCTTGGGGGGGTGGGGGCAGGCGAGTCCAAATCCATAATGATCGTATCGTAGCTATAAGGGATGAGCGCATGGATGATGAAAGCGTCTTTTAAAAGCGTGTTTTGCACATAAGGATCGTTATAGTCCGTAGGGGTGAAAAAATCGCCTCCAAACTCCACTTCCGCATAGTTTTTAAACATAGGGAAATACGCTTTATTGTCTTTATAGATGAATAAAGGGCGATCATTCACCCACAAGGGGGCTAAAAGAGAAAGTGCTAATAAAGCGATAAAAAGATAGAGTGAAAACACCGCCCGCTTATTCTTTTTAAAACTAAGAATGCGCATTTTAAACAAACTGCTCACGCTCAAACTCCCTTGATGAAAAACAATTCCTAAGATTATAATTAATTATGGGTAATACTAGCAAGAAAACGGGTCTGATTAATAAAGAAAGAGAATAAGCGTAATAATGGTGGAGTGTAGGGGGTTCGAACCCCTGACCTCAACGCTGCCAGCGTTGCGCTCTCCCAACTGAGCTAACACCCCAAATAAAATTAAGCGAGCATTATAACATTTTGCTTAAAAGATGTCAATTTGATGCTTTTTTGAAACACTTAATAGCAAATTAAGAATGATTGTTTTAAAATTAGAAAGTTTCTTTTATGGATTAAGTAAAATCACTTATCAAAGCAAAAAGGATATTTTTGAAAAACCACTCCTTTAAAAAAACGATCGCTCTTTCCTTACTAGCGGGCATGTCTTTGTGTAACGCTGAAGAAGATGGGGCGTTTTTTGTCATAGATTACCAAACGAGTTTGGCCAGACAGGAATTGAAAAATCCAGGCTTCACCCAAGCGCAAGAATTAAAGCAGTTAATCAGAGATGGGGCTGTGAGGTTGCAAACTTCTGCCATTCCCTTATCCTACTACTTGGATATTTTAGGGAATAAAACAAAAATTCTTTTGAGTGAAAGCGTGAAAAACAGCTCACAAGCGCAACCATCGCAACCAAACGGACAACCAAACCAAGCTTTAGTCAATTTAGAGCAATCTCTAGGGATTTTAGGAAAACTATTGGATCTGTCCCAACAATACGCTAATCAGGGTGTCATTAAGCCTTTGGTGGTGGATGTGGGGAACAAACAAATCGGTATCACTGATAGCATGCTCTTAGTGGCTCAAAACATCGTTTTAGCTTTAGGGCAGGTGGATTTGAGCAAAATCCAACAAAATAATGGTAACGGACAGCTATACGAAAACATCATGAAAGTCATGCTTTTAGGCGCGGGTGGGACTAATGGAGCGTATAACGGCGTGAGTGTGGGCGATATTGCCACAGGCATGCAAAATTTTTCTTCGCAAACGGGCTTGATAGGGGCTAATTCTACGGTGAGTGAGCTCAACGCTTTGATTAAGAGCGGGATTTCTTTGGATCGTGAGACTTTGAGGTTAGGGAGTTTTATTGAAAAAAATATTTGTAGCAGCGCATCGTCTTGTTTTAGCCAAAACCAGCTTATCTATAAGAAAGGGCTAGACAGAGTCATAAACATCATCAATACGAGCTTAGGCCAGTTTGAATCTTCGGCTAGTTCTCTTTATAAGATTTCTTATATCCCTAACCTCTTTTCGCTCAGAGATTATCAGTCAGCGAGCATGAACGGCTTTGGGGCTAAGATGGGTTATAAACAATTTTTCACCCATAAGAAAAATATCGGCTTAAGGTATTACGGGTTTTTGGATTATGGCTATGCGAATTTTGGCGATACGAATTTAAAAGTGGGAGCGAATCTTGTTACTTATGGGGTAGGAACGGATTTTTTATACAATGTGTATGAACGCTCTAGAAGGAGGGAAAGGACTACGATCGGCCTTTTCTTTGGCGCTCAAATTGCAGGGCAAACTTGGAACACGAATGTAACGAACCTATTGAGCGGGCAAAGGCCTGATGTCAAGTCTAGTTCGTTCCAATTCTTGTTTGATTTGGGCGTGCGCACCAACTTTGCAAAAACCAATTTCAACAAGCACAGGCTAGACCAGGGGATAGAATTTGGGGTGAAAATCCCTGTTATCGCTCATAAATATTTTGCAACCCAAGGCTCAAGTGCGAGCTATATGAGGAATTTTAGCTTCTATGTGGGCTATTCAGTCGGTTTTTAAGGAAGGCTCTTGATGAAAAACACCAATACAAAAGAGATAAAGAATACAAGAATGGAAAAAGGTCAATACCACGCACTCAAAAAAGGGCTTTTAAAAACCGCTCTGCTTTTTAGCCTTCCTTTAAGCATAGCGTTAGCTGAAGATGATGGTTTTTATATGGGAGTGGGCTATCAAATCGGTGGCGCGCAACAAAACATCAATAACAAAGGCAGCACCCTAAGGAATAATGTCATTGATGATTTCCGCCAAGTGGGCGTGGGTATGGCAGGGGGTAATGGGCTTTTAGCCTTAGCGACAAACACGACCATGGACGCTCTTTTAGGGATAGGCAATCAAATTGTCAATACTAATACAACTGTTGGCAACAACAACGCAGAGTTAACCCAGTTTAAAAAAATACTCCCCCAAATTGAGCAACGCTTTGAAGCGAATAAAAACGCTTATAGCGTTCAAGCCTTGCAAGTGTATTTGAGTAACATGCTTTATAACTTGGTTAATAATAGTAATAATGGCAGCAATAATGGAGTCGTTCCTGAATATGTAGGGATTATAAAAGTTCTCTATAATTCTCAAAGTGAATTCAGTCTCTTAGCCACGGAAAGCGTGGCGCTTTTAAACGCGCTTACAAGAGTGAATCTGGATAGTAATTCGGTATTTTTAAAAGGGCTCTTAGCCCAAATGCAGCTTTTTAATAACACTTCTTCAGCAAAGCTAGGCCAGATCGCAGAAGACTTGAATAAGAGCGGTGGTGCAGGGGCCATGCTTCAAAAGGATGTGAAAACCATCTCGGATCGAATCGCTACTTACCAAGAGAATCTAAAACAGCTAGGAGGAATGCTAAATAATTACGATGAGCCCTACTTGCCCCAATTTGGGCCAGGTAGAAGCTCTCAGCATGGGGTTATTAATGGCTTTGGCATTCAAATGGGCTATAAGCAATTTTTTGGGAACAAGAAGAATATAGGCTTACGGTATTACGCTTTCTTTGATTATGGCTTTACGCAATTGGGCAGTCTTAGCAGCGCTGTTAAAGCGAATATCTTTACTTATGGCGCTGGCACGGACTTTTTATGGAATATCTTTAGAAGGGTTTTTAGCGATCAGTCCTTGAATGTGGGGGTGTTTGGGGGCATTCAAATAGCGGGTAACACTTGGGATAGCTCTTTGAGAGGCCAAATTGAAAACTCGTTTAAAGAATACCCCACTCCCACGAATTTCCAATTTTTGTTTAATTTGGGCTTAAGGGCTCATTTTGCCAGCACCATGCACCACCGGTTTTTGAGCGCGTCTCAAAGCATTCAGCATGGGATGGAATTTGGCGTGAAAATCCCGGCTATCAATCAAAGGTATTTGAAAGCGAACGGGGCTGATGTGGATTACAGGCGTTCGTATGCGTTCTATATCAATTACACGATAGGTTTTTAAGCTCTTTTTAGGGCTTATAAAGAGGCTTTTTTACTTTTTTTTGGTATTCTAACAAGCTTTTAAACAATCCAATCTACTTTGTTTTAAGGATAATATTTTATGGCAGATGTCGTTGTGGGGATCCAGTGGGGAGATGAGGGGAAGGGAAAAATTGTTGATAGGATCGCTAAAGATTATGACTTTGTGGTGCGCTATCAAGGCGGGCATAACGCTGGGCATACCATTGTGCATAAGGGGGTTAAGCATTCTTTGCATTTAATGCCCTCAGGGGTTTTATACCCCCAATGCAAGAACATCATTTCTAGCGCGGTGGTCGTGAGTATTAAAGATTTGTGCGAAGAAATCAGCGCGTTTGAGGATTTAGAAAATCGTTTGTTTATCAGCGACAGAGCCCATGTGATCTTGCCTTATCATGCCAAAAAAGACGCTTTTAAAGAAAAATCTCAAAACATCGGCACGACTAAAAAAGGCATAGGCCCTTGCTATGAGGATAAAATGGCGAGGAGTGGGATAAGAATGGGGGATTTATTAGACGATA
Source organism: Helicobacter pylori (assembly GCF_002832345.1). GTDB lineage: Bacteria > Campylobacterota > Campylobacteria > Campylobacterales > Helicobacteraceae > Helicobacter > Helicobacter pylori_CP. The sequence continues at coordinate 28,187 of NZ_PHLZ01000025.1, forward strand.
CCATATTAGAAGAGAAACTAAAAGCGCATTTCAAAGCCATTGAGCCTTTTAAAGAAGCGTATGATTTGGGCGAGGATTACGAAAAAGATTTGAGGGAGTATTTTAAAACTTATGCTCCAAAAATTTGCCCCTTTATCAAAGACACGACAAGCATGCTGATGGAAGCGAACCAAAAGGGTGAAAAAATCCTACTAGAAGGGGCGCAAGGCACGCTTTTAGACATTGATTTAGGGACTTACCCTTTTGTAACAAGCTCTAACACCACGAGCGCTAGTGCATGCGTGAGCACCGGCTTAAACCCTAAAGCGATCAATGAAGTGATAGGCATCACGAAAGCCTACTCCACTCGTGTGGGTAATGGGCCTTTCCCTAGCGAAGACACTACACCCATGGGCGATCATTTAAGGACTAAGGGCGCGGAGTTTGGCACGACAACCAAGCGCCCAAGGCGTTGCGGGTGGCTGGATTTGGTGGCTTTAAAATACGCTTGCGCTTTGAATGGTTGCACGCAATTAGCTTTAATGAAATTAGACGTTTTGGATGGGATTGATGCGATTAAGGTGTGCGTGGCTTATGAAAGAAAGGGCGAAAGATTGGAGGCTTTCCCTAGCGATTTGAAAGATTGCGTGCCAATCTATCAAACTTTTAAAGGCTGGAAAAAAAGCGTGGGCGTGAGAAAATCAGACGATTTAGAGCCAAACGCTAGAGAGTATGTTCGTTTCATTGAAAAAGAAGTGGGGGTAAAAATTGGCCTTATTTCTACAAGCCCTGAAAGAGAAGACACGATTTTTCTATGAAAAAATTCGCTTCTGTGTTGGTGCAATTAAAAACCCTTGCGTTAGAAAAAATAGAGCAAAAGCTTGAAAGCAAGCGTTTAGAATTGCAACAAAAGGAGCGAGAAATTTTGGACAAACAAGCCCAATTGAGCGCGTTTAAAAACCCTGAATTGGGGGGAATGAGCCTTTTTTTACAAATCCAGCAATTAAAAAGCGCTCTAAGAATGGAGATAGAATATTACCAACAAGAGGGCGAGAATTTAACTAAGGATTTAAAAATTTTAGAAAAAGATTATCTTTTGGCTAACCAGGAATTAGAAAAAGCTAAAATCATTTTAGAAAAGGAAAAGCAAAAAGAAAAGGAAATTGTGGAAAAAAAAGAGCAGGCTCTTTTGGACGAAAACGCCATGATTTTACACTGGCAAAAAGAGGGCTTGCATGCGTAAAATCTTGTTAATGGGCTTGATTTTGCAAGCGCTCTTTAGCGAAGAAGCCGTGCAAGAATTGTTGCAATGCTCTGCGATTTTTGAATCTAAAAAAGCCGAATTGAAAGAGGATTTGCGCCAATTGAGCGAAAAAGAGCAGTCTTTAAGGATCTTGCAAACCGAAAACGCCCGTCTTTTAGATGAAAAAAACGATCTGTTAAGCAAAAAAGAAAAAGAAGTGGAAGAAAAACTGAAAAATTTAGCGGCTAAAGAAGAAGCCTTTAAAACCTTACAAACGGAAGAAAAAAAACGCCTTAAGAATTTGATAGAAGAAAATGAAGAAATTTTAAGAGAAATCAAGCAAGCTAAAGACAGCAAGATTGGCGAGACTTATTCTAAAATGAAAGATTCTAAATCGGCTCTGATTTTAGAAAATTTACCCACTCAAAACGCCTTAGAAATTTTAATGGCACTAAAACCCCAAGAATTAGGCAAAATTCTAGCCAAAATGGATCCTAAAAAAGCGGCGGCTTTGACAGAGTTGTGGCAAAAACCCCCAAAAGAAAATAAAGAAAACCAAAAAACCACAGATCCCACGCCCCCCACACCACCCACGCCTCCCAAAGAGCCAACCCTAAAAGATCCTAACACCAAAGAGCCTGCAGGGGTATGATGTTCATTGTAGCAATTTTAACGCTGGCGTTTTTAATCTTTGTCCATGAATTAGGGCATTTCATTATTGCTAGGATTTGTGGGGTGAAAGTGGAAGTGTTTAGCATTGGTTTTGGCAAAAAACTCTGTTTTTTTAGGCTTTTTGGCACGCAATTCGCTTTGTCCTTGATCCCGCTTGGGGGCTATGTGAAATTAAAGGGCATGGATAAAGAAGAAAATGAAGAAAATGAAATTAATCAAGCAAATGATAGCTACGCGCAAAAAAGCCCTTTCCAAAAGCTATGGATACTATTTGGGGGGGCGTTTTTTAATTTTCTTTTTGCGATTTTAGTGTATTTTTTTCTGGCATTGGGCGGGGAAAAAGTCTTACTGCCAATCATTGGCGATTTAGAGAGTAACGCGCTAGAGGCCGGGCTGTTAAAGGGGGATAGAATCCTTTCTATCAACCATCAAAAAATAGCGAGTTTTAGAGAGATTAGAGAGATAGTGGCGCGTTCTCAAGGCGAGTTAATTTTAGAAATAGAGCGGAACCATCAGATTTTAGAAAAACGGCTGACCCCTAAAATCGTGGCGGTAATAAGCGAATCTAATGATCCTAATGAAATCATCAAATACAAAATAATAGGCATTAAACCGGACATGCAAAAAATGGGCGTTGTCTCTTATTCCGTGTTTCAAGCGTTTGAAAAGGCCTTGAGTCGGTTTAAAGAGGGCGTTGTTTTGATTGTGGATTCTTTAAGGCGTTTGATTATGGGGAGTGCTTCAATTAAAGAATTGAGTGGGGTAATAGGCATTGTGGGGGCGTTAAGCCATGCCAATAGCGTGAGCATGCTTTTGTTGTTTGGGGCGTTTTTGTCTATCAATTTAGGGATTTTAAATTTATTACCCATCCCCGCTTTAGATGGGGGGCAAATGCTAGGGGTTGTTTTTAAAAATATTTTTCATATCGCTTTGCCAACACCCATACAAAATGCGTTGTGGCTAGTGGGGGTGGGGTTTTTGGTTTTTGTCATGTTTTTAGGGCTTTTCAATGACATCACTCGTTTGCTATAAAAGGGGGAGTTGATGCATGTATTGAGCGTGAGCGAAATCAACGCGCAAATCAAAGCCCTTTTAGAAGCGACTTTTTTGCAAGTTAGGGTTCAAGGGGAAGTGAGTAATTTGACTATCCATAAGGTGAGCGGCCATGCGTATTTTTCGCTCAAAGACAGCCAATCAGTCATTAGATGCGTGCTGTTTAAAGGGAACGCTAACAGGCTTAAATTCGCTTTAAAAGAAGGGCAGGAAGTGGTTGTTTTTGGGGGTGTTAGCGTGTATGTTCCAAGGGGGGATTATCAAATCAATTGCTTTGAAATAGAGCCTAAAGATATAGGTTCATTAACTTTAGCTTTAGAGCAATTGAAAGAAAAATTACGCCTTAAAGGCTATTTTGATAAAGAAAATAAATTACCCAAACCGCATTTTCCTAAACGAGTGGCAGTCATCACTTCTCAAAATTCAGCCGCTTGGGCGGACATGCAAAAGATCGCTTCCAAACGATGGCCGATGTGCGAATTGGTTTGCATCAATACTCTAATGCAAGGGGAGGGGTGCGTTCAAAGCGTGGTGGAGAGCATCGCTTATGCGGATAGTTTTCATGACACAAAAAACGCTTTTGATGCGATTGTAATGGCTAGGGGTGGGGGGAGCATGGAGGATTTGTATTCTTTCAATGATGAGAAAATCGCTGATGCATTGCATTTGGCTAAAACCTTCAGCATGTCAGCTATTGGGCATGAGAGCGATTTTTTATTGAGCGATTTAGTGGCGGATTTAAGGGCTTCTACGCCTTCAAATGCGATGGAGATTTTGCTCCCTAATAGCGATGAATGGTTGCAAAGACTTGATGGGTTTAATGTGAAATTGCACCGCTCTTTTAAAACTTTGCTCCATCAAAAAAAGGCGCATTTAGAGCATTTAGCGGCCTCTTTAAAACGATTGAGTTTTGAAAACAAGCACCATTTAAACACCTTAAAACTAGAGAAACTAAAAATCGCTTTAGAAAATAAAACATTAGAATTTTTGCGCTTTAAAAAAACGCTTTTAGAAAAAATCTCTATTCAAGCATTGACAAGCCCTTTTTTACAAACTAAAACAGAGCGCTTAAACAGGCTAGAAAACGCCCTCAAACTCGCTCATGCCAATTTGAAATTACCCCAATTCGGGGCGTTTGTGAGCAAAAACCATCAAGCGGTAGAATTAGAGGCATTAAAAGCGGGCGATAAAATTGAATTGAATAATGAAAAAGCCAGAGCGAGCGCTGAAATTTTGAGCGTGGATAGGGTGTAGGGGTTTGAAAAATAAGATTTAAAATAAAATAGATTTTGTTTTTAAAATCTCGTATCCACTTCTTTCAATGATCTTTTCTAAACGCAATAGCATGATGTTTGAAATCGTGTTTTGATACCCCTTATTTTTTAAAATGCTAATAGCTTGCGGATTATTTTTAATTTTTTCTTCTTTTTAACACAAATAAAAAGACCAGTTCAAACAATGATCCCTATTAACTTCCATAACCGCTTGCGCTGTTGTCCCACTGCCTGCAAAAAAATCTAAAATAATAGAATCTTTAGGGGTGGAGCATAGCAATAAATATTTAATCAATCCTACAGGTTTTGGTGTCTTAAAAAGCCCCTTTAAGCCTAATTTTTCTAAATCTTTTGTGCCTTGTCGGCTATAAAAATCCAACACGCTCAAACAATTATCTTGCGATTCTTTTAGGTAATATTTTTCATAAGGGCGGTTATTCTTAAAAATAAGTCTGTTTTGATAATATAACTTCTTAAGCTTTTCATCGCTGCTCCACCCTCTGCTTTTTAAGGTTTTCACAGACTTTTCAAAAACGACGCTAAGATCGCAGAGAGCCTAAAGCCCGCTACAACGAAAAATTTAAGCCAAGGTTTAGCCACCTCGTTAAGCGGAGCGTTAAGATACCAATGGACTAAAT
>NZ_PHLZ01000026.1:0-26772 GCF_002832345.1 Helicobacter pylori
GTGTGATAATTCCTATGGTTTTTCTGATTTTTCTTTGGTTAAGAGCGCGATTGATTTGCTCTAAAAGCTCTATGATTTTTTGAACTTGATTTTTGTTATAGCTACTTGTTTTTTCTAGTTTATGCTCCCCTTCAACATTAATCCAACGGATAATATTCTTAGGATCGTAAAATTGCGAGGTATTTTTGATCACTCCATTCTTAAGTTTCTCTTTATAAAAAAGCTGACTAACTAGCGATCCAATAGAAGCAGGCATTCTAAATTACTCATTAAGCATGGCCTTATTACTCTCTGGAATATGCTTATAGAGATTTTCAAAAAAACTCTCTTCCAATAATTGGCGATCAATGGCATCCAAGTTTTGAATATCATCGCTCTCTAATTGTTCTAGGAGGTACCTATCAATGCTAGGTGGGAGCTGGTTGTGATCGCCTATTAAGATCAGTTTTTTAGTGCGAAGTGTAGGAATCAAGATTTCTGGTGCTGTGGCCCTGCCTGTCTCATCTATGATGGTAACATCAAATTCCATCAATTCAATCCCAAGATGCTTAACAGCAAGACCAACACAAGTAGCCCCTAAAACTTGATGCTGACTTATTAAAAGTTGTTTGATGTCATTATCAATATCTCTAAAATCCTTGTCTTTTATACACTCATGCCATTTGTTCATATAGTGGTGCAACTTAGCATTTTTGGTTGCATTTATTGAATTCTGTTTTATCTTTTTTTCTATCTTTTCTTTATAAGATGACCACCAGTTTTCCAAAACATAGGGTTTAATGTTTTCATATTGCACCTTATCTTCTTTACCAATGCGCACTATTGATTTAATACCCTGCTGTTGCAAGCCGTTCAACACATTGTCCACGGCTATATTTTGCTGAGAAATGATGCATACTTTGGCAAAATGGCTAGCGTTGAGAATTTGAAACACGATTTCTTTAATCACGGTTGTTTTGCCCGCTCCCGGTGGACCTTATATTAAAAAGATATTCTTTTCATTGAGAGCTTTTAATGACCGACTGGGATCTCAAATTTTAAAATATGCTTATATTTTTAATGACTTCAATCTTAATTATTCCGTGTTAGATTATCAAAAGAATGAGGGCGTCTAAAGAATAAAGATAACAATCCAAATCGCTTAAAATGTTAGCGATAGCGATTTGTTCGTTTAGATGGGGTAAAAGGATTTCAAAATCTTTTAAGTCTTTGGCATAGAGATGATACACCGTGCTACCCACTACTTTAGATAAAACTTGATTTTTATCATAAACAATACAATAAGCTAAAAAGCACCCATTTAAAAGATTGCTACCAGATCTTATAATTAAAATATCGCCCCCTAAAATAACGCCTTTTTTAAGAATACAACTAGCGGTAGCTAGAATATTTGGGGTTTCAGCAGAGCCAGACATTAAAACATCATTATTTAAAGAAAGCATGGGGTTATCATAAATATTTGTAAAACTTTTAATGTTTGTAACCACTCTATCATAATGCGTAAAAAGTTCGCCATAGAGAATACACTCATGTTTTGCGTTAGGGCTTACTTGACTTTTTGATAGCCCTTTGCCTTTTAAAAAAGTAGCAATATCCCCAAGCCTTACTCTTTGCCAATTTGAGAGCGTTGTTAATGCGTCCATGCGTTCTCCTGAATAATCTTAAAAAAGACAACACGCTCTAATTTTAGGGTGTTATCAAAAGCGTTTTTAGGATTAAAATCCAGCCTTAATAGCAAGATTTCAATGTTTTTAACTAGCGAACTTGTTTTGATTTTAGAAGGATTGTTGTGGAATAAGTCATTCCTAGCCTTTCGTATCAAGCTGAAAGCCTTTAAAAAATGATCCCAAGTGCCATAGGCTGGCAAGACATGTTCGTTGTGTGTTTTATGATCTGCGAATAAGGGTTTAAAATCGCTCCAATACATTTTAATAATGGTTTCTAAAGCGCCAAGAGTGAATAAGTTTAAGATTTGAAAGCCATTGTATCCTTTTAAACTCTCTAAATGGTGGGTGTTTTTTAAGCGTTCAATCTTATGGTTAAGCTTTTTAGATAAAAACCAATCGTCAACATCCTTGCTGCTACGTTTTTGAGCCAAAATAACCGCCATTTTAGAGCGCAAAGCCGTTTCAAAAAAATGTATCCATAAAAAAAGCATGTGGTGCGTTTTAATCCGTTTGTTGTAAAAATGCATTAAAAAATCAAAAAGGTTATTGATTTCATTTTCTTTATTGGGGTATTTTTGTAACACGATACCCAATTCCTTACTAGCGCCTATGAGGTAGTCATAGTGTAACACGCTGATAGATTTTTTTAATTGATCCAAACCCTTATTTTTGAAAGCGAGGGGGTTTTTTAGGGCTAGATGCTTTAAAATACGATTAAAAACTTCATTTTCAAGTTCCATTAAATTTCCTGTGCTATAATCGCTTTCAGTTTGGGGGTCTCATAGCGAGGATACGCTAGTCAAAAGGCACTCCAAACTTTTTAATATCAAACGACAATCCCCAAATCTTTCAAATGCTCTAAAACTTTTGATTCGCTCTCTTTGACTTCTTTGTCCAGTTCTAACAAGCTGTTAGAGTAGCTTGAAATGATTTCATTAAGAGTGCTAATAAAAGCGTTGATGCGTTTTTGGATCTTGTTTTCTAGGGCGTTTTTCAAGCTGTTGAGCCATTTGTCTTTGATGATGGATTCAAGCTTTAAGCCCTCATCGCGCGCATGGAATTGGCTAAGGCTAAAAGCGTAACCCCCACATCGCCAAAGACCGCCTCCCACAAGCTCGCTACCCCCATAAGCCCTAGCACGATAAAAACCGCCTTAATCCCCAAAGCAAACAAGATATTTTGCCAAATAATGCTTTTAGTTTTTTTAGCGATCGCTAAAACTTTCACTAACGAATTTAAGGAGTCATTGGTGATCACAATGTCTGCGCTTTGCTTGCTCAATTCTGAGCCTTTCCCCATGCCAATCCCCACGTCAGCGCTCGCTAGAGTCGGAGCGTCATTGATGCCATCGCCTACAAAAATCGCCGGGGCTTTATAGCGTTCTTTAAAAGTTTTAAACACGCTCGTTTTTTCTTCAGGCAACAAGCTCGCATAATATTCACAGCCTAGAGTTTGAGCGATGCTCTCAGTCGCGCTTTTTCTGTCCCCGCTCAAAATGCAAAAATTTTCTATCCCTTGCGCTTTTAAATCCCTTAAGCACTCTATGGCGTCATCTTTAATCTCATCGCTAATGACGATATAGCCTATATAAGTTTGGTTAAAAGCCACATGTACGATCGTGCCGTTTTCTTTGGAAGGGCTGTGCGCGATATTGAATTGATCGAGCATTTTTTCATTCCCTGCGATGATCAAATCCGTATGGCATTGTGCTTTAACCCCCATCCCGCTCACTTCTTCATAATTTTTAATGTCATGCTGGTGCTTATCGTCCTTTAACATTTCTTCGCATGCTTTTTGAATGGATAAAGCGATCGGGTGCGTGGATAAGAGCTGCGAACAAGAAGCGTAATGCAAAACTTCTTCTTTAGAATGCCCGTTTTGCGGCACAATATCTGTTACTTTAAAAACGCCTTTAGTCAAAGTGCCGGTTTTATCAAAGGCGATGCTTTTAGCTTGGGTAAGCACCTCTAAAACATGCACGCCTTTCATTAAAATGCCTTTTCGGCTCGCCGCTCCCACGCCCCCAAAATACCCTAAAGGCACAGAAATCACTAACGCGCAAGGACAGCTCACCATTAAAGCCACAAGCCCCCTATAAATCCACTCATCAAAGCTCCCCATAGAAAACAAGGGCGGTAATACAGCGATCATTAAAGCAATGCATAAAACGCTTGGGGTGTAGTAGCGTGAAAATTTAGTGATGAATTTCTCGGTTTCGCTCTTTTCATTCGTGGCTTGTTGGACTAAATCCACCACTTTAGCGATAGAAGAATCTTTATACCTTTTTTCTACTTGAATTTCAAGGACCGCTTTTAAATTCAAGCTCCCCCCTAAAACTTTAGAGCGTTCGCTGACATTAACAGGCATAGACTCCCCGCTCAAAGCCCTTTCATCTAGCAAACTTTCGCCCTTAATCACCACGCCATCCACAGGCACTTTTTCGCCGACTTTCACCACCACGATGTCATTAATTCTTAAATCTTCAGGCGCAACGCTCACTAATGCATCGCCCTTTTTCAAATAAGCCAGATTAGGAGCGACATCCACTAAAGCCTTAAGGGATTTTTTAGAGCGAGCGATAGCGAGTTTTTGCAAAAATTCGCCCGCTGAATAAAACACCATAATAGACACGCTCTCTTCATAAGCCCCCACGCAAAAAGCCGCAATAGTCGCAATGAGCATCAAAGCGTTTTCATCAAAAAATTGCCCTTTCCTAAGCCCACGAAACGCCCCTAAAATCACATCTTTACCGCTCACTAGATACACTAAAGCGAGCACCACAAACACCGCTTTTTCAATCAAAGGGCTAGGGTTTAGGTGTAAGATTAAAATCGCGCCTAAAAAGACAGCGATCGTAACAATGAGTGGCGTAAAACTCAAGGGCTTTTCTGCGGCCTCTTTAAAAGACAGGCTCAAATGCGGTTCGTTTTGCTTGATGAAAGCCTTAACTTTTTCAAAATCGCTCGTATCCAAAAACAACTTACTGGTGCTGAAATTGATTTGAGCCTTTTTTACATAGTCCAGTTTGTTTAAATCCCTTTCTAATTTAGACGCGCAATCAGGGCAATCCAAATTGTGAATGTGGTATTCTTGCATTTTCTCTCCCTTATAAAAATCCTTTTAAGAAATCTTTCTAAAACTCAACGCTTTAAGCATGTGAGATTTTTCTATATTCTCGCAAGCGTTTAAATCCGCAATCGTCCTGGCGACCTTTTTGACCTTATTCACAGAGCGCATGGACAGATTAAACCTTTCAATCGCCTGCTCTAACAACTTTTGCGCTTCAAAATTTAAAGGGCAAAATCGTTCGATCTGCTCTTCATTAAGCTTACCATTAAAAGCGCTCTGTTTCCTTAACTTTTGCTGTTTGAAAGCTAATAATACTAATTCATGCATCTCTTTTGAAGTCCAAGAATGCGACGGCGTGTCTTTATAATTCCCCTCTTCCATTTGCACAAACAAATCAATCCTGTCTAAAAAAGGCTCGCTCAAGCGGTTTTTATACTGCGTGATTTCTCTGTCTTGGCAACGGCATGCTTTGGTCGCACTGAGTAAATTCCCACACAAGCAAGGGTTTTGAGCCCCCACAAATAAAAAAGAGGTTTCGTATTCAATTTTGCTATGCACTCGTGAGATCACCAATTTATTGTTTTCTAAAGGCTCTCTTAAAGCTTCCAAAATTTCCTTTTTAAAATGAGGCAATTCATCAAAAAAAAGCATGCCGTTATGCGCTAGCGCGATTTCGCCGGGTTTTGGCTCTTTTAGAGAGCTTGAGCCTAAAATGCTGGATTTTGAAGCGCTTTGGTGAGGGTTTCTAAAACTCCTTAAAGGGTAATAGGCGCTGTCTTGCTCGCTTAAAATGCGTAATTTTGTCGCTTCTAGGATTTCATTCAGGCTTAAGGGAGGTAAAATATAACGCATGCGATTAATAATCATGCTTTTCCCACACCCTGGACTTCCCTCTAAAATCAAGTTATGAAACCCAGCGCTAGCGATCAAAGCGGCTTCTTTAGCGACAGCTTGCCCCTTAACTTCTTTAAAATCTAAGGCATAGGCGTCTGAAAAATAATACTCTTTATCGTTCAGTTCTATCGTTTTAAAGGGTAGTTTTTTCGTGTGGGTGTCTGCTTTAATTTCAGGGTTTTGCAAGATTTCTAAAGCTTCTTTAAAATGATCTACAAAAAAGCATTGCAAATTAGGGATAAGCGAAAAAAGCTCTTCGTTAGCCTTAGGTGCAATGATCTTAGCATGGGGGCGCTTAATGGCAATGTCTAAAAGCATGGGGAAAATGTTAGGATTGGGTTTGATCTTGCCATCAAGCCCTAACTCCCCAAAAGCAAACCACTCTTTAAAAGCCAACTCTTGTTTTTGCAAAGCGATTAAAAGAGCGATAGGCAAATCAAAATGGCTCCCGGATTTAGGCAAATCTGAAGGGGAAAGGTTGATGGTGATTTTTAAAGGCGGGAAAATGAAATCGTTATTTTGTAAAGCCGATTGAACCCGCTGTTTGGCTTCTTGGATAGAACTATTAGCCAAGCCTGAAATCACAAACGCCGGCAAAGCCCTTGTGAAAGTCGCTTCCACGGCCACGATTTCTGCCACTCCCCTTTGCATGGTCGCGCAAAATATCGTGTTAATCATGATTAAGACTTGTTTTTGGGATTTTTACTTAATTCTTTTAATTCTTTTTCAAATTTCTTACGCTTCAAAATGGATAATTTATCCACGAATAACACGCCATTGAGGTGATCGATCTCATGCTGAATGGCTACCGCTAACAGCTCGCTCGCTTCTAAAACTTTCACTTCAGCGAAGCGGTTTTGATACTCTATCTTAACCTTTTCAAAACGCTCCACTTCTTCATAAAATCCCGGCACAGACAAGCACCCCTCTCTATACATCATTGATCCCCCAGTTTCTATAAACTTAGGGTTAATGATTTCTAAGCAGTCTTCTTTGTGTTGCACGCCGTCTTCTCGTGGGAGATTGATAATGAGCATTCTTAAAGGCAAGCCCACTTGAATAGCGGCTAACCCTATCCCCTCACTAGCGATCATAGTCTCATGCATGTCATCTAGCTGTTTGTGGAGTTTTGCATCAAAAAAAACGACCTCTTTAGAAATCGTTCTTAAAATTTTAGAAGGGTAATGGATAATCTCTAATAACGCCATGCAATCACTTCACATTTTTCTGTAACACTTTATCAATCAGGCCATACTCTTTAGCTTCTTTAGCGCTCATATAAAAATCCCTGTCCGTGTCTTTAGCGATTTGCTCCAAACTCTGCCCTGAGTTTTGAGCCAAAATAGAATTCATCAAGCCTTTAAGCCTAAGAATCTCATTAGAAATGATTTCAATATCGCTCGCTTGCCCTTGAGCCCCCCCTAAAGGCTGGTGGATCATAATCCTTGAATGGGGCAATGAAAAGCGCTTGCCCTTAGCCCCACAGCTCAGTAAAAACGCCCCCATAGAAGCCGCTTGACCGATACAAATCGTGGAGACATCAGGGCGGATAAAATTCATGGTGTCATAAATGCTAAGACCGCTTGTTATCACCCCACCGGGAGAATTGATATACAAGCCAATGTCTTTTTCAGGGTCTTCAGCTTCCAAAAACAAGAGTTGGGCCACGATAGAAGACGCCACGCTGTCATTAATTTCACCGCTCAATAAAACAATGCGATCCTTTAAAAGGCGTGAGTAAATATCATAGCTACGCTCCCCACGATCGGTATTCTCTATTACATAAGGAATGTATCCCATCATCTCTCCTTTTTAGCTGTTTAACCCACCTGAGTTTTTTGAGCGTTAGGCCTCATTTTCTCTAAAATTTCTTGCTGCTCTTTAGGCAAATTTTTATCCAACAAATAAGCTAACACCCTATCTTCAATCATCGCCATTTTCACCGCCGCTAACATGTTATTTTTGCGGTATTGCTCAATGAGATTTTCTGGGTTTTGCCCTGTCATCATCGCTTCATAATACAAGGTTTGAAAAACTTCATTGTCATGCACGCCAATTTTTTCTTCCTTCGCTAAAGCGTCAATGATAAAAGTGATTTTCACGCTTTTTGTCGCATCGTTCCTAAAGCTCTCACGCTTTTCTTTGGCTTTTTCTTGACTTTCTTGTAAGGATTTGACTTCTTCAGCTTGCATGGAATAAAGAGCGTTCCTGAACAACAAATCCATTTCTTGCTCTATGATCGTTTTAGGCAAATCAAAAACGATCTTTTCATCTAAATTTTCAATCAATTTTTCTTTCAGCTCTTCGTTATAGAGTCTGGCTTTATTTTCTAAAAACAACTGCCCTTCAACCCTTTCTTTTAAAAGCTTTAAGGTCGCATTCTCTTCATTAGCCAACACGATTTTAGCGAGTTCGTCATTGATTTCTAACACTTCACGCGCTTGAATCTGGTGCAATTTCACTTTAAAAAGGGCTTCTTTGTCGGCTAAATGCTCTGCATGGTATCCGCTAGGGAAAGTCAAAGGGAATTCCTTTTCTTCGCCCGCTTGCATGCCTAAAAGAGCCTTTTCAAAATCTTCTAGCATTTGCTTATTGCCTAAAATCAAAGTGAAATTCTCAGCCTTGCCCCCTTCAAAAGGCGCATTATCTATAAAGCCTTCAAAATCAATCGTTAATTTATCGTCATTTTGAGCCTTTCTTTGAGCGTCAGTATCCACAAATTTCGCGTAATCTTTAGCGAGCTGTTTCAAACGCTCATTAATTTTTTCTTCATTTGGAACTTCCACTCCCACGCTAGGCACGCACTCTTTGATCTTGTCTAAAACAATCGTGGGTTTTAAGCCAATATCCGCTTCTATTTCAAAATGCGTGTCTTTTTTTTCAAATTTAGTGAGATTGGGGCTACCGATGAGATCCTTATTTTCAATCCCTAATTCCTTAAAAGCGTTTTTTAAAACCTCTTGAATCATCTCTTCTTGAGCGTCTTGTTCAATTTGGGCTTGATAACGGGTTTTCACTAAACTAAGGGGGACTTTACCTCTTCTAAAGCCATCAATTTTAACTTTTTGGGCGATTTTTTGAGCGATTTTATCGTAACGCTTTTCTAAATTTTCAATGGAAGGTTTAGCGCTCAAACGGGCGTTAGCGGTGTCAATCTTTTTCACTTCAAGATTCATTTTTTTCCTTAATGGCTAAAAAATTAAATTTTTGTATCATTATAGCTTAATTTGTTTTAATTCCGGTTTATAAAAAGCGGTTTTAATTCTAGTTTTCAAAAATTTAAAAAACTAAAAGTCATAAGTTGAAGTGAGATAGACAGAAATATTGCGCCTGAAATGAAGGGTATATAAAGGGGTTTTAAAATAATCATTGGTTAAAAAGGGGATGCGCGCGCCAAATTCTATCGCCCAATTCTTATACCTTGAAAAGCGGTAACGATACCCCACATTCAGCATCACTTGAAACATGTAAGGGTGATAAACGCTCAAAGGATCTTTAGCCCACTTTTTAAAAATCTTTGTTTCATAAAACCAGGTTTCTCCCACGAAATTCATCCCTAAAATCAGCGTCCCGAAAGCGCGTTTGTATAAAAAGTCAGCTCCCGTGCCATAAAAAATAGCGTTAATAAAAGTCTCTTTTCTTTGCAATTTTTCTCTATAGCTTTTAGGGATCTGCGAACTCTCCCTCAAACTATCGCCTAATGCGCCTTTATTTTTAAGAAAAAACCCATAAGCATAATCCAAAGAAATATAAAAACGGAAACCATAGTGCTCTTTTTTAGGAAAAAATTGTTTATAGCCATAAATCAAACTGACTTCAGCAAAAGGAATGTCTCGGTATTTTGAATGGTTTTCAAATTTTTCCCTGCTCTGTAGCCATGACATTTGCACCACGCTTGTGCCGTAATAATGGGAGCTTTTGTCTATGTTAAAAAGCTTTCGTTTAGGCTTTTTAGGCTCAGCAAAACATGGAGGGTGGGCCTTGCCCCTTAAACACTTCTTTGCTAAAAACCGCTGGAATCCTAGATCTTCTTTTTTGATAATGGTGTAAGTAACCAGATCATCAGCCCTTAAATACACGCTCAAAAAGAACGCTAAAAACCCTTTTTTAAGCAGTTTATTCAAGCGTTCTTTTCTTATGCGTTATTTGTCTTTATCGGTTTCTTTTGCCTTTTAATTCCTTGGCGTCTTTTTGATAAGATTCTAAATTCTTTTGAGTGAGTTTTTTGTCTATTTCTTGCATGATATTTGCAAAAATCTTGTTCAAAGCGCTCTTGATCGCGTCATTAGAATTATCCGTTCCCTTAACCATAGTGCTAACTAACCCCCCGCTATGGCTTGAATGGGTGGTTTTTAAGAATTTTTCTTGAATGTCCAACTCGCTCAAATCCATCGTAAAAGAATCCAAAGATTCCCCACTCATAGGCTCTAGTATGGTAACCTTAATAAACCCAGCCGGGATTAAAACCCCTTCCATTTTATCCAAACCGGTAGAGAATAACAACCCAGGTTCTGATTTTTTCTGTATGGTTCTTTTAGGATCGGGGCGTAAAACAATTTCGCCATTCATAGCGACGGCCAAATACCCTTCTTTTTTTTGCGAAAAAGACAAATCGTCTTTATCGCTGCTATCCACATTAATAACCTTATAGCCCTGATTTTGCAAAATCTGTTCAACCTTGATTGCGGTTTGATTCTTGAATTTGTTTTCATACTCTTTAGCGATATTATCGCTGTATTGGAAAGCTGGCCTTAAAAGTAAAATCTTTTCATCTAACGCTTGAACTTTCTCGCTAGCTGGATGGTAATTCAATTTCAAAGCGACTTCATTGGTTTCAATAATATGCGGGCTGCATCCCACTAATAAAGCCGCCACGCTCGCACCTAAAAGGCATTTTTTCCATGCAAAATCTTTAAAATGATTATTTGCTTTCATCGTTCTATCCTTGATTGTAATATTTTAGACTTCTATAACAACAAAGCAACCAACACGCTTTTGTTGTCAAAATGTTATTTTACCCTAACATCTTTAGATTATTAGTTTTTTTCTATTTTTTAGCGTTATAATCCCCGCTTTTGCCTCCGCTTTTATGCTCCAACATCACACCGCTAATTGTCATGCTCTTGTCAATGGCTTTCACCATGTCATAAATGGTTAAAAGCCCTACGCTCACACTCATTAACGCTTCCATTTCTACGCCCGTTTTAGCTTGAGTTTTGACTCTCGCATAGAGTTTAAAACTACAAGTTTCTTTTTCTTCTAAAATATCAATATCCACCCCATTGAGCATGATTGAATGGCACATGGGAATGAGCTCGCTTGTCTTTTTAGCCCCCATAATCCCAGCAATAATAGCAGTCTGCAACACCGGACCCTTTTTAACGCCATGATTGATAATAGCGTCATAAGCCTCTTTATTCATGCTGATACGACCGCTTGCTAGAGCGATTCTTTCAGTGGTTTCTTTATCCCCTATATCCACCATTTTAGGCTGATTTTCTTCATTCAAATGAGTGAGCGGCATTTTTTACCTTATTGTTTGGGGCGAAACGCTTGAATATTTTTTTCATTCACTTGCATATAATTCCCTAAAATCAAATCTACGCAATAAGGAATCGCTGGAAAAACCGCCTCTAAGCATTCTCTAATACTTTTTGGCTTACCAGGGAGATTGACAATCAAACTCTTATTCCTGATGCCAGCGCTCTGGCGCGACAGGATCGCTGTAGGCACGTATTTCAAACTAGTCATTCGCATAAGCTCTCCAAAACCAGGAAGCATTTTTTGGCACACTTTTTCTGTGGCTTCTGGGGTTATGTCTCTTAAAGCAGGGCCTGTGCCTCCTGTAGTAACGACTAGATCGCATTGGTATTCATCGCACATTTTAATCAGCGATTTTTCAATCAAATCCCTTTCATCAGCGACGATTTCATAATGGAATTCTAAAGGATTGAGCAGGTATTCGCTCAACACTTCTTGTATCGCTTTGCCGCTTAAATCTTCATAAATCCCTTTTGACGCTCTATCGCTCGTGCTCAAAACGCCTATATGAATCGTTTGCATTTGAACTCCTTTTTAAGCTAAAAGCCCGCTCCCTTTTAAAAGGTGGCTTCTTTCTTTAGCGTAGATGCGTTTATTATGGATTAAATCGTATTTCCAAATAGGGGCGTTATGCTTAAAATCTTCAATAAAATCTTGGTATAGTTCTAAGGCATTTTTTCTATTCTTTCCCATTAAAACGCATAAAAATGAGCTTTGTCCTATCAAAACATCGCCCAAGCTGTGCGCCATTTTTAACACCACGCCCAAATTTTTGGCTTTATGGTGCCATTTTTCAAACCAAGTCTTTAATAGCGCTTCATAAATATCAAAACTCAAGCCTTGAATGTTTTCCTCTTTTCTCACAATCCCAACAAACACACAAAACGCTCCAAAGTTTTTCGCGCAAGCTTCCTCTTGATAGGCTTTTAAAAGCTTGTCAGTATCTAACGCCCCTTGAATGATTTTTAACACCTAGCCCCCACAAACCGGTGGCAACAAACTGACCACATCGCCATCTTTTAAAGGCGTGTTTAAATCGTCTATTAAACGATCATTAAGGGCTATCGCGCAAACGCCCAACCACTCTTTTAGGCCCTCTTTTTCCTGTAAAATCGCTCTTAATTCTTTCAAATCATTCGCTTTGATGAAAAAATTTTCTTCTTTTATGGGTCCAAAGAATCGCACTTCTATCATTATCTTACCCCTATATTGCGCCTTTTAAAGCATGATTTTAAAATATTTTCAAAACCTCTTTGAAAAGCACTTTTAGTTTTCACAATAAATGCCCCATTTTGAGCTTTTTAACTTCCAAATACCCTTGATTGTGCTCATTAGCGCACACGATCAAGCTCTCTCTTGTTACCTCAGCGTATTTTTCTAAAGCGGCGATCTTTTTAGGGTTGTTTGTGAGTAAGCGCATTTTTTTAATGCCGTAATATTCTAAAATTTCACCCGCAACACTGTAATCCCTTTCATCGTCTTTAAACCCTATCATTTCATTGGCTTGAATGGTATCATAGCCCTTATCTTGCAAAGCGTAAGCATTGACTTTATTAAACAGCCCTATCCCACGCCCTTCTTGGCGCAAATAAATCACTAGCCCCCCTTCTTTAGAAATCCTTTCTAACGCCATTTGCAACGCCCCCCCGCAATCGCATTTTTGAGAGCCTAGAGCATCACCCGTTAAGCATTCTGAATGCAAACGCACTAAGGGGTTTTGAGAAAAATTAGGGGTGAAAACCACTAAATGATCTTTAGAGCCATTAGAACCTTTTTCTCTAAAACACTGGATATAAAACTCCCCAAATTGAGTGGGTAATTTGGCTTGGTTAGAGACTTCTAATCGTTTCAAGGATACTCCTAAAATTAGTTTTAAAACGCATCTTTTAAAAAAAAGGTATTCTATCAAAACTCTTTATAATTTTCTTAAATTTTAAGCTCTTAAAATTTGTAAGTCAAATTCAAACCATTGGGGCTTAAACTAGAACGGATTTCATGTTTATTATAAATCCCTAAAGCTTCCCCAAGCCCTAAATCCCTGATCACAAAACCGATAGGATCCATAAGAGCGATAACCAAACGCCCTAAAAATAAAGAGCCAAAAAGCTTGCCTTGGTTGCGTTGGATATAGCGCGTGAGCTGGTAAAACCCTTCCCCTAAAATGGAGCCTAATAAAGGCGTGATCACTAGATCCTGCCAGCTAGGCACTTCCACAAACGCTTCCAAGCCATATTCCCAAAAAAGCGTGGAAGTGATAAAAGAAAAAAACGCTGATGCCATCCAACCAAACCCAGCCATGCGCGGTTGCATATAATACATCGCCCCAAAATAAGGGTGCAAAATTTCATTGAAAATAAAACTATCGTTGTCCAGTTTTGGCCCCATGCGGACATTTTCAAACCAACTTTTGATCCCAAACTTTTCTCTATCCCAATTCGTTACGCTCTCTGGCATGAGATACAACCCCACAATCCCTATCACCAACGACACGCCTAAAATCCCTATACTCGTGCCTAAATATTTCCAACGGCTATTTGGGGCATAAGGGATCGTGTTGCTCTTTTTAAACTTCTTTTTAAAATAATGCCACGAGAGATTTTTAGAAGGGCGTCTGAGCGTTTCTTCTAATTGAATGCTGTTAGCGTTTAAAAAACTACAGCCTAACCCCCAAATAATAACGCAAACCATCCAAATCTTTTGGAAGGTTTTTAGGACTATTTTCAATAATATTTTTAGGAATGTTTTTAATGAAATCAGCATAAACTCTATTATTACTCTCATCAGGTTGCAAACTTTATTGCTTGACTTAAAAAGAGTTTATTATACCTTAAAAACATTACAACACATTCAATAAGACTTAACAAGCCTCAAAGGCTAATCGTTTCTACAAGCTTAAGCCCAAACCCGCTCAAAGCCTTATACTGCCTGTCTTCAGAAGAGCTTAAAAGCCTGAAATCCTTTATCCCTAAATTTTTTAACACTAACGCCCCGATCCCAAAATCTTTAACGATATTGTTTTCTTTAGAATGCGTGTTCATAAAAATCAAATAACCCCCTTCGCGCTTTAAATATTCTAAAGCCTTAAAAAACACTTCAAACGCACCGGTCGTTAAAAAATCAAAATCCTCTTTGATAGGGTGGAAACGCACTAAAGGGGCTAAATCATTGGTTGTTACGCCCTTAAATTTAAAAGCGTAATGGTTTTTTTGCTGGTGGTCTAAAAAAGTGTAGCATTGCGTTTGGTGTTTTAAAAATTCCCTTTCTTCTTGGCAAAACATTTTCAGCAAACTTTCATTTTCCAAACGATAGCTGATCAAATCAGAAACATAGAGGGTTTTAAGGTTGTGTTTAATGGCGAAATCGCTCAAAAATTTATCCCCTCTCCTCGCCATAGAGCCATCTTCTTTCATGATTTCACAAATCACGCTCACGGGCTTTAATCCAGCTAATTTGCATAAATCCACGCTCGCTTCAGTATGGCCTGTGCGCGCTAACACGCCTCCATCTTTGGCGATTAAAGGGAAAATATGCCCCGGGCGCACAAAATCGCTCGGTTTGGTGGTGTCTTTACACAATAATTCAATCGTTAAATGCCTTTCAAAAGCAGAAATCCCGGTTTTGGCTTCTTTAGCGTCAATGGAAACCGTGAAAGCGGTCTCATGGTTAGAATCATTCACGCTAACCATAGGAGGTAATTCAAATTTTTTCGCTAAATCTTTAGTCAAAGACACGCAAATCAACCCCCTAGCATGCGTGGCCATGAAATTGATTTTCTCAGGGGTGGAAAAAATCCCAGCTAAAACCAAATCCCCCTCATTTTCTCTGTCTTCATCATCCATAACAATAAGCATTTCGCCATTTTTATACGCTTCTAAAGCTTCAGTAACTCGTTTTAAGATCATTCTAACTCCCTAGTTTTATTCAATAATATTTAGTTTTATAGAAAAAAGAAATATAGCATGTTTAATAACGATTATTACTTTATTGCTTTATTTAGATACAAACCGCTAAAGCCTTTAAATAAATTGAATGAAACTCCCCCTATCATGCAAGAAATGCTCAAAGACTTATTCTAATGTTTGCCAATTCTGATTAATTTTGGGCTATACCTAAAAACTTTATCCAAGATTTTAACCGCGCTTTTATGCAAAAAACGGCCAATCCTGATGCTTAAAGGTAATTTTTTAGGCCTTTGTTTTTCTGTGTTGGAGTTTTGAGAGTTCATTCCATCGCAAGCAATCGCAAATTCTTCTAACACATAGTTTTTGACCCCATGCCAATAATGCCTATCCATCACGCAATCTATGGGCATCACCCATTCTTTCGCGCTGTATTTCAATAATTTTTGCGCGGCTTTTGGGGCTAAAACATACCCTTGAGTGCCAATGCCATCTTTAAAATTTAAGATTTGAGAAACCCCTTTAATAAAAGTCTTTTGTTTGGCCACATTTTCTTCTAAATGCATCAAGCGGATATAGCCTAATTCGTTGATGTGTTTATCACAAAACTCCAAGCTCTCTTTAAAACGCTCTTTGACAATAATATCATCTTCTAAAATACAGATCGCTTCATTGAGTTCTATGCATTTTTGCCACAAGGAATAATGGCTCGCATAGCACCCAAGCTCCCCAAACCCCATCCTCTTCCCGCAATGCTTGAGTGCGTAAAAGAAATTTTTTAACGCGCAAGGGGGGCGTTTTTCATTTTTACAAAAAGCCCATAAATCTTCAATCATAAAAGCAGGGTGCAAATGCTCTAAAATCAAGGGGTGTAATTGAGTGGGAGAGATTTTAGAATAGATCGCATCAAAAATTTCATAAGAGATCCCTTGAAGTTTAAGGCTCTCTAAAAGGGGGGTTATATGGGTTTCTTTTAAAGAAAAATTTTGACAGGTTTTTGGGCTTAAATGAATAATAAAAACACGCATGTTAGCCTTAATTCTTAATACAAATAAAATCAATATTAAACAGACTCACATTCTAGCGCAAATTTTAGTAAAATACGCAGTATGTTAGATGATATTCCTATTACCATTCAAAAAAGTGAAAAAATCAAAACCCTGAGCTTGAACATCACGCCCTCTTTAGAAGTGATTCTAAAAATGCCCAATTCTTGCTCTCAAGCTAGAGCGAGCGCTTTTTTAAAAGAACAAGAAGCTTGGCTCAAAAAAACCCTTTCAGCCATGCAAGAAAAATACTCCCTTTTACACTCGCGCCTAGAAACCTATCAAAACAAAATCCTTGTGTTTGATGAGGTGAAAAACGCCAACGATTACACCCTAACAGAGCTTAAAAAAATCTTAAAAACTTATTTGGAGCAAAAACTCCCCTTGATCGCTCAAAAAATGCAAACTTCATACACCCATTTTAGCATTAGAAACAACGCTAAAGTTTTGGGGAGTTGCTCTTATCATAACCGCTTGAGTTTTGCTCTTTTATTGGTTTGTGCTCAAAAAGAAGCGATTGATTATGTCATCATCCATGAGCTCGCCCACACGATCCACAAAAACCATTCTAAAAATTTCTGGCATTGCGTTCAAATCTTTTGCCCTAATTACCGCGCTCTAAGGGAGCATTTAAAACAAAGGGTTGTTTTTTACACCCAACTGCTCAAGCAATTACAGCCCTAAAGATTAAACCTTAAAAATGATAACTCACATACGCTGTGATGCTTCTAGGAGGCGCAGCTTCTTTCCCGTTAGGGCTAGTGCCTATCCCGCTAAACCAATATTTCATGTTAAAAATGTTATTGATTTGCAAGCTCGCATTAACGCTTTGATTTTTGCGTTCCCACAAAGTGCTAGAAATTTGCAAATTCCACACCCAATACCATGGCGTCATGCCCACTGTTTTGGTAACGATAGTGCCGTTTTTGATCGTGGGCGCGTATTCTGTAAAAGGCACGGTGTTTAACACATCGCTATAAGCCGTGCTATAAAAGAAAGAACTCAACCCAATCGTGGTTTTAGCGTAAGTGTAGCTCGCGTCTAAAATGAATTGGTGCGGGCTGACAAAAGGGAGCTTTTTGCCAAAAATATCTTTTTTAGGCCCTTTAGGATTAGCAGGGTTAGTTACCATTGTGTGGCTGGTGATATTAGCGTCTATAAAAGTGTAAGCCGCATGGAAATTAAGCCCCCTAATAGGCGTGTAATACAATTCCAGCTCCACGCCTTGCGATCTTGCATTGACCGGCTCTTTATTATCCCCATAGCGACCGGTAAAATAATTATTCGCAAAAATCACAAAATAATTCGCGTTAAAACTCACTTGATTGTTAAAATAAAATCTTTGGCCTCCTTCCATGACATTAAAGATTTGAAAATAATCCGTGCTTGCGCCTACAAAATTACCGATATTGCTGAATTGGGGCGGAATGTAGCTTCTTTGGTAGTTGAAATAAAACAACCAATCTTTAATGGGTTTATAGCCGACATTTAGCGCCGGATTCCATTGGTTGTAACGATCTTTAATGGTTTTTCCTGTTTGGCCTGCTTTAAAAGGGGGAGCGTCTTTTTTTTCGTAATTTAAAAAAGTGTATCTCAAGCCCGGCGTGATCGTTAGCATGCCGTTATTGAAATTGATTTCATCGCTGACATACACAGCGGTATAATTGTTGAAATTATTGAGTGAAGTTCCTGCATCAAACCCGCTCCCGCTATTAGGCATGCTAGGGTTTTTCCTGGTGGTGGATCGGCGGTATAAATCTTCAGTTAAAAACCGCATTCCCATGTTAAAAGTTTGTTTGACTTTACCGGTATTGATGATTAGATTGAGTTTGGGCTCAAAGGCATTCACCACGAAGCGGCGGATATTGTCATAAAATTGCCAGCAAGGGCTATTCGTGTCGCTATAAGAATACAAACCGCAATTAGGGTTAGTCGCGCTGATTTCTCCCTTTCCCTTAAAGGGTAAAATCTTGTTTTGACTGCTCATATACACGCTTTGGTATTGGTTAGAAAAGCCAAAATCCCTGCTCATGTCATGCGTGAAATAAGTGAATTTAAAATCGCCCCCCACTTTCCTATCCGGATCGCCAAAATAATTTTGATACACGATCCCAAAGCGCTTGGCCCGCCCTCCATCTTGATTGTCAGGGCGTTCATTAATAAAGCGGTTATAGGCGTAATCTTGCACGCTCAAAGTGCCTGGATGGTAAGAGTTGTATTGATAATACTGGTAATAGGCTTTAAAAGTATTGGTCGCATTAATCTTATAAATCGCATCCAACAAGTAGTTTTGCACCTTTGTAGGGCTATTTTGCCTGAAACCTTGCCCGTTAATCCAATTGCCCTGCATGCTAATTCCTACATACTTGCCAAACATCCCAGCCGTTCGCCCATAAGTGTTAAACAGCATTTGGTTTCCTAAAGTTTGGGCTAAGGGCTTGCCTTTTTCTTTGGGATCTACAAAATTCCCATTAGAGGATCGCCCCCAAAAAGTGATCCTTTCAGCCGCTTGATTTTCCCACTCTTTAGGGATTTCTTTAGTGATGACATTCACCACGCCTCCAAAAGTGTTGGGGCCGTATTGCACGCTCGTGCCTCCCTTAATCACATCAATCCTATCCACTGACTGGAAAGTAACAGGGAAAATCGCCAGTTCAATATTAGAATACGGTGCGCCATAAACAGGGATACCATTGACTAAAATCATGTTAGTGTTGCTATGCCCGTTACCACCCCCACCAAAACCGCGTACCGAAATTTTAGGCAACACGCCTGTGCCTGTAGCGTCTCTGATTTGAATCCCTGGCACATTTTGCAAAGCGTTTTCAATATTCAAATTACCCGTTTTTTTGAGTTCTTTGTTGGAAATCACCGTGCGAGAGCTTGTGGAATTACGCACCTCTTCGCTTTGCCATGAAAGCGGGGCACTGGAACTGAATTTTTGCTCGGTGGTTGTCACTTTTTTTAAAAAATGGTGCTTATCTTTCGCGCTCATAAAAGAATTAAAAGTCCAAAAAGCCAAAGTGTATAACGCTAAAAAATAAGAGGTTTTTACCCTCAAATAACTATTCATTATGATAACCTTTCTCATTTAATTCAAACCGATGCATATTATAAAAATAATTATTATAATTAACTTAAATTTTGAAGTTTGATTCTATTGATTTACAATTCGTTATCAAAACGATTTGAAAAAAGTTTTTTTGTTTTTTAACAGCTGCTAAGCGTTTTTTAAAAACAGAATGTTATGGGGGTTTTAGGGTGCATTATTGATACATTTTACGAAGAAACCATCACAACCGCTATCGCAAAACCAGCGTCATGGCTGATGCTCGCGCTCAAGCTTTGGATATTGAAATAATCCATTTTTTCTTTGGAAAGGGTGATTAAGGGGGCGTTTTTAGGGCTTTTAGAAATGCGTATATCTAAAAAACTCAATTCCTTACCAATACCCACTTGAAGGGCTTTAGAACAAGCTTCTTTGAGTGCAAAAAACCCGGCGATGCTGCTAGATTTATCCTTGCATAAAACAATCTCACTTGGCGATAAAAAACGCTCTAAAAACTTCATTTCAAAGCGTTTCATGCACTTTTCTATCCTAGCAATAGAGACAATATCTACGCCAATCATTTAAAATTATTGGATGATAAAATCAGTGAAAAAGACATTTTTAATAAAGCCATCGATCAAAAACGAATTCAAATGGCTCTTAATCTCGTCTTTAAGCTTGTTTTTGCCTTTGTTGGTAACCACTTCTTCCACGCTTTTAGACGATAGAATCTCTATAATCGTGTCTTTAATCGCTGTGTCTTTAACCTTGACTTCATTCAAAAGCTTTTCATTACTCAATTCTAACGAAATAGAAGCCTTAAGGTAGCGTCTGCCATTTTGAGAGACCAGATTCACCGCAAAAGGCGCATCAATCGCATACAAAGGCCCAAGCACCAAATATTGCTGGATATTAGAACCTTCTTTAGCCTCTTGATTTTTGTTCGCCATAGGATTAGCTTGAACTTCTTGGGTGTTTTTAGAAGCGTTTTCTTTAGATTCTTCCTTATTCCCCATAAGCAACATGATAATCACCCCCACCAATAAAAGCATCACTAACACGCTTCCAATAATAACAAATAAAAGGGCTTTGCTTTTTTTTTGGGGTTGTTGCGCGGTATTTTCTTGTTCTTCTGCCATGCCTATTCCTATTGAAAATAAGTTAAAGTGGTTTTCCCAAATTTTTTCTGTTTGATTATAGCTAAAGTTACAAGACTTTTAGGCATTTCATGCAGGCTTTCATGCTCAAAAACCACCAAAAGATTTTTTGGATTAAAGCGTTTTAATAACCTTTCTAAAGCGTGAAAACATTTTTCATAAATCCCTAAAAACCCGCTTGTTTCAAAAGGAGGATCCAAATAAATAATATTCAAAACGCCATTTTTTAAACCTAGTGTGGGCAAAAGCTTGAAAGCGTCATCTAAAAAAGTTTGAATTTCCATTTCTTTTTTCAGGCGGTTTTTAAAGAGGGAAATATTTTCTAAGAGCGTCTTATAAGCGCTTTTGTTTTGCTCAAAAAACACCGCGCTTTTAGCCCCCCTACTCAAAGCCTCTAAACCCATAGAAGCGCTGCCTGAAAACACTTCTATAAAGTGCGCTCCATTAATTTCTGCTTGCAAGGTGTTAAAAAACGACTCTCTTACGATCGCTTTGGTGGGGCGCGTGCTAGAAACGTTAGGCAAATTCAAGCCCAATCCCTTACAAGCCCCCCCAATAATCTTAAATTTTTTTACTGGCTGATGATTTGGCATAATTTTTGGGTGTATTCTTCTAATAATTGCTGAATCTTTTGCTCTTTAGAAAATTGGATTTCTTCGCAAGGTTTTTCGCTCGTCTTTAAAGCGCGATAAAAATTTCTTATATCTTCTTTCACGCTCTGTTTAGTGAAAGGCTTTCTTAAGCACTCTTCTATAAAGCATAGGGGCTTATTAATCTCTAGCGTTTCATCATCGCTTAAAACAAGATCGCAAACTTCCATAGCAGAGAGGCAATCGCTCAAATAAAATTCCAAACTCCTTTGAATCAACAAAGACTTGCAAGAAAGAAAAATTTTCAAAAAAACCCCCTTATCCCATCAATTAGGCTTAAATTGTTTCAAATTATAGCCATTCTTTCTTTTAAACACCAATATTAAATAAACTTAAAAATTGTTTCATTTTATAAAAAAGAAAAACAGAATGTTAAAAATAAAGCTCAAATAACATCTTTTTTTTTTTTTTTGGTATAATGCCACCCAAGGTAAGAGCAAAAGGCGTATTATATTCCTTCCTTCTTTACTATAACTTAGCATTTTAATCAACTTTTTCATTAAAATGTCCTGATGCTCTTACCTTTCCCCCTTTAAAAATACGCAAACTCTTTATTATTATTAATTATTATTAGATTGTCAAAATGCTTTTAATTTATATTTTATTTTTTCACGAACTCTAACGCTTTGAAACGCTCCCCCAAACCCCCAGGGCTAATTAGGGGCTTAATTTTAGCCGCTTCTTTTAAATACCTTTCATAACCCACGCTCTTTGAAAATGTTTCTAACAATTCCATAAGCCCCATATCCAGCAAAGCGTTAGCCTGCGTTTTAAAGAATGAAAATTGTGCATGGTGTTTTTCAAACAAAAAGTGCACCAGAGAAAAATTGACATCATAGGTCAAATCGCTCTGCTGATACAAAGAAGCTAAATGGTTTAAAATATCCTTAAAATCCAGCGCTTGGTGTTTTTTAAAAGCCCTTAAATGCATGTCTTTTCTCTCTGTTTCATCGCCATAATCAAAGCTCAAAAACACCCAAGAAGAAGCCTCATTCAATTTCTCTAACAAATCCTTAATAAAAGCCTCTAAAAATAACGGCGCGCACCCTTGTTTTAAATTCAAATTTTTAAGAAGTTCTTTAGTGGGTTCATCAATATTGCCCCAAACGCCCTGATGATCATGGGTGATAAAAAGCATTTGATCGTCTTTAATGATCTCGCAAGCGAATGCGTCAAACAATTCATTAGAGACAACGAACGCGCTTTCATGCCCCTTGAAATATAGATCTTTCAGATCGCAGATCGTCAAATCCAATTGCGTGGCTTGTTTGAAAATAGTTCGTTGGAGTTTTTGCAATTCCTTTAAAGGTTCGCAGCTGACAAACTCGCATTTTTCCATTACGCCCACGCTCAAAGCGTTTAAAAAACTGGCTATATCGCTCAAAAAATGCCCATGATGAGAGCCAATTTCTACAATTTTTAAAGGCAAAAATAATTTTTCTTTTTCTAAAAGCTTGATGATATAAAACGCCATAGCGCCCCCAAAAAACTTACTCAAAGACACCGAAGTGTAAAAATCCCCTTTTGGACCGATTAGCGCCTTTCTGTAATACCCTTTTTTTCCATAAAGCCACTCTTGCATGTAATTCCCAAACGATCGCACGATTTTCCTTTCATTCAAACTCATCTCAACCAACAATAATAGAAGCGCTATTCTAGTCAAAATCGCCTTATTTTTGCGCTATGATATTCAATAATAATGACTTTTTAGGCTAGTTTGAAGGGAGTTTAGAGTTTGGAAATTTTAAGGCGAGAGTGCGGGGCGGTGGAAGAAAACGCTTATATTGTGAAGCTTTCTAGTGGGGTGGATTTTATTATTGATCCCGGATTTTCTAGCAGCGAATGGGTGTTAAAAAACGCCAAGAACCCTAAAGCGATTTTAATCACGCATGGGCATTATGATCATGTATGGGATAGCGTTCAATTGTCAAAAACCCTTAAAGACACCCCCATTTACGCCCCCAAAGACGATGTGTTCATGCTAGAAAATGATATTTTCCATTTAGGCATGCCGGTTTTTAGCCCCACTTTTAGCGTGCCTTGCAATAAGGGTTGCACCACTTTAGAGATAGAAAACACTACCATTAAATATTGGCATTTTCCCGGACACACGCCCGGTTGTTCTATCATAGAAATAGAAGGGGTGATTTTTAGCGGGGATTTTATTTTTTATCGCAGCATTGGCCGTTATGATTTCCCTTATTCTAATGAAAAAGACATGAAAGAGTCCTTGATAAGGTTTCAAAATTTAGATTTCCCTAAAGACATAGAAATTTATCCAGGGCATGGGGATAAAACAAGTTTTTTTGCCGAAAGAGAGCATTCTAAAATTTGGGTTTCAAGGATGGCTTAATTGTTAAGCCGGCTAGAAAAAGAGCGTTATTTGCGCCATATCATGCTAGAAGATGTGGGCGAAGAAGGCCAATTGAAGCTTTTAAAATCTAGCGTTTTAGTTATTGGGGCTGGAGGTCTTGGATCAGCGGTTTTGATGTATTTGTGCGCCGCTGGGATAGGAAAAATCGGTATTGTAGATTTTGATGTGCTAGATATGAGTAATTTGCAACGCCAGATTATCCATTCACAGGATTTTTTAAACCAATCTAAAGCCTCTAGCGCAAAAGCGCGCTTAAAACAACTCAATGCTGGTATTGAAATAGAAACTTTTGAAGAACGCTTTAAGGCTCATAACGCTCTTTCTCTCATAGAGCCTTATGATTTTATCATAGACGCTACAGACAATTTCAACGCTAAATTTTTGATCAATGACGCTTGCGTGTTAGCCCAAAAACCCTATTCGCATGCCGGGGTTTTAAAATATAGGGGGCAAAGCATGAGCGTTTTACCCCATAGCGCATGCTTAGCGTGCGTTTTTGATAAGCCCCCTAAAAAGGGATTGAATCCTATTTCAGGGCTTTTTGGGGTCTTACCCGGAGTTTTAGGGTGTATCCAAGCGAGCGAATGCCTTAAGTATTTTTTAGGGTTTGAAACTTTACTTATAAATACTTTACTTATAGCCGATATTAAAACGATGGATTTTAAAAAAATTCAAGCACCCAAAAACCCTGAATGTAGGGTTTGTGGCACGCATAAAATCACGCATTTACAAGATTATAAAATTTAGATTAAGGGGTAAGTTTTGGATTTATCAACCATACTAGGCTTGGTATTGGCGGTCGCTTCTATTTCGCTAGGCGATATTTTAGAAGATGGCAACCCGTTGCACATTATCCATTTGAGTTCAGTCATCATCATCGTGCCTACTTCGCTTTTTGCCGCCATGACAGGCACGCATGCGCGTTACGTGAAAGCCGCTTACAAAGAGATAAAAATTGTTTTTTTAAACCCTAAAATCAATTTAAACGAAACCATTAAAAATTTAGTGGAATTAGCCACTCTGGCTAGAAAAGATGGGGTGTTGAGTTTGGAGGGGCGAGTGGCGCAAATTGAAGACGATTTCACCCGTAATGGCTTGTCTATGATCATAGATGGCAAGGATTTAAAATCCGTTAAGGAAAGCTTAGAAATCAGCATTGAAGAAATGGAAGAGTATTACCACGGCGCCGCTCATTATTGGGAAACAGCCGGTGAGACCGCTCCTACTATGGGGTTAGTGGGGGCGGTTATGGGGCTTATGCTAGCCTTGCAAAAACTGGACAACCCGGCTGAAATGGCAGCAGGGATCGCTGGGGCTTTTACGGCTACTGTTACAGGGATTATGTGTTCTTATGCGATTTTTGGCCCTTTTGGGCATAAGCTCAAGGCTAAGTCTAAAGACATTATTAAAGAAAAAACCGTTCTTTTAGAGGGGATTTTAGGCATCGCTAATGGGGAAAACCCAAGGGATTTAGAAAACAAACTCTTAAACTACATCGCTCCCGGTGAGCCTAAAAAATCCCAATTTGAGGGCTAAAGATGACTAAGAAAAACAAACCTACCGAATGCCCCGCCGGCGAAAAATGGGCGGTTCCTTATGCGGACTTTTTGTCGTTATTGCTCGCGCTTTTTATCGCTCTTTATGCCATTTCAGCGGTCAATAAATCCAAAGTGGAAGCCTTAAAAACCGAATTTATTAAGATTTTTAATTACGCTCCCAAGCCAGAAGCGATGCAGCCGGTTGTAGTGATCCCGCCTGATTCAGGGAAAGAAGAAGAGCAAATGGCGAGCGAAAGCTCCAAACCGGCTTCGCAAAATACCGAAACAAAAGCCACTATCGCTCGCAAAGGCGAAGGCAGTGTTTTAGAGCAGATTGATCAAGGCTCTATTTTAAAGCTCCCCTCTAGTTTGCTGTTTGAAAACGCTACTTCAGATGCTATCAATCAAGACATGATGCTTTATATTGAACGGATCGCTAAAATCATTCAAAAACTCCCTAAAAGGGTGCATATCAATGTGAGAGGTTTTACAGATGATACACCTTTAGCTAAAACCCGTTTTAAAAGCCATTATGAATTAGCCGCCAATCGCGCTTATAGGGTGATGAAAGTCCTTATACAATACGGCGTAAATCCTAACCAATTGTCTTTTTCTTCTTACGGATCTACAAACCCTATTGCGCCTAATGATTCCTTAGAAAACAGAATGAAAAACAATCGCGTGGAAATCTTTTTCTCAACCGATGCGAACGATTTGAGTAAGATTCATTCTATTTTAGATGAAGAATTCAATCCCCACAAACAGCAAGAATGAATCGCATGAAATCAATTTTTTTGTCCATCTTTTTGTTGTTAGCGAGCCTTGTTGCTAGAGAAAAGGACGCTTCTTCAAACCTTTTTGATTTGATTGATAAAGGGATCAACAGGGAACAAGAATTGAAAGAACAGGAGCAAAAAACGCGTTTAAAACTGGCTCAAAGCCCTTTAGTGGCTTTAGAGATTGTCCCCCAAGAAACGCCCTATTTAGAATGGCAAGGGGCTAGGGAGTCGTATTATTTAAAGGTGAGCGCTGTCGTGGAGAGCGTGGTTATCTTAAAAATTGACATCAATCAAGGGCGTTCTTGCTCCCTCTACCCCACGCCTAAAAGCGTTTCTTTAGTGAGGAATCAAAGCGTAGCCTATGAAATTCTATGCGAAAACCAACCCTTATGGATAGAAGTGAGCACGAATTTAGGCAAACGCATCTTTCAGTTTTAACCTGCAACCGACATTAAAGAATGCCTTTAGCATTTTAAAACCCCATTTATTCAAATAAGTTTGGTTATAATGCTAATCATGGGCGTTTTTAAACAATTGATCAAAGAATTGTATGAATGGTTGCTCCATTCTATAGATGTGGCTACGCAGCATTTAGTTGCTATGGTGTTAAAAATAAGCATGGTAAAATATTTGGTAAAAGAATTTCATGATCGCTTCATTTATTTTATAGATTTGATTGTGCAACATTTTATCATCGTTGCGCTTTCTAGTTTTCTCGTGCTGGTGTTTGGGATTTTGATTGGGGTTTTTGTGTTTTATAATTCAAAGGCTAGGGCGTTCTTGCTCCCTATAGTGAATTTCCTCTACACCATCCCATCGCTTGCGTTATTCGCGTTATTCATTCCTGTGATTGGGGTGGGGTTAAAAAACGCGCTTTTAGTGTTGGTCTTATACGGCTTATTACCCATTGTCCATAGCACTTATAACGCTTTAAAAGAGGTGAGAGGAGAGGTGGTTAAGGCCGCTATTGGGCTAGGGTGTAACCCAAAAGAGTTGTTTTTTAGGGTGCGATTCTTGCTCGCTATCCCCCAAATTTTAGTGGGCTTAAGGATTGCGGTAGTGATGTTAGTGGCGATGGCTGGGATTGGGGCGCTCATTGGGGCTGGGGG
>NZ_PHLZ01000027.1:0-25587 GCF_002832345.1 Helicobacter pylori
GTAGGGGGAGGGTTATTGTAAAATACCCCCCTATTCTCTTAAGGAAATGAATTTTACTTAAGAAATGAGTTTTACCATAAGATCAAAAGCAGTCAAACAAATTTTTTAAAAACCCTATTTTTAAACTTTAAACTTTCCTTAAATTCAGCAATATTTAAGCTTATTTCCTTATAATGGGTGCTTTAATTTTATCAAAGGATTCTCATGACAAAGACTGCTAAAGTCAATGACATCGTTCGTGATTGGGTCGTTTTAGACGCTAAAGACAAAGTTTTTGGCCGCTTGATCACTGAAATCGCTGTGCTTTTAAGAGGCAAACACCGCCCTTTTTACACCCCTAATGTGGATTGTGGGGATTTTGTGGTGGTTATCAACGCTAATAAAGTTAAATTTTCAGGCATGAAATTAGAGGATAAAGAGTATTTTACCCATTCAGGCTATTTTGGCAGCACTAAGAGCAAGACTCTCCAAGAAATGCTAGAAAAAACCCCCGAAAAGCTCTACCACTTAGCCGTTAGGGGCATGCTCCCTAAAACAAAATTAGGGAAAGCGATGATTAAAAAACTCAAAGTTTATCGTGATGATAAGCACCCTCACACCGCACAAACTAGCAAAAAGGACGCTAAATGAGAAAAATCTATGCTACCGGTAAAAGAAAAACCGCTATCGCTAAAGTGTGGCTCACTCCCGGTAAAGGCGAATTGAGTATCAATGAACAGAGCCTGAATCAATGGTTAGGCGGGCATGAAGCCATTAAAATGAAAGTCATGCAGCCCTTACTTTTAACCAAACAAGAGCAATCTGTGGATATTAAAGCGGTGGTTTTTGGTGGGGGCTACTCAGCGCAAGCGGAAGCCTTAAGGCATGGCATTTCTAAAGCCTTGAACGCTTATGATATTGCTTTTAGAGCCATTTTAAAACCTAAGGGCTTGCTCACTAGGGATTCAAGGGTGGTTGAACGCAAAAAATATGGTAAAAGAAAGGCCAGAAGAAGCCCGCAATTCTCTAAAAGGTAATTTTTATTTCTTTTTCTCTTCTTTGGGGGAGTTTTTGGGGGCTTTGGCTCTCATTTATTTTCTGCTTTTTTGTCCTCTCTTGTTTTATTAAAATTTCAAAATAATGTATAATAATCAATCTCTATCAATTCGTTTTAAAAGGGCAAAGGGAATGAAATCTACAAGAATTGGTTCTAAAATCGTCATGATGGTGTGTGCGGTCGTTATTATCATTAGCGCTATTATGGGTGCTATTATCAACCACAAGGTTGAAAGCGTGTTGCAAAGCCAAGCCACAGAATTGTTGCAAAAAAAAGCTCAGTTAGTCAGTTTTAAAGTTCAAGGCATCATTAAACGCATCTTTATTGGCGCTAACACCCTTGAAAAATTCTTAAGCGATGAAAATAACGCTATCAACGACACCCTAAAAAGGCGCATGCTCTCTGAGTTTTTGCTAGCAAACCCCCATGTGTTATTGGTTAGCGCGATTTATACGAATGATAACGAACGAGTTATCACTGCCATGAACATGGATTCAAAAATCGCCTACCCTAATACCACGCTCAATGAAAACATGATCAATCAAATCCATTCGCTCAAAAGTATAACCCGTTCAGATCCCTATTATAAGGAGGTTAATGGCGATAAAATCTATGGCATGGATATTACCCTCCCCCTAACGGGTAAAAATCAAAATATTATAGGTGCTTTAAACCTCTTTTTAAATATTGACGCTTTTTATACCGATGTGATAGGCCAAAATAAGAGCAACACCTTTTTAATGGGGAAAGATGGCAGGCTTTTAATCAACCCTAATCGTGAGATCCAAGATAAGATTTTAAGCGCTATCAATCCGGATAAACGAGTCGCTAAGGCTGTGGAGTATTACAACCAAAACGAAGCGGGCACTTTGAGCTACCATTCATTGAGCGGGAATACAGAAACCTTTTTAGCCATACAGCCCTTTGATTTTTTTGAAGACAAAGGGGATAACGGCAATCATTGGCGTTGGGCAATCGGGAAATACGTCAATAAATCTTTAGTCTTTAAAGAAGCGACAAACACCAAATTCATTATTATCACCACTTTGATTTTAGGCGTGCTGGTATTAGCCCTTTTAGTCTTTATCATCATTTCTAGCCTCATAACCAAACGCATCAGTAGGGTCAATAACACCCTAAATGATTTTTTCAACTTGCTTAATAACCCCAAAAATAACCATGCCATAAGCCTAACGCCCCCAAGCGCTTATGATGAAATCGGGCAGATGCAAGCTTCCATTAATGAAAATATCCTTAAAACCCAAGAAAACATTCAAGCCGATAATAAAGCCATTCAAAACAGCATTGAAGTAACAAATTATGTGGAAAATGGGGATTTCACGCAAGAAATCGCATGCGTGCCTAAAAATAAAGATTTGCAAGCTTTAAGAAACACGATTAATAGCATTATCCAGTATTTCCGCAACCAAATTGGCGCCAATATTGAAGCCCTAAATAACGCCCTAGAGCATTATAAAGACCTGGATTTCACCCACCACATCCAAAATCCTAAAGCCAACATGGAAAAAGCGCTCAACACTTTAGGGCAAGAAATTTCTAGCATGCTTAAAGCTTCTTTAGGGTTTGCGAACGCGCTCAATCATGAATCCAAAGATTTAAAAACTTGCGTGGATAACTTGACTAAAACCGCCCACAAACAAGAAAGAAGCCTGAAAAACACCACCCAATCCTTAGAAGAAATCACTAATATTATCACAACGATTGATTCTAAAAGCCAAGAGATGATCTCTCAAGGCGAAGACATTAAAAGCGTGGTGGATATGATTAGAGACATCGCTGATCAAACGAATCTATTAGCCCTAAACGCTGCTATTGAAGCCGCACGGGCTGGTGAGCATGGCAGAGGCTTTGCGGTGGTGGCTGATGAAGTGAGGAAACTCGCTGAAAGGACGCAAAAATCGCTCAGCGAGATTGAAGCCAATATTAATATTCTTGTTCAAAGCATTGCCGATAACGCTGAGTCTATCAAAATGCAAAACAAGGGCGTAGAAAACATCCACAACTCCATTAACGCCTTGCAACAAGATGTGCAGGATAATTTGACTATCGCTAATCATTCTTTACAAGTCAGCGCTAAAATTGATGGGATCTCCCAAGATATTTTAGAAGATGTGAGCAAGAAGAAATTTTGATTTCTGCTTTTAATTTTGAGTGTCTAAAATGTGGAACCGCCCCCTTTTTCTAAAGCAAGGAGTTTTTTTAACTAAAGCACCCTAACGAACGCTAATGCGAAAGACTCTTTAAAGTCTGCATGGGCATTTCTTACCCTAAAAAGACTAGAGGTATTTTGTTAGCTTGAATATAGCCTAAGCACTTACATCTTGCACCCTAAAGAACGGAGTTTTTTGCACTAGTTTGATGATAAAAAGCTTTGGTTGGATTTTAAAAAGCGTTCTTAAAGGGAGTTAGTTGGGGGTTAAAGGGGTATTCATCGCCAAAGTATCCCCCTATCCCCCTTAAAAGAATTATAAATAAAAATATTAAGTTTTGGCTATCACTCTTTGATGTTGGGGGTTAATCTCAATTCCCCATATCGCCACCCATATCGCCCATGTCTCCCATATCACCACCCATGTCGTCGTTCATATCCCCCATATCGCCCATGTCATCGTTGCCATTACCCATGTCGTCGTTCATATCGTTCGCGTTGTTCATGTCATCGCCCATGTCGTTGCCGTTGCTCATGTCGTCATTAGCGTTACCCGCATCATCGTTGCCGTTGTTCATGTTGCTCATATCATCAGTGTTACCGGTATCCGTATTGCCGGTGTCCGTGTTGCCGGTATCCGTGTTATTCATATCGCCGGTATTGTTCAAGCCGCTAGCATCTTTATCGTCAGTGGGGGTGTCAGTGGTGCTGGCATCGTTTGTGGTGTTAGTGTCGGTGTGAGTATCGTCAGTGTGAGTGTCGTCGGTGTTAGTGGCGCTGTTAGGGTTTATGAGCGCGTTACCCCCTTGATCCTTGCTATCATTTGCATGGGTGTTGCCCATGTTGCTAATAGGCGTTTGTTGCACGGGTTGTTGCATAGGGTTATTGATCGCATCATTCAAATCATCTCTATCATCGCCATCAATTTTCAAACTCCCATCTAAATAATTCCCCACCACATCGCTGCTATGGCTTAGTTGTTGCACGCTGTCTAGGGCTTTATCCACTTGAGCTTGTTGCTCGCTTGAAAGCCCTTTTTGATCTTTTAAGTCATTGTCCAGTTGGTTTAGGTTATTGTCTAATTTGTCCCTCACCTCCATAGCTTTATTGACCACTGAATCAATCTTACTAGGGCTCGCCCCGTCTTGCTTCATTTCTTTGATTTCCCCCACCAAATGGTTAAGCTCTTTGGCTTGAGAAGTTATCGCATCCACGCTTTTAGTGGGCATGGCTTTGGTGTGGAAAAGCGAATTGTCTTTGAGCATGCGGCTGTTGTCTAAATTGACTAAAGCGCTATTCAAGCGGTTGGTTTGAATGCCTTTGCTGAATTTGGGATCACGATAAAAGTTCATGAGATTTGCTTGCTGTAAGGATTTATCGTCCTTGTCGTCTCTGTCATCATCAGTAGGCGTATCAAGTTGATTAATGGAAGCGTCATGGTCTAAAATCTCTTCTTGATCGAGTGCATACATATAATTTTCTAACATCAAGTAATCTTGAACTTGCATCATGAAAAACATGTTAGGGTAGAAGCCATACATGCCATCATAAAAGTCATAAAAATCATACATTCCCATTCCATACATGCCATACATGCCCATGCCATACATGCCGTAATAAGGGCTATAGTAAGAGTTGTAATAGTTGTTGCTTCTGTAATAAGGGCTTTGAGCCTTTTCATTCTCTTGTTGTTTTTTAAGATACGCCCCCACCACGCTCAAATCAGCGAGCATTTTTTGAGCCGTTTTTTGATCTTTTAAAGAAATGCCTAAGGGGATATAAATACCGGTGCGGTAACTATAAAAAGAATCCCTAGCGATGATTTTAAGGCAATATTTCAAATTCTTTTGCAATTTTAGGGCTTGCCTTAAACGCGCATGCGCTCTAAAATTCCCCAAGATGCCAGAGTTAAAACGCATTTTTTCCACTAGAGCGCTGAATTTTTTCGCATCGCCATTAGCCGCATTGATATAGTTTAAAGCCGTAGCTCCCCACTCTGTGGTGCTGCTTGTATAACCCCCAAAATTCACTATTTTTGGCGTCAATTCCCCTTTTAATTGCGAATCTTTTAAATCAAACAACGCCCTATTCACGCTGATAGCGTTTAAACTGAGTGTCATTATAAAAAGTATTTTTATAGCTTTCATTCATAACCTTAAAAAATATCTCTTGCGAGCATTATAGACTATTTTTAGAAATCAAAATGACTTTTGAAAACAAGCCAAAGTAAAAAATCAAATCCCAAAACAAAAGGTTCTGTTTTAAACGCTTCTTTAGTTTTTAAAAAACTTTCTTAAACAAAAACCTAACCCCCAACAAAACAAACATCGCAAAAAAAAGAAAAAAGAAACCAACAGAGAGAAAACCCTCTATTGGAAAGAAGAGAAAGGCTTAGAAGTTGATCATGTAGTTGAAATAGATAGAGAAGTTCCTTTTATAGAACACATCTACCGATCCATCTACGCCCCTTTCTTTATAGAATTGGTTGGTAAATAAAGGCAATTTAAAGCCCACTTCAATCCCGCTGTGTTTAGAAAAATTGCTCCTAAAACCAAATTCCACAGGCATTTGGAAGTAGCTCGTGTTCATGCTCGCTGAACAGCCGGCGGTGTTGTTGCAAATTTGCATCTGAGATTTCAAGTAGCTCTCTCCTTGAACTATAAACGAATCCCCTCCTAACCCAAAGCCCACGAACAACCCTGCTGTGTTATAGCCCTCTTTACTTTCATAGAAGTTATAGAGCGCATCAAAGCCCACGCCATAAGTGAAGTTATTCACTTGAGACGCACCCTCCATGATTCCAAGCTGGCTCCCCACAAAGCTTAAATTCGCATGGTTATAGCTGTAGTATCCATAAGACCTAAAGCCAAAGCGTTTGGTTTTGCCAAAGAACCACTTATACCCTGCCATCGCATCTACCCCATACATTTGCCCGTAATTATTGGTGTTGATCACGCTTGGCGTGTAGGTTGCTTGGGCTTGAGAGGCTGGAGCTGTTTGATTGCTACCAAACATTGAAGTGTCTATCGGGGTGTTATTGTTAGTGCCTGGGGTGCGGGTGGTGTTTTGGTTTTCTAAATTAGAATATTGAAACCCCCCTCCTAAAAACGCGCCGCTTTTTTCTGCCATAGACACACTAAAGACTAATGCCATACCTAAAAAAACTTTTTTCATTTAAAACTCCTTAATGTGAGAAATCCTAAGGATTTCTTTTTTTTATTGCATTCATGCTATGGCGCAAAAATATAGGGAGCTATCAAAATTTGAGAGTTGTCCTTGAATACATTCGCTTCTACAGAATACAATTCGCTCTTACAAATATTGAGCTTTGGAGTTATATCACAAAAAAGTGAATTTTTTGTTAAAAATAGGTTAAATAAATCGTTTTATTTTTTAAAAGTGCATTTATATATATAGAATTTAAAATTATATTTATAACTAGATTTTATGGAAGCTCTTGCACTGTTTTGGTGGGGCGAAAATTTAAAGCATGTAAAATTGGGGACATGTTAGGGTTTTTAGTGGTAGTGGGTGGCTATCTTAAAAAAACGCTTGAGTGTTTTATCGTTTTGTTTTATCGTTTTAGTAATGGTCTTATTCAAACTGGCTTTGAGCATGAGCGATTAAAGGGTTGATCACTTCATCTAAATTCCCTGAAAGCATGATTTCTTCTAAACTATACAGAGTTAAATTGATTCTATGTTCGCTCAAGCGGTTTTGCGGGTAATTATAAGTGCGGATCCTTTCACTCCTATCCCCACTACCCACTTGCTCCTTTCGGTCTTTGGCGTTAGCGAGCTGTTGCTCTTCAATTTGTTTTTCATAAAGGCGCGCTTTTAAGATTTTTAGGGCTTTGTCCTTGTTTTTATGTTGGGATTTTTCATCTTGCATGCTCACGCTGATATTGGTGGGGAGGTGTGTGATGCGGACAGCGGAGTCTGTGGTGTTGACGCATTGCCCCCCATGCCCGCCAGCACGAAACACTTCAATCTTTAAATCGCTAGGGTTGATAGAAACTTCCACATCATCTACTTCAGGCATGATCGCTACTGTGATAGCGGAAGTGTGGATGCGCCCTTGAGATTCTGTCTCGGGGACTCTTTGGACTCGATGCGTGCCTGCTTCAAATTTGAGCCTTGAATACACGCCCTTGCCCTTAATCAAAGCGATGATTTCTTTATAGCCTCCTACGCTGTTTTCGCTAGAGCTCACTATCTCTACTTTCCATTTTTTCAAATCCGCATAACGGCAATACGCTTTAAACAAATCCCCTACAAAAATGCCCGCTTCATCGCCCCCCGTGCCGGCCCTTAACTCTAAATAAATGTTTTTATCGTCATTAGGATCTTTGGGGATAAGGAGTTGTTTAATGGCAGTTTCTAGCTCGCTTTTTTGAATTTCTAAAATTTTTAACTCTTCTTTAGCCAGTTCGCTCAACTCCTTGTCTTCTAAAAGCTCTTTATTTTCTTTAATACCCTCTAAAACGCTCAAATACTCTTTACTCGCTATGGAGATTTCTTCAATGGAGCTTTGCTCTTTGCTCAATTCGGTGAGTTTTTTAATATCGCTAATCACTTCAGCGCTAGAAAGCAACGCCGTGAGTTCGTCGTATCGTTTGAGAATGGAAGAAAGCTTTTCAGCTAGAATAGACATGCAAGACTACCTATAAAAAGATGTGAATGAAAGATGCAACAATTCAAAAAACGCAAAACTTAAAAAGAAGCCCAACAATAAAAACCCATTACTGAGCTTAAAGAAGTCAAAAACGCCCTAAAACTAAGCGAGAGCGATTTTTTTCACTGAAGCGTTAAGCCTTGAGACTTTCCTAGAAGCAGTGTTTTTCTTTAAAATCCCTTTGCTGACAAATTTATGCAACTCTTTATTAGCGATTTTCAAACGCTCTTGAGCTTTTGTTACATCATTGATGGCGACCGCTTCACGCACGGCTTTAATGATATTTTTAATTTTAGTTTTATAGAACCTGTTGCGTTCGGTTCTTTTAATGGTCTGTCTGATTCGCTTTTCTGCGGACTTATGATTTGCCATAGCCTTGTTTTAATCCCTTTGTGATAAAATTTGGCATAATTCTATCTAAAAATTGATTAAAAATAGTTTAAAAGGTATTTTATAACGATGAAAATTTTTGGGACTGATGGCGTGAGGGGTAAAGCAGGGGTGAAACTCACCCCCATGTTTGTGATGCGTTTGGGCGTTGCTGCCGGATTGTATTTTAAAAAACATTCTCAAACGAATAAAATTTTAATTGGTAAAGACACCAGAAAAAGCGGCTATATGGTAGAAAACGCTTTAGTGAGTGCTTTAACTTCCATAGGCTATAATGTGATTCAAATAGGGCCTATGCCTACCCCTGCGATTGCGTTTTTAACCGAAGACATGCGCTGTGATGCGGGCATTATGATAAGCGCGAGCCACAACCCTTTTGAAGATAATGGTATTAAGTTTTTCAATTCTTATGGTTATAAGCTTAAAGAAGAAGAAGAAAGAGCGATTGAAGAAATCTTTCATGATGAAGGATTACTGCATTCTAGCTATAAAGTGGGCGAGAGCATCGGTAGCGCTAAAAGGATAGACGATGTCATAGGGCGCTATATCGTGCATTTAAAACACTCTTTCCCCAAACATTTGAATTTACAGAGTTTAAGGATCGTGCTAGATACGGCTAATGGTGCGGCTTATAAGGTGGCTCCGGTCGTTTTTAGCGAGCTAGGGGCTGATGTGTTAGTGATTAATGATGAGCCTAATGGGTGTAATATTAATGAGCAATGCGGGGCTTTACACCCTAACCAGTTGAGCCAGGAAGTGAAAAAATACCGCGCGGATCTGGGCTTTGCTTTTGATGGCGATGCCGACAGGCTAGTGGTGGTGGATAATTTAGGGAATATCGTGCATGGGGACAAGCTTTTAGGGGTGTTAGGGGTTTATCAAAAGTCTAAAAACGCCCTTTCTTCTCAAGCAATTGTCGCTACGAGCATGAGCAATTTAGCCCTTAAAGAATACCTAAAATCCCAAGATTTAGAATTGAAGCATTGTGCGATTGGGGATAAGTTTGTGAGCGAATGCATGCGATTGAACAAAGCCAATTTTGGAGGCGAGCAAAGCGGGCATATCATTTTTAGCGATTACGCTAAAACAGGCGATGGTTTGGTGTGCGCTTTGCAAGTGAGTGCGTTAGTGTTAGAAAGCAAGCAGGTAAGCTCTGTTGCGTTAAACCCCTTTGAATTATACCCTCAAAACCTAGTGAATTTGAATGTCCAAAAAAAGCCCCCTTTAGAAAGCCTGAAAGGTTATAGCGCTCTTTTAAAAGAATTAGACAAGCTAGAGATCCGCCATTTGATCCGCTATAGCGGCACTGAAAACAAATTACGAATCCTTTTAGAAGCTAAAGATGAAAAACTTTTAGAATCCAAAATGCAAGAATTAAAAGAATTTTTTGAAGGGCATTTGTGCTAAAACCCCCAAAAAAAAGCCTATTGATTTTTATAGGGGTTTTTTTCCTTATTTTTGGCGCGGATCAAGCGATTAAATACGCTATTTTAGAGGGGTTTCGCTATGAAAGTTTGGTTATAGATATTGTTTTAGTGTTCAATAAAGGCGTGGCGTTTTCCTTGCTCAGTTTTTTAGAGGGGGGTTTGAAATACTTGCAAATCCTTTTGATTTTAGGGCTTTTTATCTTTTTAATGCGCCAAAGGGAGCTTTTTAAAAACCATGCGATAGAGTTTGGCATGGTGTTTGGCGCTGGGGTTTCTAACGTTTTAGACCGGTTTGTGCATGGGGGCGTGGTGGATTATGTGTATTATCATTATGGCTTTGATTTTGCCATTTTTAATTTCGCTGATGTCATGATAGATGCGGGCGTGGGCGTTTTATTGTTGAAACAATTCTTTTTTAAGCAAAAACAAAACAAAATTAAGGCATAATTACCCCTTATAATAAAAGGTCGCGTAGCTCAGTTGGTAGAGCACTACCTTGACATGGTAGTGGCCGCTGGTTCAAGTCCAGTCGTGGCCACCATTATCACTCCAATTTTAATTCTCATTTTTTTGCGAGTTTTTGATCTTTATAAATTCTAAAGGGGTATTAAACGCGCTTCCAATAACGCTTTTATAGCGCTTCAAAAATATAACACTAATTCATTTTAAATAATAATTAGTTAATGAACGCTTCTGTTAATCTTAGTAAATCAAAACATTGCTACAATTACATCCAACCTTGATTTCGTTATGTCTTCAAGGAAAAACACTTTAAGAATAGGAGAATGAGATGAAACTCACCCCAAAAGAGTTAGACAAGTTGATGCTCCACTACGCTGGAGAATTGGCTAAAAAACGCAAAGAAAAAGGCATTAAGCTTAACTATGTAGAAGCGGTAGCTTTGATTAGTGCCCATATTATGGAAGAAGCGAGAGCTGGTAAAAAGACTGCGGCTGAATTGATGCAAGAAGGGCGCACTCTTTTAAAACCAGATGATGTGATGGATGGCGTGGCAAGCATGATCCATGAAGTGGGTATTGAAGCGATGTTTCCTGATGGGACCAAACTCGTAACCGTGCATACCCCTATTGAGGCCAATGGTAAATTAGTTCCTGGTGAGTTGTTCTTAAAAAATGAAGACATCACTATCAACGAAGGCAAAAAAGCCGTTAGCGTGAAAGTTAAAAATGTTGGCGACAGACCGGTTCAAATCGGCTCACACTTCCATTTCTTTGAAGTGAACAGATGCTTAGACTTTGACAGAGAAAAAACTTTCGGTAAACGCTTAGACATTGCGAGCGGGACAGCGGTAAGGTTTGAACCTGGCGAAGAAAAATCCGTAGAATTGATTGACATTGGCGGTAACAGAAGGATCTTTGGATTTAACGCATTGGTTGATAGGCAAGCAGACAACGAAAGCAAAAAAATTGCTTTACACAGAGCTAAAGAGCGTGGTTTTCATGGCGCTAAAAGCGATGACCACTATGTAAAAACAATTAAGGAGTAAGAAATGAAAAAGATTAGCAGAAAAGAATATGTTTCTATGTATGGCCCTACTACAGGCGATAAAGTGAGATTGGGCGATACAGACTTGATCGCTGAAGTAGAACATGACTACACCATTTATGGCGAAGAGCTTAAATTCGGTGGCGGTAAAACCCTAAGAGAAGGCATGAGCCAATCCAACAACCCCAGCAAAGAAGAACTGGATTTAATCATCACTAACGCTTTAATCGTGGATTACACCGGTATTTATAAAGCGGATATTGGTATTAAAGATGGCAAAATCGCCGGCATTGGTAAAGGCGGTAACAAAGACATGCAAGATGGCGTTAAAAACAATCTTAGCGTGGGTCCTGCTACTGAAGCCTTAGCCGGTGAAGGTTTGATCGTAACTGCTGGTGGTATTGACACACACATCCACTTCATTTCACCCCAACAAATCCCTACAGCTTTTGCAAGCGGTGTAACAACCATGATTGGTGGCGGAACTGGTCCTGCTGATGGCACTAACGCAACCACTATCACTCCAGGTAGAAGAAATTTAAAATTTATGCTCAGAGCGGCTGAAGAATATTCTGTGAACTTAGGTTTCTTGGCTAAAGGTAACGCTTCTAACGATGCGAGCTTAGCCGATCAAATTGAAGCCGGTGCGATTGGCTTTAAAATCCACGAAGACTGGGGAACAACTCCTTCTGCAATCAATCATGCGTTAGATGTTGCGGACAAATACGATGTGCAAGTCGCTATCCACACAGACACTTTGAATGAAGCCGGTTGTGTAGAAGACACTATGGCAGCCATTGCTGGGCGCACTATGCACACTTTCCACACTGAAGGCGCTGGTGGCGGACACGCTCCTGATATTATTAAAGTAGCCGGTGAACACAACATTCTACCTGCTTCCACTAACCCCACTATCCCTTTCACCGTGAATACAGAAGCCGAACACATGGACATGCTTATGGTGTGCCACCACTTGGATAAAAGCATTAAAGAAGATGTCCAGTTCGCTGATTCAAGGATCCGCCCTCAAACCATTGCGGCTGAAGACACTTTGCATGACATGGGGATTTTCTCAATCACTAGTTCTGACTCTCAAGCTATGGGTCGTGTGGGTGAAGTTATCACCAGAACTTGGCAAACAGCCGACAAAAACAAAAAAGAATTTGGCCGCTTGAAAGAAGAAAAAGGCGATAACGACAACTTCAGGATCAAACGCTACTTGTCTAAATACACCATTAACCCAGCGATCGCTCATGGGATTAGCGAGTATGTAGGTTCTGTAGAAGTGGGCAAAGTGGCTGACTTGGTATTGTGGAGTCCCGCATTCTTTGGTGTGAAACCTAACATGATCATCAAAGGCGGATTCATTGCATTGAGTCAAATGGGTGATGCGAACGCTTCTATCCCTACCCCACAACCAGTTTATTACAGAGAAATGTTCGCTCATCATGGTAAAGCCAAATACGATGCAAACATCACTTTTGTGTCTCAAGCGGCTTATGACAAAGGCATTAAAGAAGAATTAGGGCTTGAAAGACAAGTGTTGCCGGTAAAAAATTGCAGAAACATCACCAAAAAAGACATGCAATTCAACGACACTACCGCTCACATTGAAGTCAATCCTGAAACTTACCATGTGTTCGTGGATGGCAAAGAAGTAACTTC
Source organism: Helicobacter pylori (assembly GCF_002832345.1). Classification (GTDB taxonomy): domain Bacteria; phylum Campylobacterota; class Campylobacteria; order Campylobacterales; family Helicobacteraceae; genus Helicobacter; species Helicobacter pylori_CP. The sequence goes on from NZ_PHLZ01000027.1 coordinate 12,869, forward strand.
TAAACCAGCCAATAAAGTGAGCTTGGCACAACTCTTTAGCATTTTCTAGGATCTTTAGGAGCAACGCTCCTTAAATCCTTAGTTTTTAGCTCTCTGATTTTTTGTTTATCAAAAAATTGGGGGCTTTTTTTGTTTTTATTTTTTGTCAATTTACTATTTTTCTTTATGATTAGCTCAAGCAACAAAAGTTATTCGTAAGGTGCGTTTGTTGTAAAAATTTTTGTTTGGAAGGAAAAGGCAATGCTAGGACTTGTATTGTTATATGTTGGGATTGTTTTAATCAGCAACGGGATTTGCGGATTAACCAAAGTCGATCCTAAAAGCACTGCGGTGATGAACTTTTTTGTGGGCGGACTTTCCATTATTTGTAATATAGTTGTCATCACTTATTCTGCTCTCCACCCTACAGCCCCTGTAGAAGGCGCCGAAGATATTGCTCAAGTATCGCACCATTTGACTAGTTTCTATGGGCCAGCGACTGGGTTATTGTTTGGTTTTACCTACTTGTATGCGGCTATCAACCACACTTTTGGTTTGGATTGGAGGCCTTATTCTTGGTATAGCTTATTCGTAGCGATCAACACTGTTCCTGCTGCGATTTTATCCCACTATAGCGATATGCTTGATGACCACAAAGTGTTAGGCATCACTGAGGGCGATTGGTGGGCGATCATTTGGTTGGCTTGGGGTGTTTTGTGGCTTACCGCTTTCATTGAAAACATCTTGAAAATCCCTTTAGGGAAATTCACTCCATGGCTTGCTATCATTGAGGGCATTTTAACCGCTTGGATCCCTGCTTGGTTACTCTTTATCCAACACTGGGTGTGAGATGATCATAGAGCGTTTAGTTGGCAATCTAAGGGATTTAAACCCCTTGGATTTCAGCGTGGATTATGTGGATTTAGAATGGTTTGAAACGAGGAAAAAAATCGCTCGTTTTAAAACCAGGCAAGGCAAAGACATAGCCATACGCCTTAAAGACGCTCCCAAGTTGGGTCTCTCTCAAGGGGATATTTTATTTAAAGAAGAGAAGGAAATTATCGCCGTTAATATCTTGGATTCTGAAGTCATTCACATCCAAGCCAAGAGCGTGGCAGAAATAGCGAAAATATGCTACGAAATAGGAAACCGCCATGCGGCTTTATACTATGGCGAGTCTCAATTTGAATTTAAAACACCATTTGAAAAGCCCACGCTAGCGTTATTAGAAAAGCTAGGGGTTCAAAATCGTGTTTTAAGTTCAAAACTGGATTCCAAAGAACGCTTAACCGTGAGCATGCCCCATAGTGAGCCTAATTTTAAGGTCTCACTAGCGAGCGATTTTAAAGTGGTCGTAAAATAGAAAAGAAATAGAAAATAACAGAATGGATAAAGGAAAGAGCGTGAAAAGCACTAGAAAAAGCGTGGGTACCCCAAAAACCCTAAAGACAGACGACAATGCCAATAGTCATGTGGATAACGAATTTCTGATCTTGCAAGTCAATGATGCGGTGTTCCCTATTGGCTCTTACACGCATTCTTTTGGGCTAGAAACTTACATCCAGCAAAAAAAGGTTACCAATAAAGAAAGTGCTTTAGAATATTTAAAAGCCAATCTCTCTAGCCAGTTCCTTTATACGGAAATGCTGAGCTTGAAATTAACCTATGAAAGCGCTCTCCAACAAGATCTAAAAAAGATCTTAGGGGTTGAAGAAATCATTACGCTATCCACAAGCCCCATGGAATTACGATTAGCCAATCAAAAACTGGGCAATCGTTTCATTAAAACCTTACAAGCCATGAACGAATTAGACATGGGCGCATTTTTTAACGCTTACGCTCAAAAAACCAAAGATCCCACCCATGCCACTAGCTATGGCGTTTTTGCGGCGAGTTTGAATATTGAATTGAAAAAGGCTTTAAGGCATTATCTTTATGCGCAAACTTCTAACATGGTAATTAACTGCGTTAAAAGCGTCCCACTATCTCAAAACGACGGGCAAAAAATCTTATTGAGCTTGCAAAGCCCTTTCAACCAGCTCATAGAAAAAACCCTAGAACTAGACGAAAGCCACTTGTGTGCGGCAAGCGTTCAAAACGACATTAAGGCGATGCAGCATGAGAGTTTATACTCGCGCCTTTATATGTCTTGAATTTTAATCTCAAATTGAAAGGAATTTTATGGTAAAAATTGGAGTTTGTGGTCCTGTAGGAAGCGGTAAAACCGCCTTGATTGAAGCTTTAACGCGCCACATGTCAAAGGATTATGACATGGCGGTTATCACTAATGATATTTACACTAAAGAAGACGCAGAGTTTATGTGTAAAAATTCGGTGATGCCACGAGAGAGGATCATTGGCGTAGAAACGGGAGGCTGTCCTCACACCGCCATTAGAGAAGACGCTTCTATGAATTTAGAAGCGGTAGAAGAAATGCATGGCCGTTTCCCTAATTTAGAATTGCTTTTGATTGAAAGCGGAGGCGACAACCTTTCAGCGACTTTCAACCCAGAGTTGGCGGACTTTACGATTTTTGTGATTGATGTGGCTGAGGGCGATAAAATCCCCAGAAAAGGCGGCCCAGGAATCACGCGCTCAGATTTGCTTGTCATCAATAAAATTGACTTAGCCCCCTATGTGGGAGCGGACTTGAAAGTCATGGAAAGGGATTCTAAAAAAATGCGCGGCGAAAAGCCTTTCATTTTTACGAATATCCGCGCTAAAGAAGGCCTAGATGATGTGATCGCATGGATCAAGCGCAACGCTTTATTGGAAGATTGATGAACACTTACGCTCAAGAATCCAAGCTCAGGTTAAAAACCAAAATAGGGGCTGATGGGAGGTGCGTGATTGAAGACAATTTTTTCACGCCCCCCTTTAAGCTCATGGCACCCTTTTACCCTAAAGACGATTTAGCTGAAATCATGCTTTTAGCGGTAAGCCCTGGCTTAATGAAAGGCGATGCGCAAGATGTGCAATTGAACATCAGTCCAAATTGCAAGCTAAGGATCACTTCGCAATCCTTTGAAAAAATCCATAACACTGAAGATGGGTTTGCCAGCAGAGACATGCATATCGTTGTGGGGGAAAACGCTTTTTTAGACTTCGCGCCCTTCCCGTTAATCCCCTTTGAAAACGCGCATTTTAAGGGCAATACCACGATTTCTTTGTGCTCTAGCTCTCAATTGCTTTATAGTGAAATCATTGTCGCTGGGCGAGTGGCACGCAATGAGTTGTTTAAATTCAACCGCTTGCACACCAAAATCTCTATTTTACAAGATGAGAAGCCCATCTATTATGATAATACGATTTTAGATCCCAAAACCACCGACATGAGTAACATGTGCATGTTTGATGGCTATACGCATTATTTGAATCTGGTGCTTGTCAATTGCCCCATAGAGCTGTCTGGTGTGCGAGGATTGATTGAAGAGAGCGAAGGAGTGGATGGAGCCGTGAGCGAGATTGCTAGTTCTCATTTATGCCTGAAAGCTTTAGCAAAAGGTTCAGAACCCTTGTTGCATTTAAGAGAAAAAATCGCTCGCTTTATCACGCAAACGATTACGCCAAAGGTTTGAAAGCGCTTCAAAAAGATTAAATCCCTTTAGTCTTTTTAACCTCTCCCCCCCTTTTTTTTAACTCTCTTTTTTAACTCTCTTTTTTAACTCTCTTTTTTAACTCTCTTTTTTAACTCTCTTTTTTAACTCTCTTTTTTTAACTCCCCCTTATAAGCTGAAAGGCCTGAACTCAGTAACGCTGTCTTTAGAAAGCTCTATGAAGAGCGCGTTGAGTTCGCTTGGTAAAGGTAAACCGCTTTGGAGAGCGTTCAAGTTTTCCCCATTGCACTTAAAGGCTAGGCATTGCTTGAAGTGGTGGTTTAACAATTCTTTTAACTTGTCAAAATGGTAATTAGTTTTAATTTGCCTAAAGTCATGCGCAAAAATGACGCAATACTGCTCGTTGTCTATGGCTTTTTCTAAAAACGATTTTAATTTTTCCGCCCCTACTTTGTCGTGCAATTCTTTCGCTTCGTTGAGATTGTCTATCACAAGCACGCTATTAGGATTCATAGCGGTGTCTAAAACGCTTAAAATATTTTCTACAGGCGTGATGCCGTATTCTTTTGGCTCATCAAAAGACCTTATCAAGCGTTTTTCTTTATTGCAAAAAACCAATTCTTTGTTCGCGCTCTTAATGTTTTGGAATAAGAGTTTCATTAAAGCGATGCGAGCGTTTAAATCTTGGCTCACCACTAACAAATGCGATTCGTTGTTTTCAAACTCCACTATCAGGTCCTTTTGCCCATAATCCACTTTTTTGCCCAGATGCAAACGCATTTCATTAGCCTTAAGGATATTGGGCATTTTTAAAGGTGTCTCGCCATTATAGATTTTACGATCTATGAGGGTGAGATTTCTTTGGTTAAATTCAGCGTGTATTTTTGTGAGAAAAGATTTGAAATCATCAGGGGCTTTAGGGATACTCATCTTGGTGTGGTATTTTCTATTCCCTCCGTTGTTGTTGAAAATGCCTTCTGGCCTAACAAGCTCACAAGCCGCATCATCGCCCAAAACACTACTGCTGTCTTCTGCGTCCATAGGCAAAGCGATGCGGTTAGCGATTTGAGCCTTAAAGCTTGGATTAATGTCAGTGCCGCGCATGGTTTGAGTGGCTAAAACTAAATGCACCCCATAGCTGCGGCCCTTTTTAAGCAGGGTGTTTAAATGCCCCTCCACCGCTTTAGTGGATTTATTATCGCTAAAAAGCACCTGAAATTCATCAATCACCACGATCAGTCTGGGCATTTTTTCATGCTTTCGGTAATCGCTCAAATCTTTCACATTAAACTGCTTGAACAGCTCGGCTCTTTTTTGCATTTCTTTACAAAGCCAGCTTAAAAAACTCATGCCATAACCTACTGAACTCGCCACGCTCACCAACCTCGCATGCTCTAAAATCGGATCTGTGTATGCGTTAAATTCCACCCCCTCTTTATAGTCCAATAAAAAGAGTTGGACTTCATTAGGCGCGTAGTAAAAGGCTAAATTTTGGATCAACACATGCAAGAAATTGGATTTCCCGCTCCCGCTGCGCCCGCAAATGAGCGTGTGGTTTTGCGCGCTACCAATTTCAAAACACACTTCCTTATGGTTAATATCCCACCCCACCGGCACGCTCACTTCATACTGAGAGCTTTCAGTCCAAAATTTTTCGTCTTTTTGTAAGTCTTTCAATTCCCTTTTAACTTCTTTTTTTTGCCTGTAATACGCTTTGATTTCATCAGCGAAGTCTTGCATGTGCTGGGATTTAATACCTTGATCGTTGATCACTTCTATATTAAGATATTTTAAGCGTTCAAAACTTGTCGTATCTTTAAAAAACTCCGCATGTTTTTTCAAATCTTCTGCGGATTGATTGTTTTTTTCGCTCTCCAAATTGACAAAGCTCAAAACCCCATTTTTAGAGCCAAAACGCATGATCTTTTCCAAATAATAAAGCGCGTTTTGACTTAAAGCATCTACCCCGCTTAAAAAAAGCGCTTTTAAAGGCAAGCGGTCTTCTTTTTCTTCATTATAATGCGCAAAATCTCTAAAACCGGCCAATTTTTCTTGCAAATTAACCTTTAAATATTCATACAAATGCTTTAGGGCTTCTTCTGTTTCCTTGCTTTCGGTTAGAATCCTTTGCTGGTAAATAAAATCATTGTCTTTATTTAAAAGCTTTCTGGACAGATTGAAAATACCCCCCAAGCTCAACGCATCAATCAAAATCACTTCCAGTTGCACTAAAGGCGCGCTGGAGAGTAAGCGCATGAGCATTTCTCTCAAAAACTGCCCGTCTTTTTCATGCTCTATATACAAGCTTTTAGGAGGGAAAGGATAAACTTTAGGCAATAAAAATTCCATGTTAGTGCCATTTTTGCCCCTAACTTGCAACAAACCACAGCTTAAAAATTTAGGGTAAGTGGTCGTTTCATTGAACTCTGGCGCGTCTGTGAATTGCGCTTGAATTTGCCTAACACTCTTTTGATATTCCTCTATTTCTGAAACGATCGGCTTGAGAAAACTCTCTGGCTCTTTTTGATGGACAACTTTATCTAAGGCATCATCCAGGTTTTGCAACAAGGCATTGACTTCAATCATTCTTTATCCTTAGATTTTAAGTATTCATCATAGCGCCTGTTGGCTTCTTTTTCATGCTCTTTGTCTTCACGCACAAGCTTATCAATTTCGCTTGGTGAATGGAAATTCATATCAATTCGCCTCATCAAAGACTTGGCTTCTTCAATTTGCTCGTTGATTTTTCTTCTTTGGTGTTGGATGTCATCTTCTAAATTTTCTAAGTCATGCGCGATTTTTAGCATGTCCTCTAGCGCCTCACTTTTAAGTTTCTGCCCCAAATCATCTTGCATGGCATTTTTTTCAAAATCATCGCAAATCTTTTTTAATTCAAGGGTGCAACCCTCCAAATAAACTTCATGAGAAAACATTTTAACCCCTTGATTCCAGTTTTTTCAAAAACATTTTAAGGTGCAACAGCGCATGTTTTGAGCCATCATCAGTGTCTAAAAACAGCACCACATCGGTAGCCGTATTCAAAAGATAATACCCCCCATACCCGTCATTAGCGAAGATGATTTCTTCAGGCTCTAACCATTCTTTCAAGCTCTGCATGAAATCAACAAACAAGCCCTTGCCCTCTAAATTGAAGTTCAAAACATGCTTGAATGCGTAAGACTTATTGCCCACCACAAAAGAACGCCATTGGCTAAAACTATAATTTGATCGTTTGATAAAGTCCTTAAACGCATCGCTCAATCCCGTTTTTAATTGATCTTCTAACCCACTCAACGCATTGTCATTGAGCGGCTCTACAAATTCCCAATTCAGTCCTGTGTTTGTAGGAATTTCTCCCATAGTTTGTATCCTTTCGTGTGTTTCACGCCTAATAATAACTCTTCTCTCACCAACGCTAAATTCCCTAAAACATTCGCGTCAAAATGCCACAAATACCCCTTAGGAATGAATCCTTTTGCGATCTGTTCCAACTATGCCGCATCAAAGCCCAAATCGTTGTCTTTAAGTGCGGATTGTAAAGCCTTTAGGGCATGGTGAGCGCATGCGGTTTTGTCTAAATCCTCTAAAGGCACAATGGCGCTAAAAACGCTGTCAAATTCCGTTAAACGCAACCCATTAAAGCGGACTTCTTCCGGATAAGGGTTTTGCTCATCTACCATAAAGCCCTCTTTTTCTTTTTCTAAAAACTCGTCATAACCCAACGCATGGTGCTTATCATTTTCATACCGCTCTAAGATAGGCGCTATTTTTTGGCTCAAATTTTCTGTAGCGCGCTCTAATTCTGTTTCCAAATTATCAAAAGCTTCATTCACAGCGTTCAAATCGTTGGGGGATTTTTTGATTTTTTCTGCAAAATCTTGTAAAGCTTTCTTACAATTTTTAACGCAATGCTTTTTGGCTAGAGTCAAGCTCTCATCGTAAGAATGCGCGCCTAAAGAACTCGGCATCAAATCCTCTAAATTCTTTTCAAATTCTTGCCCTCTAAAAGCTATCATGCGATCTAATTCATCGTTAGACAAAGCGTTATGATGGATCTTATCTTTCAAATCCGCGTATAAAGAATCGAGATTTTCTCTCAAATCTTTCAAGCGCTCATCATAAACGCTTTTTTTAGGGTTATAAACAATTGTAGGGCTTTCAAAATCGCACTCTTTTAAAATTTCTGGGGGCGCAATATTGTATTCGTTATCTATCGCTTCACTCGCTTGATTCAAACGCTTGATAAATTCCTGGTGCTTATCGGTATAAAACCATAATATCTTTTTAACGCTCTCCCAAGCTCCCTCTACAAGTTCCGCGCTCGCTTTGGCTTGGATGGAGTAGATTTCAAGCGCTTGTTCTAATAGCTCCACATTCCTTTTGCATTTTTCTGTGTCTTCTTTCATAAATTTCAAAATAGCTTCAGCGGCTACAATGGCTGCCGCAGTAGCTATTCTAGCAGGAGGCCAAATACACGATAGAAGAGAACCAACTTGCAGACCTCTTAAAACAAGTCTAGCGCCCTTTTCATTGCTTTTGGCGTTTTTTAATTCTTTTATAGCATTAACAATCGGTGTTCAATTTTTCTGCGTTCTAACAGGATTTCTTTTCGCACGTATGCATCAAGGTCTTTGATAAATTGAGCGCATCTTTCTTCTTGCAAGGATCTTTTAAAATCCCTGCATGCCTTAACGATTTGTCTGACTTCTTCTGTGTCCGTTTTCCATTCAGCCATAAATTATCCTTAATAATCTTCTTCTAAAACCCTAATCCTCTCTTTAAGCCATGCGATTTGCTCTTGCACGGCTTCATCAAACTCGTTGAAAGTGCTTCTCAAGTTGTCTAACACCTCGCTAAATCTCTCTCTCCTAGCGTCTTGCCATGAATCCAAGTTATGGAAATGGCTGCTCAAGCCATTCACTTCATCATTCAGCAACTCTTTAAAGCGTTCTAAATGCTCCACAAACCCTCTGACCTCTTCGGTATCCATTTGCACTCTGCTCATCGGTTGTCCTTTCTTTTAAAAATTTTCTTCATTAGAATCAGGCTTTTTATCACCGCTGATTCTAATGATCCTACCCACATAGCTAGGGGGTGTTGTGGGGCGAATCTCTAGCGTTTCGCCTCTTTCTCTTTTGTATTTTTCTTGCTGGCTTTGGTGGTATGTTTTCATGCTGTCTATCACGATTGTTTTATGGGTGCTCCCTAAATCAGCGTTGGTGAGCAATTTTTGAATGCCATTACCCAAGCTGTTAGAACGCTTGTCTTCTATTTGGAGCGACAAATTCCAATCCTTAAACCTCTCTAAAGCCTCCACTAACGCCACCACAATCTTCCTGTCCCAGATGGAATTTTTCAGCTCCTTACACAAGGAAAAAATCTCATGCACGGATTGTTTGTCATACAAAAACAAAAGGTCTAAATTTTCTAAAAATTCCAGATTGCAACGCTCTTTAAAACTTCTCAAAAAACCCTCTTTTAACGGCGCAAAGCCTTCAAAAATAGGCATTAGCCCCTTACCTTTGGTGTGTTTAAACGCCATAATGCTTTTTTCAATCACGACAAACGCATACGCGTTCTTAGTCATCATAGTTTTTCTACCTCGCTTTCATAGATTAGCTGGTCGTCTTTAAACAGCCCCACTTTAATGCTTTGTGAATCCACGCAACACACCTTCACATCCACTTCTTCAACTTCTTCTAGCGCTATGGAAATCATTTGCGTGTCTTGAATGTTTAGAGTGTTGGTGTTGGCGAGAGGTTTATCGCTATAGCGTATCTCTAACCCATCAAAGCCTCCCCATTCCTCTTTAGTTTGGAAAATCTGGTATTCATTAGGCTTTAAAGAATCCCTATGGATTTTAGCGTGGAATTTCCCCTCTATCTCAATACCTAAATCGTATTTAAACACCGGATTGGAATCTATAGAGGGCATTTCAATCCCTTTAGCCTTATCCCTGCTTTCTAAAAGCCCAAAAGCCACCCCAGTTTTGCAAGTGGGCTTCAAATAAGCGGGCGTGTTAGAGACGTCTTCTCCTGTAAGCTCTAAAATCTGTTTGTCTGAGGCTTCTGTGCCTAGCGGCTCATAAATGATGAATTTAAAATCATTTTTAGAAGTCTTTTGCTTATAATCTTTGAGCTGCTTTTCTTTGGTGTTTTCAAACGCTTGTTTGACTAACGCCGAACGGCTCGCATTCCCGCCTAAGAAAATATGAAACGCCCGACACTGATCATCAATATTTTCAGCCATCACTTTAGAAAATCCGGTAAAGAAGTTGGCAACGCTTTCATCTATCTTGTCTTTTAAGAGGTTTAAAAGCTCTTTGCAATCAACTTTAAGATTGCATTCTGTTGCTGTCCCATTCCTATCCAACAGCATGGTTTTAAAATCCTTTTCAAAACCCTCTATGTTAAACTCTTCATTTTCTTCTATCGCTTCTATGATATTAGCGTCTAAATTTTCTAAAAAAGGGCGTAAATTAGAAGCAATCGCTTGCAAATTCAAGCGCGCTTCCCTGGAGTTTTACATAAACGATCCAAAGCGTTGCGTATCAATCCTGTCATAGTTGGGCTTAGCGATGACAATGTCTTTTGCTTTCAGCTCTTGGAAATTTTTGGCATACACTTCCCAAGCCAATAATTCCAATAAATTTTCACCGCCTAAATATTTATCCCCTCCGCTACTAAAATGCGTCATTTTGTAAAGGAATTTGGGGCTAGCGCTTTTTTCCCATTTGCCAAAGTCAAAATCCGTCGTCCCACCCCCAAAATCAAACACCCCATAATAAACCGGCTTGTCTAACTTCTCTGATTTAAAAAACCAATAGCTTTTTAAAGCGCTAATGGCATACGCACAAGGCTCGCTCTCAATTCCACTTTGAAAGTTTTAGCCGTTTTTTCATCGTCAAAAACATGCCTAGGTAAGGATTTTTTCAAGCCTCTTTCAAAACTCTCTCTGATTTTTTCAGCCTGATGCTTTTCATACTTGATGGGGTAGGATAAAAAATATTTCAAAAACACGCCATTTTCCATGTTGTTGATGCAGCGGCCGATGTAGTAAGCGTAGATTTCTATGGGGTTAAAATCCGTACAGTTAGTGAAGCTTTCTAAAGAAAAATCCTTTTCAAAATCCCTAAAATTCTGCTTTTCATCCGCTCCAGCCCATTGCTTCAATTTAGAAAAAAACCGATACAAATCATTCCCTTTAACGCCTGCAGCGTTCTTTTGGGCTTCATGCGCCACTTCTATATCGTTTCTTTCTGTGAAAGGGCGGTGCTTTAGCGCGTCGTAATCTTTAAGAAACTTTTCTTTGTGTCTGAACTCCATGATCGTAGGGTTTTCAAACTTTGTTGGGCTTGCGTCATCTACTAGCCCGCCAATAGAGAGCAAGCGGTATGTTCCTGTCTTATCCATATAGCTTGCGGTCGTGCTTTTAGTCCCAAAGTCAATAGCGACAACGCCCTTGTTTAAATCCTTCAAACTTGAGCGCGCATAGAAGTTCATTTCTTTATTTTTTTCGTCTTTAGGTAAATTATCAAACCTAAAGGTTACGCTTTCTTTAGGCGCACTAGGTGCCTCTAAATCCCAATGCCCTCCGTTTAAATCAAGCAATTGGCTTTGGCTATAGCTCTTAAGGCCTACCGCTACAAAATCCACATTGAGCATCAAATTTTTAAATTCTTCAAAATCCACATCCACATCGCTATAAGAAACGATCTCTAAGGTTTTTTCTATTTGCTCATTAGCGATCTTTTTAGCTTGCGCTAAATCCTCTATGAATTTTTGATTTTCATCAGAAAGATACCTTAAAGAAGTCTCATTATTGGCGATCGCATGAAGCACCCGCAGTGCTTGTTTGAATTTGATTTTGTCTTCTTTTGACACTTCTTCTTTGAAATTGACTCCACTTTTTTCATTGAATTTGACTCCATCCTTTAAAGACAGATCGCACAATTTCTCTACTAAGGGGTGGCCAAGAGGCAGTCTTAAACTTTGTAAGGGGTTTACCATGATATTTCCTTTATTGTGGTTTTTGTGGTTGCAATGTGAAGAGTTGCTCGTTCAAGCCATAAGCCCTCTCTTTGAGGGCGATGTTCTCTTCTTCTAATTTTCTGTTTTGGCGTTTGAGATCCTCTATCGCGCTTTTAAAACGCCAGTTTTGCAAATCCAGCTCGCTTTTGTCTGTGGCTTCTAAACTCTTTAGGTGTGCCATTTTTCGCTCCAATTCTGTTTTTTCTTCGGCTATTTTTTCTTTAGCTTGCAACAATTGATCGTTAGAATTTTCTAAATTTTTTTGAGCGCTTTCTAACTTTTTGAGTTTGTAGGTTAGGTGTTGGTTGTCTTTTTCTAAATTAGTGCATAATTCTTCTAAAAACCCATGCACATCTTGCAATTGCGCTCGCTCATATTTTAGGCTATCCTGCTCTTTAGTGAGTGCGATAACTTGGTGGTTGAGCTTGTCGTTTTCGGTTTTCAGATCGGCGGTTTTTTCAGTCAGCGCGGCGTTTTTATTAGCTAGCTCGGTATTTTCTTTAGTGAGCTTTTCTTTAGCTTGCCATAATTGATCGTTAGAATTTTCTAATCCACTGATTTTTGTAGCTAAGTTTTCTTTTTCTGCGAATAACTTGTCATTTCTGTTTTCTAGCTCGGCGTTTTCATCTTCTAACTCACCGATGCGAGCTTCTAATTCTTCTCTGATTTGAGAGAAGCCAAACCATTTTTCAATGAGTGTTCCCTTATGATCCCATATCCACGATAGTGTAATACACTTTATCATTGTGCTTATAGCCTCTTAAGACCACTCTTTGCATCTTTTGAGAAGTGTTTTGCTCTGGGTATAGCTTTTTGCATGTATGGTCATAAGCACTTGGTTCTTTCAAACGCTCAAATTTACTATCCTTAATGTATTCAAAAAGCAAATCAAACAATTCAGCTAATTTCTCGCTCTTATCGCTTAATTCTTGGCTCGCTTTGTCATAAGGGCTTTCTAAATAGTATTTGCTATCGCTAAGAACGTATGCGATCAAATCCATTGGGCTGTAAGTTGTTGCTACAAAAGTGAAGTGCCCAACCGCTAAAGACGATTGGGCTTCCTAGGCTGATGTTGCCCGTAGGGAGAGTTTGGTTCTCACTCTGTGTCCCTATAGTAGGGATTTTACAGAGTTTGAGCTCCAACGCATTCCCT
>NZ_PHLZ01000028.1:0-22745 GCF_002832345.1 Helicobacter pylori
AAACTCTAATAGACGATTTAGCCAAAATGGGTAAAGACAGAGATTATAAGCCTGCGTTCAATCCTAAATCTAAAGAAGTCTTAAAGAATTTGAACGCTGAAAAAAGAGCGAGTTTAGAGAATGAGAGGGAAGAGCAAGGGGTTAAGGGGAACACAAAGAGCCATGATGAAATAGAGCCAGCTACAGAACAAGTGATTGGAAAAGAAATAGAAAAAGGAGCTGAAATTATCTATTCTAAGGAAGTTGCAACCACTAATAATGTTGATTACTATGAGAACGAACAAGAAGTGGAAATTACTAAATCAAGGGGTAGAAGATGAGAAAACAGTCTAACAAACTCTTTAGTTTTTTAAATGGCATTAAGTGGCGTGATTTACGCCTTATTATGCGAGTAGTCAAACTAGTGAAACGATTAGCTAAGTTTAAATAAGGGGAAAACAATGTTTGAATTAGGATTTTTTCTATTCTTAGGGCTTTATACTATCAATTCTATCTACTTGTATAAAGCCCTAAATAGCACCAAACAATCTCAAGAAGATTTTATGAATAAGCATAGCGAATTATTAGAAAGCTTGCTTGATGTGTAAGCGAGTGCAAAAAGAGATTAGAAATCTTAGAACAAAAATCAATTAAGGAGTTAAAGCAATGAATTACGATGTTTTAATGGGATTTTTAAATCCAAAGTAATACCTAAAATGCCTATTTTTTGCGGTGATGTTAAATGCGAAGATTTTAATGCCCTAAGAAGTTTAGTTTATCTTTCTGTGCTTGAGTTGGAAGAAACGATAAATCCTAATAAAATCCCATTTTAAAGGAGCAAAAAATGAAAGATAGCGTTATTATTATTGAAAGCCCTAATAAAGTGGCTAAGATTAAAGAAATCACAGGAGCAAAGGTCTTTGCTACCATAGGGCATTTTATGCAACTTAAAAGCTATGATGAAAACAATAACTTTAAGCCGACCTTTGAATACGACCCACAAAAGAAAAAACGTATTTTTGAGATAATAGAGGCATGTAAAAATAAAAAGGTTTATATTGCTACTGACCCTGATAGAGAGGGTTATGCTATAGGCTATCATTTTTATGAAAAGATTAAAAAAATAGCTAGTTCTATTTATAGAGCGGAGTTTTTTGAAATCACACCAAGTGGGATTAACAAAGGCTTACAAAATGCTCTTTTATTTGAAAACACTAATAAGCAAATGTATCAAAGTGCCTTAGCTAGAAGAGTGGCTGATATGCTTTTAGGTTTTACGCTCTCCCCTTATTTAGGCAAAGCTTTAGGGCAAATGAAAGGCTCTAGTGCTGGAAGAGTGCAAACCCCTTGTTTAAAACTCATTGTAGATAGAGACAGAGAGATTGAAAAATTTAAGGCTTTACCTGAAAATGAGAAAGTAAGCTATCAAATTCAAGCTAAGATTAACGATAGTGCTAACAGAGAAGTAACTATCAAGCATTGTGATGAAAAGGGCGAAGAGATTAAATTCAATGATAAAGAAGAGACTTTAAAACTCTTTGAGAGCTTAAAGGATAATAAAGCTTGTCTTTTAAAGGATTTAAAAAACTCTGTTGTAGAGACTAAACCTAAAAAGCCCTTTATCACTTCTACGCTTTTAGAAAAAGCAAGTTCTATGCTTGGTTTAAGTATTAGCGAAGTGCATCACTAGCTCAAAATCTCTTTGAGGCTGGACTGATTACTTACATTAGAACAGATGCTGAAAGTTTGAGCGTAGAGTTTTTAAATGAGGCAGAGAGCTTTTATTTGCCTATTTATAAAGAAGTGTATCAAAAAAGAGAATACAAGGCTGGCAAGCAAAGCCAAGCAGAAGCTCATGAAGCCATTCGTATCACGCACCCCCACAAATACGAAGATTTAGAAAGCATAGTCTATAATGCTAATATTACTAATCAAGACGCTTTAAAACTCTATAGATTGATTTTTGAAAGAACCATTGAAAGTCAAGGCAAGAATGCCATTTATGACAAGCAAGATTTGCTCTTTAAAATCAAAAATGAGTATTTTAAATGTTCTGCTAAGAGTTTAAAAAGCGCTGGGTTTTTAGCAATGTTTTCTAAAAAAGAGCTAGAGAATGATGATGAAAGTAATGATGACAAAGAAGATAAAGAAAAAGAGCAAAACGCACAATTTAATCTTAAAATTGATGATGTGTTAAGTCTAAATGACTTAGTTTTAGCCACCATTAAAAGAAATGCCCCAAGTGCTTATAAAGAGGCAGGTTTTGTCAAGCTTTTAGAAAATAAAGGCATAGGCAGACCTAGCACTTATGCGAGCTATTTGCCTACGCTTGTAAAAAGAGAATATATCAGCATTAGCCAAGATAAAAAACACATTATTACGCCTACACATAAGGGTAAAAGAGTGGTAGAAGTGTTTGAAAATGCTTATCAATTCATTATTGATTTGACCTATACTAAACAAATGGAAGAAGTGCTAGATGAGATTGTAGAAAATAAAAGCTCATACTTAGATTTTTTACAAAATTTAGCCACTAAATGCCCTAAGATTGAAAAACTAGAAAGAAATGATGATGAGATAAAGCCTAGCAGTGAAGGACAAATCACTTATATAGAAAACATTTTAAGAGATTTGCAATTAAATTTAAGCGAAGAGTTTAAAAACTACAAAGAATACAACAGAGTGGCTAAGGCGTTTTTAGACCGATACATTAAAGAGCATGAGTTTTTTAAGAAAAACAACAAAAAGGCTAGTAACTCTAATAATGATGAAAATAGACCCGCTACGCCTAAACAAATTAGCTTTGCTGAGATGTTAGCTAAAAAGCATAATGTCAAGCTCCCCAAAGGATTTAAATATAGTATGAAAGTGTGTGGGGATTTTATCAATGAGTATCATAAGAAGTAGTAAGTGAAATTTTGCTAAACTAGAACCTAATTAAAACTAATGAGGGAGTTTAGCATGCTTTATATTCCACCCACTTCAAAAGAAGTCTATGTTAGCTCTATTGTGGCTTTAAATATCCATAGCCCACAAGGCACAGGAGATTGGCATAGTAGCTATGCTTTAATGGAGAATGCGTTTGATGATATAGGGGTTTATATCTATGGTGAAAAACAAGCTCATAATACTAATAAACTACTAGGCAATCTAGGCATTATAGATGGCACAGCAAGGCTCAATAAAATGGGCTATTACCCTAAACATACTCCCACTTATATTGCAGAGCATCCAAGAGCTTGTGTAGATTGTCTCTATGTTTCTGTATTGCAAACTGGAAAGCTAGGGGTTGTTATGCTAGATGAATGGTTTCCTAGTATTGAAGATAAAGAGAGTGTCTATGCTCTTATAGAAGTGATGAAACCCAAATTAAACAAGCAAGAAAGAGAGAATTTGGATAAATGGATAGCAAGAAACCCCATTATAGAGTGAGTTTAAGCGAACAAGCTCTTAATCATGAAAAACTGATGAGAGCCATTGTTAAAAATCTAGCCGACACCCCTATGGTATTAAAAGGCGGAACAGCTTTGTATCTAGGCTATGGCTTAAATCGTTTTTCAGAAGATTTAGACTTTGATTGTCATAAAAAAATCAATCTCTTAGGCAGAGTAAAGAGTGCTATTCCTAATGGCATTATCTTAAATGATATTCATATTAAAAAAGACACTGATAGTGTGGGGCGTTATATGGTGCGTTATGCTACCAAAGACAATAAAGAAGAACAAACTCTAAAATTAGAAATATCTTATAGAGACGCACCAAAAGAGAGCGAAGTCAATGTGATTGAGGGAATGCGAATTGCTAAAATAGAGCGTATTATTGATAATAAGCTTTGTGCTTGCTTTGATGGGGAGCATACAAGAACTAAAGCTAGAGATTTATTTGATTTGCATTTTTTAGCCAAGCATTATGAAGAACATTTTAACTTAGATTTAGCCACTCGCTTAAAAGATTTTAGCAAAGACCCTGATAAATTAGTGAGCGATTATTTAGTAGATGTAAAACTAGATGCTTTATTAAATCAAATTATGGACTTAGAAGAAACAGCCCTAGAATTAGGGGTAATGGCTCAACTAATACATAAAAAACTTGAAAAACAATCTCATTCCCTTAATGCCTTGCAAGAGCAACAAGGCTATAGCAATAATGATAATAGCCTAGACAATTCTAATGAAAACACCTACACACCTAAGCGTAGGCGATAAGTAACCTTATTGAGTGGGTATTTGATAGTTTTTAGTTGTTTTGTCTTGTTAATTTAATTCTATTTAAAACTACTTAAATACCCTTGCTCTCTAAAATCTCTTTAAAACATTGTTGCAATTTTTTAGAAAATGGCTCTTTTTCTTTGTCATAGTCTTTTCCTAAGCTGATATAAAGTGCGGTGTCTTTGTCTTTAAAGTCTTTGATTTCTTTTGTAGGTTTATAACTCAAAAATTCTCTAATCTCTTTAGCATAACCTTTTACTAAAACTTGCAATAAGTCAATGTCATAAGAAAATTTATCTTTAAGGACATTTTGAGCGATTTCTATTAAGCACTCATCATAGATTTCTACACTTTCATTAAAAACTTCTTCTACATCACTTTCTTTAATACCATTTAAAAATAGATAGTAATTAAAGAGCCTATCTTCTTTTTCTTCATTTAGCCATTCTAAATCATCTTCATATTCTTCTTCATCTATAGGCTTAAAATCACTAGGAATAGTGCTTTCATAATCAATAGGACTAAACTTACACATCAAGCGTGAAATAAGAATTTTAGGGGCATTCTCATTGCTTATCTTAGCAAACACCATATTGGCTAAGATATTAGCTAAGATTAACTTCTCTACTAAACTAGCTTGGCTGATTTCTTGTTCTAGTGTATCCTTAAACTTTAAAGGGGTGTCTTTATAGATTATCTTATGCGTAAAAAATTCATTCAAGTTCATTGTTTTCATTATTGCCCTTTTCTTTGTTTTGTAATCTTTCTAGTTGCTTTAAAAGCTTTTGCTCTTGGGTGTTTTTTCTGTGTTTTAAATGCCTAATAAGCGCTTCTTCAATAAAAGTGCTTCGTGTCTCTTTAAATGAGCCAAATTCTAGCAAAAATTCATCAAGTTCTTTTATCACACAAGGACTAAAGGCAATGTTAAAGCTCTTTTTCTTATCTTCATCTAACAAGCTTTTTTTACGCCCCCTTTTTTTAGGGATTTTTACTTCCTTTGTGCTAGGCTCTTGTTTTAGGGGGGTATCTTGGGCTTGTTCTTCTTGTTCTTCAAACTTCTTTTCTAGCTCATCAATTTGTTGTAAATCCATACTTGTATGCTCCTTATTGTGTTTATTTTTGTGCTTTTTAACTCTTCTAAAACGCATGTCTTTTCTCTTTTTCTAAATGGCTTTTTAATTCGTTGTGAAAATTAACCCACTCATTGATAGCCTTTTTATCGCTGTATTCTATGACCCCTAAGCCTTCGCTTACACTGCGCTTATAAACAATGCGCTCACTCAAAGAGCTTTCTAAAAGTGTAATCCTATCGCTAGGGTTATTTTCTTTAATAAACTCTATTAAGGCTTGTCTTTCTTTAAGGGTAGGAATAGTAGGCATTCTATTGATGACAATTAAGGCTCTTAGATTTTCATTAAGCTCTTGGAGTTGCTCAATTCTTTCTAGCATATTAGCTAAGACTTCAGTGTCTAATTGGCTAGGAGTTGTTGGCACTAGCACAATATCACTTAAAAGCATAGCTTTTTGGGTTTCTTTGCTGTATTCCCCCTTAGTATCAATAAGGATATTTTCATACTTAGATACCATTTGCTTTAAAGTATCGCTAAAGCCACTACTACGATTAAATAAGCTAAAAGTGGGGCGTTCTTTTTCAGCACGAATTGTAGCAAAAGTTTCCATAGACTTTTGGCTATCTGTATCTAAAACAACCACTTCTTTATTGTCTTTGAGTAATTGCACGGCTAAGTTTAAACAAAGCGTGCTTTTACCACTGCCACCCTTTTCATTAGCAATGCAAATGGTCATGTTATTTTCCTTATTTTAGTTATTTTAAAAGTATATCACAATTATATAGATTTTGAATTAACTTTAAACAATTTGATTGTTTAAGATTTTTTATATAAACATAGTAAATAATTAAACTTAGTAAGGGATAATAAAACTATGTTATTTAAAGAGTATTTAGTCTTTAATTTAATATTGCAATGTTAAAAGAATTTATTCTTATTTAGCTTATATCATTAAACTATTAAGAAATTAAATTATCAATTAAATTTAAAGCATTTTAAGCGAACTTTCTCAAGAAATTCTAAGGTTTAATTTGTCTTTTTCATTTTTAAAAAAAGTTTTTTTA
Organism: Helicobacter pylori; assembly: GCF_002832345.1. Lineage (GTDB taxonomy): Bacteria > Campylobacterota > Campylobacteria > Campylobacterales > Helicobacteraceae > Helicobacter > Helicobacter pylori_CP. The sequence goes on from NZ_PHLZ01000028.1 coordinate 6,322, forward strand.
AACATTAAAAAGGAGCAAAAAACTATCATTTTAGCTTAAGATTAGCTTAAATTTTAACTTTTTTCATTAAATTTTTAGGTTTATTTACTTTTCATTTACTTTTAGATTAAGTTACGCATTTTAGGGGGTTGCATGGTTTGAGCCTAAAAAATGTGTGCGTACACACTTGTGTTTTTTGCTTAAAAATAGCTTAAAAAGTGGCATATGTGTACGCACACACTTTGAAAAAGTAAATAAGTCAAGACCTTGATTTCCTTGTAATTTTAATGGCATTCTAAAAAGATTTTTTAAAAACAAGGACAGAAAAAATGACACAAGATTTTTTAGAACTTAAAGAGGGAAAATACCCTATGAATGAATGGCAAATGATAGAGTTTATGCAAATGGGAGTAGAGCCTAAAAGCGAACAAGAAACAAAAATAGAGTTAGAACATTCCTTAGAAAATGAAGTCAATAAAAACAAGGAGCATTAAATGAAAGCGTGGAATGAAATGGATATTAAAGAGCAAAAAGAGGTTTTTGCTAGGTTTTTAGCGAGCGAAATTGCTAAAAGTTTAGAATCTGGATTAGAGTTTAAGCCAAATAATAGAGCTTATAATGGTAATGCTGGCAATGCCTATAATGGCTTAAATTCTCTTATTTTAGATGCCAAGCAACATGAGAATGGCTATGAGAGTAATGTTTGGGTAGGTTTAGATGATGCCTTAAAACTTGGGGCAAACCCTAAAGAAGTGGAGCATATTAAAAACAACACTAAGAGTAAAAATAATCCTAATGGCTTTTATGATAAGGCAAGTATTGCTTACATTAGAGATTATGAAATGTGCTATGTTAAAGCAAGAGATGAACAGGGTAATTTAATCCCCCTTAAAGACAAAGAGGGCAATCTTAAGCATTATTCTAATGGCGAAGTGATTTATGAGAATGAAAAAGTTCCTCAAAGAGACAAAGAGGGTAATATCAAGTATATGCAAGATGGCAAAACGCCCTTTTACGAATTTAAAAAAGAAAAGATAGACATAGAGCCGACTTTAGAGATTAAAAATCTCTACAATGTCAATGTTTTTCAAACGCTAGACAAAACTAAGCTTAAAGAATTAGACCCTAAAACTTTAAGAACGCAGTATGTTAGTAAAACTTTTTCTATAGATAATCAAAACTTAGTGATTTATGATTTATCCAAGCATTTAAATGAAAGCCAATATAAGAAAGTGCTAGATTATGTGGAGCAATATGGAGCAACCCATCATGAAAAAAGAAAGCAACACAAAATCTATCAAGAACCACAGCAACAAATTGCACCTAATACAGACAACAATGCCAAAGAAAACAACACTAAAGAGCCAAACAACAATGAAATGAATATGGCAGAGTTTTCTAAAATGCTTGAAATGGCTCAAAGTAATCCCCAAATGTTAGCGATGTTGCAACAAACTCTTAATAAAGGAGCAGAGCAACAAAAGTATGACCACTACTTTGCTAATGATGAAGTAGTGCTTACTCAATCTAAAGGCAGGGGCAGATAATGCAAGATTTTATCAATGGATTTTTAAAGGCGTGGAAAGCTTGGAGTGATGATGGAAAGGACGCTTTTTTAGAGAGTTTTTTAGATGAAGTTAAAAATTCTAAAAATGACCCCACCAATTTTTTAGGCATTTTAGAACAAGAAATCAAGTCTTTAAGCCAAGAGGGCTTAAAAGATGACATTTCTTTTATGCTAGAAGTCATTGAGAGCATGAAAAATGAAATCTCTAATACAAAAGACAATGAAAATGTAAGCGATTTTTTTAATGCGTTCCAACAAGAAATCAATGAAGAGCAATCTATCTCTAATGATAATCCAAGCGAGTTTGTAGAAAGTTTAGAAAAAGTGATTGTTGAGACACAAAATGCTAATAAACATGAGATACAAAATTCTAGCGAAAATGAAGTAGAGCTTACAGAAGAAAAAAGCTTTTTAGAAATGAGCGAAGATGAGTATTATGAATACCAACAAGAGCAATACATACAAATGAATGAAGATGATGGCATTGCACGAGTTAGTGCCAAGTTAGAACAACAAGAGCTTGAAAGTAAGGCACTACAAGATTATGAAGAAAATCAAATTCAAAGAGCTGAAGAAATTAGTATTGCAGAGCATGAAAATAAGCTTGAAAAAGAAGAGCTAGAAAGATACGCCCTAGAGGGCGAAAATAAAGCCCTAGAGCAATATTATGAGAGCCAAAACCCTGATACTCTCTATGAGCAACAAGTTTTTCAAGAGCAAGAAAAAGAGCAAGAAAAAGAGCTTTTAAACCAGCAAGACTTAGAATTAGAGACATTAAGAGATAATAATACCAAGCAAGGTTTGGATAATGAAAGTGCAACACTTTTAGAGAGTTTGCAAGTTATAAGAGATGAAACAAACGAAGTTATCACTTTTTTAAATCCTAATGAGCTTGAATTGCTAAGACCTACAGGAGAAAATACTACAAGTAAAATCGCTTCTATTGCTTTAGAAGAAAGCAATAAGCTTAATGAAAAAGAGCCTAACACACAAGAACAAGGCGAATACGCACAAAAAGAGCAAGAAAAGAAAACACCTAGCAATGATATAGACCTTAAAGACAAATACGCTAGTTTGCATAGTTTCTTTAAACAAACCGAGCTTGATATTAAGCAAAAACGCATTAAGACTAAGCTTGATTTTAAAGAGAGCTTTTTAAATTACGCTAAAAACCACATGAATGAAGATGAATTGAAAGTCTTATTAGTGGTAAGCCAAAAAGAGCCAACCAAGCTCACTAAAGAGCATATCAATTTGATTAAGGATTGCTTAGAACAAGCGCATGGTAATAAGCACATGCAAGATAAGGGCTTGCAATTAAGCGTTAAGTCTATCTTGGGACACCAATTAGAAAAAGAACACCACGAAGTCTTAAAAGATTATTTAGCTAAATCTAAAGATAGCTTAGAGCATATGGATAATAGAGTGTATGAAGTGATGCGAAAGCATTTAGACAAGCAACAAGCAAAAACACTCAAAAATTTAGATAGTGCCACTCAAAGTGTGGGGGTAAATGCCATTAAAGAGCAAAATAAGGCTAATAAAAATTCAGAGCAACCTAAAAACTCACAAAATGAGCCAAGACAAGAGACTACTAACGCTCAAACTAATAGCACCGCTACACAACAAGAAAACACAAAACAAAACCAAGCTATAGAGCAAAATGGCACTACTCAAGCAAAAGAGCCACAATCTAAGCAAGAGCCAAAGAAAACCTTGCATCCTGATGAACCATGGCTAGATTATGACCCTAAAGCTCACAAATGCTTACAAGAACGCCAAAAAGAAGAAATCCAAGAGAAAGCACAGAGTAATAATAACGATGAGCCTTGGATTGAGTTTGGTAAAAAAGAACAAGCTAGAGCTAAAGCACACTATCAAGCTATGCTAGAAAAAGAAAAAGCTAAAGAATTAGCTAAAGAGCAAAATAACGCTCAAAAAGAAGTGAAAAAAGAAATGCCAACTATAGATTATGACTACACACAAAATACGCTCTCTAAGAGCAGAAGGCGTTAGGAAAATCCTATGAGTTATATCCCTAATCTCACTGCCTTGCCTTTGCATGAGATTTTATTAGATAATGGCTATGTTATCAACAAAAATAAGCATAGCAAGAATAACCCTTGCTTAAAGCATGAAAACGAAGAGGGAAGTTTAGTCATCTTTAAAAATCAAAATAAAGATGGCTCAATTAGTTACACCTACAAAGAAACTCATACCGATAAGGTCGGTAATATCATTACTTTTTGTAAGGATAGAAATATCAGCGTTGAAGACTTACTCGCTGGGAAGTTAGAAGGCTATCGCAATAAAAAAGATACTCTACAAGCAAGGGATAACTCTAGCGAAAATAACGAAGAAATTCAAAAAATCATCAATGAGTTTAAAAACCTTAAACCCTATGATTTACAAAACGCTACACTCATTAAAAAGCGTGGCATTGATACAAAGCTATTAGAGCCTTATAAAGAGCATTTAAAAACGGACAATTTTAATAATCTTATCCTTGCTACCTATTTAGCTTTTGAGAATAAAAATCTTAATGTCATACCCATTCATCAGTGTGGGATTAACAAACGCCTAAATACTCCCTTAAGCACAGACAAAGAGGGCAACATAAGAGACAAGCCATTAAAATCTATCGCACAAGGAAGTAAAGGCATAGAAGTCTTGTTCCCTAATAATTTAAGCTTAGTTAAAAATGTCATTGTTACTGAAAATATCTTTGATAGTCTAGCTTATATTTAGAGTTACAAGGTTTAGAGCCTAAAGAGAGCGTTTTAATTAGCACCGCAGGGCAATTTAATGCACAAAAATTAGAACTCTTTTTAAAAAGTTTTTTTAAGCAATTAAAAGGTCGACAACAAGGAGCGTATAACCATTATCTAAAACAAGAAGAACAATGGCAAGAATTAGTGAGACAAGGCAGGGCTAGTGATGATTTTGATAGCGTGGTAGTAGAGACTTACACTGACATTATTAAAAATTATCAAAGAGAAAAAAATGCTCTTATTTACAACAAGCAAGTTGAAAGAACTAGAGAATACAGAAAGCCTAAGCCTATTAATAAGCCACAAGATAGTTTTAATGTCATCTTAGCCTTTGATAATGATATTAAGGGTAAAGGATACAAAGAAAAATGCGAGGGTATTTTATATGCTCTTACACAGCAATTCCCCACTATCTATACGCCTTTTTCAAAAGATTGTAATGATGATTTGAAATTAGCACACATTATAGAAAATAAGGCGATTAACATTGACACTATGGCGGAGTTTTTAGAAAGCTCTTTAGAAAAATTAAAAGACAACTACACTTCAACACAAGAAAAGGAAAATATCATGGATAAATTAGAACAAATTGATAGCATTAAGCCCTTTAATGAAAGGCTTAAGGGCATTTTAGAAAATGCTAAAGAAAATTTACAAGCACAAAGTTGTGTTAAAGGGAGAGGGCGATGAATTTTTTTGACACCCTTATGGGCATGTTTGTTGAGCCATCTCAAAAAGTAGCCAAAAGTCTTGCTGAACATGTGGGTAGCTTTTTTCATGCACAACTCATTTTAAACATCATTATTACTATTTTATTTATGATATGGGCGTATAAGCGTGTGAAAGAGGGCGATATGTTTGAGTTTAAAACCGCTATGGGAGTGGTTGTATTCATCGTGTTTGTGGGGTTTATCAATTGGGGGATTAGAAATCCTAATGATTTTAACACCTATTTCATTAACACGATATTTTATCCAGCTGAAAAGCTTGCTATACTTATCGCTCAAAGCTTAAATGATGGCTTAGAAATTCCTACCAATGCTAATGCTAGTCCTAGTGAAACCTTTAATATAGGCAATCTAGTTTCAAGTGCTTATGCAATGATAGTTAATCTGTGGGATAATGCTTTTGATGGTATTAGCATGTTTAATTGGCTCACAATGATACCTAAAATAATCATGTTTTTTTTAGTGATTTTAGGGGAATTATTGTTTTTAGGCTTATTGCTTATTATTGTGTTATTAGTTACAGCAGAAATTTTTATGTGGTCAGCATTAGGTTTAATTGTATTGCCTTTAGGTTTAATCCCCCAAACCAAAGGCATGTTATTTAGCTATCTTAAAAAGCTCATTTCCCTTACTCTTTATAAACCTTGTATGATGTTAGTAGCTTTTTTTAATTATGGAATAATCTATAAAGTCAATGCTTTAATCCCCACTAAACACGAAGTCACACAAGGCTTTTATGGCAATGCGGATAAAATGGCAAATGAGGGAAAAATTATTGATGCCTTTGGCAATGTCTTAAAAGGAGATTGGAACTCTTATATAGCCCATAGTTCTATTGTAGGCTTTTTAACCATTATTGTTTTAGGTTCTGTGATTTGTTTCTTTCTAGTCAAACGAGTGCCTGATTTTATCAATAATATCTTTGGCACAAGTGGAGGCGTGGGGGCAGTAACAGAAATGATGCAAAAAATTGGCATGACAATAGGCGGAGCTGTATTTGGGGGTAGTGCAGTTATGGTTGCTAATCAAGTTAAGCAAGCCTATCAGAGTGCTGGGGGCGGACTAGCAGGACTTCAAGCTGGAGCTAAAGCTCTTGGACTTGCTGGACTAAGTGGAGGGGCAAATGCTGTAAATGCAAGAAGTGCTAAAGCTGGTGTGAGACACTTTGTAGCAAGTGTTAAAAGTGGCTTTGGATTTGATAATGATAAAAATAACAAATAAAAGGTTTAAAAATGAAAAAATCAATTTTTAGTGCGCTTTTTAGCGCTCTTTTATGTTGCAAAAGTGTCTTTGCAGAGGGGGAAACTCCTTTGATTGTCAATGACCCAGAAACCCATGTAAGTCAAGCCACTATCATAGGCAAAATGGTAGATAGTATCAAAAGATACGAAGAGATTATTTCTAAGGCTCAAGCTCAAGTCAATCAGTTGCAAAAAGTCAATAACATGATAAATACAACTAATTCTTTGATTAGTGGTAGTGCCATTACTTTAGCCAATCCCATGCAAGTAATACAAAACGCTCAGTATCAAATAGAGAGCATTAGATACAACTATGAGAATTTAAAGCAAAGCATAGAAAATTGGAACGCACAAAATTTGTTAAGAAACAAATACTTACAGCAACAATGCCCTTGGCTTAATGTCAATGCTCTTACTAACAATAAGATTGTCAATCTTAAAAATCTCAATAACCTAATCACCAAAAATGGCGAACAAACCCAAACCGCAAGAGATGTGCAAAATTTAATCCAATCTCTAAGTAGCAGTGGCTATGAAAACATGCAATCACTTGGATTGAGTGGTAGAGCGTGGGGAGAAATGTTGTGTAAAATGGTAAACGATAGTAATTATGAAAGCGAGCAAGCTCTTTTAGCAACAGGCAATAGCTCAGAAGAGCAAAAACGAAGATTTTTGCTTAGAGTAAAGAAAAAGGTTAATGATAATAGGCAGTTAAAAAAGAAACTTGACCCATTTCTAAAAAGACTTGATGTCCTACAAACTGAGTTTGGTGTAACTGACCCTACAGCTAACCATAATAAGCAAGGGATACATTATTGCACAGAAAATAAAGAGACAGGCAAATGCGACCCTATTGATAATGTATTTAGGACAACTCGCTTAGATAACGAATTAGAACAAGAAATCCAAACGCTCACACTTGATTTAACCAAAGCCCCCAATAAAGACGCTCAAAGCCAAGCCTACGCAAATTTCAATCAAAGGATTAAATTACTTACTCTAAAATATTTAAAAGAAATTACCAATCAAATGCTCTTTTTAAATCAAACAATGGCAATGCAAAGCGAGATTATGGCAGATGATTATTTTAGGCAAAATAATGATGGCTTTGGGAAAGAAGAAAACCATATAGACAAACAATTAACGCAAAAAAGAATAAACGAAAGAGAAAGAGCTAGAATATACTTTCAAAACCCTAATGTTAAATTTGACCAATTTGGTTTTCCCATTTTTAGTATATGGGATTAAGGGCTTAGTGATGAGAGATAGAATAAGTATTTTTTTTCCAAACTATTTTTATTTCAGCGGTAGCGTTGTCATAGGACTTTACTTTATTCTCAATACATTCCCAAATCTTATTTCTCCAAGTTTCTGGGACTTTTGCCTTACCAAAAAATCCCCAATCTTTATGAATGGGATATTTAGAACCATCTATTTCCATATTACAGCCCATAACATATTCTTTTTTGATATTGGTTAGCTCTATCATATTTAACAACTCTGTGTTTGACATTAAGGGTTTAATATTATTTGAACTATGGAGCTGATATTTGGGTTTTAACCAAGTAATTTTATAATCGTTTTCGCCACTCATATTAGCCATAGCAGATAAGGTTTGTCTAGTATCATAAGTGCTTTCTTCAAAATCTTTTTTATATTGTCTAATATAACTTCTTTCGCCAAAGGCTAATATCTTTCCTTCATCACTATATTCTTTAATGCCAAGTGCTTTATAAGTATTCTCTCTACTTATACCCCCAAAGCGTTCGTGCCAATCATCAATAAAACTTTCAGCTCCATTATCAAAAGCGTTCTCAAGCATGGTTTGAAGTTGCTTTTTATTTGGGAATTCTTTAGAGTGTTCTTTCATTTCAAAAGCCATAAATTTTTGCCTTAAAACTTTAGCTTTTTCTTTAATTTCCTTGATTTTTTTTGCAAGTTCTTCTTTATCTTTAGTGTCTTCTTTATTGATTAAATTAAGGGCTTTTTTATGTTTTTCTTCTTCTACGCATTCAAAAATCTTTTCTCTATATTCTTGCGGAAATTCTTTAGATAAATTCCAACCACTATTCAAGTATTGAGAGCCGTCCACCTTAGCATTACAGCTAGTCAGCGTATCTTCTTTGATATTGTGTAGTTTTACTCGTTTCAATAAGTCTTCATCACTTAATAAAGGTTTCGCCATTAAGGGAGCAGTAGCACCTAGTAAAACCCCAGCTAATAAGCTTGTTTTTAAAGTTTTATTCAAACCATGTTAATTTAATCATTTTTCTATTCCTTTTAACTTAACTTGAATTGTAATCATTATAGCATAGAAATTTAAAGAAATACTAATAACAATTAATATTAAGTTATTTTGTATGTATTTAGTAGAATTTGGTTATTTTAATTACTCACCATATATTATCTTAACAAGCAATAACAATCTTTTATAACTAATTTTGTTTGTGTTATAATTTGGTTTAACAATTATTTTAAGAGACACTATTCAAGATTTACAAGATTTCAAAAACGATATTACGCTCATTCTATCCAAAGACAGACTAGAGACTTATGACAACCTAGAGCAATACAAAGAAAATTTAAAGCTCATTAGTCTAATCACACCTAAAATCTCTAATTTAGAGATTTACTTACGCACCGCACTAGATTATTGCCTAACTCAAATTAAAGGGAATGAGTGGGTGTTTGATGAAGTTTCTTTAATCCCCTTAATAGAAGAATTGAAAGACAAGAAAAAAGAAATCACGCATTCTTTGGTCTTGTCTAAAATGTCTTTAGAAGCGGTGATTAAGCTTATCTTTTTTTACAAATTAGAGGGGGTAGCATTAGATTTGAGAGCCTATAGTCTTAAGGCTTATTACAAAGATAATAAGGATATTTTGCTTATTAAGGGTAGAAAACAACATCTTTCTAATTATGCTAAAGCCTATATTGCTTTAAACTTACTATGGACAATTAGAAATCGTGCGTATCATTGGGAAAATTTACTAAAGCTAAGGGCAAACAACCGCCCACGCATTACAACACGCTTTATCAGAGAATTAGAAAAGCCTACAAGTAAAAGTTTTAACTTTGGTATCATGCCCAACAAAATTGTTTCATTTTTAGATGATTTAATCAAAAGTATTGGAAACAAAGACTTGGAAAAACTAAGTAGTCTATAAGCTATAAGAAAGTGGGCTTCGGTCAGCCCTACGAATGTAGGCGTATTATAGCTAAACAATCATTATAAGTCAAACCAAAACCAACACAAAATTTGCTAAACTACAATCAAATCAATTTAGGGAGGATAAAAATGTCATTTGCCCCTATGTTATTAGCTACAATCAATAACTCTATTGGCAATAAAGATAAGCATGTGAGTTTAGAGTATCTTATAGGGCTTTTTATGGATAAAAAAACAACTAATCTAAGCAATACTGACAAGTATATTATAGGCACAATTCAAACAGAGGCACTAGAGCAAGAAATAGAATGGTTTTCACAAGACTATCACATTCCTATGGAGAATATTTTACATGTCCTTTCTATCAATCCCTATCAATGAAAAGAAGCCTTAGTTTTATCAAAAACAACTTTCAAGCTCAAATTCAAGCCCTAGAACAATTTTATCCCATTATTAAAAATGCTTTGAATTTAGGGCTTAATCCTAGTAGTATTAAGTTTGGAGGAGGCACAGCTTTGAGCATGTATTACTTCCAGCATAGATTAAGCTTTGATATTGATTTGTTTGTCAATGATGCTCAATGTTTGGGATTTTTTAGCCCTAAATTATGGATAGATAATTGCAGTCATTTTGATAGCACAAGATACATAGACCAACATAATCATATAGGCGTAACGAATAAAGACAACATTAAAATAGATGTTTTAGTGGATTATGCTAGTAATGAGGGATATGTAGATAATTCTAAAAAGATTTTTGCTTTTGATATTTATGTAGAAAGTTTAGAAAATATTATCGCTAAAAAGATTACTTTTAGAAAAACTGATAATAAAACAAGAGATATTTTTGATATAGCAGTGGCTTTGCATAATGACAATAATTTATTTGACAAGCTTTTAAGTTCTCAAAAAATAACTAAGCAAGACTTACTAACTCTTCAAAATTCTTTGCAAGAGTTAGATAAAAAGCGTTATAGCATAGAAATAGATATGGTAGAACCCATTTCACATTATAAAGACCTTTCTTTAAGTGCTTATGATTTTTTAATAGACAAAATAGACCAAATTAAAACAGCGACTTACTCAAATTCCCATGACAACGCAGATAATTTAGACAATTCCAATGAATACACCCCCACACCTAAGCATAGGCGATAAATAATATCATTAAGAAAGTATTTGATAGTGCTTAGTTATTTTATCAGTATTGAATAGAATTTAGTTATTTGTATTGTTAATCAAATATATTCTTAATGAGTAACAATAATCTATAATTACATTATTTTTAGAATATTTTGTAATTTAAGCTAACTCTATAAAATCTCAATGATTTTAACAACCCTTATAAAACTAATCATTTTTAATTAGCAATAAAACATTAAATAGTTAAATAAAACTATCTAATGCTAGATTATTTATCTTAATAAGATTATTTAAACTAATTACACTAAACTACCTAATCAATTTTAACCCCCTTACTTCTTGTTCTCTATCAAACTATCAAACACAAGAGCCACTTTCTTGTTATGCTCTTGTGTGGTATGAATATAAATCTTAGTAGAGAGTAAGGAGCTATGCCCTAACGCCCTTGAAGTTAAAACTAAGTCTTGGGTTTCTTGATAAATGAGTGTTGCAAAACTATGCCTAAATAGATGTAGGCCTGTGCCATATTGCTTATAGTGTTTGATTTGAGCTAGTTTAAAGATTAAGGGGATAAAGTTATAAAGCGTTAAAGAATTTTGTGCTTTTTGTTTGTCTTTTTTAAAAAGATATGCCCCATTAAAATATTTTAGTCTATATTCATCACTAAGCCAAGTATTCAAGCTTGGTTCTAACAAACTCTTTTTAATATAAGCTTTTCTCTCTTTTCTACCTTTACCTTGAATTAAAATAGAGTAGTTTTGCTCTTCTAGTTGAATGTGTTTTAATTCTATGTTTAACACTTCGCATTTTCTAAGTCCCCCAAGTATTACAATTAAGTAGAATACACTTATTGCGTTTTTCAAAGCTTGTAGCTGGCTTATAGTCTAAGAGTGTTTTTAAAAAACTCTTTAAGTCTTTATCGTTTAAATGTCTAGGTAAGCTTTCTTTGGTCTTAGCAAAGGCTAGGTTTTTAAGAGCAAAATCAAAGCTATAATGCTTTTTCCTATCCAAGTAATCAAAGAATTGTCTTAAATACATCACATATTTAGCCATAGAGCTTGGCTTTCTATTTTGAGCGAGTTCAAAAAGAAAGTTAATCACTTGCTCTTCGCTAAGCATTCTAAAACTTCTTAATTTGAGATTATCTTTAAAATAGTTAAAGAATAAAAACAAGCCTTGCATCATTATAGTGTGTTTAATGCCTTGATTATAAAGAATATGACAGAGTTGTTTTAATTGCTCTATATTATGGCATTTTAAGATTTTATCTTGTGTGTCTAGGATTAAAGCCATATCCTTCACATCTTGAATGGGCGTAAAGTTTTTAGCCTTAGTGTATAAAAAGGCTTTGAGATTACAAAAGAGTTCTCTTTGAGATTTGGTGAGTTTGTTATGTGGCATATTGCTCCCTTATTAAAATATAAAAAGAAATCTTAAAGAATGAGAGTTTTATGTTTTTTAGTTTGTTAGGTTCTAAAAGCGGTATTTTTAAAAATTTTGCATGGCTCCTTAGAGATTTGAAATTCCGCCTTTAAATCTAAATCTCTAAAAAGTTCCGCTTTTAACTAAGGCATAAAAGCAAAATTTCGCCCCCTTAAAAGTAAATAATCAAATACATAGTTATTTGCATTACTCACTAAATACAAAAATTGAATTTATCAACGATTAAATAGTTTTTGAAAGTAAGCTTTAAGCGCTTTTTAAGGTTAAGAAGTGCGTGTTTATGGGTATTAGATATGAAAGCGGAACTTAAGTTCCGTATAGTTATAAAAATATTAAGGGAAAGAAAGGTTTACCTTTCTTTCCTAACCTATTGAGTAAACATGTTATTAGTAAATATCATGTCATGAAGGGGATTTCTTTTTTTTAAAAAACTTGATTAAATTAGACAACTAGGAACTTGCTAAAGGAAAAAAAGAAAAATCAAAAAAAAGAACTTTTGATTAAAAGAGACAAACTGACTGAAAGAGCCATAAGGTTAGTTGTGGCTAGGTTTAGTTTAAGGAAAGTTTTTAATTTCTTTTATTAGTAAAAATAAGAACAAAATCAAAATAAAAGAAAAATAGGAATTACCTATCAATGACATGTTAGTTGTGGAAGGAATGATTAGTCAAGGCTTGTGTTATTTAAGTTAGGTTGTAAGCGGTTTGTCTCATTAGCATTTAGGATTAGAAAAGTTTTTGTTTATAGTGTGTAGGGTTAAGGTTTGTTTCTAGCTCTTAGTATTAAAAGAGTTAAGTTTGATTTGATAGTAGGTTCAAGGGTTAGGTTTAAACTTGCTTTATGATTATATTTAAGAAAACTTTAAGGTTTTAAATTTTTGCGTGCTACTTAAGAAAAATTTAAGCTCTACAAGGCGTTTTAAAGCGTTTTTGTTTTTAGGTTAATAGTTTGTCTTATCTTATGGCTTTATTTTGATTGTGGGGCATTTTAGAGTGCTTTATTTGTATATCTGTTTAAATAAGCTAATTTGTGAAAAGAACAAGAATAAACCCCTTTAATCAAAGGGTATATTCTTTATTAAGAACATTAAAGGCAATCATCGCTTGAGAGCATTATCTATTACGCCCTTTAGAGTTTGTGTTGTCATTTTGTTTTAATCCAGCATGAGCTTTAGGGTCATCATCAAGCTCATTAGAGTGCAAGGTTTTAGCTTGTTGTTTAGCTAATTCTTTAGCTTTTTCTTTTTCTAGCATAGCTTGATAGTGTGCTTTAGCTCTAGCTTGTTCTTTTTTACCAAACTCAATCCAAGGCTCATCGTTATTAGGCTCTTTTGTGATAGCTTGAATTTCTTTTTGCTCTAGCTTAGTATCTTTAGCATGTTCTAGGACTTTTTCAAGGTTTAGGTCGTCATAGTGGGTTAAAAACCTATTAGCTCCTATGATTTCATTACAAGTATAGAGAATATCCTTAGAAATTTTAGAAAATTGTTTAATTTGTTTGAGAAAGCCTTGTTTTTCTTTTGGAGACAATGAAGTTTCTCTATAATGTTTTAAAGATTTCACATAATGTTCTTTGGCTCTTTCAAACTCTTCTTCTTTTTGTTTTAAATCTTGTTCTAAAAAAAGTAATCTCTCTTTGGCTAATAAAAGCATGGTGTTTTGATAGTCTTGTAGTTGCTTACTCACTAGCTCATAAGTGTTATCATTAAGCTTGTAAGTGGGGTCATTTTGCTTAGTTTTAAAGCTCTCTAGCATGAATTGATATTTTCTAGCACTAAAATAAGCGTTTTTAAAAGTTTTGAGAGTGGGGCGTTTATCTTTAGAAAGTTCTAAGGCTTTGGCTAAAAAAATAGGATTAGTTAGAGTGTTGTATTGGGTGTTTTGCTTGGTTTTAACTTCATTTCTTAGCTGGGCTAATAGTAAGTGTGAGTTTTTATCTAAAAGGCGTTTGTCTAGGTGTTCAAGCTTATTTAAAAGCATTTCTTTTTTCTTTAAAACAGAATAGCCCTTAGTCTCTCTTTCAAAGTCTCTGTCTAAACCATTGAGAATAGCAAAATTCTTAAAGGCTGAATGGTTTTGTTTTTTATCTAATTCTTTTTGATAAAAGCCTAAGAGTTCGTATAGCTCGTGTTTGTTAGTGTTTTTTAAGTGTTCGCTTACTGGTTTTCTCTTATCTATCCTGTCAATATCTAGCTGTTCTTTTTCATCATCGCTTGTGTCTTTGTGATTAAACAGAGCGATTTTAAATTCAGAAATCTTTTGTTTTAAAGGGGTGCTGTGGTTGTTTTGAATGTCTAGGGCTTTTGCTTTGTTTTTATATTTGAGTTCTTGTAAATACTCGCTTTGTAAAGCCTTGTTTAAGTCCCACTCATCTTGTGGGGATTTGATTTGTTCTAAGGCTTTTTCTTCTTTTTCCAAGTCTTGTAATTGTTGTTTGATATTGTCTAGCTCTTTAAGTTTTGGCTCATTGACATACAAGTATTCTTCGCTCAATAAGTGGTCATTCAACCTATAAGCAAACTCACTTCTTAATTCATTAAAAAATTCTTTACAATCTTCATGCCCCTTAAAACGCAGTCTTCTTCGTGTGAGCTGATTAGTCTTATTGATAAAACAATGGATATGGGCATGGTCTTGATGAGCGTGTGGCACAAGGGCAAACTTGTATTCAGGCAATCTTATTTTTAAGCTCTCCCAAGTAGAATGTAAAAGCCCTTGCATTGTCTCTTCATCTGGCTATCTTTGATAGAAAAAACTAAGTGCATAGTCTCGTTATAATCTTTAGTCAAATCAAAGTCATTGAGCCAACTCTCTAAGATGAATTGCTTATCGCATTCTAAAAACATTTCATTGTAAGCTGTTTCGCTATTTTCTAAAGCATAATTTAGGGCATTTTCTAAGTGGGAGCGTTTCATTTGCCCTATGTTTTTAATAAGCACAGGACTAGCTGTTTTTGTGCCAACTAGATTAGATTTAATAAACTTTGAGTTAGGGTTAAATTGATTGAACTTAATGAGCCATCTTTTATCTACTTTATCGCTATCACTAAATCTAGGCTTTTGCATATGCTTTAAAATATCATCTAAGAAAGATAAGTCCATAGGGCGACTATCTAGCTTAGTATCTAATATAGCCCTATCTAGCATACAAACCCTTTAAGACTTAACAACATTGCTAAATTCTTATCTAATTCGCACACTTTCAAGCTAAACTTCTTTCCCTTACTAACAAGGCATTTAAAACGCCCAAATTTTATTCAAGCTAACGCTAATTTAAGAGCTAGACTTTTGATTTTAAATCTAGCGATTTTTCAATTCTTTGTAGCATAGCACAAAGAATTGAAATTAGAACTAAATCAAAAAGGTGCAGGATAACACCATGTGTGCGTACACATATGGTTAAAACTTCGTATTCAAGGGACTTGGAGCTAGATTTTTAAAAAATAAGGGTTTTTTGCTAATAGAATGAAAACTTTATAGCACAAGCAAAAGAACTTACAGCCTACCAATAAGAACTTGCAAGCTAAATGCTATGAACTGACAAGCAAGTAGTAAGAACTTGTAAGCAACAATTAGGGAACTAAGGGCTACACGATAAAAACTAAAAGCCACAAGTTAGAACCTAATAGCTCACATTAAGCAAAGAACTAAGGGGAAAATAGATTAAGAACTTATCTGCTCTAATGATATGAACTAGGTTGCTTGTATGATTAAGAACTAGGAGCAAAACACCATTAAAACTTACTAGCAACTCATATAAGAACTACCAGCCAATTTCATAAGAACTCACAATCAATATTAAAGGAATGAAATTATTCTTTAAGCTTTTGTTTAAAAAATTTATGCTACATTTTCAATGATTTTTTAATGACTTAGATTGAAACTTAGAGAACATTTAAAACTTACATTCTTTTTAATTTCTATTAAAAAATTTAATATTAAGAGGACTTTTATGAAAAAATCAAATGACAATAACGCACTCGCCAGAAGTCAAAGGGAGTTGTTTGTAGGGATTAGGGATTTTATTGTTTTTAAATTTAAGCGTATGGTTGTTTTAACAGGAGTAAGGGATTTTACAAAAATGAGATTTTTGTCCATAGAATTAGAAAAATGCGAAAAAATTAAAGATTTGGAAAAATTATGTCATACAATTTATAATCAAGGCACAAAGCATATTTTGATGATGCGTGTATTGTTTTTATTCTTTGACTATTTCTGCAAGCATTTGAAAGTTAAGCGATTGAGACTACTCAATGAAGAAATGCTTGTGAATTTTTTATTTGAGTTAGCTAAACAAAGAAAGATTAATTCAATGGCAAAATATGTAATGTATATTAGGCAATTTTTTGATTACTTGGATAGGACTAAACATTATGAATTTTATTT
>NZ_PHLZ01000029.1:0-20080 GCF_002832345.1 Helicobacter pylori
CTGAAAGAAAAGAATGCGAGAAATTACTCACCCCTGAAGCGAGAAAACTTTTAGAAGAAGCTAAAGAGAGCGTCAAAGCTTATAAAGACTGTCTCTCCCAAGCTAGAAATGAAACTGAAAGGAAAGCCTGCGAGAAATTACTCACCCCTGAAGCGAGGAAACTATTAGAACAAGAAGTTAAAAAGAGCGTTAAGGCTTATTTGGATTGCGTATCAAAAGCTAGGAATGAAAAAGAGAAACAAGAATGCGAGAAATTACTCACGCCTGAAGCGAGGAAATTTTTAGAGAAGCAAGCGCTAAGTTGTTTGGAAAAAGCTAGAAATGAAGAAGAAAGAAAAGCATGTTTTAAAAATCTTCCTAAAGACTTACAGGAAAATGTTTTAGCTAAAGAGAGCCTTAAAGCTTATAAAGACTGTCTCTCCCAAGCTAGAAATGAAACTGAAAGGAAAGCTTGCGAGAAATTACTCACGCCTGAAGCGAGGAAACTATTAGAGCAAGAAGTTAAAAAAAGCGTTAAAGCTTATAAAGACTGCGTATCTCAAGCCAAAACTGAAGATGAGAAAAAAGAGTGTGAGAAATTACTCACGCCTGAAGCTAGGAAATTTTTAGAGAAAGAACTCCAACAAAAAGATAAAGCGATAAAAGATTGCCTAAAAAACGCCGATCCTAACGACAGAGCGGCTATTATGAAGTGTTTGGATGGTTTGAGCGATGAAGAGAAGCTCAAATACCTGCAAGAAGCTAGAGAAAAGGCTGTTGCGGATTGTTTGGCTATGGCTAAAACCGATGAAGAAAAAAGGAAATGCCAAAACCTTTATAGCGATTTGATCCAAGAAATCCAAAATAAAAGGGCACAGAACAAACAAAATCAATTGAGTAAAACAGAAAGGTTGCATCAAGCAAGCGAGTGCTTGGATAACTTAGATGACCCTACTGATCAAGAAGCCATAGAGCAATGTTTAGAGGGCTTGAGCGATAGTGAAAGGGCGCTAATTCTAGGAATCAAACGACAAGCTGATGAAGTGGATCTGATTTATAGCGATCTAAGAAACCGCAAAACCTTTGATAACATGGCGGCTAAAGGTTATCCGTTGTTGCCAATGGATTTCAAAAATGGCGGTGATATTGCCACTATTAACGCCACTAATGTTGATGCGGACAAAATAGCTAGCGATAATCCTATTTATGCTTCCATAGAGCCTGACATTACCAAACAATACGAAACAGAAAAAACCATTAAGGATAAGAATTTAGAAGCTAAATTAGCTAAGGCTTTAGGTGGCAATAAAAAAGATGACGATAAAGAAAAAAGTGAAAAATCCACAGCAGAAGCTAAAGCAGAAAGCAATAAGATAGACAAAGATGTCGCAGAAACTGCCAAGAATATCAGTGAAATCGCTCTTAAGAACAAAAAAGAAAAGAGTGGGGATTTTGTAGATGAAAATGGTAATCCCATTGACGATAAAAAAAAAGAAGAAAAACAAGATGAAACAAGCCCTGTCAAACAGGCCTTTATAGGCAAGAGTGATCCCACATTTGTTTTAGCACAATACACCCCTATTGAAATCACTCTAACCTCTAAAGTAGATGCCACTCTCACAGGTATAGTGAGTGGGGTTGTAGCCAAAGATGTATGGAACATGAACGGCACTATGATCTTATTAGACAAAGGCACTAAGGTGTATGGGAATTATCAAAGCGTGAAAGGTGGCACACCTATTATGACACGCTTAATGATAGTCTTTACTAAAGCCATTACGCCTGATGGTGTGATAATACCTCTAGCAAACGCTCAAGCAGCAGGCATGCTGGGTGAAGCAGGGGTAGATGGCTATGTGAATAACCACTTTATGAAGCGCATAGGCTTTGCTGTGATAGCAAGCGTGGTTAATAGCTTCTTGCAAACTGCGCCTATCATAGCTCTAGATAAACTCATAGGCCTTGGTAAAGGCAGAAGTGAAAGGACACCTGAATTTAATTACGCTTTGGGTCAAGCTATCAATGGTAGTATGCAAAGTTCAGCTCAGATGTCTAATCAAATTCTAGGGCAATTGATGAATATCCCCCCAAGTTTTTACAAAAACGAGGGCGATAGTATTAAGATTCTCACAATGGACGATATTGATTTTAGTGGCGTGTATGATGTTAAAATTACCAACAAATCTGTGGTAGATGAAATTATCAAACAAAGCACCAAAACCTTGTCTAGAGAACATGAAGAAATCACCACAAGCCCCAAAGGTGGCAATTAATTCAAGAGAAAGGATAAAATATATTCATGTTACCAAACTCGGTTCTTTACAAAATAAAAGACAAAACCAACAACAGGCTCTTCTAGAGGATATAGTGGCGGAAAAAACCAAGCAAAAACAATGAAAGGAAACAGCAATGGAACTCGGTTTTAATGAAACAGAAAGACAAAAGATCTTAGATAGCAACAGATCTCTTATGGGAAATGCAAATGAAGTAAGGGATAAGTTTATTCAAAATTACGCCTCTTCTTTAAAAGATAGCAACGATCCGCAAGATTTTTTGAGAAGAGTTCAAGAGTTAAGAATCAATATGCAAAAGAATTTTATTAGTTTTGATGTTTATTACAACTATTTGAACAACCTTGTGTTAGCCAGTTACAATCGTTGCAAACAAGAAAAGACTTTTGCAGAAAGCACGATCAAAAATGAACTAACGCTTGGGGAGTTTGTTGCAGAAATTTCTGACAACTTCAATAATTTTATGTGTGATGAAGTGGCAAGAATTTCAGACCTAGTGGCTTCTTATCTGCCAAGAGAGTATTTACCGCCATTCATAGATGGCAATATGATGGGGGTGGCGTTTCAGATTCTAGGGATAGATGATTTTGGGAGAAAGCTCAATGAGATTGTCCAAGATATAGGGACTAAATATATTATTTTGAGCAAAAATAAGACTTATCTCACTTCTTTAGAAAGAGCTAAATTGATAACCCAATTAAAATTAAATTTGGAATAAGAACATGACTGAAGACAGATTGAGCGCAGAAGATAAAAAATTTCTAGAAGTAGAAAGAGCCTTAAAAGAAGCGGCATTAAATCCTCTAAGGCATGCTACTGAAGAACTTTTTGGTGATTTTTTAAAAATGGAAAATATCACTGAGATTTGTTACAATGGGAACAAGGTTGTATGGGTTTTAAAAAATAATGGCGAATGGCAACCATTTGATGTGAGAGACAAGAAAGCTTTTAGCCTGTCTCGTTTAATGCATTTTGCTCGGTGTTGTGCAAGTTTTAAGAAAAAAACAATAGACAACTATGAAAATCCTATTTTGAGCAGCAATTTAGCGAATGGTGAAAGGGTGCAGATTGTTCTTTCCCCTGTTACAGTTAATGATGAAACCATTTCCATATCCATAAGGATACCTAGCAAAACAACCTACCCTCATAGCTTCTTTGAAGAGCAAGGTTTTTATAATCTACTAGACAACAAAGAACAAGCGATCAGTGCGATTAAAGATGGTATTGCTATTGGTAAAAATGTGATTGTTTGTGGTGGCACAGGAAGCGGTAAAACGACTTATATCAAAAGCATCATGGAGTTTATCCCCAAAGAAGAAAGGATCATATCCATTGAAGACACCGAAGAGATTGTATTCAAACACCACAAGAACTACACACAGCTTTTTTTTGGTGGGAATATCACTTCTGCTGATTGCTTAAAGTCATGTTTGAGAATGCGGCCTGATAGAATCATTTTAGGAGAACTCAGAAGCAGTGAGGCATACGATTTTTATAATGTGCTTTGTAGCGGTCATAAAGGCACGCTAACCACTCTGCATGCAGGGAGCAGTGAAGAAGCGTTTATTCGTTTAGCCAACATGAGTTCATCTAATAGCTCAGCAAGGAATATCAAGTTTGAAAGTCTCATTGAGGGCTTTAAAGATTTAATTGATATGATTGTCCATATCAACCACCACAAACAGTGTGACGAATTTTATATCAAACACAGGTAGCAGGCACAATGGAAGACTTTTTGTATAACACCTTATATTTCATAGAGGATTATAAGTTGGTTGTTATTTTTAGTTTCATAGGGTTAATAGCGTTATTTTTTCTTTACAAATTCATAAAAGCTCAAAAAAAGGCTTTTAAAGATAAAGCTAACCAACCTCAAAAGAAAAAAAACTTTAAAGAAATCATTATAGAGGGGCTGAAAGAAAGGGTTAAAACCTTTGGCTTTTGGTTGCAAGCTATACTATTACTATCCTATTCTTTTATCACATCGGGGTTATTTTTCTTAATTCTCTTAGGTAATTTTTATGATGATAATAGATTGCCTGAGAGTGATGATGATCTTTTTGATATATGGATCTATGCGATACAAGATTTTCCTGCATACTATTTTAAGGCACTTGGTTTTAGTTCACTCAAAATTTATGGATTCAATATATCCTTAGTCGTATATAGTTCTATTTTATGCTCTTATATCTTCATTACCTTTTTTGTGTGGTTCTTAAAATACTTAACTCGGACTAGAGACATAGGAGCGAATAAAAAAGTTGATGATCTCTTTGGTAGCGCGAGTTGGGAAACTGAAGAAAAAATGATCAAAGCCAAGCTCATCACGCCCAACAACAAAAAACGCGCCTTTGACAAACGAGAGGTTATTGTAGGCAGGCGTGGCTTGGGGGATTTTATCGCTTATGCAGGGCAGGCGTTCATTGGCTTGATTGCTCCCACTAGAAGCGGTAAGGGGGTGGGTTTCATCATGCCCAATATGATCAATTATCCTCAAAATATCGTTGTGTTTGATCCTAAGGCGGACACTATGGAAACTTGCGGAAAAATCAGAGAAAAACGCTTCAACCAAAAAGTGTTCATCTATGAACCTTTCTCCTTAAAAACACACCGATTCAATCCTTTCGCTTATGTGGATTTTGGTAATGATGTGGTTTTGACCGAAGACATACTCTCTCAAATTGACACACGCTTAAAAGGGCATGGCATGGTGGCTAGTGGAGGGGATTTTTCCACTCAAATCTTTGGATTGGCTAAGTTGGTGTTCCCTGAAAGACCTAATGAAAAAGATCCTTTTTTTAGCAATCAGGCGCGAAACCTTTTTGTCATCAATTGCAATATTTACAGGGATCTCATGTGGACTAAAAAGGGGCTTGAGTTTGTCAAAAGAAAAAGAATCATCATGCCTGAAACCCCTACGATGTTTTTCATAGGTTCTATGGCAAGCGGGATCAACCTGATTGATGAAGACACAAACATGGAAAAAGTCGTGTCTTTAATGGAATTTTTTGGAGGTGAAGAAGATAAGAGTGGCGACAATCTAAGAGCGCTTAGTCCTGCCACTAGAAACATGTGGAATAACTTCAAGACAATGGGTGGCGCTAGAGAAACTTATAGCTCTGTTCAAGGGGTATATACTTCAGCCTTTGCGCCTTATAATAACGCAATGATCAGGAATTTCACGAGCGCTAATGATTTTGATTTTAGGCGTTTAAGGATCGATGCAGTGAGTATTGGTGTGATCGCTAATCCTAAAGAAAGCACTATTGTTGGACCGATATTAGAACTGTTTTTCAATGTGATGATTTATAGCAACCTTATTCTGCCAATCCATGATCCACAATGCAAAAGAAGTTGCTTGATGCTTATGGATGAATTCACGCTCTGCGGCTATTTAGAGACCTTTGTTAAAGCGGTAGGGATTATGGCAGAATACAACATGCGCCCCGCTTTTGTGTTTCAAAGTAAGGCGCAACTAGAGAATGACCCCCCACTTGGTTATGGTAGGAATGGCGCTAAGACTATTTTAGACAACCTTTCTTTGAATATGTATTATGGGATTAACAACGATAACTACTATGAACATTTTGAAAAGCTTTCTAAGGTGTTAGGGAAATACACAAGGCAAGATGTGAGCCGAAGCATTGATGACAATACAGGTAAGACCAACACTTCTATCAGCAACAAGGAGCGGTTTTTGATGACCCCTGATGAACTGATGACTATGGGCGATGAACTCATTATTTTAGAGAACACGCTCAAGCCCATCAAATGCCACAAGGCGCTTTATTATGATGATCCCTTTTTCACTGATGAACTCATTAAGGTGAGTCCAAGCTTGAGCAAGAAATACAAATTGGGGAAAGTGCCTAATCAAGCAACTTTTTACGATGATTTGCAAGCCGCTAAAACCAGAGGTGAATTGAGCTATGACAAGTCTTTAGTGCCTGTGGGTTCAAGCGAACTGTGATTTTAGTTTCTAATCATTGATTTCGTTTTGGAAATCTTTCAAAATCAGATCAAACGCTTCTTTGCTAAAAAAATAATCTTTGTCTTGCATGAAGCGTTTGAGTTTTCCTATATCTTTAGTGAAATTTTCACTCATCAAAAGCTTGTGTGTTCTTTGATTTGCCAGCCATCGCTCTTATTGGATTGTTGCATGCGCTAGATTAAAATTCATTAATCCATTTTTACAGCACCCATGATCAGAGAAAATGGTGCGAATTGGAAGAATTCTTACGCTATATGTCTTTATAAGGAAAGCAAAAGCCTATTCCAAAAAATAAAAAGACAAAATATCTTAACAAAAAGAATCAAAATATATTTTAAAAAGATTAAAAGATAATGATGTAAATGATATTACTATAAATTTGTAAGATAGTAGGAGTATATCACCAAGATTGCTTGTAAAAATTATAAAGATTCAAAATAAGTTAGTATGCTCTACTCGTTGTAACGCACTTGCGAATAAATGCAACGAAACTTTTTCACATAAGCGCCATTAGGGTTGTGTTTCATTCCCCCATTGTAAGCGCCTATGGCCATTTCTACTAATTGATACACGCTTTTGTTGGGGTGTTTTTGGTGGTAATAATCAAAATTTTCTTTTAAAATTTGTTTGGCTAATTGGATCGCAAAACCCACATCGTTTAATAATTTGTATTTGAGGAGCGTTTTAGAATAGGTAGGGTAGAACTTTTTAGCGGTGTTTAAAGTGATATGAAACATGGAATAAGAAGTGTCTTTTTGGGAAATTTCACGCTTGTTGTTCAACCCTAGAGAGCTTTCTAACAAAGCGATAGAAATGAGCGTTCTGCACATTATTTCATTGTCGCAGCCTTTTTGATGGATATGGATAAGATTTTCATACTGCTTGAAACTGATGGTTACTTTTTGGCATGGATAGGCTAAGGAATTAAGAAGCAAAGTCAGACCAATCCATTTCCCAAACAAAACTTTAATTTACTTTGAATCTTTCAGTAACGCTTTTTGTAACTTTTGCTTGTCGTATTTGAGTTTGTCTTTTAAAGGTGAGAGCAGATTTTGAACACTCTCATAACCACACAGCATTCCCTCCTTATAGGGGTCGTTTTTGATTTTTGCATAGAGACTGATGCCATTAGCGTAACACAAGCCATTAGACTTGATATAGTAGCTCTTAATTTCTTCTTCTAGGCTCCTCAAGTCATTAGGGTTGAGAGGTGTTTTTTTGCTGTAAGAATTTTCACTGATTAAAGTCCCCTCATAGCTTCTTTTGATCGTGGTCTCTTTATCCACTAATAACCCATTATAGTTCTCTTTTTCTTTGACAACTCTCATTGTTTCATCAGAATCACTTGTTTGATGAGGAATAGGCACTTCCACTACTCTAGGTTTCTTAGCGTTTTTCTTTTTCAACTCTGCTTCTAAAGCTTTTAGTTTCTTTTGATTTTCTAAGTCTTTGAGCTTGTATTTAGCCAATTCAGCCTCTTGTTTTTCTTTTTCTGCTAAGAGTTTCTTTTCCCTCTCTTCTTCATTGGCTATGAGTTGGGAGTTGGCGATTAGCTCTTCTATGAGCTTCTCTTTGCTGTTTTCAGGAGCGGTTTGGGTGGCATAAGGTGATGGTTGGGTCTCATTGGCGTTATTTGTCTCTTTTAGCCTGTATAAACTATAAGGAGCAATGATATTGGGTTTTTGGGTAACGCTATCGTTAGTGGGCATAGCTACCATCTCATCTCTTAGGGGCGAACACACTTCATCATCGGGTCTGCAGATCACATCGTTGGCGTAGTTGAAATACATTTTCTTTTGTTGTTCAAAAAGCTTATTCTCATCAATTGACGCTCCCTTATCAAGCGTGTGGGAATTGGGATCGCTTCTTTTTGGCACTCTCAAAAAAGTCGCTTGGGCATAAGGCATGTTCTCATTGATTTTTAACACAAACTTAGCGTTTCGTTTGTTGAGCGCTTTTAGAATGTTGTAATACCCATTGACTTGTTCTAATGAACCTGTGATGATGATGAGATCCGCATAAGTCCCCATCGCTCTTGTTTTGATAATGGGATTTTCTATGGATAAGTAATTGTTATAATCCAATAGATCCATAGCGTATAGATAGGTTTTGTCTTTCAAAGCGCTATTACCAAACCAATCCCCAAAGCTTTTATCATTCACGTTCAAGGTGTCGTATATATCAAAAAGCGCTTGAGTTTTTGTGTCATCAACAGAGGCATATTGAGGCTTCTTATTATCAGGAATCTGTTGGCGCTGTTTAGCTTCTTTTTTGAGTCGTTTAGCTTCTTTCTTGGTCTCTTTAGTTTCTTTAGTGGCCTTAATGACCTTATCGGCTTCACTTATTTCTTTAGCATAAAGAGCGTTGGAGATTAGTAAGCCCATGAGCGATACAGAGATTGCTAGTTTTCTAAACATTGGTTTCCTTTTTTTTCAGATTGATATAGAGACAAAATTCCATTGCATTTAAGATAAGTGATATAGCTGTAAAAAACTCATTGTTTTTGAAATTCTTTTTTCTTTTCATTAATCTATTGCATTTGGGACATTTAGGATCTTGTGAATCCATACTAGCAGTCCATTTGCACTTAGGATAATTTTTACATCCTAAGAAAAAAGAATTTTCTTTAATATTAGCTTTTACACCAGCCAAAATGAAACGCTCAAGGCGTTTGATTTTTTGCTTTTCAATCTTATTAAGCAATTCTTTTTTTTCTTTTTCTAAATCTTTTTTTCGTTCGTTTTGTTTTGCAAGATCGATAAAGTAAAACTTCCTATTGTAATTCTTACAAGCGTAAGCTCCTCCCCTACCACTTTCTACTTTTTCCATTATGGGCGTGTTTTCACAATGCAAGCAGACCATTTTCATTGAGCCATTTATTTCTCGTAAAACGCCCTTACAGTCGCCTTTATTTACATAATTAGAGCAACCATAAAATGAGACACCATTCAATTCTCTTTGTATCATTTTAGGTGTGTTACAAACAAGACAAATCAAATATTCTCTGACTCTCTTAATATTAAACTTAGAAAAATTATTACTCACATTGTAACTCGTAGCTAGACTCATATTGCAAATAACTACTCTTAAATCTAAAAAAAGAATTTATAGGTTGCTTATTTAGGTCATGCAGTGAGTAACAAACCACCAGAACACCTAAATTTTTGAAATTTTCTCTTATTCTTTCTTTAGTCAAAATCGTTGTTTTACCTCAGTCTTTAGTCTCTTTAGCTTCAGTTGGTCCGTTGGTAACGCTTGTTGCTTGAGATTTTTGGGTTTCGTTATTGACAGTTGTTGCCGCTTTAGGTTGTTTTTTGGACAATTTTTCAACTAATTTCACTAAGTTGATATTAGAAAAAGACAAAAAGATTCCTATTGCGACAAAGATTATCCCAACAATCCCCATAGCACCGCTCAAGACACAACATAAAACCCCTGCTCCAATGAGACCTAATGAATCATAACGCTTATCAGTCAAACTGTCTTTGAAAAAATTTACAAAAGCGTTTGGTTTCTTTGTTTCATGGGTTGTTTCAGTTGTATTGATTGTGTCAGCCATAGTGTTACCTCCATAAGGTATATTCTCAATTTGTTACTATGAAACAAATTCATGTCATTATAGCAAAAAATATGAAACCATCTCCCTATTGCTTGTTGCCATTATGCTGTTGTTTGTAATTTAAAAAAAGATGATAAAACAAGCTAAAGAATGGCTCAAATTGTAAAAGGACTTGACATGTTTAAAGATTTTTATCGCACCACCCTCTCTTTTTTAAAGCCTTTATTGCTTTTACTAGTTTTATTGTTGCCGTTTTCACTTTGTATAGCTGATGAATATATTAGCATCAGTGATGATTGGGATGAAAGGGCGCGAAATCAGTGGGATGAAATTGCGCGAAATCATAAGACATATTATTTTGAAAATGGTTTAGACCATTTTAATCAAGGCCAATACAAACAAGCCTTTAAAGATTTTAAATTGGCGCAAGAATACAGCATTGGGCTTGGCAGCGTTTATTTAGCCAAAATGTATTTGGAGGGAAAGGGCGTGAAAGTGGATTACAAAAAAGCGCAATTCTATGCACAAAACGCTATCAAAGGGTATGGGAGTGGCATGCTAGGGGGCACTCTTATTTTAGGACGCATGCAAGCAGAAGGTTTAGGGATGAAAAAGGATTTGAAACAAGCGCTTAAGACTTACAGGCATTTGGTTCGCATATTTTCTAATAAAAGCACAAATTATTTTGCTAACAATTTTAGATTACCAAACCTTGCGTTCACTAGTATGCTTATTGGATCGCGATTCATTGATCTTTCAGGTTTGAGCGCGAATCCTATAAAATTTGGAAAGAAGTTTGGAATACTTGTTATGAAATCCACTCAAATCAAAGATAAGACACTTCTTTGGGAAGATATTGCTGAAATTTCAAGCAATATTACTTTACTCAAACAACAAATGGGGGAGATCCTTTATAGAATTGGGATCGCTTATAAAGAAGGGCTTGGCACTAGAAAGAAAAAGGAGAAGGCTAAAAAATTCTTGCAAAAATCCGCAGAATTTGGCTATGAAAAAGCCATGGAAGTTCTGTAGTTGTTAATCAAACTTGTATCAAGCTTGACTGAATGGGTTAAAAAATCCGTTTAGACTGCCCTAATTAAAGCAAAACTCTATTTTTCCATTATAATAGACACTTGATTGTTTTCAATCTCTACATAGAGTTCTTTTTGAGAATTAGAGCTATAAGAGAGCTTGTTTTGCTGGTAAGCTTTGTAATCTTGGTCAAACGCCACATAAAACAAGCGTTTGTTTTGAGAGTTGGGGTAGGGGATCACATTGATAGAAGAAAAAGCGATATTCTTTTTTTCATTTTTCGCAAACACCCTTTTTTTATACTCTTTAAAAGCGTTGAATTTCATGCCGTCATAGCGAGTGAAATTGGGGTTATAAAAACGCATGTAGCGTTCAAAATCGCCCCTAGCCCAGGCTTCTTTCCATTGAAAAAGGGAGCTTAAAATCATGCTCAATTCTTCTTTGGTGCTGGGGAAAAACTTGTCTTCATAGGTGATAAGGAACGCTTTTTCGCCTTTTAATACCTTATCATAAGAGCTTAAAAGCGGGTTTTCAATCGCAATACAGCCCTTGGTGTTCAATTCATTCCGATCGCCATTTAAAGGCATTCCATGCACCCAAATGCCATGCCCAGTGCGTTTTTTCAAGGTGTCATACAAATTAGGGTAATTCGTTACAAAAGCCAAAACGCCATAATATTGATCCAAGTGCTCCAATTTCTGCGTGATACGATACACCCCAATAGGCGTGGCCAAATCGCCCTCTAAAGTCTTATCGCCCTTTTTAGAGCCTACAAGGGCTTTAGAGCTGTTGATTTTTTTAAGCATGTTGTTGTCTATTTCATAAAACTCTAAACTAGGCTTGGATTTATTAGCCACAAATAAAAACTGCTTGTTTTGATAATAGCCAAAATCCGTGTCCTTGTTTTGAAGCTCTTCTGCCCAAAAAGATTTATCCGCTAAATAAGAATCCAGCTTTTGACCCACCACTTCCAAGCCTTGTTTTTGATAAAGACGCATGATTTCCAACAAACGCTCATCAGCATTCAATCCCACAAACCCCATTAATAAAGCCGGTAATACCTTTTTCAATCCCTATTCCTTTGATGGGTATAACCCAGTTTTTGCAAGCTCTTTTCTTCCTTGCTCCATGATTTTTGAGCGATCACTTGCAAGTTTAAAAAAACCTTTTTTTCGCCCACTTCTTGCATTTTCAATCTAGCACTAGTCCCGATGCGTTTGATATTCACCCCGTTTTTGCCTATCACGATTTTTTTTTGGCTTTCTTTTTCTACAATAATACGCGCATACACCTTGTCTATGCGTTCTTCTTCTATAAATTTATCAATCATCACATCGCTTTCATAAGGGATTTCATCGCTCAAAAAATCAAACAAACTCTCCCTAATGATTTCCTTATAAATATCGCGTATTTTTTCATCGCTCATCAAATCCTTTTCAAAAAGCCATGCGCTAGGGTTTAAATGCTTACTGATGCATTCTAAAAGCGCGTTTAAATTTTGAGATTTTTTCGCGCTCAAAGGCACTAGGGCTAAAAATTGCGAATCGTATTTTTGATACTCTTGTAATTTCTGTAAAACCTGCTTATGCGTGGCCATATCAATCTTACTCAAAGCCAAGATATGGGGTTTTTGGCACAAATTTAAAAACTCTTCATAGCCTTTTAAATCGTCATGCACAGAAGCCAAAAAAACGCACAATTCAGCATCGCCCATCGCTTTTAAAGCCTGTGAGAGCATGCACTGGTTGAGTAATTTTTCTTGATGATGGAGCCCTGGTGTGTCTAAAAAAATGATCTGGCTCTCATACCCTTCTTTATCTTTAAAAGGCACGATGCATTTCATCAATTTTCTGGTCGCATTAGCCTTATGCGAAACGAGAGCTAAATGAGCGTTTAATAAAGTGTTTAAAAGAGTGCTTTTTCCAGCGTTTGGTTTGCCTATAAGAGCTACAAAGCCCGCCTTAGTTTTCATTATAAAATATACTTCACTAAATTTTCATCAGCCACTAAATCCTCTAGCTTTGATTGAACCAATTCCTTAGTGATAGTAATATTTTGCCCAGAATAATCCTCCGCTTCAAAACTAATGTCTTCTAGCACTTTTTCAATGGTGGTGTGCAACCTTCTAGCGCCTATATCTTCGCTTTTTTGATTGGCGTTATAAGAAAGTTTGGCTAACTCTTTGATCGCATCGTCTTCAAACGCAATTCCTACGCCTTCCACTTTTAAAAGGGCTTGGTATTGCTTGATGATAGAGGTTTTAGTTTGGGTTAAAATCATATACATGATTTCTTCGGTTAAATTCTCTAACTCCACCCTTAAAGGGAAACGCCCCTGCAATTCAGGGATCAAATCGCTTGGTTTAGAAAGATGAAAAGCCCCTGCTGCAATGAATAAAATATGCTCCGTTTTAATAGAACCATACTTCGTATTCACCACACTCCCCTCTACAATCGGCAATAAATCCCTTTGAACCCCCTCTTTACTGGGATCTTGACGGCTTCCTTCTTTAGAGCTTACAGCGATCTTATCAATTTCATCAATAAAAATCACCCCTGAACTTTCCGCGCGCTTCAAACCCTCCATTTTAATGGCTTCGCCATCTAAAAGCGTGTCGCTAATTTCTGCCTTTAGGGCTTCTTTAGCCTCTTTAACGCTTAAAGTTTTTTTGACTTTATCCTGTTCTTTATGGAAAACCTTAATCAAGTTTTCTTGAACCCTTAAAATTTCAGGCGGCACATTAGAATCAATCTCTATGCTTTTTTTACGCACTTCAATTTCAATTTCTCTACTATCCAACTCGCCTTGCGCGATTCTTTGTTGCATCTTTAAAAGGCTGTTAGCGTATTCTTGTTTTTTCTCTTCGCTCACGCCACTAGGCAAAGGGGGTAGGAGTTTTTTAGCGATTTTTTCTATAACCGCTTCTTCAATCTTGTCTTTTAATTTTTCTTTATGCTCATTTTCCACTAAAAGCACGCTGTTATTGACTAAATCCCTTACCATAGACTCCACATCGCGCCCCACAAAACCCACTTCTGTGTATTTACTCGCTTCCACTTTCACAAATGGGAGTTCCATGATTTTTGCTATTCGTCTTGCGATTTCAGTTTTACCCACGCCAGTAGAACCAATCATTAAAATGTTTTTAGGCGTGATTTCTTCTTGTAAGGATTTTTCCAGTTGCAAACGCCTGTAACGATTCCTAAAAGCGATAGCGATAGACTTTTTAGCTTCCTTTTGCCCAATGATATATTCATCTAAATAAGCGACAATTTCTCTTGGGGTCATATTCAATTTAGACATTAAAGCTCCAAAATTTTAATATTCGTGTTGGTGTAAATGCAAAGATCCCCTGCGATTTTTAAGGACTCTTCTACAAGTTTTCTAGGCTCTAAATGAGCGAAGTGATCTAAAGCCCTAGCCGCGCTTAAGGCGTAATTCCCCCCACTCCCAATGGCAGCGATCTTATTGTCTTCAGCCTCTAAAACATCGCCCGTGCCGCTCAAAATAAAAATGTGATCCAAATTTAAAACGATCATCATCGCTTCTAGTCGGCGTAAATACTTATCCTTGCGCCATTCTTTGCTGAAATCCACCACACTTTTAAACAAATCCCCTTTTTTGCTCTCTAAAATGCGCTCAAACATATCAAACAAACTAAAAGCGTCCGCCGTGCTCCCGGCAAACCCGCTCAAAACCTGGTTGTGATACAAGCTTCTGATTTTTGTCGCATTGGCTTTAACTACGCAATTACCCAAAGTTACCTGTCCATCGCCTCCAATGAGCGCGAACTTCTTATTATCAAATTCCCCTCTATAGCCCAAAATCGTCGTCGCTTCAAACATTTTCTACTCAGCCACCACATCAATTTTAAACACGCCCACAATCCCAAATCCAAGCTTGACTTCAATCTCATAAATCCCTGTGCTTTTAATCGGGTGTTTGAGCTCAATGTCTTTTTTATCTAAATTTAAACTCGCATGCTGTTCTTTCAAACGCTCTGTGATCTCTTCTTTAGTGATCGCTCCAAATAAAGAGCCGTTCGCGCCGACTTTTTTATGGATAGTCAGCGTGATGGTCTGTAAAGTTTCTACCATTTGCAATTTTTGCACCTTTTCTAGGGCTTCTTTTTCCGCTTTCTTTTTAACTTCGGCTTTGTATTTGTTGATCACTTCGTTAGTAGCGAGTTTGGCTTTTTGGTTAGCGATTAAAAAGTTATTCCCATAGCCATCTTTAACCTCACACACTTCACCCGCTTTGCCTAAATTTTTCACATCTTCTAATAATAGAACCTTCATTATATCCCCTTTAAGTTTTAAGTAATTTGTAATTATACTCTTTATTTCAATAAGTTGGGTTTTTATTGCCCATTCCTACCACCCATCTGTTTTTCTAAAGCTTGTCTGATCAATCCCAAACAATAAGGGATATTCTCTTTTGTTTCTAGTTTGACTTCTATGTCCCCATTACCATTATGATTTTTTTTATTGGTCCTATCCTTTGCCAAATTTTTTTCATCTTGCAATTCATGGAATTTCATATTTAAATACAATTTTAAATCCTTTTTTTGCACAACAATATCCACAAAATTTGTTTTAAACTTATAAGCTATATATGTTTTCACAAAATTTTCAGTTATCCTTTCATCAAGAGCTTTAATCTCTTTTCTTAAAATATCAAATAACTC
This sequence comes from Helicobacter pylori, assembly GCF_002832345.1. Lineage (GTDB taxonomy): Bacteria > Campylobacterota > Campylobacteria > Campylobacterales > Helicobacteraceae > Helicobacter > Helicobacter pylori_CP. The sequence continues at coordinate 15,540 of NZ_PHLZ01000029.1, forward strand.
CCTTGAATGAGAGCTAAACTTATAAGAGCTTAAATCATAAGCCTTTTTTTCTCTTTTGCCTTTCTGTTTATATTTCTCTAATGTTTCTGCATCTAGCTTGGGGTAAGTCCAAATCTTTAAAGCCCTATCCGCTAAATCACTAGCTCTTTCTTCAATCTCTTTTTCGCCAAAAGATTCCAAATCTTTTAAACTTTGATTGAGTTTCAACGGGCTTTGTTTGAAGCCGTTTTCCATATCTCTTTTTTCTTGGAAAGAATTGTTACTATACTTCTCGTTATAACCGGTTAGAGTGAGATTGCCTATTGTGTTGAGGTATTTCTCGTGTATTGCTTGAAAATTTTCAAGCAAATCCCTTTCCCATTCTAAATTAAGGGTTTGAGGCATGATGTGTTCTATAGTGCATTCTTGAGTATTGACCGGCTCTTTTGTGTCAAAATTTTCTAACCTTTCAAGAAAGTATTTAATTTTTTGAAGCTTATAAAAATCTATCGTGATAAAAGAATCTCTAAATTCAGAATCTTTAGGAAATTTTCCTGTCGTCTTTTCCAATGATAAAAAATGCGCTTCTATACTTTCAAGATATTGATCTTTATTGATTTTTTTTGTAAAAGAGGGAAAGATTTTATTGAGGCCATTTGATCCAAGCCCGCACACCGCCCTTCTGCAAAGATAACTCTCTGTTAAAGCGATAATAGGGATAAAATCCTGCTTGGATAAAACGCCATCCTTATAATCGCCATAAAGCTCTAGTAATAGCGGATACACCACATCCATTTCCAAATCTACAAGAAAACTTAAAGCCTTGTTTAAATCTTTATCGGCTTCTTTTTTGAATGCAATCTGGCAAAAATACCCACAATATTTTTGCAAATCTTTTAATAAATCCTCTATTTCTATCCCTTCTTTTTGCTGATAATCTTTGAAAGCTTCATAAACTCTTTTCTCTTTGAGAATCTTTCCTGTTTTGATTGTAAGGTAATGCCAGACAAACCGATCAAATAATTTTTCATTTTGTTTAAAATCCTCCTCCATAGCCCTCCAATATTGATTATAAAAATCTTCCTGTTTTCCAACCTCCGTTTCCATTATGATATAGTTTCTGATCAAATCCGTTTGCGTGAGTTCGATACCTTTTGAGTTCATGCTCTCAAAAATAAGTTGAGGATCATCTTTCCCTTTTTCTAAAGCAATCCAAACTATCATGAGTTTTTTTGATCCTTTAAAAATCGTTTCTAGTTTGTCGGTGTTTTCACTGATCCATTTTTCAAACAATTCAAAATTTTCCATTATTTTTACCGAAGGCTCGCTCGGCTTTCTTTTGTTTTTATCAATCAAAAATAGCAAGGTGTCTTTATCAGACTCTGATAAGATGAGTCTGAATTTCTTATTGCCGTCCTTATTGTTGTTAATAAGATAGCTCTCTATTTTTTCACGCGAAAATTTTTCCAAAATTTTAACTTCATCGCTTAAGTGATTCCTTAAAGCGATGAGTAAAAGCGTGATAGTGGTGAGCCTTTGTTGGCCATCAATGATGAGTAATAGATTGTTAGAGTGCGTAATACCATCTCGCTCATACAAAATAGAACCGATAAAATGCCCATTCGCCTTATCATTCCCGCCAATTTTTATAATATCATCCCATAATTGTTCGCATTGTTCCTTTTTCCAACTATACAACCTCTGATAGATGGGGATGACCAATTGTTTTTCTTGACTCTTACTGATAAAGTCTAGCAGTTTCATAGCGTCTGCTTTCATAATACACTCCTTGATTTAGCGGATTTTACCGCATGCATCTTAACAAACTTGATACAGATTTTACTTTTTTACCCCATAAATGCTATAATCACCCCTATCAATCAAACTCAATTCATAACAATTAAAGGTGGTTAATGATAGTAAGAACTCAAAATAGTGAAAGCAAGATCAAAGAATTTTTTGAATTTTGCAAAGAAAATGAAGTGGAATTTGTGGATTTTAGATTCAGCGATATTAAAGGCACTTGGAATCACATCGCTTATTCTTTTGGGGCTTTAACGCATGGCATGTTTAAAGAGGGGATTCCTTTTGATGCGAGTTGTTTTAAAGGCTGGCAAGGCATTGAACACTCCGATATGATTTTAACCCCCGATTTGGTGCGTTATTTCATTGACCCTTTTAGCGCGGATGTGAGCGTGGTCGTGTTTTGCGATGTGTATGATGTGTATAAAAACCAGCCTTATGAAAAATGCCCTAGAAGTATCGCTAAAAAAGCCTTACAGCATTTAAAAGATTCAGGTTTGGGCGATGTGGCTTATTTTGGCGCGGAGAATGAATTTTTTATCTTTGATTCCATTAAGATTAAAGACGCTTCCAATTCCCAATACTACGAAGTGGATAGTGAAGAGGGCGAATGGAATAGGGATAGAAGTTTTGAAAATGGCGTCAATTTTGGGCATAGACCGGGCAAACAAGGGGGCTATTTGCCTGTACCGCCAACGGATACGATGATGGATATTCGCACAGAAATTGTGAAAGTCTTAAACCAAGTGGGGCTAGAAACTTTTGTCGTCCATCATGAAGTCGCGCAAGCGCAAGGCGAAGTGGGCGTGAAATTTGGGGATTTAGTGGAAGCGGCTGATAATGTCCAAAAACTCAAGTATGTGGTTAAAATGGTCGCTCATTTAAACGGGAAAACCGCCACTTTCATGCCAAAACCTTTATATGGGGATAACGGGAGCGGGATGCACACCCATGTGAGCGTTTGGAAAAACAACGAAAACCTTTTTAGTGGCGAAACTTACAAGGGCTTGAGTGAGTTAGCGTTGCATTTTTTAGGGGGCGTGTTGCGCCACGCTAGAGGGTTGGCCGCTTTCACTAACGCTTCCACTAACTCTTACAAACGCCTGATTCCGGGATATGAAGCCCCATCTATTTTGACTTATTCGGCTAATAACAGGAGTGCGAGCGTGCGCATCCCTTATGGGATTTCTAAAAATAGTGCTAGGTTTGAATTCAGGTTTCCTGACAGCTCATCAAACCCCTACTTGGCTTTTGGGGCGATTTTAATGGCAGGCATGGATGGCGTTAAAAATAAGATTGATCCCGGCGAGGCGATGGATATTAACCTTTTCAAATTGACTTTAGATGAAATTAGGGAAAAAGGTATCAAACAAATGCCTCACACTTTAAGGCGATCGTTAGAAGAAATGCTAGCCGATAAGCAGTATTTAAAAGAAGGTCAGGTCTTTAGCGAAGAATTTATTCAAGCCTATCAGTCTCTTAAATTCAATGCTGAAGTGTTCCCATGGGAGAGCAAACCCCATCCCTTTGAATTTATCACCACTTATTCATGCTAAAACAATGAGCAAATCAATAATCCCACTCTAAAAGTTTAGAACAAGGCAAAAATACCTTGTTCTTAAAAGAGTGGTTGGAAAATTGATTTTCTTTGCTTTTTAGTTTTGTTCTAATAGAGTGTCGATAATAAGATTTAACCACTCTTTAGGCGTTAGCGTTTTAAGAAGCCGCATTGAAGAAGCTAAAAATCATTTTAATGAAAAAGAAAAAGAAAAAGGCTCTAACAAGCGATTTAGAGATAAGGAATTTAAAAAATTTCTAAAAGACAGATCTAAAAACGGCATGACTAATGAAGAAATGCAAGTGCTTTTATTGATGATCAACAACGAAAAAGGTAATCTAAGACCTAGTCATAAGGAATTTTTACAAGAATGCCTAATAGAAGCGGTTTTGCACAATAAAAATATCAATAAGACCACTGAGTATGCCATTAGAAATAATATCGCACACTTGCCCATCAATAAAACAGAAGGTTTTTTAGTTAAAACTTATAATCATTCATTGGGAATTTTTAATGAAAACATTGATGAAAAACTTAAAATCCCTAAAAAAGAAAAAGAAATGCTACAACCTTTAAATGCAAATGAAAAACAAGTTTTAAACACTGCTTTAGAAAACAATGAAATAGACGCAAGAACTTTCAAATCATGGGAGCTTGGAAGCAAAGAAGCAAGCAAAGAAAACGCCTCTATGAGTGAAGAATTAACGCATAATAATTCTAAATTATCTCATTTTAATTAAAATAGCACCGCTCAAAATAGTGTAGGACAAAATAATGTAAAAGAGCCTAACACTAAATCTAATAATTCTAAACAAAATCATTCGCTTTCAAATTCGGATCTAACTTCAAATACCGATTACAACAAGCTTGTAGCGGATATGTTTGAAAATCAAATGGACGCTAATGGCAATTATGTTGGCAAAAAATTTAGTACACAAGCTTACGACAACAAAACTCCCTATAAAGTCGCTACCGGTAATGCTAGTGAGTATAGCTCTTATTTGTATTCAAAAAAAACTAAATCCAAAGATGTTGGAATGGAGCGCTAATGAAAAATCAACACAAAAATCCCCCAACAAAAACAAATGAAAACTTATCCATATAACCATTTTTTATTTTTCTGCTTTATTCTAGGAGCGTTTTTATTAGGTTTGCTCAGTCCAGCCTATGCTTTAAGCATTATCACCACTAAAGAAATTGA
>NZ_PHLZ01000003.1:0-90850 GCF_002832345.1 Helicobacter pylori
CTAACCTTTTTAATCCCACTCTATCGCTTGCGCTATAATGAACTGATCTTATATTTTAAAAGGAATAAATATGCCAAACACCACCAACAAAGATTACACAAAATACAGCCAAAGACAGCTTTTTAATCTCATTAATAAAAAAGAACAAGAAATTGAAAAGCTAAAAAGGGATAGGGCGTATCTTGAAAAGAAAATGGCTAAAGAGCTAGAAAAAAAAGATAAAGGTTTTCATAACAAATTAGAAGAGTTGAACAAAATCTTACAAGAGATCAACAAAAGAGCTAATGATTGTTGTTTTGGGCATGAAACCCCAAATATTGAAACGCAACAAGCCATGAGAGAAGCGTTAAATGGTGAAAACTTAGAAACTATTGAAGACTTTCACGCATGGGCAAATGAAGTGAAAAAGGAAGTGAATGCTGAAAATTAAGCACCATATCCTTTACAAAAAAGATTTTAAAAAGCTTGTTAAAAACGGGTTTGATGATAGCATTTTGAATGAAGTCATTCTAACCTTAAGAAAAAAAGAACCGCTACCCCCACAATTCAAAGATCACGCTTTAAGGGGAGTTTGGAAGCCTTATAGAGAATGCCATATCAAAGCTGATGTTTTGCTTGTGTATTTAGTGAAAGATGATGAGCTTATTTTGTTAAGACTAGCAGTCATAGCGAGTTGTTTTATAAACTACCCATAACGCCTAAAAAGAATGCAGCAATCGCATGCTAACCCTCTAAACCCTATTAAAAAATAACTTAAGCGTTCAACTCTACTTTTTCTCAGTGATGCTTTCTTTTAAGTCTAGCCCATAGTTATTAGCGTCTGTTTCAGCAATGAAAACCACCGCAAAGAAGCCCTATTCTAGTAGAAGCCTTGTTTTTATAAAGTGCTTTGGACACAAGCTCTATAACGCTAATAACCAACTCTTTTTTATTCAATCGTGGGGCCTCTTTAATGATACACGCACTCACTAAATAGCATGAACGCTCCTTAAATTTATTCTCATCTCGTTCCCATTATGCGCTATCAATTAACAAGTTTCAATATAATACAAGATCTTTTTATAACTTGTCATGTGTTAAGGATCAAAATGCGCGTGTTTGTTTGCTTTTTAGGGGTTTTTGTGTCTAACGGCTTGGCTCGTTTTGGCTATGTGGTTTTAATCCCCCTACTCATTTTATCAGGGAGTTTAACCCCACACCAAAGCTTCCAACTGGGTATTGCGGTGCTAATGGGCTATGTTTTTGGGAGTTTTTTAATCCAATTTTTAAGCCCGTTAATGTCATTAGAAAGCATCGCTAAAATCAGTTTTGGCTTGATCGCTTTGAGTTTTTTAGTCTGTTATTTTGATAGTATCCCTTTCTTTTGGCTTTGGATCTGGCGTTTTATCGCCGGTGTGGCTAGCAGCGCGTTAATGATTTTAGTCGCTCCTCTCTCTTTACCCTATGTCAAAGAACATAAAAAAGCCTTAGTGGGGGGGCTTATTTTTAGTGCTGTAGGCATTGGATCTGTCTTTAGTGGGTTTGTTCTGCCTTGGATCAGCTCTTATAATATCAAATGGGCATGGATTTTTTTAGGGGGCAGTTGTTTGATAGCCTTTATCCTTTCCTTAGTGGGGTTAAAAACCCGCTCTTTAAGGAAAAAATCCGTTAAAAAAGAAGAAAGTGCGTTTAAAATCCCCTTTCATTTGTGGTTATTGCTCGTTTCTTGCGCGCTCAATGCGATTGGTTTTTTACCACACACGCTTTTTTGGGTGGATTATTTGATCCGTCATTTAAATATCTCCCCCACTATCGCTGGAACTTCATGGGCGTTTTTTGGTTTTGGAGCCACGCTTGGCTCTTTAATCAGCGGCCCCATGGCTCAAAAACTAGGGGCTAAAAACGCCAATATCTTTATCCTCATTTTAAAATCGATCGCATGCTTTTTGCCCATTTTTTTCCACCAAATCTCTTTACTCAATTTAAGCATCTTTATAATGGGAGCGGCCACAACCGCCAATATCAATTTATTCAGCATGATGGCTTTAAAAATTGCAGGCGCGAAGCATTTCGCTCAAGCGTCTTCGTGGGTGGTGTTTTCTTTTGGCATTTTCCAAGCGCTTTTTTCGTATCTTTTTACGATCTTTTTAGGGGATTTGGGCTATGTTTTGATTTTTGTTATTTGTGGGGTGTGTTTGGTTTTAAGTTTCATCGTTCTTTTCCCTATCAAAATGCAAACAGCTATAAACAAATAGCAAAAAATGGGATTTTTAAAATTTGTTTATAGTTTTAGATTTCATTTTATAATAAAACTCACAAGGGGATAGGGGTGTTTTGAAACAATTCACCCCTACAACTCTTTCACCTAAAAACCCCCTAACCCAAAAAGAACGCTTTTAAATGTTAAAAGCATTTTTTACATTTAAGTAAAATTAAAAATTATTGCATTTCAAAACCCTTGATGCCGAGAAAATCCTTAAAACCCTTTAAGGAATTTAAGATTTTTTCACGCTCTAAATGGCGCATGATAAAAACGAGATTAGAGCCGTTTTGATCCTTTGAAATGTGCTTAGGCGGGTAAATGACATGCATCACGCCGTTAATACTCACCAAAAGATCGCTTCCAATATCAATAATCCCCTTTATGCGTAAAATCTGTGTGCCGTATTGATGCAACAACAAACTCAGCCAAATCCCAAACGCGCTCCACTCCATCGCCCCTTCAAACCTGATGCTTAAAGTCTCAAAGCCTTGCGAGTGCGAATCTTTTGGCATTCTTGGCATAAAATTTCGTGCCCTATTGTTGCGTGAAAAAAAGCTTTCGTAATCTATATTTTTCTTGTCAAAAATTTCTGCACTAGGGTTAAGGGCTTGTATCCGCTCTTTTAATTTCATTAAAGCCCCGCTGTTATTTTGCAAATCCGTTTTGGTCAATAAAACGCTATCAGCAAAAACGATTTGCTCTTTAGCTTCATTGTTTGTTAAATGCGTTTTAGCGTTCAATGCATCCACGCAAGCCACCACGCTTTGAATCTCAAAATGCGCCCCTAAAAAAGTGTCGCTCAAAATCGTCCATAAAATCGGTGCCGGGTTGGCTAAACCGGTGGTTTCAATGATGATGCACTTTAAAATTTCGCCGCGCCATTCATAGTTGTTGAGCGTGGCTTTTAGAGACTCTACTAAATCTAAGCGTTTGTTGCAACACACGCACCCTGCGTTAAGATAGAGCATTTTTTCACCGCAATATTGAACGCTTAAGATGCGCTGATCCAAAGCGGCTTGACCGATTTCATTGACAATAAGGGCAACGCCTTGGTGATCTATTTGGTTTAAATATTCGCTTAAAAAACTCGTTTTACCGCTGCCTAAAAAACCTGTGATGAGCGTGATAGGGATTTTGGGCATCAGTGAGTGGCTTGTGTATTTTGATTTAAAAACGCTAACAGATTAGAATCTAGCGCGTCCATCTTTTTTTTGGCTAAATTTTGCGCCTTACCCCACAAATCGCCTAAATCATTCACGATCACGCTCTGCCCTTTTTGATCGCACAGCACAAATTTCGCACCTTGCCAATCATTAATTTTTAGCCCGTAAAACGCCAAGATTTGATTGAGCAATCCCACTCGCTTGAGCCGCGCTCTTTTGCGTTCTCTGGCGTTTTCATTCGCACTAATAAGCGCATTTGGCTCTCTCAAGCCCTCACCAATCTCATAACTATCACTCCCATGACTCCCATCGGTCCAATGAAAAGAACTGATAAGCTCCCCGCATAAAACGCACATCTTTCAACCTTTTAATCAAACGCCAAAAACCTTTTGGCGTTATCGCTATTTTTTTCTAGGGTTTCGTTTTAAGAAATCATCAGCGATTTCATTGAATGTTACCCAACGCACGCCCTCGTGCTTGTTGATATGTTCAATGATTTTTTCATGCATGAGCAACACTTGCGGACGGGCGCTCACATCAGGGTGGATTGTCATGCTAAACACCGCATAATCCATCTCACGATAAACCCAATCAAATTGATCGATCCACATTTGCCCTATATCGTGTGGGCTTACAAAACCAAAGCTATTGGGGGATTTTTTGATAAACATCATCGGCGGTAAATCGTCTAAATACCAATTCGCAGGGATTTCCACTAAATTTGTTTCCACCCCACGGACTAAAGGTTTCATCCAATCCTTAGCTTCCAAACTATAATCAATCTTGCTCCAACTATCCCCCACGCGCACATAATAGGGCGTGAAATCATTGTGCATGAGCGAGTGGTCGTATTTGAAGCCGTGTTTTAAAAGCAATTCATTAGTGATATTAGAAAACTCCCACCACGGCGCCACATAGCCTGTGGGGGCTTTGCTGGTGAGATCTTTAATCAATTCAACGCTTTTTAACAAAACGTCTTCTTCTTGCTTGGCCGTCATAGCGATAGGGTTTTCATGCGAATACCCATGCGCGCCCACTTCATGCTCTGCATCCACGATCATTTTCATTTGCTCAGGGAAAGTTTCAATAGAATGCCCAGGCGCAAACCAAGTCGCAGGGAGATGGTATTTTTTAAACAATTTCAAAAGCCGTGGGATCCCCACTTCACCCGCAAAAAGCCCGCGCGAAATATCATCAGGCGAATCCTCCCCACCATAGCTCCCTAGCCAACCAGCCACCGCATCAATATCCACGCCATAAGCCACTAAAATTTCTTTTGCCATAATCGCTCCTTTTTAAGTGAGTTTTCCAAACCCCTTTTTGGTGAGTTTGGTGTCAAAATCTTGTAAATAAGGGATTTTTTGGCGTTGCAGTGCCGCTTCGTTTAAATCCATTTCAGCAATAACGACTTCATTAAGCTTGGTGGCTTGCGCGATGATTTTCCCATTGGGCGCAATGATTCTTGAATCGCCGGCAAACTCTAGCGTTTGTTTCAATTGAGCGTTAGTTTCTTCCCCACTATGATTGCACGCGCACACAAAACAACCATTTTCTAACGCTCTAGCTTTGCTCAACAAATCCCAATTATAAGCCCTAGCCTTGCCAAACGCGCTAGGATAGATTAAAATCTCAGCCCCTTGTAACGCTAAAAGATTCGCGCCCACGCCAAAGCCGATTTCATAGCAAATTTGCAAACCCACTTTTGTGCTAAAATCCCCAAAATCCAGCGTAAAAACCTCGTATTTTTTGCCCCTTCTAAAGCGCGATTTTTCATCGCCCCACAAATAAATCTTGCGGTGTTTTCCAGAAATCCCGCCTTTTGGCGGAATGATATAAGCACTGTCGTAGAGTTTTTTATCCGTTTTTTCAATGCTACACGCCACCAAATGCACCTTATTAGACTTTGCAAAATTACTTAACGCGCTCAACGACTCGTTTTTTAGCTCGCCATGCTTTATCGCTTTAAAATCTATCCCAAACTCTGCGTCTCTATCATTCACGCAATAACCGCTATCAAACAATTCCGGTAAAACAATGAGATTCGCGCCTTTGTTGTGGGCTTCTTTGGCCAGATTGAGTGCTAATTGCAGGTTTTCATTTAAGGCATAAGGTTTGGATTGCATTTGAATCACAGCGGTTTTTAGGATTCTTTTAGCGGGATTTTTTGTTTTCAAGATCCACTCCCATTTTTGTTTTTATTGTATAGGATTAAAAATTAAAAGAGGGTTAAAGGGGTTAAAATCCTTATGCGTTTGTGTCAAAACTTACCATTATTATTTAAAAATCGTAATAACGCGCTAGAGAGCGAGCTCACAAACACGCCGATAAGAAAGATTAACCCTTTAAAAAGATGCGAGAATAAAAGCACTCCTAAAATGCCTAGTAAAACCCCATACCCCCCTAAACGCCACACATTGAAAGACATTTCCAAACCCAGAGCGAATTTTTGGAATTTTTGCTTTTCTTCTTTTTCTCCATTTTGTTTCCTTAAATCCAAACGCTTTTTAACGCCGTAATACGAAGACAACGCCACGATAAAAAACCCTAAAAACCCCCCTTCAAAATTCAAAACCCCTTGAAACGCTTGGAAAAAATAAACGATAATCGCACTGACTATATTGATAGAAAGTAAAATAAGCAAGCATTGGATTTGGCACATGGGATTTTATTGGATTTATTTTGTTTGATTTTGTGTGTATTTAGGGTCTTTGGCTAGTTCTTCATAGTCTTTTTGCATGTTTTTATAAGCTTTATAGACATTAAGAAAGCTCGCTAACACGCCCCAAATAACCCCAAGCCAAAAAAGCCACGAAATGTGAGTGATCTTTTTAAGCCCATAGCCTATAGCCACGCCCATAAGGATCGCTACCACCATAGAAAGCCCCAAGCTCAAATAATTCGCCCCCTCTATGAATTTATAATACTTTGGTTTTTTCAAAAAATTCACACACCTTTTATGATTTCATCAAAACTTTCATCGGCTTTTGCGATCGTTAAATCAATCATCTCTTCAGTCATAGGCTCACAAATAAAGCCGGTTTCAAAGCTTGAGCACGCCAAATACACGCCCTTAAAGAGCATTTTTTGGTGGAATTTCGCAAACATTTCTGTATCGCTTTTTAAAGCGTCATCAAAATCGCACACCGCATTTTCGTTAAAGAAAAAGCCAAACATGCTCCCCATGTTGAGCGTCTCTAAAGCGATGTTATAACTTTGAGCGCTCTTTTTTAAACCTTGAGTCAAACGAACGGCTAAAGCGTTTAAGCGAGTATAAAGGGTTTTGTCTCTTTTGATTTTATAAAGTGCACTCAACCCCGCGCACACCGCTAGGGGGTTACCGCTTAAAGTGCCTGCTTGATACACGCCTCCAATGGGTGAAAGCAAGTCCATAATTTCCGCACGCCCCCCAAAACACGCCAAAGGAAGCCCCGCACCTATCACCTTACCAAAGGTTACCAAATCCGGCACGACGCCATAAAATTCTTGCGAACCGCTCAAACTCGCTCTAAACCCGCTCATCACTTCATCTAAAATCAGCACCGCTTGGTATTTTTCACACAAAGCCTTTAAGCCTAGTAAAAACTCTTTTTGAGCCGGCACTAACCCCATATTCCCAGCAATGGGTTCAATGATAACACAACCCACATCGCCTTTTTTAAAACATTCTTCTGTAGAGTTTAAATCGTTATAACGAGCCACTAGAGTGTGTTTGCTAAAATCGTTCGGCACGCCTAAAGAAGAAGGAGAGCCAAAAGTGGCGCACCCGCTACCCGCTTTCACTAACAACGAATCGCTATGCCCATGGTAGCACCCTTCAAACTTGATCAAATCGTCTTTTTGGCTATAAGCCCTAGCGAGTCGTATCGCACTCATGGTCGCTTCTGTGCCACTACTCACTAAACGCACCTTATCTAAGCCTTCATAACAAGAAATGATTTCCTTAGCTAAAGTGGTTTCTAACTCTGTGGGAGCGCCAAAAGAAGTGCCTTTTTTTAATACATTAATAATATTTTCTTCAATTTCTTCATCAGCATGCCCAAAAATCAAAGGCCCCCAGCTTTGCACAAAATCTATATAATGGTTGTTATCCACATCATAAAGATACGCCCCCTTACCTTTTAAAATAAAGGGGGGAGTGCCTTTAACGCTCTTAAACGCCCTCACAGGCGAATTGACCCCCCCAGCGATCACCTGCTTGGCTTCATTAAAATCATTAATGCTGTGCAATAACTCCATGGTTTTAAATTATCCCTTAATCATGCTTTCAAATTGGATTTCCACTTGCGACCAAGTCAAGCCCTCATGAAAACTCTCGCATCGTTTAGCCAAGCTCGCTAATTCATTTTTCAAGCCAAAATTCAACAAATCCAAGACCCCTTTAACCACGAGCTTATCCTCAGCAATCGTATATTGCATAGGCACTTTCACCAGCTTTTCATTCATCCTCACATAAGCCGTAAGAGAACCCACATGATCGCCTTCTATCACATTTCTAAAAGTTACTTTAATGTGGGTGTTTTTAAAAAGAGCGAAAAAAGCTTCTTTAACATTTTTATTTTTCAATTCATCGTCCAAATTGACTTTCAAGCTATCCATGCTCGCACTCGCTCCCTCTAAAAGGGTTTTTAAACTATCTTGAGATTTACCCAATTTATAGGTGATGCTTTCAAAGCTCCCATTTACTGGTGTTTTAGCCTTAGTTTTAAAGGCCGTCCATGTTAGCTTAGCCGAAGATAAATCCAAATTCACCGCTTGCAAAAACCCTGCTAGTAAAACCGATACCAAAACCATTTTTTTCATTCATTATCCTTTAATGTGGTCTTATCAATAACGCTTACTATTTTAGTGTAAACAAGCTTGCTTACAACTAAAACGATTCATTTTGATAATCATTTGCACTCTAAAGACGACTCAAGAGATACAATTGCGTTTATTTTAAACTCTTTTTGTAAATAATGCTGACTGAACCAAACTTTCTGAACCATTCATCAAAAGATTAAAGCGCATGGCTATCGCTATCATCTTGAATACAAAAAAATTCATGGCGATCGGAGTTTCAACCTGAAACCATCTTCATGCAAATCGCCTTGCTTTAAAAGCTCATCCGCGCTAGGGCTAGAATAATGCTTGGCTAAAATAATGAAATAGGCGTTGTTATGCACCCCAATAAGGTTAGGCTGGAAATAAGGGAAAGTTTCAGGGTTTAAAATCCATGTTGCGGCTTTGTTATACGCTATAGAGAGCCTTTGTCCGGCTCCACTATCCCACAAATCATACCCGTTCTCAAAAAGCAATTCGCCTGATATAGTTATCGCAAGAAGCGCGAAATTGGTATAAGCTATCCCCTTAATGCCCTTTGTAGGGCCGCCATGATAATCGCTCGTATCGCTCCTAGTGATCGCGCTAGCAATAACCCCATTCTCATCTATGGCTTTAAATATCCAATCCTGCCACCGATTAGCGCTATTTTGTAAAAGGTCGTGATCATCCAGTGCTAACGCAGAACTCACATCAAAAAGAATGCCCCACGCCCCATGGTTAGTGTTAAGAGCGGATTGAGAATATTGGCGCATCCGCTTAACGAAATCTTCGTATTCTGGGCTAGGGAATGCCTTTTTGACAAACCAATAAGCCATGTTCATATAAGGCATGTAGAAATTGATATTATCCTCGCTCTGATAAGTATCCACGCTTTGAAGTTCTTTAGCCCAAGCGTTTAAAATTTCTATAGCTTTTAAGCCGTATTGCTTATTCTTACTCACCAAATAACCTAGCGCTAAGTCATAAGACATGAGAGCGGATTTTTTAAAACTCTTTGTGCAGACATCAGGCTCTCTAACCCCAGTAGAAGTGTAGTGTTTTGATGCGTTAAGTTGCGCGCATGGCTGTATTGTTTGGGAGAGCTTTTCATCAAGATGGAGTTTTTGGGGCAAATCTTTAGATTTAAAATCCCTAAAAAAGTAATCTTGCTCAGCGTAAGCTTGAACGCAAACGCAAACAAACATGAACGATAAAAACAAAACAAATCTTTTCATTCCTCGCCTTTATTTTAATGGATTATTTTAAAAATAGCGTTTTAGGGTAACGCTTTTAACAACACAAATTTAAGTGCATGCGTATTAAGAGCGCTAACCGCTGAAAGGGGCAAGACAAAGAGCGCTGATTTTTCATTAGGGTCATTTTCAAAATCATTGGTTAAATGGGGGTGTAAAAACCCCAAATACGGCTCTAAATCAAACGCCTCTAATTTTTGCGCTTCTAAATTTAAAAAGGCGCAAAAATCCTTAGTCATCTCATCAATGTTTTCTGCAACATCGCATTTATTGAGCAACACCCCAAAAGGCTTATTGGCTAAAGCGGGTGAAAAATTTTCCAACTCCAATCTCAAGCGTTGGTATTGCTCTTTAATGCCTAAATCCAGCCTAGAAGCGTCTAAAACAAAAGCTAGAACTTTGGTGCGTTCAATATGCTTTAAAAAGCTAATCCCTAAGCCTTTTCCCTGACTAGCCCCTTCAATAATGCCAGGAATATCAGCCATTAGAAATCCGCTTTTCTCATCTACGCTCACAACCCCTAAATTAGGCACTAGAGTCGTAAATTCATAATTAGCGATTTTAGGCTTAGCGTTAGAGATGGTGGAAATGAGCGTGGATTTACCCGCATTAGGGAAGCCCACTAACCCTATATCAGCGATGAGTTTTAATTCCAAACGCACGCATTTTTCAACCCCATCCAAGCCTTTTTGCGTGTAAGTGGGTTGTTGTTTAGTCGCGCTTTTAAAATGCACATTCCCTAACCCCCCCTTGCCTCCTTTTAAGGCTAACACCCTTTCTTTAGGTTCCACTAAATCAAGCCACAACTTATCACCTACAAACACTTGCGTTCCTGGCGGCACAACAATGATCTTGTCTTCGCCCTTTTTGCCCGCGCAATTTCGTGTGCCTCCTGGAGCCCCGTTTTTAGCCTTATGGTGTTTGGTGCCTCTAAAATTCGCTAGAGTGTCGGTATTGTTATCCACTTCAAAATACACATCGCCCCCATCGCCCCCATCGCCCCCATCAGGACCGCCTTTAATGACAAACTTTTCTCGCCTAAAACTCACCATTCCAGGCCCCCCCTTACCCGAAGCAATGATGATTTCCACGCTATCTACAAACACAGCTTAATACCCTTTCTTTTATTTGGCAAATCTTTGCATGGATTTTTCCAAATGCGGCACCGCATTGAGCAATTTCTGCGTATAAGGGTGCTTTGGAGCGCTTATCACGCTATCCACATCTCCCGTTTCTACGATTTGCCCCTGGTTCATTACGATGATTTTATCGCTAATATGCTCCACCACCCCTAAATCATGGCTGATAAAAATATAAGTCAGCCCCATTTCTTTTTGCAAATCCAAGAGCAAATTCAACACTTGCGCTTGAATGGACACGTCTAACGCAGACACAGGCTCATCGCAAATCACCACGCTAGGATGCAAAATGAGCGCCCTAGCAATACCGATTCGTTGCCTTTGACCGCCTGAAAATTGGTGGGGATAACGATCGATCCATTCTAATTTCAAGCCCACTTTTTGCATGATCTCTAGCACTTTGGCTTTGATTTCTTTTTTTGAAAAGTGAGAATTTAACAGCAAGGGTTCAGCGATAATCTCGCCCACTTTCCACCTTGGGTTCAGGCTAGAATAAGGGTCTTGAAAAATCATTTGCACCTTTTTGCGGTAATCAAACCAATCCTGTTTGCTAAAATGCAAATGGCGCTTGCCATTGAAATAAATCGCCCCGCTATCTTGCCTTTCAATCCCGGCTAAAATTTTTGCTGTCGTGCTTTTCCCGCAACCGCTCTCCCCCACGATGCTTAAAACTTCATTTTGTTCCACTTCAAAACTGATCCCATTGAGCGCATGGATCACTCTTTTAGGCTTGAATAACCCCCTATCTATCGCATAGGATTTTTTCAATTCTTTAATCTCTAAGAGCTTCATCGTAACTCCTTTGGAAAACTCAAATAATCTATATTTTCATCCACGGTTTCTAAGCGTTTTTTGCGGTATTCTTTGCCCGGTTTAGGGATCGCGCTTAAAAGAGCTTTCGTGTAAGGGTGTCTTGGATCAGCAAAAAGCTCTTTCGCGCTCGCTTGCTCCACCACATGCCCTTTATACATCACCACCACTTCATCAGCGATTTGCGCCACCACGCCTAAATCATGGGTGATAAACAAAATAGAAGTGCCTTTTTTTTGCTGCAACTCTTTCATCAATTCTAAAATCTGTGCTTGAATGGTTACATCTAACGCCGTCGTAGGCTCATCAGCGATCAAGATTTCAGGCTCACACACCATAGCCATAGCGATCATCACCCTTTGGCGCTGCCCCCCGCTGAGATTGAAAGGGTATTCGTGGTATTTATCCCCTGCATGGGGAATGCCCACACGCTCTAATTCATAAACCACCCTTTCTAAGCGTTCTTTTTTATTAAGGTTAGGGTGGTGGATTTTCAACACTTCATTGATTTGAAACCCCACCGTGTAGGAAGGGTTTAGGCTCGTCATAGGCTCTTGAAAGATCATGCCAATTTTTTTACCTCTAATTTCTTTTTGCATCTGCTTTTCTTTGAGCCGCAACAAATCCTGCCCTAAAAATTGAATGCTCCCCCCTACAATTCGACCCGGTTTTTCAATCAACCCTAAAATAGAAAGCGAAGTGATGCTTTTCCCGCTCCCGCTCTCCCCTACAATACAGAGCGTTTGAGACTTTTTCAAGCCAAAACTCACGCCATCTACTGCTTTATTCACGCCCTTATCGGTGAAAAAATAAGTTTTTAAATCTTTAACTTCTAAAATCATGCAAGCTCCTTTTAAGAGGCCCGTTTAGGATCTAAAGCGTCCATGATACCATCGCCTACCAGATTAAAACTCATGACCGTTAAAAAAATCATCACCCCAGGGAAAACAAGCATCCAAGGAGCGGTAGCGATGTATTGCATGGAATTCATCAGCATCGCTCCCCATTCAGGTTTGGGAGGTTGGGCCCCAAGACCTAAGAAGCTCAGCGCGGCCGCTTCTAAAACCGTGGAAGCAAAACCCATTGTCGTTTGCACGATTAAAGGGATAATACAATTAGGGAAGATCACCTTACACATCAAACGAAGATGCGAAGAGCCATTGATTTTAGAAGCGATCACATATTCTTTTTCTTTTTCGCCCAGCACAGAACTGCGCACCAATCTTGCAAATCCAGGAATCCCCACAAACCCAATAGCGAGCATGGCGTTAGTGAGTGAAGGCCCTAACACAGCGACCACAATCACGATCAATAAAATAGAGGGCAAAGCGAACATGATGTCCATGATACGCATGATAATTGCATCTGTTTTCCCACCAAAATACCCCGCTATTAGCCCTAATATCGTGCCAAAAAAGACCGCAATCCCCATAGAAACAATCCCTATGGTTAAAGAAATCCTGGCCCCATAGATCAAGCGGCTCAAAATATCGCGCCCCAAATCATCGGTGCCTAAAAGGTATTTAGCGTTCCCCCCATGCTCCCATATAGGCTTTAAAAGGCGATCTTGCGCATTTTGCACATAAGGATCATGCGGGGCTAAAAGGGGTGCAAAAACAGCGCAAATTACCAATAAAAGCACAATCCATGCCCCAACTACCGCCGCCTTATTTTTTTTGAATTGTTGGATAAACTCTCTAAAAGACTCCATTATGACAACCTTATTCTAGGATCAATAAAAGCGTATAAAATATCCACCAAGAGATTAGCCCCAATATACATCATGGCAATAATCAAAGACATGGACTGGATAATCGGGAAATCGCGTTGGTTGAGCGCATTAACGATCCACTTACCAATCCCAGGCCATGAGAAAACCGTTTCAGTTATCATGCTCCCCCCTAAAAGCCCGGCCAGCATCAAGCCTGCGATAGTCGTTACAGGGATTAAAGCGTTACGCAAAGTGTGCACAAAAATCACCCTAAAGGAGCTGCACCCCTTAGCTTTAGCGGTGCGCACATAATCTTCTTTAGACACTTCTGCCATGCTCGCGCGAGTCATTCTGGCAATGACAGCAGTAGAAACCGTGGCTAACACAATGCTAGGCAAAATCAAGTGCTTGATCGTATCCACAAACGCCCCATAATCTCCTGCGATCAGGCTGTCTATCAAATAAATACCTGTGGGGCCATCTAAATAATACACATCGCTCAAACGCCCAAAAACAGGCAACCACCCCAATTGCACGCTAAAGATATAAATCAGCATAAGCCCTAGCCAAAACACCGGCATAGAAATCCCGGCTAAAGCGAAAGTCATGCTGGAATAATCAAACACGCTATAGCGTTTGATCGCAGCCAACACGCCAACGCTAATACCCAAAACAAGAGCCATAAACAAAGCGATCAAAGCCAATTCCACCGTAGCCGGGAAGCGTTGCCAAAACTCATGCATCACAGGCTCACCGGTCATGATAGAAGCGCCAAAATTGCCATGCAACACATTATTGATAAAGAAAAAATACTGCTCTATCAAAGGCTTATTCAAGCCAAATTGTTCCCTTAAAGCGTCAATAGCGGCTTGATTGGCCTTTTCGCCTAAAATCACTAACGCCGGATCCCCCGGCACTAAATGCACCATCATAAACACAATGATACTCACTCCAAACAGCGTGGGAATCGCCCACAAAATACGCTTAATGATAAAACTCAGCATACAACCCCTTTCATTTTTCTAAATACACCTTAAAGAAGCGATTCACGCTCACTCCGGTCGTTTTATAGCCCTTGACTTTAGACAAATGCGGCACCACTGAATAAGGGTAAGCTAAAGGGACATAGGGCGCGTCTTTATGGATAATTTCTTGAGCCTTTAAATAAAGGGCTTCCCTCTCTTTTTGATCCGAAACCCGTTTAGCCTTTATGAGCAGATCGGAAAAGGCGTCGCTCTTATAAAAGGAACCATTTTGAGTGGGTATGGCTGAAGCGGCTTGCTTGCTCCATAAGGTGTATAAGAAATTATCCGGATCCGCAATGTCTGCCATCCAACCTGCAAACGCCATTTCATGCTCTCCTAATCCCGTTCTTTTCAAATAAGCCCCCCATTCATACACTTCAATTTTCACATCAATGCCAATTTTAGCCAGGCTCGCTTGTATGAACACCGCTCCTTTTGGGTTACGAGTGGCAGTGGTAAAAATGGTGGTTTTAAAGCCGTTAGGATACCCCGCTTGCTTCAATAATTCCTTAGCCTTTTTCAAATCGTATTCATAGGGTTTGATATTGTAATTATAACCCCATATAGTGGGCGGGAAAGGATTGACCATCTTTTGGGCAAAGCCTTCATAAAGCACTTTGATGTAATCATCCACATTAATCGCATGGTTGATAGCCAAACGCACCAAAGGGTTGTTAAAATACTTTTTTTGCGTGTTCAACGAAAGCCAACTCGCCAACAACCCAGGGCTTTTATCCACCACGACATTAGGAAGTTTTTCTAACTGCTCCACTTCATTGAGATTAGGCCCAGTCATGAGCATGATTTCACCGGTGCGCAGCGCTAAAGCGCGAGTGGAAGAATTAGGAATGGTGCGCACCACCACCTTATCCAAATAAGCTTTAGGCCCCCAATAATCCTGATTTTTTAAAAGAATGATTTTTTCATCTTTATTCCATAAAAAGAATTTGAAAGGCCCTGTCCCAACAGGCTTTTTAGCCAACTCGTCTTTTTTATTATTTTGAGCCAAGTAATCAGCGTAATCCTTACTCAAAATGCTCAAAAAATCCATGCCCAAATTGGCTAAAAATGGGGCTTCTGGCCCATTAAGCGTGAATCTAATGGTATAGTCATCTAAAGCTTCAATGCTCTTGATAATATGAGACATGCCCATGCCTTCCCAGTATTTATAGCTTTTAGCCCCCGGGCTATAGTATCGTTTAGCCTTATCCATCTGGCGCTCAAACGAAAACAGCACATCTTTAGCGCTAAACTCTACTTTTTTATCCCAATACTTCGTCTGGTGGAAATAAACCCCTTTGCGTAAATGAAAGGTATATACAAGACCATCTGGGGATATTTCCCAACTTGTCGCTAAGGCTGGTTCAATTTCTGTGGTGCCGTATTTGAACTGCACGAGCGTGTCATAAATATTGCCCGTTGCCACATAGCTTTCGCTATCAGTCACTAAAGCCGGATCCATGCTTGAGCCATCAGCGCCTCTAGCAAAAACTAAAACGCCTCCAAAACGCTTTTGCTCTTCAACAGAAACATTTTCTTTAGATGGATTAAGAGTAGCGTTTGGGCTTTCTGAGGCTTTCAAAAAGAACCCAAACAACAAAAGAAAAAAAAACAAACCCTTAACAAAAACATTATTCATAAGCCAATCTCCACAACAAATTCTATAAAGGATAGAGATCTAAATTATAAATATTTTATTGCGTTTATAGGCGTTTAACAAACACCTAAAGGTTTAATTGACCTTTAAAGGTTACCCTACTCCCCAAAATTTTGACTAACCACAGAAACTTTTTTGCGGTTTCTGTCTTTATGCTCAAACTTCACAACGCCATCTATGAGCGCGTATAAGGTATGGTCTTTCCCCATGCCCACATTATTACCCGGATGCATTTTAGTGCCTCTTTGGCGCACGATAATATTCCCTGCTCTCACAAATTCTGAGCCAAATTTTTTCACGCCTAAGCGTCTTCCTGCAGAATCCCTGTTATTCTGCGTGCTCCCTTGACCTTTCTTGTGTGCCATTGCTTAATACTCCTTTAGGCTACAATTTTAGTGATTCTAACACGAGTGAAATCTCTTCTAAAACCACGCTTGGTTTTGCTGTCTTTTCGGCGGCGTTTTTTGAAAGTGATGACTTTTTTGCCGCGCCCTTCATTGATCACTTCCGCTTCAATTTTAGCCCCATTCACAAAGGGTTTCCCGCAAGAGAGTTTGCCCTCTTTGGATACGGCTAACACTTCCACTAATTCCACTAAAGCCTTAGGCTCTTTATCCATTTTGTCCAATAAAACAATATCGCCCTCAACGACTTTATATTGCTTACCGCCATGCTTGAATATTGCGTATGACATTTCTATTCCTTAAAAATTGAACGCTCTTTTTAAAATAAACGCTTATTATAGTGAGTATTTGCTAAAATTTAACTTTAAATTGAGATTAAATTCGCATTAAAAGATTTTTTTTACTCAAAAACACCCCATTTAACCCGCCATTATTAACCCGCATTGTCCCACTCACAATTGCTATTAACTTGTTTTGGAATACTTTTAGCTTGTTTGTTAAAAAACCAATAAGGATTTGATCATGCGCGTTACCTTTGGCTCAAAATACAACCAAATGAATAACTATCAAAACGCTTTACAAAATAAAATCAACGACGCTAACACGCAGATCGCTTCAGGGCTAAAAATCCGTTATGGTTATCAAAACAGCGACATTAACAACCAGAATTTAAAATTCCAATACGAAGAAAACACCTTAGATCAAGGCATTGATGTGGCTCAAAACGCTTACACTTCAACGCTCAATACCGACAAAGCCTTGCAAGAATTTTCTAAAACGATGGAGGCGTTTAAAACCAAACTCATCCAATCCGCTAACGATGTGCATTCAGAAACTTCTCGTGCCGCTATCGCTAACGATTTAGAACGCTTAAAAGAGCATATGATGAATGTTGCTAACACCTCCATAGGGGGGGAATTTTTATTTGGGGGCAGTAAGGTGGATAGACCTCCCATTGATAGCGAGGGGAAATACCATGGCAATGGCGAAGATTTAAACGCGCTTATTAGCTCTGATAACCTTGTGCCTTATAATATCAGCGGGCAAGATTTGTTTTTAGGCGCGGATAAAGACAAACACAAACTCATTACCACCAACATTAAATTATTCAATCAAAACAAGCTCCACCCTGATGTGATGGACGCTTTAGAGCGTTCTTCATTACCTGAAGAAGTTTTTATTAAACCCGATGATACCTTGCGAGAACTCATCGGCGATAACGATAAAGACCCCACCAATGACCCTAAAGAGTTTTTTTATTTGCAAGGCGTTAGGCCTGATGGCTCTAGTTTTAAAGAAAAATTCGCACTGGATAAGGCCTACCAGAACAAAGAAAGCGCGACTAAAGTGAGCGATTTGTTGGATAAAATCGGTCATGCTTACGGGAACACTTCGCAAAATAAAGTCGTGGATGTGAGTTTGAACAATTGGGGGCAAATTGAGATCAAAAACCTAACGCCTGGCAGTGAAAATTTGGATTTTCATTTGATTTCTAGCGATGGGGATTTTGATGATTTAGACGCCTTGCGTTCGAGCGGTAAAAGGGTTACTGAATACGTCAAAAGCGCATTTGTAACGGATAGGAGTTTGAGCCAAGTTAAAGCGGTGCCTAACATGTATAATCCTAAAACGCTTGAAATCCCTAGCGTGTTTGTAACTAAAGACAATGTTTTAGCCAACAAAAACACTAAATTGAGCGAGATTTTTGGCGATAGCGTGGAAACTTTAAAAATCAACGCTAGCCGTTTGGACGAAACAAGCGCTATTAAAATCCCAAACCTCCCTGTTTATTTGGACATTCCCATTCTTTTAGACGTGAAAAATTCTACGATTAAAGATCTGAAAGATGCGATTAAAGAACGCTTTAATAATGAAGTGGATGTGGAAATTGCAACGAACGGGCGTTTGAGGATCATTGACAATTCTTCTAAAGAATCGCCTATTTCTTTGGCTTTAAGCACCCTAGATCAAAAAGGGCTAGAAGTGGCCGGCATTCCTACTAATAACGCGAGCGAATACCAAAAAACCTATTTCAATAAAGAAGGGGCAAAATTAGAAAGCAATGCTGCTCAAATCGCTCAAAATGGCGCGGCTAATGGCTCTACTAAACTGAGTGAGGTCGCTAAGGGGAGTTTAGAAAATAGCGTTTTTAACATGAAATTAAACGATGTGAATGGCTCGTTTTTAAAAGCGCAAATGATCTTGGATAATAATGGGGCTTTTTTGAGTTTGCCTAATGGCGTTAAAATCCCGCTTTATGACCCCACAAGCGCTGATATTCAAGCTTCTAAACCCAATGAAGTAACTTACAGACAGCTCATGGATGCGATGAGTATCGCGCTCAATTACAGCAATACTGACCCAGCCATCTACCAACAAATCAGCGATAACCCCACTTCAAAAGAAAGCAAGGAGCGCTTTATTGGATTGTTAAAACAAGCTAAAGACAACCTTTCTGTTAATTTGAATGAAGAGGGAAAAGTCATTATCCAAGACAACATGCATTCAAACACCAAAATGCAGTTCATGCTTTTTGATAAAGACGCGAATGATTTTTCTCAAAACGCCTTGCACAGCGACAAACCAAGCCTTAAATTAAACGCTAATAACGCTCTCATTATTGACAAGCCCAGCGTGAATTTTTTTGATCAATTAGAAAATACCATCACTTCTGTAAGAAAAGGGATTTATCGCCCGGACGCTTTAGGGGATACTTATTCTAGCGATATGCGTAATTTAGGCATTCAAAACGGCATCACCCTTATAGATCACTTGAGCGATCACATAGAAAAAATGATCGCTAAAAACGGCGCTCATGGCAAGGCGTTTGAGAACATTATCAGGCGTAATGAAGTTTTAAAAACGCAAGTTCAAAGCATTCGTGGGGAAACGACCGGCACGGATATGGCAGAGACTTATAATAAATTTTCCAATCTCACTAACAACTATAACGCTGTTTTGGCTTCCACGAACAAAATCAATAATCTGTCTTTAACAAAATATTTGTAGTCTTTTGGTGGTTTTTAAGCGTTCTAAAAAGAGGTATTAAAATGGCTTTTAAGCTTCTATGAAACCCCCTCTCCTTTTGCCCTTTATTTCGTGGGCAAATCGCCTACAGGACAAGCGGCCACACCCACGCTTGGGCGAGTGATTTTTTCTACATTTTCTTGAGCCTTTTTGGGGTCATTAACCCAAGTTTTATAGAACTCAAAAGGGCATTCCGCCACACCCTTATCCCCATCGCCACTAGCAAAAACCCCACTATAACCTCTGTGTAAGAGTTTGAAGAGTTGGTTTTGGCTTTGGTCGTATTTTCTCGCATCACGGATTTGTTGCACGGAAAGTTGAGCGTATTGAAGACCATTTTCTTCTTCCCCGCATTCGCCCAAAGTATGCCCGTCAAAACCAATAATGCTAGAATGCCCGAAATAGGAATACACCCCATCAAAGCCGGTCGCATTCGCTACCGCTACATAGCATTGATTAGCCCACGCCATAGCTTTCACTATCGCAATTTGTTGCTCCTTAGCCGGATACATGTAACCTTGACAGCGCACAATGAGTTCCGCCCCACGCATCGCACAATCGCGCCAAATTTCAGGGTAGTTCCCATCATCGCAAATAATCAAAGAAACTTTCAAGCCCTTAGGCCCATCAACTACATAAGTTTTATCCCCAGGATACCAACATTCAATAGGGCACCAAGGCAAGATTTTGCGGTATTTTTGCACGATCTCACCCTTATCATTGACAAGAATCAAAGTATTATAGGGATTCTTTTTAGCTTCTTCGTGTTTTTCCCCCGTCAAAGAGAACACTCCCCAAACCTTGTTTTTCTTACAAGCCTCAGCAAAGATTGCGGTTTCTTCTCCAGGAACGCTTGCAGCTGTGTCAAACATTTCTTGTCTGTCATACATGATCCCATGCGTGCTGTATTCAGGGAAAATAATCAGATCCAACCCGGGCAGACCCCATTTGACTCCGCCAATCACCTTAGCGATATTACGGCAATTTTCCAACACCTCTTCTTTAGTGTGGAGTCTGGGCATTTTATAATTAACTACCGCTACACCCACAGTATCTGGGCTGCTACTAATATCTCCA
Organism: Helicobacter pylori; assembly: GCF_002832345.1. Lineage (GTDB taxonomy): Bacteria > Campylobacterota > Campylobacteria > Campylobacterales > Helicobacteraceae > Helicobacter > Helicobacter pylori_CP. The sequence continues at coordinate 20,309 of NZ_PHLZ01000003.1, forward strand.
TGTCTCATGTTATATTCCTTGTTTTTTGATGAGAGTTCCTACAAACCCTCTACTTGAATTTATAAAATAATTGTGTAAACGGATTTATAATGAATATGAAAACTTTAATCGTTATGATTATTGTGGGCGAGTTTTAACTTATTGGCTCCATTTGGTAACCTATTTCCAGAAAAATGAGGTTTTAGCCGCTCTGTTTTTATAGTTATTTTATTTTCACTTCCACTAAGCCATATAGCGCGTTAATACAATAGATTTTAGCCGCTTTTTGCAAGTCTTGTAATTTCAAAGGGGCATGCCCAACAAGACCCTTTTTTAACAACCCCACAACACCCGTCCCGTTTAACGCTCCCGCGCTAAAATAAGGGGTTAAAAGCCTGTTATGGATTTCTAAAACAAGATTGCTCCTAGCGCCCTCAGTGAGTTCTAGATCCTGGTTATAAAAGATTTCATCAAACATAACGCCTTTTTTAATGAGCGCTCGAGCCTTTTGATAAAAAGGGGCGTAAGTGGTCTTATGGTATAAAAAATCATTGTGTTTATCAATGGGGGCTTCACTCAAACGGATTTCTAGGCTTTTTAAAGGCTCTAAGGTTTTGTATTCTTTAATGAGCTTGCCCTTTTTGTTGAGTAAAACCCTTAAAACCCCTTCTTTTTCCAATTCAAAGTCTAAAAGATTGTCATCGTATTTAAAGTTAAAGTATTGGGCACTACTAATAAGGCGTTCTTTATGGGCGTTTTTATTGTTAATCTCTAATTTTTGATCCCTTTTGATAATTTTCATCGTCTCTATAATCTCAAATTCTATTTTGGGCATCACAAAAAAGGATTTTAAAAAACTCTCTTCATATTCCTTTGGCGCTTTACTTTGATAAGTTACCCCACTCCCTACCCCTAAACGCAAAAAATTTTCGCACGCTCTTTTTTCTAAAGTGCGGATAGGCACGCTAAAAAGGGCTTTTTTTTCTCCAACCATGCCTATCGCTCCGCAATACACCCCCCTAGGGCGTTTTTCTAAACTTTCAATGATTTGCATGGTTTTTATTTTAGGGCATCCGGTAACCGATCCGCAAGGGAACAACGCCTTAAAAATCTCAAACAAGCTTGTTTTTAGGGGCAATTTCGCTTCAATCTCGCTTATCATTTGATACACGCTAGGCAAGCTGATGATTTCAAACAATTGATTGACTTTCACGCTATTTTTTAAGGCCAAGCGGCTCAAATCGTTACGCAGTAAATCCACAATCATCACATTTTCACTTCTGTTTTTGTCATCATTTTGCAAAAACAATCGGTTTTTTTCATCTATTAAGGGATTTTTTGAGCGAGCGATCGTGCCTTTCATGGGTTTTGTAACAATCTTAATCGCTGTCTCTAAAAACTCTAATTCAAAAAACAATTCCGGCGAAAAGCTTAAAATACTCCCAAACTCATTTTCTATCAAAGCTTTAAAAGGCGTGTTTTGGTTGTGTATCACTTCCTTAAAAACGCGCTTTGGCTTGGCTTTAGTGTCTAAAAATAAATCCATCGTGAGATTCACTTGATAGGTATCGCCGTTTTTGAGACGCTCTTTAACGGCTTTAAACTGCTTGAAATAAGTTTCTTGATCTAAAGAACTATGGATTTTAGGGTAAAACGCATGCTCTTTTAAAGGCTCTAAAGAGTATTTTTTTCTTTCTAAAAATTGTTCAAAATACAAAAAAGGGGTTTGGCTTTGAAAAGTTTCATTTAAAAACGCTAAACGCGCTTCATACAAAAGATACCCCACAAAATACCCCTTCCCCCTATTTTGAGAGATGAAATCCAAGGCGTTTTTAAGCTCATTAAGATTAGTGGCGGTGAGTTTTTTAACGCTTTTTTGATATTTAAAATCTCCAAAAATCATTTAATTTTTAGCAACCGCTTCGTATTTGTCTATCAAAAACACCGGGTTATAGCTCATTTTAGACCTTCTCAAACCCTCTAATCCTAGATCTTCTTCTCTGTTAGCGTAAGTTAGATGGCTAAATTCATTCAAAAGCAATTGTTGGTTGATGATCTGATACGCGCCTGCAATATCTGTGCGGGCTTTTTCAATGTGGATGAGCGCGCTCTCTTCGTTTAAAACTTCTCCAAAACTAAACGAGACTATTTCCCCATTAACCCTAATAAGCCCCCCTTTCACATCCAGGCTTTCATAATTTTCTAAAACGCTTTGAATGCCCTTATTTTCATTGATTAGCCCTATATCATCGGTCTGGCTTTCTAAAAACCACTCTTGAAAGGCCTCCAAAACTTCCTTTTTATTTTGAGGAGAAATTTTCTCATAAACAAAATTCGCATAATTGGTTAGAAACTGGTTTAAGTGGTTTTTTTTCTTATGGTATTTTTTCCCTTTTAAAGCGATCAATTCTTCAATAGAATAAACATAATCGCTCCTGTCTCGGTTGTAAGTGAAATCAAACACCCCTACAAAATTGTCTTTCAAATCGTCTTTTTGCTCTAAAGTCAAAGAGTGGAATCTTAAATTTTTTTCTAATTTCAAAAGCTCTTTTACGCATTCATGCGGCCTCTTACCGATAGGATAGAAATAAAAGGGTTTTTGATTTTCATAAGTGGTTTGAATCACCAAACAATCCCTAATCACCGCCACTTGAATGAGCCTTGCGTGCTGCCATAAAAAGCAATTCGTAAAACTCACATCTGATAAAACGATTTTTTGAGCGCTTAAAAACCTTGAAAACAAGTCCTTATGCGCTAGGGTGATTTTTTCAAACATGACAACTCTCTTTTATTTTTTTAACTCTTTGAGGGCGTTTTCTTGAAATTTTCTAGAAATCTTAAAAACCTCTGTATAAAAACCCGTAAGAATTTCTCCATTCAAATGCTTGAAATCCCTTTGGCTGAGTCGTTTTAAAATTTCTTGCTCTCTTTTAGGGCAATAAATGGGGCTTTCTTGTTTGATGAGAGCGATTTTTAAAGCGATTTCTAAGCGTTTGTCTAAAAGATCGCTTAATTCATTATCCAACGCATCAATTTCAGCCCTTAAATTTTCTAAAAGACTATCCAAATTCTTTTGCATCTAATCAAACCCCTTTTAAGCCTTCTTCTTCTAACCGCCATAAATCTTCTAAAGCCTCTCTTTTTCTTATCACTCTGATTTTGTGATCTTCTAGGGCTAATTCTAAAAGTTTGGGGCGCGAATTGTATTGACTGGCCATGCTAGAGCCATAAGCCCCAACCTTCTCAATCGCTATTTTATCGCCTGGCTCTAATTCTGGCAAATGGGCGTCTTTTAAAAAAGTGTCGCTGCTCTCACACACAGGCCCTACCACATCGCAAGGCGAAATCTCACGCCCCTTAGAGGGCGTTATAACCCTTATGGCATGCTTAGCATGATACAAACTGGGGCGCAAGAAATCATTCATGCCCGCATCTACAATCACAAAGCGCTTGTTTTGAGCCTTTTTTTCATACAAAACCTGCGTGATCAATTCCCCACTCTCAGCCACGATGGATCGGCCCGGCTCACAAATAATGGTCAAATCCAAGCCTTGAAGCGCGTTTAAAATCCCTTGCGCGTAATCATAGAGCTTGATAGTCTCTTCATTTTCATAGCTCACGCCAATCCCTCCGCCCACATCAAAAAAACGCAAATCTATCCCTAGCGCGATCAAAGATTTAGCGATTTTAGCCACCTTTTGGCTCGCTTCTATAATCGGCTCTAAATCTAATAGCTGTGATCCGATATGAAAATGCACGCTAACAGGCTCTAAAAACGCGCTTTTTTTAGCCCAAAGAAACATTTCTAAAGCTTCTTTTTCTCCCACGCCAAACTTATTTTCTTTCAAACCGGTAGAAATATAGGGGTGCGTTTTAGCGTCAATGTTGGGGTTGATTCGAATGGAAATCCTAGCCTTTATCCCTAAAGATTGAGCGATTGTTTCAATCGTTTTTAATTCCATAAAACTTTCTACATTTAAAAATAAAATGTTGAGTTTTAGGGCTTGTTCTATTTCAAATGCACTCTTACCCACCCCGCTAAACACGATCCTATAAGGCTTGATCCCAGCTTTTAAAGCCCTATATATCTCGCCTATGGAAACGCAATCCGCCCCACTCTCTAAATGCGCCAGTAAAGAGAGGATACTCAAATTGGAATTCGCCTTTAAAGCGTAGCAAATCAAAGATTTACGCCCCTTAAACGCTTCTTTATAATTCAAAAAAGCCTGTTTGATCTTGTCAAAATCATAGAGATAAAAAGGGGTTTTATAAGTTTGAAACAGCTCTTCATAATTAAACATAGAAAAACCTAATCATAAAATTTGAACGAAGCATTATAGCAAAAAAGCTAAAACGCCACTCGCATGCCCACATTCCCGGTTATATTAATATCTTGGTATTGCAAGCCCATCTTAAGCCCCACCCCCGCATTCACATACATCAAGCGCCACAAATGCATTTCGCCCCCTGTAATCACGCTCGCAAAAGTGTTAAAAACTTCCCCCTTGCGATACAATAAAGTGTTTTCGCCCACAAAACGCACCATATTGCCGCCTTTAGATTTGATCAAAAGATCCCTACCCAATCTCGCCGTTACAAAATAATAGGAATTTTTACCAAAATATTTACGGCTCTCCAACCCCATGTTGAGCGTTAAAACCGATTCGTTAGAGGGGTTTGAATGCATGAGAAATTGTTTGTAAGCGGCATCATTGCCTTTCATCCCACTCAAGCCTATGAAATGATAGCTCAAGCCCACTTGAGGTTTTAACACCACGCTTTTTTGTTTGAACATGAAATCATAGCCGTAATTCCCATTCACGCTCGTTGTCCAGATGTTGTAGCTGTATCGTTGGTTCAACACGGAAAGCAAGGGATTAGAAGAATTAATATTATTTGCATTGCCTCCATAAGTTTCATTCGCGCTCAAAGTGAATTCGTTCCTTTTTAAAAAAGCCCTCGCATACATCCCCACATCCACATTATTAGCCAAAGAATGCATGATGTTCCCATTAAAACCGCTATACCCATAAGCCACATAACCCCCAAGGATCACATTTTTAACCAACCTGTCATAGCCCGCATTCAAGCCATAAAGCGTGCCATTGCCCCCAGAAATAAAGCTCGCTCCCCCAATCCCTTGAACCCAAAGGTTATTTTGGTGTTTGCTAAGTTGAGAGTGTTTGATAAAAACCTCTCCAGGGTTAGGATCGCTGAAACGCTTGTTTTTAAGCTCTAACAAGCGCTCAGAAAAATCAGACTCTCCCTCTCTAGCCCTAAAATCAGAGAGTTTCGTTAAACGGCTGGTTTGTTGGGTGTAACTCGCCAATTCTAAAAGGTTGGTAGCGTTATCCCTAAAATTAGGGTTAGAAATCAAGCTCGCGGTGTTTAAAAGATCTTTAGCCACGCCTAAAATTTCATTCAAAGAGTGGTTTTTTAAATAAATCGGTGCAAAAAGCGGGTTTTCTTTAGTCTCCATCATCAATGTTGAAAGCCACTTGATAGCGTTCCCCCCAACAGCTTCAATTTGATTGAGCGCACTTTGCCCTTGAATGCCCGCAATGTAATCTTGTAAGGTAGGGGGGGTAAAATCCATCACTTTATCGCCGTAAGACATTTTAATCTGGTCATAAAGGACAGAGAGGCTTAAAATGTTGTTTTGATGGGCGTTGTTTGAGTCAGGCAACGCTACGCTTAACAATAACCCCTTATCTTGCAACAAAACCCGTTGGCCCAAATAAGTCAATGCGCCGTTTTTTTCCTCTATATGGTTTCCGTTGATATTGATTAAAGTATAGAGTTTCAAATACGATTGCAAGCTGTTAGGGTTGATATTGTAATCAATGTAACGGCTGCTTTTCAATAAAGTGTAAGTCGTGTTATTCGCCATGCTGTTATTGACATTGATAAAAGGCGTTTGGGTGGTGTTGAGATTGATGATCCCCTCTGCTTGAATGAGCGGATTTACAGGCGTTTGAATGTTTTCTAAATTAAAATGGATCGTTCCCAAATTATTCAAAGCCCCCCCTACTTCTAACCCATAAATCCCGGTGCTTAAAGAAGCGTTTGAAGCGATCACTAAATTTTGAAGCACCTCTATTTTGCGCGTGGCGTTGTTGTTAAACGCTCCTTGAATGTTTAAGTTATTCGTTACAAAGCTAGCGTTTTTCTCTAACACCGCTTGGTTGGAAATAATAAGGTTGTTGGCTTGGAATTGAGCGTTATTGTAAAGATACAGGTTTTTAACGTTTGTAGAGCCTTTAATCTTTGAAAAATCAACCACCCCGTTAGCGTAAATACTGCCTGAAAAATTGAAATCATTCGCCGTAATCATCAAACTCTCATCGTTATTGTTCAAGGCGATTGGCGCGTTATTTGACGCGTTATTAGAAGAAGCGCCATTCGCGCTTTGGGCGTTAAGCGCGCAAGGGTTTGTAGCGTTAGCCGTAGTTGGATCGCTTTGTTGCGTGCAACTGGCGTTGATAAACAGATCGCCTTGAGACACAGAAATATTGTTACTACCGGCATTAATCTTAAGGCCGTTGCTAGCATCAAGCATGGTGATGTTAATGTTAGAAACTTGATTAGACAATAAATTGAGCGTGCCAGAATGGTTAGTGAAAGCGATATGATTGCTTCCGGCAAAAATGAGCGAATTCCCTGCGTTAAAAGAGAGCGTGCCTCCATTGGCGTTAGAGAAAGTGGAATTTTGCACAAAAACATTGCCTTGCGCGTTGAAACTAAAATCCCCTTTTTGCCACACTTGACTCAAGCCATAGGGAGCGAAAAGCCCCTTTTTACCAAGATTAGGCATCAAATCCCCCAAACCTTGTTCATAAATAGGCCCTAAGCCTTTAGCCGCTAGGACTTTGTCTAAAACGCTTTTAATCTGCTGGTTTTGCAGCAAGCTTTCTAAAGAATTGAGCGTGTTTTGGCCTAAAAATTCGCTAATCATTTGCTTGCCTAAAGCCACTACATCGTTTTGTAAAGCCTCGCTCGGTTTGACAATATCTTGCAACATCACGCTTATGACTTGCCCTATATCGTTAGCGGAAATAAAGCCGGTGATCTGATTGAACAACCCCTTTTTACTCAATAAATCATTGATGGACATGCTCCCTATAAGCTTTTCAGGGTTTTGCAAATCAATGCCCCCTAGTCCGGCTAATCCCCCCACTAACCCAGTCCAAAAGCCTAATTTTTGCCTGATCAAATCCTTAATCGCTGTGTTCAAACCGCTATCGTTCATGAGGTTATCAAAATTATTCTGCCCCAAAAGCTGGCTTAGGGTTTGATTTTTTTGTTCAGGCGTTAAATACCCCCCAATCACGCTATTACTCCCTAGCGTATTTACTATCAAATTCCCTAATCCCCCGGCTTTATTAATGGATTGCACCGCCACTTCGCCCAAAATATTAGCGAGCCCGGCTTGATTGAAAACCTTATTGATGCCCTCTTGGCCTAGCATGCTAAAAATCCCATCGGTTTGCGAGCTTACGATATTAGCCTGGTTGAGAATGAGCGAAGTTTGGCTGTTAAAAGTTACGCTCGCGCTCCCCCCAGTCCCCCATGCGTTCCCGCTCCCTAAAGTGCCGGTAAGATAAATTTCTTTAGCGTTAAAAGTCGTGTCAATATAGCCCAAATCAGCCGAGCTGGACTCCAAAAGCTGCCCTAAATAAGTGCCTCTGAATTTTTGGCACACAATATCAGTATAATCGCAAGGTGTTTGATAGCCCAAGCCCCCAAAAACCACCGCGCTATTGGTGTTTGTTTGCCCTATTTTAGTCGCTCCTACAATCAAAGTGCCGTTATTGAAATTTTGCACGACCGAATTGTTTGCGTTATCAATCAACTCGTTAATGTTTTTCCAATCGCTAGGGGTGATGAGTTTGGTAAGCTGGTTTAGTGCATCGCCTTTTAAATCGCTCAAACTTGAAAGCGAAAAATCATTCCCTAATATCTTTTTGATTTCAGGGTAGAGTTTGAGTGCCATTTGGCCTAACGCTTTGATATTATTAAAATTATAGCCCTTGTTATAGATGTGTAACGCGCTAATAGGGTTGCCTTGCGCGTTATAGGTTTGCGAGATGACAGAAGACTCAGAGCTTAGATTGTTATTTTTCGTGGTGTTATTACTGCCACTGGCTTGATAGGATTGATTAGGGTTGTAATAGCCTTTCACACTGCTCGTAAGGTAAAACACGCCTTCTGCATCATCGCTATAAGAATACACGCCATTAGCGTTGTTATAAACTTTTTGGTAGTTAAAGACTTCAGAGCCAATGTTATAGAGCGTGTTTTTAATACCCGGGATTTGAGAGAGCGTAACGCTTAGTTGGTTGTCTTTAAAACTCTCGGTGATTTTTAGGGCGTTATTAAGGGGGTTAGTGAAACTATAAGTTTGGTTTTTAGCGTCATAAATCCCGTCATTGATGTGCATGCCAAAGAAGCTGATACGCTCATACCAATTACTATTCATGTCCGCTTGAATGATGTTATACACACGATTTTTATTATCGTTTAGATCGCTTAGTAAATCAATGTTAGCGATATTCAAGCTCCCTTGATCGCCAAAAACAAGCTGGCTGTTTTTTAAATCCAGCACGCTGCTGTTGTTAGGGTTTAAAAGGTTGCCTCCCAAACTCAAGGGTGCTTTAACATCAAGGGCTTGATGGAAGGTGATGGGGCTTTGAGAAAAAGCGTTATCATAGAAATTAAACGCCGTGTTAGAGGTGATAGCGCTAGAGCCTTGAAAATCTAAAGAAGAGTTATTGCTTAAATTAAACTGCCCTCCTAAAGAGCTCGCTCCCTTAAACACGATAGAAGAATGATTCAAACTCGTAGTAATATTCGCTGAATTGAAATTGGTTGTCCCATTAAAATTGATATGAGCGTTATTACTCGCAATCAAGCTCGCATAATCGTTGATCGTGGCGTTATTGGAAACATTAATGGTACTTTGGTTGAGGTTGAGCGAGCTGGTGTCGTTCACATTCAAATCGCCTTGAAGTTCTAAGGTTGAATGGTTGCTCGCATTGATAGAGGCGTTTTGAGAAAGATTGATCGCATTGGCTTTAATACTGCTTGTCCCCACTGAAACGCTTAAATTGGAATTGTCAAACAACACGCTTTTAGCTTGCATTTGATACAAACCAGAGCTTAAATTCGTGCTGTTGGTGAAACTGATCGCATTCTTGGCATTGAATTTAAAAACAGATTGCGTTTGCCCCACATAGCCTCTAAAAGAGCTGTTAGAAAAATCCAGATTCAAAGCGTTGAAACTAAAATTAGGGTTGCCGCCATTTTGCGCGGTATCGTCTATAAAATAGGAGTTTTGAGCCTGAATGTTCGCGCTGTTAGAGATAAAATTCATAGATGAGCTTTGCGTGCCAGCGGCGCGGTTATACAAAGTCGCGTTCGTTAAAAGAATACCTTGAAGCCCGTTAAAATTAAGGCTCGCGCCCCCACCGCTAGAAATGCGATTCCCGCTTTCAATGCTGCCGGTAATGTAAATCTTTTGCGCTTCATAATGCCCTGTGATAAAGCCTATGCATTGCAAATTCCAGCAATGCCCGCTCGCATCATTACTCCCTGCTCCCTTATTGTCCCCAAAGCGAATGATCACATTAGACTGCGGCGCATCGCTTAAGCTCGTCCATATATTTTTAGCCCCAAAAACGATCGCGCTGTTTTGCCCGGTGAATGTTTGAGAAAATTCCGCCTTAGTGAATAGAGTTTTCCCGCTCGCATAAAAATCAATGCTGTTGTCGTAATAGTAAATGGTGTTGTTTGCATTCCCTAAATTATTATTATAGCTATTAGGCATGTAGGTCATAAAACCGACAACATCTTTATAATACAAGTGATCCGATTTTTCCATATCCACATAATCAAACACCATGCCAACACCCAAACGCCGGATAGAAATGCTGTTTTGTGAAAAAATCTCTTGGAAATTGTAGGTTTGGTTATTGAAAGAATACACCACATCATAAACGCCATTACCCACGCTAGAAACGAGCTTTTCACTGCTAGCCCCATGCCCTTGGTAGTTGATGAGCTGCCACAGATTTTTACTGAAAGCGTTGTTGTATTCAATCTCTTTAGAAGAGCTTACAAGGGTGATAGGGTTGCCATTTGTGATAGCTTCACCAATATTAATCACCGAATGAGCGTTAAAAGTAATTGTCCCATCGCCAAAAGACAAAGGAGCGTTCAAATTTTTTAAAGTGATGTTATTGAGGGTAACCTGCCCTTTCACGCTCGTGTTCGTAGGGCCATTAAACACCACATTATCAAAGGTTGCATTCCCTGAAACATTAACAGAGCCGGTATTATTGAAATTAGCGGTATTTTGAGAGCCATTAGTAGAGTTCCCAAAAACAGCGTTCCCGGCGATTTGCAAATTTGAATTAGCGTTAGTGAAATCCCCCACAAACGAAGTGGTTGCGTTAGAATTATTGAAATTAAAAGAAGCGCTGTTGTTAAAGTTAGCGCTATTAAAAATAGTATTTTTTGCACCAATCTCAAACGAACCGCTGTTGAACTGGTTGTTATTTGAAAAATTCAAGCTATCGCCGCTGAATTGGTAACTCCCTCCATTAAAGTTGGTGTTTTCAAAAGTCGCTTGCCCTGCATTGAAAATGAATTTCCCGTCTTTGGCTTGGTTAGTGAAAGTGGTGCCATACACCGAAAGCGTGCCGTTAGAATTTAGACCCTTCAAATTCTGCGAATCATCCATGTTTTGCGTGGAAAAAGTCATAGAGCTTGAATAAATCCCGGCGTTATGTTGCGTGATAGTAGCGTTAGCGATATTGATTCTATCTACCCCATTAAAGATTAGATTAGCTGCCCCACCCGTGCCTATACGATTGCCAGAACGCAGATTCGCTGTGATATACACATGATAAGCGCTATAAGTGCCGTTAGTCGTGCCTGTGCATTGGTAATAGGGCCAAGGCCCACAATGCCCATTAAGAGTGCTCCCTGAAGTGTCCCCAAAAGACACCGTGCCGCTAGAAGAAACGCTATTTCCAGTCCATGTTGCGTTATACCCAATCACCAAATTGCTATTACTCGCGCTAAAGGTTTGTTTAAACGAGTTAGTGTAACTCCCCCATATTTGAACGCTCGGCAAGTAATAAGTCCCGCTCTCTGTAAAATTTTGAGATTTAGGAATATAATATTTATGGTTATACCAAGGCATGTCAGCATTAATATAATTTGAAGCGGATAAGTCAAATTTGGAGCCGCTAATAACAGGGGGTGGCGTGTAAGTCCCGCTCTCTAAAGCTTGGATGATAATGGAATTAGGGCCAAAAGTTTCTTGCAGTTTGTAGATAGTATCCCCTATTTTGTAGCCCACTTGATAGACTTGTGGGGAGTCTTTAGTGGGTGCAGATGGCGAAGAGTCAGTGGGTTTAGATGTTGCAGCGCTTTCGCTCAAAAGCTGCCCAGTAACCCCATTGTAAGTGATCATATCCCACAAACCTTGAGCGAAACTTTGCGGTTTTGAAGAGCTTTCGTTCGTTTTTAAGGTGCTTGTCAAGCCATTGATTGCATGGTTTAAAAGGTTATTATAAGTGATCTCACCGCTAGAATTTAAAATCGTTACGCTATTTTTATCCCCTAAACTTGTGAGGTTAAAAGTCGTCCCTTGAGTGAGAGTGATTTTAGAACTCCCAAAATCAAGGGTTGAGCCATTGTTCAAGTCATTCTTACCGCTTAAAGTAACGCCACCGGTAACACTCATGTTGCTTGTATCAACAGAAGTGTTGAATGTCGTGTTGTTAAAACTCGCACCCTCATTAATGGTGATTTTACCGGTATTGTTAAAAGTGGCGTTATTAAAGGAAGCGTTTTGGATTGTTAGTTGGTGGTTTGAATTGTTAAAGGCTTGCTGGAAATTCACAAAGCCCTTAAGAGTGGTAGCATTACCACTAAAAGAGCTGTTTTGAATTTGGGGGTGCTGAGCGCTTTGATTATTTTGGTCATTGAAAGTAAAAGTCCCCCCATTAAAGGAGCTGTTTTGGAAAGTGGCTTGATTATTAAAAGTATAAGTAGCGTTACTAAACGAAGCGCCATTAAAGGAACTTGCGCCTTTAAAATTAAAACTACCGCTATTAAAGGCGGTGTTATTGGTAGCGTTAAACTCTTTATTGAAAGTGAATGCCCCCCCATTTAATTTCGCCCCGCTAAAAGTGGCGTTTTCTTCAAAAGTGAAACTGCCGCTTGTATTGCTAAAGGTCGTGTTAGTGGCGTTAGTCGTGCCTTTAAAAGAATAGCTAGGCCCAGAACTAGAGCAATTAGCCCCTACGCCCACACTAGCTAAAGAACTGCAAGTATCCCCACTTAAAGAAACCGAATTAATGGTAATGGCGCTGTTAGCATTACCCACATTCACTTGCGAAGTTTTATACGCGCTGATATTGGAATTGATAGTAACCTTATTAGCGTTCAAGTTTAAAGTGGCTGTGCCGGTGTGCGTGCCAGCTCCCGATCCCACACGATTGCCCACTTCTAAAGTGCCGTTTAAATTGATTGCGCCAACATTAAAGCTTACATCATCTTTGCCCTGATTATAACCTTGATACGAAGTGAAACTATTAGCACCGCTTAAATCTAAAACAACGCTATTGCCTAGATTGATCGTGAGATTGCCCCCAACATAATTGGTAAAACCGCTTAAACTATAAGCCCCCGTTTCATTCCCACTACCCACAAAAATAGCTTGATAGTTTTGAGAAGACAAGTAGTTAGCGGCATTTCCAGCATCATAGCCTTTATGATTTGCCCCCCATACATTCCTTAAACACCCTCCAAATTCCCACCATGAGCAATACTGACTGCCCTTAACCCAATGCACATACTCACCCCCCACTTTCGGGTTTAACAAATCCCACAGATTATTCGCATACACCCCACTAGCAAACCCACCGATCAGTAAAGGTGCAAGCCATAAAGGACGCTTTAAGATTGTTTTTTGCTTGCGTGTTATCTTTTTTAGTTTCTTTTTAAACTTTTTCATTAAATGCTACTTTCTCATTTCCTAGATAGTAGCCAAAAACTCCCTCATTTGATTAAATCAAAGGGACTAAAGCGCATTTTTCCCAAGCAAACGCCAAAAAAACAAAGTGCACACCAGCACAAACAATTCCTTAAACAGCCATTCGCTTTGAGCGTGCGATCTGGCAAATTCAGTGCTTTGAAGCGCAACTTCGCCCACTTTTTGAGCGTTTAAAATATAAGGCGTGTAATAAAAAACAAAGAGCAAACACAACGCCCCTATCGCCACGCCAAGGATCAAATACACTAACGATCTTTTATAATAAATAAACGAAATGATTTCATAAAGTAACACCACAAAACCGATCGCGCCTAAAACATAATTGAAACGCACAAAGATTTGCGCCATGAGTTTCCCGCTCTCAAAGGGAGTCAGATTCAATTCAGGTAAAATGCTTGAAGCTTTGAAAACAATGGGCGCAACTATCGCTCCTAGAATGATCAAAGAGCCGCCCAAAATACCTAAAAGAAGCAAATACACCCCTAAACCAAATTTTTTCATCTTCCACCTTTTTTAAGATTTTTGCAACAAATGGTTGCAATCCTTAAACTGCCACACTTGAACTAAAGGCATAAAAAATTCTAAAAGGGCTTGAATGTCAGTGATTCTGTCTTTTAACCCGATAAACACTTCAATCTTCACGCCTTTTTCTAATAAAAGTCTAATTATAGAATCACTATACTTGTAATTCAATAAAAATTCTAATTCTTCTAAAGAACCCATTTTTTTAAAACGCTCCCATTGAGCGCTCAAGCCCACTTCCTTATAAAAGTTATCCATGTAATTCTTTGGATCTTTTTGAAACGAAGAAAGTTGTAAGCGTTTGAACGCCAAACTCTTATGCGCTAACATGCAAGGCGAAAACAATAACAAGGAATGGATACGCCGCTGTTGTAAGATTTCATTATAAGCGTATTCTATCGCCTTAATCGCCCCCATAGAAAAGCCTGAGATATCATAAGCCCCTTTTAAAAGCCACTCTTCAAACAAAACGCTTTCATTAACAAACCCAAAACCACTAAAAAAACGCATTTTCACCCGTTTAACAAATCATAGAAGTTTGCATGCTCTAAATATTCTTGCTCTAATAGTAGAGTGCTCAAGCGCTTGCAAGCTGCAATTTGCGGCTTTAAAAACTCCAATTGCTCTTCATAAAGAACGCTTAAAGACTCTTTTGTAGGGGCCAAAAGAAGCTCACTGGCCATAAATTCATTCAAAAATTTCGCTTTTTGCAAGTCTTGTTTAGACAGACTATAACGCTCCTTATAGAGCAACTCTAAAACAATTGTCCCGCTCAAATACACTTTAATGTAATTTTTAATCTCGCTCTCGCTGTGGATTTTATTTTCATTAAAAGCGATAAATTCCCCTAATAATGGCGCTTTATCAAATTCAATTTCTAGCCAATACGCGCTCAAGGCTTTCGCGCTTTGATACAAAGCGACTAATTCCTTTTGGTTTTCGTCTAAGGTTTGGGGCTTTTTCTTGCCGTAAGCGATCTTGTCTTTCACTTCTAAAATGTCGCTCTCAATGATTTCTTCTCGTTGGTGTTTTAGGGCGTTTAGAGCGCTTTCATTGATTAAAGTCGCTAACATCGCTCCGCTAAAACCCACGCAAATTTTAGCGATCTTAAGGTAATTGAGCGCATGCTTTTTGTTTTCTAACAGCTTTTCTAAAATGCTCTGCCTTTCTAGTAAATCCGGTAAAGAAATGAAAATGCGCCGATCAAAGCGTTTGCTCCTTAATAGCGCTTCATCCATCACTTCCATTTGGTTAGTCGCTCCTATCACCACCACCTCATCGTTTTGTAAAAACCCATCCATTTCGGTTAAAAGCTGGTTGAGCGTGGCCTCTCTTTCATCGCTCCTATGCCCTCCCCTAGCCTTACCCAAAGCGTCAATTTCATCAATAAAAATAATAGAGGGGGCATGCCTTTTAGCATGCATGAAAAGTTCATGCACTTTTTTAGCCCCAGCCCCCACATAAATTTGAGAAAACGCGCTCCCGCTTTCATAAAAAAACGGCACTCTGGCTTCACTCGCTAAGGCTTTAGCGATCATGGTTTTCCCCACTCCAGGAGGCCCGATTAAAAGCACGCCTTTAGGGAGAAAAATCCCTAAATCCTGGTATTTTTTAGGGTTTTTTAAATAATCTATCACTTCTAATAATTCTTCTTTAACTTCATCCACCCCTGCAATATCTTCAAAACGCACCCCTAGCGCATCGTATCGCTGGAATGCATTTTCCAATTCGTTTTTAGTCGCGCTTTCTAAACTCATTTTAGTGTCCAATCGTTTAGGCAAGCGCCAAAAGATCCCAAAAAGCATGCTAGAAATGAAAAAAAGCAACGCTAAAAAGATTTTAGAAACCTTGCTTAAATTTTCTCGTTTTTCTATGGGCATGTTTTCTGGGATTTTATAGGCTCTTAAAAAGGCTTCTTTGTTGGTTTTATAAAGACCCTTGTTAGCATAAAAATAATTTTCATCTTCAATTAGAGTTTGCTTAGGGTGAGATTGGATCACATAAAAAAAGTCCTTACCCGATATGAGCCTAGAAACATCGCTCAAAACTAAAAAAAGGAGCAAACAAAAAGTAAGGATCAAAAACCCTAACGCCAACACAAGCGAGCGGTTTTTGATGCGTTTAAAGGGAGCGGTGAGGTTTTCTAAAAATTTAGAAAACGGCATGGTTTTCCCTCTCCTTAATTTCATACTCTTTGATTTCTAAAAAACTAGCCCTTAAAGGCTTATCGCTTTTGATTTTAATGGGGTTAAAAAATTGATCTAAGGCTTTAAATTCGCCGTCTTTTTGCGCTTCCACTAGGGCTTTTAGGGGCGTATTGAGCTTGAGCTGCAATTGCCTGAACGCCTTATTTTTATGAAAAATCAAATCTTTAATCGCATTCAAACGCTTTTTAGAATCTTCCAAACTCACGCTATCATGCATCAAACTAGAGGGGGTGTCTTTTCGTTTGCTGTAAATAAAAGGGTGGACGTGCGTTAAAGGCAAGCTTTCTAAATTTTTAAACGCTTTTTCAAAAACGCTTCCGCTCTCGCCCGGATGCCCTACAATAAAATCCGTGCCGATAGCAAAATTCTTGGAAGCGATTGTTTCTAATAATTCCCTATCGCTTTTGGTGCGGTTTCTTCGGTTCATCCTCTCTAACATGAAATCATGGCTGTGCTGTAAAGCGATATGCAAATGTTTTTCTAAAAAATCCTCTTCTAAAAGCTCTAAAAATTCATCGTTGATTTGATTAGGCTCTAAGCTCCCAATCCTTATGCGTTTTAATCCAGCAATCTGGCTTAATTTTTTAATCAATCGTGCGATATTGCTTCCTCTATCTTTCCCATAGCTCCCCACATTGGTGCCGGTTAAAACCACTTCTTGAACCCCTTTAGAGCATAAAAGGCCCACTTGATCTAAAATTTTCCTCTCTTCAAAACTCCTAGCCCTCCCTCTCACGCTTGGGATAATGCAATAATTGCAATCAAAATCACAGCCCTCTTGGATCTTGATAAACGCTCTAGTTTTTCCCACAAACTCGCTCACCATCGTGGTGTCTAAGTGCTTGTTTTCTAAATTGTCATCTATAAAAAAACGCTTTTTTTCTTGTAAAAGCGCATTAATCTTTTCTTTATTGTCATGCCCAAAAACGCCCTTTAAAAACCCTTTTTCAAAAAGCTCTTTACCTTGAGTTTTCACCCCACAGCCAGTAAATAGCACTTCCTTATCCAATCGCGCCATTTTTTTAGCGTAACTCCTTACCGCGCTATCGGCCCCATTGGTTACGGTGCAAGAATTGATCACAATAATATCGGCTTCTTGTTCTTCTAAGGTCGCGCTAAAATCCTTCAAATTCTCGCCCATCACTTGCGTGTCAAAAAGATTCGTCCTGCACCCAAAAGTTTTGAAATAGACTTTTTTCATTTTTGTTCCCTTTTATTCCCAAAACCATCGCCTAGAGCATCAGCATCCACTTTAAGCAGCTTGCTGGTCGTATAAGCGATATGGATATTTTCTTCTTTCAAAAAAGCTTCAACAATTTCAGCCACAATCTTGCTCCTTAAAGACATGGTCGCATACGAATTGGTTTGATACCACACCGAGATCTTTATCCCGTTATTTTCAGGCATCAAAAAACATCGAGGCTTGACGCTCAAACTCCTTAAAGAATACCGGTCGCGCATTTTATTGAGCTGTTTATAGGTAATATCCGTGTATTCTTTAGACAATTCTGTAGCGATGTTGAGCGCAATTTTAGAAGCTTTTTTAAAATCAGAATCAAATGTAATGCAAAAATCCACCCCATCCCAAACCGTTTTCATCCCAAAATGGCTGTAATTAGCAAACATGGTGGTGAAAATATAATTATTAGGCACAAAAATAATCCGGCCCGCTCTCCTGTTGTTCGTGTAAGTGGTGAAGGTTACATCTTCTAAAATCGTAATGTGCAACATAGAAATATCCAACACATCGCCAATAAAAATATCCGTCCCCTTAGCGATACGCACCCTATCGCCCACATGCACGCTCCCCCCAATCAAAATGATAAACCACCCGAGCAAGCTCATGAACAAATCTTTCATCGCGATCGCTAAGCCCGCGCTCGCAAAGCCTAAAACCGTTACCAAGTAAGTAACGTTTTCTAAATAAGAAAAAAGAAAGATCAAAATGATCACGCTCACATTCACGAAGTTAATGGCTTTATTCACGGTATAGACGCGCTCATTATTTTCAATATATTTGCTGGAAATAATTTTTAAAATCCACGCAAACACCACGCTCAAAAGGGCCGCTAAAAACACATAAACCAATTTAAAAAGCTGGTTTTTAACTTGAGATTTGACAATGCTTATAGCTTCATCGCTGTCTTTTTGGAAAATCCCGATCGTGGTTTTTAGAATGTTTTGAGCCCCTTGCAATTCCAGGCGTTTGGCTTGAGTTTGATAAATCTCATCGCTTAATTTCGCGCTTTTATCCAAAGCGTGCCATTGATTTAAAAGCTGGTGTTTTTGATCTAAAAGCTTTAAAACTTCTTCTAAAGCAGTCTGGTTTCTTTTAAGATTTTCATGCTTTAAATGCATGCTTTTAATGAAAGAAATGCCATCAATGATTGCAATAGGGTTAGCGATATTAGGGATATTGGGGATATTAGGGCGCTCTATCAAATCCTTAAAAGGATTGACCCCATAGCTTTCAAACATTTTTTGTTGGGACTCTAAAGCCTTTAAGGTATGCTCTAAGGTGCTAATCTTTAATAAATCCTTGCTTTTTTTGTTTTTTAAACGCCTTAATTCCTGCCTCACGCTCTCTTTTTCGGTATAAATTTGGTTGTAGATCTTATAGTTTTCAAATTTCTTCAACCACACGTTATCGTCTTTGGCGAGTTTTTTATCCACCAAAGCCATTTGTTTTTGTATGGATGATAATTCTTGGCTTTTATCTTCTGCTTGTAAAAACAAAAAACAAAAGAATAATAATACCCTTAATGCCATTTTTCTAACACCTTTAAAATCGTTTCTTTAGGGATATGAGAGGCAACCTCAAACGCTCCAATACCTTTAGGCAGAATGAATTTGATTGTCTTATTTTCGCTTTTTTTGTCTAAAAACAAGCGTTCGTAAAATTTTTGAAGATCAAGGATTTGATAATTGAATATCAGATCAAATCTTTTCAATAAATTTTCTATGCGTTCGTATTCTTTTAAAGTGAGCATGCCTAAAGAAAGGGCTAAATCATTAGCCATGCGCATGCCAATAGCGATCGCTTCGCCATGCAAAAATCGCTCATAATCAGTCTCTTTTTCTATCGCATGCCCAAAGGTATGCCCATAGTTCAACCCAGCCCTGATGTTTTGCTCTTTTTCATCTTGAACAACGACTTGAGCTTTGATACTGACGCTTTGAAAGATTACTTCTTCTAAACAATCTTTTAAATCCTTTGTTTCTAATCTTTCTACCAGGTTTTTATCAAAACACACCGCCATTTTAATGATTTCAGCCACCCCTGCTTGAAATTCCCTTTTTTCAAGGGTTTTTAAAAAAGCTAAATCAATATAAACCGCTTTAGGCTGATGGAACGAACCGATTAAATTCTTGCCATAAGGCGTATTGATCCCTGTTTTCCCCCCCACGCTCGCATCCACTTGAGAAAGTAAAGTCGTAGGGATATTAATAAAATCAATCCCCCTAAAATAAATACTGCTCGCAAACCCCACCATATCGCTTATCACTCCCCCACCAAGGGCTATCATTAAAGAATGGCGGTTTAATTGCATTTCAAAGGCGTTGTTTAAAATGTGCTCTAATGAATGAAAATTCTTGTATTTTTCCCCAGACTCTATCACGCACACTCTGACTTCTAAGGCTTTCAAGCGCTCTAATAAATACGATAAATGCAACCCAGATACGATGCTATCGCTAATGATGAGCGCTTTTTGTTTCAATTTTATTTCAGGCAGTTCCCCCAAAAACACTTTATAGCTTTTTTCTTTTAAAGGGATTACAATTTCTTGCATTCTTTCACTCCGCTACAGGGATAAAAATTTGAGGGTGATCATCGTTTAAAAACGCTAATTTTTCCACTTTAGTGGATAAAAACCACCAAAAGTGCGTGTGCGTGATACACTCTTCAAAAGGCATGAAATGCAAAATGGGATTTCTTAAAGAATTGAGATACATGATAGGATTTCTAATATCGGTTTGGAAAATCTCAATCTTGCGGTTGAGCGTGTTGGCTAAATTTTCATAATGATTGACAATCTCGTTTTTATAGCGCTTGTTAGGGTCAAAATCATAGAGCAACAAGCCCAAATCCATTTGCATAGACACATCAAAGATCACTGAAGACATGTCCTCATTAATATCCAAGCTTTCATTCAAAACCACCACGCTTTGAGAGGTTTTAAACAAGCCGGAAGTGTTGGTTTTATAAACTGGGGTGGCTGTTTTATACAAGGCTTTTCGGTGTTTTTTAGATAAAAAAAGCTCTCTGCCTACCACAATCAAACCCATTTTTTTCTGGTGGTCTTCATGGAGTTTTTGGATAAAACTTTTCCCGTAAAAATCAAAATTCACTTCAATGCTTTCGGTTTCTAGCGCTAAAAATTTATGGTAAAACTTAGGGCTAGTGGGGTGTAAAACCTGGATATAGAGCTTGTAGCTCTTTAAACGTTTGTGCAAAAACAAGGCTTGATACACATCGCGCATCATCGCTTTTCTGCTCTGCAAGCACATATCAATATATAAATAAATGCTCTTGCCAAAGGGGGCTGGGAACTGCCCCACATTGCTTTTGACTTGATGATACACCACATTCAAAATTTCAGGATTACCCGCTACTAAGAGAATGTCTCGCGGCTGGATAACCAAAGACTTAGTGGCAAGCAACAAAGCATCGTTGCGATAAAGCCCTACAATCCTGTATTCTTTTTGTCTGATAGAGCCAATGTGTCTGTAAGCAAAAATGCTCCCAAAAGGCACATCAATCTCCATGATCTCGCCCTTGCCTAACCCAAACTCTCTAGGGGTGCTAGGGATATTAGGCAAACGAGAAATGAATTTATTGGCTAAAACTTCAAATTCATCAATCAAAATAAGCTTTTCATCTTTATTTTCTTCATTATTCTCTAAAGTTTTTTCACCATCTCTTTTCACGCTCAAAACCACGCGCATGCGTTTGAAATGGGTTTGAATGATTTTATGAATGATGCGCTGTTCTTTAAAATCTTGTATGATTAAAAACGCGTCGCTCACCTCATCGTTTAACACTTGCAAAAGCCTGAAACTAGAAGTCGCATCAAAACAATGAAAAGCGAAAGTGCTCGGGTAGTTTTTAGGGATAAGGCTCTCATTTTTGACAACCACTATATAAAAATTATGATTAGAATAATGCCTTAGCACCAAGTCTAAAAAATTTTTTGCTACAATGCCATCTAAAATAAGGGCGATTTTTTTCAATTCCAAACTTCCTAAAAAATGATTACGCCATTATATCCAAGATTAAGGCTTAAACGATGGATTTTCAACTCCAAGCGACTGACAAACACGCGCGAGCTGGTCTTTTAAATTTAGCCCATTCTCAAGTAGAGACACCCATTTTTATGCCAGTAGGCACGCAAGGCTGCATCAAATCTTTAGACGCTATGGATATGCAAGAAATTTTAGGCGCTAAACTCATTTTAGCCAACACCTATCACATGTATTTAAGGCCGGGTGAGGAAGTGGTTGAACAATTAGGAGGCTTGCATCGTTTCGCTCAATTTCAAGGGAGTTTTTTAACCGATAGCGGAGGGTTTCAAGCCTTTAGTTTGAGCGGCAATGTCAAATTGCAAGAAGACGGGATTATTTTTAAATCCCATATTGATGGGAGCAAGCATTTATTCACGCCCACTAAAGTTTTGGATATTCAATATTCTTTGAATAGCGATATTATGATGGTTTTAGACGATTTAGTGGGCTTGCCCGCTCCCTTAAAACGCCTTGAAGAATCCATTAAAAGAAGCGCCAAATGGGCGAATCTCAGCCTAGAATACCACAAAGAAAAAAACCGCCCCAACAACAACCTTTTTGCCATTATCCAGGGCGGCACGCATTTGAAAATGCGAAGCCTTAGCGTGGGATTAACGCATAGAGGTTTTGATGGCTACGCTATAGGCGGTTTAGCGGTGGGGGAAAGCGCTGATGAAATGCTAGAAACGATCGCGCACACCGCCCCCTTGCTCCCCAAAGACAAGCCTCGCTACTTAATGGGCGTAGGCACGCCTGAAAATATCCTAGACGCTATCAGTTTAGGGGTGGATATGTTTGATTGCGTGATGCCCACCAGAAACGCCAGAAACGCCACCCTTTTCACGCATTTTGGCAAGATTTCTATCAAAAACGCGCCCTATAAATTGGATGATACCCCTATTGAAGAAAATTGCGCTTGTTATGCTTGCAAACGCTATTCTAAAGCCTATTTGCACCATCTCTTTAGGGCTAAAGAACTCACCTACGCTCGTTTAGCCAGCTTGCACAATTTGCATTTTTATTTAGAGTTGGTTAAAAACGCCAGAAACGCCATTTTAGAAAAGCGGTTTTTGAGTTTTAAAAAAGAATTTTTGGAGAAATACCACTCCCGCTCTCATTGAATGATGGAATGCAAAAATACTAAAAAGCGTTTTTTACCATCAATAAAAGTTTTTCTTCAAATAAGGCTTTAGTTTTTAATTTTTCATTAAAACAAAACCCTATCTTTGATAAATTTCAGGGTGGGTGCTTTTAAAACGCCTGTGGAACCAAAAATAACTTTCTGGGTGGTTTCTAATCACTTCTTCGCACAAACTCGCTTGGGCTTGCGTGCATTCTAAAATATCGTTTTCAGCGTTATCGGTGATTTGAGAGCGGATACTTTCGTAATAGGTCGCTGTGTAATGCGAATAATCGTCATTAAAATCAATGAATACCGGCTGGATGTCTATATTGTAACGGCGCGATAAAATAGAAGCGATCGTGGTGTGCGTAGCGTCTTTATTGAAGAATTTCACCACCACCCCATCTTTAGGCGCAACATTTTGATCCACTAAAATCCCCACAAGGCCATTGCCTTGATTATACATTTTAATGAGTTCTTTCATCGCTCCCACTTTATTGACAAAACGCACCCCAAACGCTTCTCGCCTACTCATAATCATGTGATTGATGGGAGCGAATTTAGTCAAACGCCCCAAGCACCCCCTACCATAGTCCTTATAATATTGCGCCAAAGTCGTGCCTACCGCTTCCCAATAGCCAAAATGCATGCATAAAGTGATCGCTTGGCCTTCCTTGTTTAAAGACTTCCATATGTTTTCTTCATTGATGAGCGTGAAACGAGAGTCGTATTCATCTTTAGGGATAAAGATCACCCTGATGGTTTCTAAAATAATGAAAGCAAAATTTTCATAACCCTTTTTAATAATCCTTTTTTTCTCTTCTTCGCTTTTAGAATCCCCAAACACAAAATCCAAATTGGCTTTAGCGTCAAAATAACGACGTCTATCAAAAGTTTTCATGAGCCACGCTACCGATTTAATGCACCTTAAAAACCACAAATGGGGCATTTTGGCTAAAATAAACCCCAAAATATTCACTAAAGATTCCACGATAAAAATACTCAAAATGCGTAATTCCGTTTTCAAACCCTTGTCGTCTTGGTTCAATATTTTTTCGTGTATGAGTCGTTCTTTATAAGTCATTCTTTTTCCTTTAAGATATTTAAAACGCATTCTTTAATTTTTTTAGGCTCTATATTTTGGATAGAAAAATCCTTTTTATGGTAGTTGGCGTTTGAATTACCGGTGAGCGAAACGTTGATCGGGCTTTCTAATTTAAAACGCTCCATGGGCGTGTTGCCATAAAGGGTGATGCTAGCTTTTTGCAACGCCCATGCTAAATGCGTAATACCCGTATCGCCCCCAATGATCAAATCCATTTTAAAAAGCAACGCCTTAACCTCGTTTAAAGTGAGTTTGGGGAGCAATAACACATCGCATTGGTTTTTTAAAGCGCCATAAAGCGCATTAGCCTTATCTTCATCAGCATGCCATAACAAGCAAATTTGAAAATTTTCTAACGCTAACGCCAGCTCTTTAAAACGCTCTGTGGGGTAAGTTTTATTGATTTTAGAAGTTTCTAAAACAAAAAGGATTTTTGGTTTATTTTGATTCAAATTTAACGCATTGATTTTTGGAGAATCTTGGTAAGAAAACACTTTAAATCTAGAGTTTAAACTCTCTGAAATTTCTTTTTCTGGCAAGTTTAGGGCTTGAGAAAGGAGCGTGAAATTACGCTTTAAAACAGGCTCATCATAAGCTATAGAAACTTTTTGCGAGTAAAAAAACGCGCTCAAACCCTCTCTAGCCGAAGCGTAATCAAAGCCGACTTTTTTAGGGGCTTTTAACATTTGCGTGATGAGGGCGGATTTGACTAGGCCTTGCATGTCAATGATTATATCGTATTCATAAGCCCTTAAAGATTTAAAAAGTTTGAAAATCTTCAAAGGGTTAAAGGTTGTAAGCGTACTTTTTAAAGCGATGGGGTGTAATTTATCAATATAGGGGGAATGCTCTAAAATCGCGCCAAATCTTTCATCCACGAACCATTCTATTTGAGCGTCAGCGAAACGCTCTTTAATCAGCACTAAAAACACCGCGCTCACGATAATATCTCCGAGCGCTGAAAGCCTGACAATCGCTATTTTCAAGCAAACTCTATCGTCAAAGGAATGGGCTTAACGAGTTTGGGGAGCATCTCTTTAGCTAGGTAAAGCGTATCGTTAGAATGGATCACAAGCTTGTTTTTTTCTAGCGTGTATTTTAGATGATGGCTGTCTGTCAGGCACAAATTTTCGGCTAGAGAAAGGATAAAACTCAGCCATTGTAAGGTTAAAAGGCTTGGCATCATCGCGCTCATGTGGGCGATAGTGTTGTCTTTAGGGATTTTTTTATGGCTGAATTGGGCTAATAAGCAAATGATCGCTCTATCCTGGTGGCTAAAGCCATAACTCAAAGCGTTTAAAATGAAATACGCGCTGTGCTTGTGGGCTAAATAGACGCTTAAAATCTTACCCATGCTCGCTAATTCCCCCGCAATCTTTAAATGGAAAAGGTATTTTTCATCTATTTTATGCAAGGGCGATAAGGCTTCAAACAATTTCACGCATTCTTTTTTGACCTTTTGACTGTGCTTTTCATGGGGTAAAAAGCGATCTTTTAAAGAGATGAGAGAGGGGTTGATATTGGGGGGGAATTTATGGTAATGGTGGCGCAATAAATCGCTCAAAAACACGCCTTCTCTCACCCCCACCCCACTAGTGATCATTAAAGAAGTTTTTAAATGCTCCAAAACGACTGATAGAATCAACGCTCCGCTCCTGATACTATCCAAACGCTCTTCATTCACCCCCAAAAGCCGTAATTGATCTTCTTTGAGCATGACAATCTTTTCAATGAACGCTAAATTTTTATGTGCATCTATTTCATAACCATGCAAAGAATCAATAGGGTAATCAAAGCGTTTCATCAATACCTTACTCAACGCTCTGATCGTCCCCCCCACCCCAAAGGCGTTTTTGTGCTTAAAAGGCAGTTTAGAAACCTCTTTTTGGATAAAGGCTTTAGCCAATTTGACATCTAAGTCTTTGTCTAAAAACATTTCTTTAATGCGAATCGTCCCAACATCAAGCGAGATTAAGTCCTTAATCTTGCCTTTTTCAATTAACGCGCACTCGGTGCTACCCCCTCCAATATCTATCGTGATCCCTGAATTTTTATGCAACAAATTCGCGCACGCGATCCCGCCATAGAGCGCTTCTTTTTGCCCATCAATGATTTTGATTTGCAAACCGCAAGCCTTTTTCACCCTCGCTACAAACTCTAACCGATTAGGGGCATCGCGCACCGCTGAGGTCGCCACGCACAAGATTTTTTTGCTTTTGTATTTGAGAGCGATTTCTTTAAATTCGCTCAAGGCTTTAACGGCTCTTTGCATGGGGATTTCTTGCAAGATTCCATTAAACGCATAACAGCCCTCTGAAATCCTAACCTTGGACTTAGTCTCAAAAAGCAAGTAAAACCCAAACTGGCTCGTCTTTTTAAAGACAGCCAAACGCACTGAATTAGAGCCTATATCAATCACGGTTGTGATTTTAGCCATTGCTAGCCTTTAATCTCGCTCTTGTAAGCTTTCGTATTTGTATTTCAATTCCTCTGTGCTCTCTGCATTGTTAGGATCCGGCAAAATCGCATCTACAGGGCATACGCTCACGCAACTTGGCTCATCAGAATACCCGTAACACTCCGTGCATCTGTCTGGGTCAATATTATAAATAGGATCGCCCTCTTCAATCGCCTCACTAGGGCATTCTTCTCTGCAAGCATCGCATGCAATGCATTCATCATTCACCAATAATGACATGACTCACTCCTTTTAAAAAGTTTGAATACGATTTTTACTCTAAATTAGCTTAAAATTCAATCTAAAAAGACTATTTTTTTTTGATTATAAGAATGGGGGCTAATTTCTAGCACGCCTAAAACCCCTAAATCTTTTAAATGAGTGTAATCTGGCTTGCGGGTTTCTACAAACACGCTCAAGCCCAAACGCCAAGCGAAATCTATCATACCTTTTAGATCTTCTTTTAAAAGCTCTTCATCTAAAATGACCCCATCAGAGCCTTGAACAAGCGATTCTAAAAGCTGGTAATGGCTGATGAAAAGATCCTCATGGACAATCAAAGAACTCGCATGGCGGCGCAACAACCCTAAAACTTCTAAATCAAACACGCTTGGCACGCCTATTTCGTATAATCCTTTGAAATTGACAATGACGCAATCGGTGTGGGTGTTTTCTTTCAAAAGCGTTTCTAAAACCTCATCAGGGGTTACAAAAACACAATCTTTAGTTTGAGGAATGACTCTAGGCAAGTAAGGGTTATACGACAGGCTTTTACCCAGCATTTCATAAGAAAGCATGCCCTCTTTTAAGGCTAAGCTTTTTTGTAAATTTTCTAAAATCCCTATTTCTTGCATTCTTGAATGATCTTATTGTGTTCTTTCAATTCAGGTTCGGCTTGGATAGACTCTTTAGCGATGCTAGAAAAGATTTTTTTAGCCTCCAAACAATTCCCTAATTTGTAATAACCCCATGCTAAAGAATCCAAATAAAGCACTGATCCAGAATCCAACGCTAAGGCTTTCCTCACAAAATCCATGCCCCTTTTAATATCCATGTCATAATCTATTAAGGAATACCCTAAAAAATTATAAAAGAAAGCGTCTTGCGCGTCTTCTTTATCTTTAGTTTTAGCAAGCCATGCTTGGCGCTCTTTGGTGGCTTGCTCTAATTTTTGAATGATAGGCAACATCTCTTCTTTGGTGAGTTTTTTATTTTTCGCGCTCAAGCTTTCATAATGATAAATCGCCTCTAATCCTAAGAATTTAGGGTCTTTTTTTTCTTGATAGATCAAAGAAGCTTGTTTGGAAGCTTGATTGAATTTTTTTTGCGCGGTGTATAAATCCAACAACAAACGCCTGTCAAAAGGGAATAATTCTGCGATTTTCTGGGCCTTATCAAACTCTTTTAACAAGATTAATACCCCTATGTAAAATTGGGCGTTTTGAACAATAGGGTTTTTTTCATACAAACGAGCGAAAGTCGTTTTAGCCAAATCAAGCTCGTTAAATTGCGTGAAAGTGTTGAGCGCTTTTTGGCACAATTGTTCTGAGCAACCATACCTGTCTATATGAGATTGCAACAAATCCAAGCCCTCTTTTTTACGATTTTGCAAAAAATAGATCGTAATGAGTTTTTCTAGGCTGTCTTCATCATGCACTTGGTTATAAAACTTATTCAATAGCGGGAAAGCCTTATCCAAACGCTTTTGAGTCAAATACAAAGTCCCTAACACATTGTCTGTGGCTATGGTCTTTTCTTCTTTACGGATTTTATGCAGCAATTCAATCGCCTTATCAATCTGCCCCATTTGCGCATAGCCATCCACTAAAATCTTATTGATAGAAACATCGTTACGATTATTGGTGATTTTTCGATAGAGCATGGCTAAATACATAGCGGTTTTAATGTCCCCTAAGCTCGCTGCTGAAATGGCCGCTTCTTTAGCATACACCACCTTATTGGTTTGCTTATAGAGATTCATATAGCCTTTTTGAGCGGCGGCAAAATCCCCTCTATGGAAAGCGTCTGAACTCAACAGGATTTGATGGTCTTCTGAAAGGGTTTCAGCCTTAAGGCAAGAAAACAAGCTAAAAAGCAATATATTTGCTAAAAATCTTTTCTTTGTTTGAATATCCATTATTTTATTTCCTTTTTGTGTCACTATAATGAATTTTAGCGCACTTTAGTTTCTTTGGTTTTTGGTGTAATGCCCGGACAGCTTTGACAAAAAGCTTCTTTTTGCTCTTTAGAGAAAGTTTTCACGCTCTCCCAAAAAGGAAAAGTCTGGCATTGTTTAGGGCGCACGCTATAAATCTGGCATTTTTTGGTTTCTAAATCCAAAAACACGCACGCCAAACCCAACTCTTTAGCGTCTTTTTCTAATAAAGAGAACTTATACCCTACCTTTTTAACGTATTTTTGACTAAATTCTTCTAATTCTAATTTTAAAAAAGCGCTAATTTTTTGCATTTCTTGGATATTTAAAAAAATATACCCGCTTTCCCCCACGCAACACTTTGCCCCACAACCCTCGCATGCCTTAGGGTTAAAACTAAAATCAAAATCTTGCATTAAACTACCCCTATCCTATTGGAGATCAATACTCACGCTAAATTGCACCAACAACCCTTCATCATCTTTAGAAATTTTTAAGGGCAATTGGCTTTGAGCGCTCGGTAAATACTTGTTGATTAAGGTGAAAAAAAGATAGGTCTTTTCTAATTCGCTCGCTCTGGCCATGATAAAAAATTGGGTTTTTTGAAGGGGGTTTTGAGAGAGCAAGGGTTTGATTTTATAGGCATCAAAACATTTTTTTAAAATCTTTTCTAAAATCCGCCTGGACTCTTCATCATTAAAAATCTTTAACAAGGATTCGCTTGTTTCTTTTTGATTGCGGTAATTGGTTAAGGCTGTTTCAAAATGCCTTTGCGCGTATTCTAAAACGCTTTTTTTACGATTTTCTTCTAAAAGGATTTTTTTTAGTTCCAGCATGTTAGGCCATAGAAAATACTCGGTATTCAACCAACCAAATAAGGAAAAAACCCCTAAAAAAACAAGGTTTTTGATGATAAACCCCACATCGCCTGATTGCTCTCTGTCTAAGTGTGAAAAATGCAATGGCTTCATTTAATAGACTCCGGGTTTTTTATCAATAAGGAATTAGAAAAGTTGGTGGAGACAAAATTAAACCACCCATCGCTTAAGGGGAAAAATTCCGCCCTAGAATAATCAAACATGGGGTTTAGTTTGTTTTGAAACAAAAAATAAAAAGCTTCTTTAGAAGGGGTTTTACCACTAACCACCACGCTTTGCTGGTCTATTTCAATGCTATTAATAGTGATGGAATCCGGCACAATATTCAAAAGCCCTTGCAAAACATCTCGTATATCATCGTTGTAATTCAAACGCTTTTTGGCTTCTTTAATGAGTTTTAAGGTTTCATCAGTCTTAACCTGCAAGCGGCTGATTTCATGGCGGTAGAGCCTTTCTTGGATCGTCAAACTAGACGCGTTGTCTTGAGTGCTTTTAATAGCGTTGTGCATAAACCACACTAACCCCCCTATTACCACAAAAGATAAAAAAATGTAAAAAACCCAAATTTTAGAAAGCTTGCTGATAAGGTATTTCGCTCTTGGCTCAATATAGCTAAAACGCATGCTTTTCATTCTCCATGCGCGCTAAAATGTTCAAGTGCTCCACTAAAGAAAAATCAAGCCTATCCACTTCTATCATCAAAGTTTCTTGCAAATGCATTAACGCTTTGTGGTGGATTTGACAGCTGTCTAAAACAACCACTTTTTCTACAAAGTCTATCTCTCTAGAATGATAGACGCTGCGCAATCCCTCTTGCAAAACACCTGCAATTAAGGGGATATTCGTCATGCCTTCAATCAAACTATAAGCGTCCTCTGTTATTTTTTCGCTATTATCCTTACTGCTGTCTAGGCCTATCGCTTCTTCAAGGCTGTCAATATCTTCTTGGATTTCACTCAAAAACAAATCCACAGCCTCATTATCCATTCCCATAGAATCTTCTTCTTTGCTCTCTATAAACTCTTCAGGTTGTTCTTCTAAAAACACGGATTTGGCTAAAAAAATCTCTTTTTTATCCGCAATCAAAAAATAAAATCTTGAACGCTCCAAAAGCAAATACAACAACGGCTTATTTTCTAAATTATCGCGCACAAAATCATAAATAAGGCTAAAAGGCGAAAACAAAAAATCCACATCCTGGATTTTAAAACGCTTGAAATCCTTTAAAAAATCCTTAGATTCCACATAAACGCAATACTTTTGATTGACTTCGCAAGCATGATAATCTTGATTTTCTTGTTTGATTTGTTCAAACGCCTGCTTTTCGCATAAAACCTCTTTAGCTTTACTCATCGCGCTGAAATAAGTGTAGGGGTATTTTTGGCTATAAGTTCTGGCGATTTTTAAGGCTTGAATAGGGACTTCACCATTTTTAGTCTCCACTTTAGTCTCAAAAGTTTTAAAAAATTTCTCTTTAATGCGATCGTTTTTGATCCTTATGACTTGAGTGGATAAAAGATTGTGATCCACATTAAAAGAGATATACACTTGAGAGCAAAACCTCTCTTTAAGCACTTTTTTTAACCCTTTAAGCACCCAAACCCCTTTGAAATTCTTCAAATCCAACAGAATCCATGCGCGTCTTTAAATATTCTTTAGCCTTTGAAAGCTCCCATTCTTTAGGGATAATCACAGATTCTAGCATGTAATAATGCACTTCGCTAAAAGGCTTAGGGATTTCAAATTGATCCCAAGTGTTCAACCGCCATGCGTTTTTACAAACCACCCGACAAGCGCTAATCCCCACGCCTGATTTTTGAGCTAAAGCGATCACCCCATCCGCTACGCTGTGTCGTGGGCCTTTGGGGCCATCAGGAGTGATAGCGACATCGCAACCTTCTTTCAAACGCTTAAGCCCTTCTATCAAAACCTTAACCCCCCCTTTTTTGCTAGAACCTCTAATGTTTTTAAAACCAAAGCTTTCAAACAAACCCGCCGCAATAGAGCCGTCAAAATGCTGGCTGGCGATCACATAAACAGAAGGTTTTTGAAGCCTTAAATACGCAAACCCAATCATCCCAAGCTCCCCATGCCAACAGCTTACAATAAAGGGTTTTTCTTTTAAATTTTGAGCTAAAAAATAGCGGTTTTTACAAGTTTTATGCAACAACCAAAGGACTCTAAACGCCAAGCGCGGGATAACCTTTAAAACGATATTTTTCCTGAAAAATTTTAAGCTCAATTCTCGCCTTTAAACCCGCTCTTCATTGGTTATTTTTATTAGTCGCCTTTAGCGGTCGCTATCAAGCGCCCTTTGGAGTGAGAAATGATTTCCACTTTTACAAGCTCGCCCGGATTTCTTTTTTCTTTACACGCTACTTCAATGAATTTCCCCGTATCGCTGCGCCCTTCAAAACCCACGATTTGATCATCCATTTCACGCCTGTTTTCCACCAACACCACATGCGTTTTACCCACTTCCAACTTGGCTTTTTCTTCTAAAATTTCTTTGTGCCTGTTTTGCAACCTCTCTAGCCTTGAAGATGAAACTTCTAAGGGCACTCTTTCTTTCCAAGCTCCCGCTTCAGTGAAAGGGCGTGGGGAGTAAATGAAACTATAGAGCGTGTCAAAGCGCACTTTTTCTAGCACTTCCATCGTGTCTTCAAAATCCTTATCGCTCTCATTAGGAAAGCCTACGATAATATCCGTGCTAATGCCCACTTCAGGCACTAAGGCTTTTAACCTCTCCACCCGATTTAAAAACCACTCTTTACTATAACCTCTTCGCATCATCTTTAACACTGCGCTAGATCCGCTCTGTAAGGGCATGTGGATACTCTTACACACTTTAGGGTTTTTGGCAAAGCGCTCTAAAAATGCATCATTCATGTGCAAGGGGTGAGGCGAAGTGAATCGTATCCTTTCAATGCCTTGAATTTCGCTCAATTTATCCAACAAATCGCTAAAATCCACTTTCGCATGCTCGCTGCTGAAACGCGCGCCGTAATTATTCACATTCTGCCCTAAAAGCATGAGCTCTTTAGTGCCGTTATCCGCCAATTTCTCAGCTTCTTTTAAAATCAAATCCATAGGGATAGAAATTTCTTTCCCCCTAGTGTGCGGGACGATGCAATAAGCGCATTTCTTATCGCAGCCTATAGAGATGTTTAGTAACGATCGGATTTGAGCCTTTTTTTCAAAAAATTCAAACGCATACGCGCTTTCATCATAATCAATCGCCACTTCAACCGCTTTTTCTTTATGGATGATTTGAGAGATTTTAGACACATTCCTAGCCCCTAACACAAAGCTCACGCTCGGGGCTTTTTTCAAAATATCCGCTCCCATGTGGCTTGCGGTGCACCCGCAAACCCCAATTTTGGCGTTGGGTTTTTTGATTTTAGCGAATTGACCGATTTCTGAAAACAATTTCCGTTCGGGTTTTTCACGCACGCTACAAGTGTTGATTAAAATCAAATCCGCTGTTTTAGGGTCGCTAGTCTCTTTATAGTCTAGTTTGGACAACTCGCTCAATAAATGCTCGCTATCCCTAGAATTCATCGCACAACCCATGGTTTCAATATAAACTTTCAATACAAGCCTTTAAATAATGTGCAATTCATAAAGAAAATCTTTTTCATCAGTGCTGACCCTCACCTCATCTAAATAAGCCGTATGGCCTTTTTCTTTGAAAAAATCCACCGCTTTGAGCATGTCTTTATGGGCGTTTGTGGGGGCAAAATAGAAAATAGAACGCCTATCTTCACTAAATTTGTGGTACAAATCCTCTAATTCCACGCTCTTAGCGTCTGATTTTCTTGTATTCTTGGCTAAAACTAATTTCATTGACTCTTTCCTTAATTGATTTGGATTTCCCATTTTAACGCATTCTGTCTTTAAAACAAATTAGATCACCCTTTTCCCCCCTAAAAACAAGCGCTCCACTTCTTTAGCATGCAATAAAAATTGCAAAATCGCTTGCTCTTTGGTGAATTTTTCATTAAAACCAAACACGCTCAAATCCGCCCTTTTGTTGGCTTCTATCTCGCCATTATTCAAAGCTAAAGCTTTAGCCCCATGCCTAGTCGCCCCTAAAAGAGCGATCTTAGCTAATTCTAATAACGGCATGTTATGGGTGAGCAAAAACGCCCTTAATTCGTCTAAAAGGCTCAGCGAAATGTTAGAACTCAAGCCATCAGTGGCGACGCTCACGCTCAAACCGGCTTCTTTAGTTCTTTCTAAATCCAACGCTTTCCCGCTCAATAAGCGGTTAGAAAAGGGGCATGTGATTAAAAAAGCGTTTTTGACTTGAGATTTAACCCTTTTTAACACTTCCAAAGAAGCGAACTGGTTATGCACGAATAAAGTGTGCGTGTCTTTAAACATGTCAATGTAATCGTTCGCGCCCTCATAGAGCGATTTGAAATTAGACTCTTTTAAAAAATGCTGGTAAAAATTTTCAAACCACCCTTTAGAGTTTTCTACCCATTCTAATTCTTCAAACGATTCTAAAAAATGCGTAGAAAGCAGGCTTTGTGAATCTTTGGCTAATTGGATGACGCTTAAAGCCATGTCTTTTTGAACCGAATAAGGGGCATGCACAGCGAGAGCGGCTTTAAGCTTTTTGTCTTCTAAATCTTTTAGCTCTTTAAATTTGGCCTCAAACGCTTTTAGTTTTTCTAAAGAATAACTGCTCCCTAAAAACTCTAAAAACACGACAGCACTCAAGGGGCTTTCTTTTAACAAATTAACTTCTATCAGGTGGTTAGAAATCGCTCCCACGCTCCCCACCCCGCTTTTTAATTGCGTGCTGATGGCGTTTTGAATAGCCCCTTGGCAATTTTCTAAAATCGCCCCCCCATTGTTTAACACGCTCCCTAACCAGCCAGAAAAACTCCCGTAATCAAAACTCGCCTTGTTGTTGGAAAATTCAAAATGGGTGTGTGCGTTGATAAAAGCGGGCAACAGAACGGAATTTTCAAAAAACTGCGCCTTTAAGTGGGGGTATTTAAGCGTTAAACTTTGATAATCGCCTATTTCAACAATCTTTTCATCAAAGACTACGCCATAATCTTCTAACACTTCGCATTTTTCATTGCATAAAAAAACTAAAGACGCTCCTATGATTTCTTGCATGCATTCTCCTTAATAAATGTGGTTTGCCCATTTAAAATCATTCTTTGAACTTCGCCGTATAATTCTAAACCATAAAAGGGCGAATTTTGATTACTCACTCTTGTTTGAGCGTTTAAATCTACAATCATCAAATTGGCTAATTGGTTTTCTTTAACCTCGCCTGCATTGAGTTTTAAAAACTTCGCTTGGTTAATCGCCATGACTTTAATGAGCTGTTGGAGGCTGATAACCTTTTTTTGAACTAAAAAAGTGTAAGCCACGCTAAAAGCGTCCTCTATGCTCTCACACCCAAAAGCGCTTTCTTCAAAAAGCTGCGCGTTAGAATTTTTAGAAGCATGAAGGCTTGTGAGCATGGCGATTTCGTTATTTTTTAAGGCTTCTTTTAGGGCGTTTTGACCTTCCTTATCCCTTAAAGGAGGAGCGATTTTAAATCGTGGCTCATAATCTTCATACACGCTCTCATCTAAAACTAAATGGCTTAAGGGCGTTTGGGCTTGTAAACGCGCCCCTAAATCGTTAAAGGCTTTGATGAGTTTGAGCGTGGCGATGCTACTCACTTTATCTAAAAGCATGGGGATTTGTAACGCTCTAGAAACTTCCATGAAACGCACCAAGCGCGTGTTTTCAAACGCATTGTCTACAAAATTCTGCCCCAATTCATAGGCTAATGCCCCACTATTTAGGGTTTCAAAAGAATTTTCTAAAGAAATTAAAAGAGGCAAGTTGTAGGATTTGGCGTAGTGGCTGATGAGTTCTAAAAAAGCATCAGATGGCACGATTAAAATTTCCCCCCCTTTATTTTTAAGCGTGGCGATGTCGGCTAGTTGGTTGTTTTTGAGCGCCATGATATTTTTAATATCGCTTTGATCGCCATTGAAAACATTGAGTAACCCTACCCCCCCTTTAAAAGCCTTTTGTTTTAAATTTTCATAACCCTCTAAATCAGTAACGCTCAAATCAATGAAGCTTGGTAGCACGAATAAATCCCCACACTCAACCACTTCTTCATTATTAATAGGGCTTAAGTTTTCTTCAATCTCTGTAATGAGGGAATCTTTTAAGCGAATGTCCGCTCTTTTTAAAATCTCATCATCATAAAACGAAGCGTTTTTTAACAGCATCAAACCCTCCTAATTTTGTAAAAAGTTAGTCAGGCTTTCTAAAGAATTTGTCATGATCAATATCCCCATTAAAATAAGCACCAACCCCGAAACAATTTCAATCGCGCGGTTGTATTTCTTTAAGGATTTTAAAAATAAAAGCGCTCTTTCTAGCATTAAAGCCACCAATAAAAAAGGGATCGCCAAGCCCATTACAAACACCACCATAAGGATTAGACCATAAGTGTCCTTACTTGCGCTCATGATCACTATAGAAGTGAATATCGGCCCAATGCATGGCGTCCAGCCCAAAGCGAAACTCATGCCCAAAAGAAAGGGGTAAAAGCGTTGCATGCTATTAGATTTGCTCGCTAAACGAACGCTTTGAGTTTTATACAAAAATGAAAAACGAAACACGCCCAAAAAATGCAAACCAAAAAGGATCACAATCCCCCCAGCGATATAGTTCACCCAGGCAAACGAAAAGCTATGGATAAGCTTGGCCATAGACATGCCCACGCCCAAAAACACGAGCGAAAACCCTACCACAAACATCAAGGATTTTAAAAAAACCGAAACCCTTTTAGCCTTACCATCTTTAATATCCTCTAAAGAAATTTGAGAAATATAAGACATATACGCCGGGATCAAAGGCAACACGCAAGGGCTTAAAAAAGTTAAAATCCCAGCTAGAAGCGAAGTTAAAAGAGGCGCTGTGTCAAAGAGGTTAACAAGCATGTTATCAAACATCATTCAATCCTTTTTCAAAAATAACCATTTCTTGTTTTTTAGGATAACAAAACTTCACTTAATCTTAGGCACAATCTCGTTATTCTCTACCACAAATGCCACGCTGTCATTCTCTTTAATTTTATCCTCTAAAATGAGTTCAGCGAGCTTGTCTTCTACCATTTCATAGAGTGCGCGCTTTAAGGGTCTAGCACCATAAAATCTGTCAAATCCCGCTTCAGCGATCAATTCTTTTGCCTTTTCGTCTAGGGTTATATTAATGCCCCTTTCAAGCGCTTTTTTTTGAATGTTTTCAAAGAGTATCCCCACGATATTAATGATAGCATGACTATCTAGGGCGTTAAAGGAGATGATTTCATCTAAGCGGTTTAAAAATTCCGGCTTGAAAAATTGCCTCAAACTCTCTTTGATCGCTTTTTGTTTGTCGGCTTCACTCAAACTTTCTTCTAAAAGCGCGCCGCTAGCCACATTGCTGGTTAAAATCAAAATCGTGTTTTTGAAATCCACCCTCACGCCCTTACTATCGGTTAAATGCCCCTCATCTAAAACCTGCAACAAGAGGTTAAACACATCCGGATGGGCTTTTTCCACTTCATCTAATAACACCACGCTATAAGGCTTTCTGCGCACCGCTTCGGTCAATTGCCCGCCTTCTTCATAGCCCACATACCCAGGAGCGGCCCCAATAAGACGGCTTATAGAGTGCTTTTCCAAATATTCGCTCATGTCAATTCTTATAAGATTTTTATCGCTATCAAACAAGAATTGCGCCAAGGCTTTAGCGCTCTCAGTTTTACCCACGCCTGTTGGCCCTAAAAAGAGGAAACTCCCTATGGGTTTATTGCTATCGCTAAGCCCAGCCTTATTCCTTTTAATCGCTTTAGCGATCGCTTTGAGCGCTTTTTCTTGCCCCACCACCCTTTTTTGCAATTCGCTTTCAATGTTTAAAACCCTATTTTTTTCGCTTTGGAGCATTTTTTGGACCGGGATGTGCGTCCATTGGCTCACGATCTCAGCGATGTTGTTTTCGGTTAAAGCGTTTTGCAATAACGCCCCGTTTTGTTGCATCGCTTCCCATTTATGCTGCAATTCCTCTTCTTTCTTTTTATTTTCAGGGATTTTAGAGTATTCAATTTCACCCGCTTGCTGGTAATCTCCATTGCGTTTAAACCTCTCAGCCTCTTTTTTCAAATTTTCCATTTCCATTTTCAAGCGTGAAATTTCTTTAAACACTTCTTTTTCGTTTTCAAATTGCGCTTCTAATTGGATCTTTTCTTCTTTCAAATCGCTCAATTCTTTAAGGATTTCTTGCATGCGTTTGTGGTTGCTCTCTTTTTTTTCCATTTCAAGGGCTTGTTTTTCCATTTCCAGTCTTTGAATGGAACGCTTCACGCTAGAAAGTTTGGCCGGCTCTGATTCCATTTGCATTTTTAATTGAGCCGCCCCCTCATCAATCAAATCAATCGCTTTATCGGGTAAAAACCTGTCGGTGATATAACGGCTAGAGAGTTTAGCGCTCGCTATGAGCGCGGAGTCATTGATGGTGATATTATGGTGCGTTTCTAAAGTTTCTTTCAACCCCCTTAAAATCTGTAAAGCTTCATTGATGCTAGGCTCATTGAGTAAAATAGGTTGGAAACGCCTTTGTAGCGCCATGTCTTTTTCAAAATACTTGCGGTATTCTTTTAGAGTGGTCGCTCCAATCGTGTGCAATTCCCCCCTAGCGAGTGCGGGTTTTAAAATATTAGCCGCATCCATGCCCCCCTCACTAGCCCCAGCCCCTACAATCGTGTGGATTTCATCAATGAATAAAATCACATTCGCGCTTTTTTTAACTTCTTCAATCACCTTTTTCAGGCGCTCTTCAAACTCGCCTCTGTATTTCGCCCCAGCCACCAACAAGCTCAAATCTAAAGCGATAACTCGTTTGTTTAAAAGCGTTTTAGGCACCTCCTTATTCACAATGCGTTGAGCTAACCCCTCCACAACAGCCGTTTTCCCCACTCCAGGCTCGCCTAGTAAAATAGGGTTATTTTTTGTTTTTCTAATCAAAATTTGCATCATGCGAATGATTTCTTCATCTCTTCCGATCACGGGATCCAGCTTATTTTCTAGGGCTTTTTGCGTCAAATCAATGCCAAATTTTTCTAAACTTTCTAAATTGGAATCGTCGTTTTTATCCTGGATAGTCTTGCCTTTTCTTAAAGATTCTAA
Organism: Helicobacter pylori; assembly: GCF_002832345.1. Classification (GTDB taxonomy): domain Bacteria; phylum Campylobacterota; class Campylobacteria; order Campylobacterales; family Helicobacteraceae; genus Helicobacter; species Helicobacter pylori_CP. The sequence goes on from NZ_PHLZ01000003.1 coordinate 58,285, forward strand.
AGTTTTTTGCAATTCCTTAGTGTCTAAATAGGGCTTTAAAACGCTTTCAAAAAGGCTCATATTCGCCAAAAGATACACATCGGTAGCGATGAAAGAATCGCCCCTTTTAGCCATCAAGCCTTGAGCGTTTTCTAAACTTTGGATTAAAGCTTGGTTTAATTGGATATTTTGCTTGCTGATTTGTGAAACTTTAGCGAACTTATTCAGCTCGCTTTGAACGCTAAGTTTTAAAGCTTCAATATCCACAGGCATTTTTTGTAAGGCTTGAATGAGAATGCCTTGGGAGTTATTAAGCATGGCAAAAAGTGCATGTAAGGGCGTTACTTCAGCATTCTTATGGTGTAAGGCTAGAGCAATCGCGCTGTCTAAAGTCTCATGCAATTGGTCAGTCATTTTTTCAAATAAATTCATTATCAATCCTTTTTGAGTTTTAAAATCTTTACTATTTTACACTATTTTAACCCTCAAAGGTTTTTAAAACGCTCACACTAACGACAAACTCTCTAAAATACGCTTTTTAGACAATTCGCAATATTCTTTTTCAATCTCTAAACCCACGCTAAAACGCCCTAAAGCATTAGCCTCTAAAATAGTCGTGCCAGAGCCGCTAAAAGGATCAAAAATCGTGTCTTCCAAAAAAGAAAACAATTGGATGCAACGCCTGGGTAATTCCCTTGGGAATGGGGCTGGGTGCTTTAAGCGTTTTTTAGACTCTCCGCTAAAATTCCAAAGCCCGTTCGTGTAGAGTAAAAATTCCTCTCTACTCATCGTAGAAGTTTGTTTTTTTCGTTTGTATTCGTTTTTATAAAAAACAACAATCAATTCCACAGGAGCGATCGCATAGGGCGCGCTAGCTTGCAGCCAACTCCCCCAAGCGGTGCGTCTTGAGATATTGCTTTCATTCCAAATGATCGTATTTTGGTATTTCCAACCGCATTCTTTAGCCACTATAGTAATATCAGCCCCTAAACTTTGCTTGCCATGTTTATTCGTATCTAAAGGGACATTCAAGCACAATCTCGCCTACTCCTTACCCCAAAAATAACAATTTTTAAGCCAATTTTTACACCAATTCAAATAATCATCATAAGCCCTAAAATCATTACTCCCTTGGTATTCAATACTCAAATTATAGGGCGGTGAAGTAACGCACAAATCATAAAAACCTTTTTCAAAAGTCTCTAAAACGCTCGCATCGCCATGGTATAAATCCAATTTTTCTAAACTGAAATAAGGTTTCATAAAAGCCTTTTTAAATCTTCTATTAAATTTTCTATGCCCTTGATTTTAGAGCTTTGATCAAAATGGCTTTTGGCTAAATAAAGGCCGTCTAATTCATGCTCCATGACGATCCTAGCTTTTTTGGGCTTGTCTTTAAAACTGATTTCATCATCGTTATCCGGCGTTATCATGAAAACTTTAATGTGAGAAGTTACAGGCGATTGCAAAAGCTTTAATTTCCAATAAGGCGTCTCTGTAAAACGCTCTCTAAACGAATTTTTTACCGATAAAATCGCTAGAATTTTGATATTGTCCTTGTTGGTTTGATAAAGAATAATATCTCCATCAGGCAAAACGCTATACTCTCCAAAATGCACCAATAAAGCCCGTTTGACTCTATCCAACTCGCCATTAATGTGCTTAGCCCTTAAGATCTTATCGTTCGTCATTTTGACATTGTTTTTAATACAAAAATCTTTCAATAAAAGTTCTATGATTTTTTCTAACGCTCTTCCAACCGCACTGACAAAGCCTTGTCTGGCCAAAATACTAGCCTCTTCCTTGCTTTTATTTTGCTTGACATAATCGTTTATTTTATGGTTTAAGAAGCGTTCTTTTTCTTGCGCGTAAAAAACCTACAAAAACTTGTAAGGCTCAGGCTGTTCTCTCATAAAATCTTTAAAACGCTCTAAAATAATATCGGCTAAACTCAATCCAAACACCTTAATCCATAGAAATCCATCAAATTATAATACAAAACTTTTTTATAATGGCTGGCGTTTGAAACAAGCTATAATATTGACAGAGTTTAATCAAGGGTCAGATATGCAATTTTTAAATCAGTCTTTAGGATTTTTGGCCTTGATGCCAAAAGAAGCTCAAGCGATGAATTTTTAGAAATCAAACAAGTATCCTTTCAAAGTCAATTAATCAAAGAATTTGATTTTAAAATGAAACCCATTGATTTAAAAGAACAAGAGCTTATCAATCTTTTTAATCTCAAGTTTGGTCGTTTTTCTTGGGAAAATCATCTTGCATAAAGTTTTTATCATGGAAGCTTTGGAGTGTTTGAAAAGAATAGAAAAAGAAAGCATCCAAACTATCTATATAGACCCCCCTTATAACACTAAGAGTTCTAACTTTGAATATGAAGACGCTCATGCTGACTATGAAAAATGGATTAAAGAACATTTGATTTTAGCAAAAGCTGCGTTAAAACAAAGTGGTTGTCTTTTTATTTCTATAGATGATAATAAAATGGCTGAAGTTAAAATCATTGCCAATGAAATTTTTGGAACACGCAATTTTTTAGGCACTTTTATCACCAAACAAGCCACAAGGTCTAACGCTAAACACATCAATATTACCCATGAGTATGTTTTAAGCTACACCAAAAATAAAGCGTTCTCTCCTGGTTTTAAAATCTTACGAACGCTTTTGCCCATTTATGCTAAACCATTAAAAGATTTAATGCGAACGATTAAGAATGTTTTTAAACAAAAAGGACAAGCTCAAGCCCAACTTATCTTAAAAGAACAAATCAAAGAGTTATCTCAAAAAGAACATTTTAATTTTTTAAAAAATTATAATTTAGTGGATGAAAAAGGTGAGATTTATTTCGCTAAAGATTTATCCACGCCTTCACACCCACGCAGTGTAGCGATACAAGAAATCAATCTTTTTTAGAACCCGCTCGCTATTGTTTGGAGTTGGTGAATTTAGGGGTTTGTTAAGAGAATATTTAGGCGAGACAAACAAAGCAAAGTTATAGCAAGTAATGTTTTTTGGCTAAAGTTTTTGGTAGGAAGCCACTTAGCCATGAAAAATGCAATATCTTTAATCTATCGCTTCAAATCAATTGTTCAAAAAACACGCCACTTAGCACAAAATAAAAAAATCCTTGAATCAAGCCCAAGTTTGAGAATTATCGGCTTGAAGTGTTCTTTTTCTTACAATTTTTATCAATGTCAAAATCACACGCTTTTTGCATGTATTCTTCAGCCTTTTGTTTATCTTTTTCCACGCCTAACCCATACCGATAAGACTCTGACAACCCTTCATAAGCTCTAGAAGAACTCATATCAGCCGCCATTTTATAATAGACAATAGCCTTATCTTTGTCTGGCTCAATACCCAATTGATCATTCCCACTATAATAAATATCCCCTAAAAGGATATAAGCTTCTACATTACCCTTATGCATCGCTTTTCTAAAGCATTCTGCCGCTTTCACATAGTTGCCTGGAACGCCCCTACCCTCCATATACATGATGCCTAAGTTGATATAAGCGTTAGTATAGCCCTTCTCTATAGCTATTCTAAAATATTCCACGGCTTTCTTTTCATCTTTAGGCACACCCCTACCCTCTTTATACATCACGCCTAAATTGTTATACCCTCTAGGTATATCGTTATCAACCGCTTTTTGAAAATATTCAGCCGCTTTCTTGTAATCTTTAGGTACACCCCTACCATTTTCATACATGATCCCTAAAAGAACATAAGCAAGCGGTTCGCCATTTTTAATAGCGCTCTTATAAAAAGAAGCCGCCCGCTCATATTCCTTATTATTATAAGCTTCCTCCCCTTTATAAATAAAATTCCTTTTTTGTTCAAGGTGTTCTGCACCAAGAGTGCTAAACAAACACAAACCTACCAAACAAATCTTCAAGGTCAACTTGCTTGCGTATCCCATCGTTACTCCTCTGCTATTAATAAGATCAAACATCATGCCAATAGCTATTAATCTTAAAAAAGAAATTGCATGCGTTCTAGAACCAGCAAACATTCTCAAACTCCATTCTGCATACACCATTTTAGGTCTAATATCGTCTCTTGTAATGAGAAATTTTACACTATTTTTATGAATTTTAAAACTAATTTTAAGATTTTCTCGCTAAAAAAGTCCCCCCTCCCAAAACAATAAGGCTAAATAGGATTAAAATTCTTTCCTTGGATCCGTTGCCCCATAGAAAACGCTCCCTTTAGTTTTAGGCAAAACTTGGATCGCATTCACATCGCCCATGACCGGCTTGGTAACGATTTGATAGCCCATTTTAGTGAGGTTATCTTTCACATCAGCGGGCATGCCAAACTTTTCAATCCTTAATTCATCAGGGAGCCATTGCATGTGAAATCTTGGGGCTGAGACCGCTTCAGAAATATTCATGTTATAATCAATGACATTAGAAATCACTTGCAACACCGTAGTGATAATCCTAGACCCTCCAGGGCTTCCCACCACCAAAAAAACCTTATTGTTTTTCAACACAATCGTAGGCGACATGGAGCTTAAAGGGCGCTTATTGGCTTCAATCGCATTCGCATCGCCCCCTACTAAACCATAGAGATTGGGGTTTCCTGGTTTTATGGAAAAATCATCCATTTCATTGTTCAATAAAAATCCTGCCCCATCAATACTAGCAGCGCTCCCATAAGAAGCGTTAATGGTGTAAGTAACGCTGACTGCATTCCCCCACCTGTCCGCTACAGAATAATGCGTGGTGTTGCTCCCTTCATGCAACTGCCCCATTCCTGGTTTGATTTGAGAGCTTGGCGTAACCGTATCTGGCTGGATAGTGTCAAAAATCTTTTTGGCATACGCCTTATTAATCAATTTATCCACCGGCACCGAAACAAAATCAGCGTCTCCCATATAAACCGACCTGTCCGCATAAGCTTGACGCATCGCTTCTGCAGCGATATGGATATTCTTAGAAGCCCCATACCCAAGGGCGCTTAAATCCGCATTTTCCATGACATTTAAAATCTGGATCAAATGCGTGCCTCCCGAACTTGGTGGTGACATAGAAATGATCTTATACCCACGATAACTCCCTACCACGGGTTTGCGCCATTTCACATTGTAACTGGCTAAATCCTCTTTAGTGATAATCCCCCCATTTTTTTGCATATCTTTCTCAATAAGATCAGCGACTTGCCCTTGATAAAAGCCTTTAGCACCTAGCGTTTTGATTTGATTCAAAGTCTTGGCTAGATCTTTTTGGACAAACAAATCCCCTTCTTGATAATCAAGGTGTCCTTTTTTAAAAAAATACTTTTTGCTAGAACTGTATTTTAAAAACCGCTCCCTTGCTTCTTTTAAGGTTTCTGCTTGTCTTTGTGAAATCGCATAACCATTTTCAGCCAATTTAATGGCAGGATCAATGAGTTGCGATAGTTTTTTGGTGCCGTATTTTTTCAACATCGCTTCCATGCCCGCCACCGTTCCAGGAACCCCAGCCGCCAAATAGCCATATTCACTGAGTTTAGGGACTACATTGCCTTGCTTGTCTAAAAACATGTTCTTAGTGGCTTTTAAGGGTGCTTTTTCTCTAAAATCTAAGGCAACATTTTCACCATTAGCCAAATGGATAACCGCAAAACCTCCACCACCAATATTGCCTGCTGCAGGATGGACGACCGCTAGAGCAAAGCCAATCGCTACCGCCGCATCAATCGCATTACCCCCATCTTCTAAAACCTTTTGACCGATCTCACTAGCTAGCGGGTGGCTAGAAAGGGCTAAGCCTACTTTAGTGTTTTTAATGGGCGGGTAACTCGCCGCGCTCAAAGGGTTTAACAAACCCAAAGAGAGTGCTATCACGCCCAAGCCAATCGTCTTTAAAAAACTCCGTCTCATCTGTTTTCCTTTTAATCAGTTACGCTTAAAATTTCGTTGTTATTATAACACAAACTTTACAAAACACCCTCTCGCTTATAGCTTATAATTGCTATTAAGCATTATCGTTAATGAGTTTTAAAATAAATAGAGTTTAAAAAATAAGTTAAATAAGGCTTATTTGATCAAAACGCTATGGGTAGAAAAATTATTGTTTAATCCCCAACAGAGTGTCTATCATCCGATCAATAGCGGTAATGACCTTAGCGTTAGCGGCATAACCGCTTTGAAACTTGATCAAATTCACCATTTCTTCATCCACGCTCACTTGTGAAATAGAGAGTTGCTCTTTTTTAATGGTCTCCAACATGCTCTTTTTAGTGTCCAAAATACGCCCTGATTTTTCAGCGTCCGTGTTGATTTTACCGGTTAAAAATTGATAAAACTCGCTGATTTTCATTGGTTTAATGTCAAACTTGTCGTTATAAAAATCCACGCTGTCGTATTGCAATTGTTGCATCATGTTCGCCACATCAAAATTCCCGTTAATGGGAGCAAGCCATGGGCGGATAGCGGTAGGCTCTTTTTTGTATTCTTTATTCAAGCTGATATTGGAAGCGTCATCGCCTTGAAAAAAAGGGTTGAGTTTTAACGCTCCCATAAAATTCGTGCCGTTATCTTTCATGGAGACAAACAACCCTTGCGAAGCGTTTTTAGGCTGGATAACAAACTTTTTAGTCTCATTGTTAAAGCTCGCTGTGAAATAATCATCAAAATCGTTTTCGGTGTTATTGTCTTGATTGTCATCGGTGTTAGCGTTAATGGCTTGGATAATATCGTTCATGGTTGTAATGGGTGTGATAGCAATGGTTTTTCTGGCGATTTCTTTACCATCGGTGTTGTAAGCGATTAAATCAAACGAGCCGTTTTTGATATTGTAGTTCGTGTCTTTAAAGGCTTCATCGCTGTTAAACTCCACAGGTTCGCCTTCAATATGATGACTCGCGCTTTGAGCGTAAATCGCATTAGTGGATTCTATCAAACCCCTAGCAAAAGAATCCAACAAATCAATATAATCTTGCAATTTGCCCTTTAAAGTCCCGTTAGAGCCGTCATTATATACATTCAATAACGCCCCCACTTTCCCCTGATTGAGCTTGTCAGTAATATTAGTGAGCTTAAAATCATCGCTTTGAAAATAGATTTGGTTCAAACCCCCTTTATTTTCGGATTCTTTAACCACTAAAGGATGGAAAATAGAACCATCAATGATATTGAACCCATGCCCAATGTTAAGGTTATAGCTCTCATCAAAATCCGCTGAGTCTTTATCTGTGAGCGAATGGGTTTTAATGCTGCTTTTAAAAACATTCCCCCCTAAAAGCTCTCGCAAATGGAATTCCAACTCATCTCGCTTATCCCTTAACTCATTCGCATGCTTTAAACTCTTGTTGTTTTCCACTTCTTTAATGCGTTTGTTGATCTCAGCGATTTGAGAACCCAAGCTATTGACTTCTTTGATAACGCTTTTTAATTCTTCGCTCGCCTTGTGCTGTAAGGTCGTTAACCTCTCTCTGGTGTCTTTAATGTTGTGCGTTAAAGCTTCTGTTTTTTGAGCGAGAGCCTGTTTTTGAGCGGAGTCTTTGGCGTTTTTAGACAATTCTTTCCATGAGTTAAAATAATCTTGCAAATCCGTAAAAAGGCTCGCTTCATCAATGTCCGGAAAATACGCGCTCGCTTCTTTTAAATGCGAAAACTCTGTATCATAATAAGTGTTTTCGTAATTAGCTTTCGTGTAACGAGCAAAAACAAACTCATCATGCACCCTTTCAATGGCTTCTACATCCACGCCCATATTCACATTTTTAGTGCCATACATGTAAGCCGCTTGAGGCTTTGCAATCACGCGCTGACGGCTATAAAATTCATCGCTAGCGTTAGAAATATTATTCCCAGTAACATCCACCATGCTCTGATGGGCTTGTAGGCCCGTGTAAGAAGTGTTGAGTGAAGATAAGATTCCGCCCATTTTACGCCTGCACTCTTAAAAAATGACTCCCCACATGCCTAGAGCCTTTATAGTCGCAAGTGTCATGGGGGATGATTTGTTGGATGAGCGAAGAATAAAACTCAGAAACCGCAAACGCCATGCGCGAATAAATCAAGTTTTTTTCTTTCAAAGCAAGCAAGGACTCTCGCATTTGGTTTAAAAAATCGCTCGTTTTTTCGTCTAATAATTCACTCATTTCCTTATTAGGGAATTGGTTTTTTAAAGACAACATTTGCGCATCTATATTCGCTTTTTCTTTTTCAAAAGCTTGAATCGCTAGCTGTTTCTGATGGTTTCTTTCAAAAATTTCGGTGTGTTTAGCGAGCTTGATGTCTCTTATATCGCGCTCCGTTAAATCAATCAATTCTTTCAATTGGTTTAGCGCGTTTTCTAAATGAGAATGTAAAACGACCATAACAAATCCTTTAGCTCTTGTTTCAGTGATATTCAAGCAAATACTATGCCGTTTTAGTTTTATTATAAAGTTCAATTTCTTAAGGGGATAGGGGGTATTTTGAAATCATTTTCCCCTTAAAGCCCCCTTATTAAATCGCCTTTAACATTTGCTTAGCGATAGCAGCAATCACATTCACGCTCATCGCATTCCCTGCTTGGGATAATAAATGGCTTTCTTTAAAATGTGGATTATTTTTAATCTTAGCGATCAAATCCCTAGGAAATCCTTGTAAAAGCAGGCTTTCAACAGCGTTTAATCTTTTGATTTTGCCTTTTTGGGTATAAAACAAACCATGCCGAGAAGTCCTTAAAGTAGGAAAAACATTAAAATACAACCTTAAATCAGATTGTCTTGTGTCTAAAACGGCGTTTTCTAAAGTTAAAATATTCTCTAAAAAAACCCGGTTATGGTTGTATGGGTTGTGCAAGTATCTTTGGAAAGTAGCGTTACTCACATCCAAATAGCATTCATTATCAGCGTCTAAAAAATCGTTAAAACAATAATCATTGGCTAAACCTAAAGGGAAATTAAATGGGTGTTTCAAATCCTTCCTAAACCCTACGATATAAAGGCGTTCTCTCTTTTGGGCTAATTGGAAATCAGCGCTGTTTAAAATTTGATAATAAGTTGTATAGCCCGCTTCTTGCAAGGCTTTGATAATGGTTTTAAAAGTTTCTTGTTGCTTATGATTGATCAAGCCCTTAACGTTTTCAAGCAAGAAACATTTGGGCTGTTTGACTTTTAAGATACGAATAAGCCCATAAATAATCGTCCCTCTTTCATCTTCAAGCCCCTTCCTTTTGCCATTGATAGAAAAAGCCTGACAAGGAAACCCGCTAACCAAAACATCAAAATCGGGTAAATCATTAGGGTTGATCCGCATCAAATCCCCAAAATTATGGGTATCTTTAAAAAATAATTCATAAGTTCTAAGGGCTTCATGATTGATTTCTGCATGCCCTACGCATTTTAAATGGCATCGCTCCAAGCCCAAACGGCCTCCACCAATACCAGAGCAAAAATCCATAAAAGTTAAAATCCCCAACCAATCATTCCTAACACACGACTAAAAACACGCCCTATTTAAGAAAGCGACAAATCCATTCAAAACATAAAGAAACTAAAATTTAATGAAAAGCAAAATCATAGCAAGAACAAACCCCCTAGAAATGAAGCCGTTAAACCCCCTAGCTTATCCCCAATAAATCCTGTGCCATTTTGTGAGAAGTCTCATGCAAGTTGATTTTATACTGGTTATTTTCAATCGCTTTCTTGATCTCAGCTACCCTATCAAGAGCGGCCTCATTGTTTTCAACTTTTTCATTCTTTTCCACACGCTTGTAATTCCCCAAAGACTGCACCGGAGCAAGAGAAGAAACGGCATTGATCATTGTAAAATCCTTTAATTTGATATTCATTCCATTACAGCAAGTATCGGCAAAAAAGAAAAAAAGTTAATGGATTTTTGAAATCTGTTTTTGCAATTCCTTACCAAATTTCTTGGTGGTGGTGATGGGTTTTTTTCCGGTTTCTGCCACAGAGCCAAAAGATTGCGATTGCAAACTTTTAAACATAAAAAACATCAAAAAAATTAAAATATAACAAAACAAAAAAAAGCAAATGGTAGGGAACAGCCAATTCTTGAGGTTAGAACCATTCATGACCTTGCCTTTTAAATACTCCTATACCTTACTACCCATGCGAACATGAGCAACCACAACCCCCACCTTTCTTTTTGCCATGACCCCCATGACCGCCACAGCAACCTGTCCCACCGCCATGGTGTGAAGCTAAAATTTCTTCTTCGCTCACTTCCCTAAAACCTAAAACCTTGAAACGGAACGCTAAAGTTTTCCCGGCTAACGGGTGATTATAATCCACCATCACATGCGTGTTGCTAAAGTCTTTGATAATGGCTTGAATGGTTTGGTTGTCTTCAGTTTGCCCAAAAACGCTCATGCCTTTTTCTAATTCAATGCCTTCAAATTGATCTCTAGGGACTTCTTGCAAATAGCTGCTTTCATAAACCCCATAAGCTTCCTCTGGGGCGATGACAACCTCTTCCCACTCGCCAATTTGAGCCTTTAATACCGCCTTTTCTAACCCTGCTATGATTTGATTAGCACCTATAATAAACTCTAAAGGCTCTTTAGAAATATTGCTGTCTAGCACAACACTAGAGCCTTGTTCTCTCACTTCATATTCAATCAAAGCGGCTTGTTTGATTGACTCTAAATCATGGTTTTGCATGGTGGTGTTTCTCCTTGTTTTCTAAGATTTTTTGTGCCATTTTAGCTTGTTCGCTTGAAGGATACAAGTGCTGCAAAGTGTTTAAAAATTTATAATAGTTTTGATCGTCTTTGATTTTTTTAAACGACCATGCCGTATGCCACAAAAGCATAGGCATGTAAGACGCTTTTTTATTTAAAAGAGCGCTCTCTTTGTAATACTTGATCGCTTCTCTGTATCTCTTTTCTCCATAAGCCACTTCTCCAAGAACATAACGCACATAATAAAGTCTGTAACTATTGGCTTCTAACCACAACAAACGCTCTTTGGCTTCTGCATAGGATTTATTTTTAAAAAAAGACAGAGCTTCTTGAAAGATCTCTTTTTGCTTGGACAGATCTTTATCAAACTCAACTTTCGCCTTTTCTTGGGTTTTTTTCTCTTGATTTTTTGGGGCTTCGGCTTTTAAAGAGGGGTTTTTATTGGCCGGAACGCTTGATTTGAGCGGCTTTTCAGCTTTTTCCTCTTGTTCTTTTAGGGCTTTTTGGATTAAGGCGATTTGTGAAACCAAATCCTGGCTTAACTTAGTCAATAATTCGCTCATCTCTTTGTTTTGCTTGTCTAACTGCTGGATAGCTTGCTGGTTAGCGCGAATCTCATTCCTCAAATCCTCTAAAGTTTGCGATTGCTGCTTTAATGTATTGGCTTGCACTTCTTGCGAGGCTTTTAAGGCTCGCAAGGATTCTTCTTGGGAAAGGATAGCGTTATTGAGATCTTTAATCTTATTAGCCTGCCCCTCATAAACGCTTCTCAAACCCTCTTGAGCTTGAGTGTTAGCCTCTACTTGCGAATGGATTTTGGTCAAAATATTAGAAAAATTCTTGCTATTGACTTGCAACTGCTTGAGTTCTTTTTTAGTAGCTCCGCTTTGCAAATCAAACGCTGAAGGCTCCCCATTGAGAAAAAAGGGAGCGATAAAAGGGATAAAAAAAAGCCTTTTCATCCTAGAATTACTTCACTAATTTGACATCCACTCTTCTGTTTTCTTTGTAACATTCTCTAGTTTTTTGGGTGCATTTGGGTTTGGTTTCACCAAAACTGATGGTTTTGATCATATCTTTTTCTACCCCCTTAATGACTAAAGCGTTTTTCACGCTCAAAGTCCTTTTAACGCCAAGCGCTTGGTTGTATTCGCTAGAGCCAAATTCATCGGTATTGCCTTCCAAAAGCACTTGCATGTGGTTTTCTTTAGCTTTTTGCACGATCTCATCTAAAGTCTCTTGATCGGATTCTTTGATTTCATACTTGTCAAAATCAAAATAAATAGAAGCGATGATAGTCCCGCTCTCAACAGCCGGCTTTTCTTCAACCACTGGAGCTGGCTCTTGTTTAGGCTCTTCTTTCTCTGGAGCTGGTTCTGTAGTAACAGGTGCAGTCTGAACCGTTTTAGCGCTCACATCGCCAGCCACAGTCTTATTATCCATTTTATGACTACAGCCAGCTACCAATAAAAAAGCTACCAAGAAACTAAATACAGAAGATCTTTTCATTACGAATTCTCCAAGAATAAAATTTTAATAAGTGTAAATATTAACTCACATTCGCTTAATCTAACCTTACCAATCAAAGGCTTGTATTTTCACATTCTTTAAAGGGAATAAAAAACTCTGATTATAGTCTAGCAAAATAAGCCCCATGGCGTATTCTTGAGGTGTCTTTTTGATATACATGATATTTCTCCCATCCGTAGAAAAACGAGGCATTTGGTTAGAGCCATTCACAGTAAGCCTGCGGATATATTTACTGTTTAGAGTGATGAGATTCAAATTAAACACCGTTTTGCCAAATTCATTAAGATTTTCCCTGCTCACATACACAATGCTGTCTTTATAAGCGTCAATGGATTCATTGCTTCTTCCTTCATAAAGGAGTTGCTCCGCACTCTCTTTTAACCCCAATTTCTTCATATAGATGTTAGGATAGCCGGATCTATCCGAAACAAAAGCCATAGACTTGTCATCTTCTAAAAACACTCCTGAGACATCTATCCCAGGATAGCGCGTTATTTTGGTTTTAGTTTTTTTATGCGTGTCATACAAATACACATCCGGTTGGCCATCAGGGGCTAAAGACATTAAAATTTTAGAGCCATCAGAACTCACGCTAGAAACCACAGCCATTCCTTGAGAGCTAGCGATATTCTCATGAGTGGCTTTTTGAATGTTGTATTTTAAAATCATGGGCGTTCTTTCACCATACTGCGTGTAATAAAACTCCGTTTGCTCAGCGTTCGCCCATTTAGGGAAAATATTGAGTCGGTTGTTTTTGATGATTTCTTTTTGATAACGCATCGTATAATCCGCTAGTGCGATGTTTGTGATTCCTGGTCCAATGTATTTAGAAAAAACAATCAGGCGCTTCATCCAAGCGATAGAAGGGGCTTTTAAATAGTCATTCACCACAATGGCCATGTTGTGCGCTGCAAAAGGGTATAGATCTAAACTTACAATAGGGTAGTCAAAAGTCTTTTTGAGCGTTCCTGTATCCACATCATAAAGTTTTAATCGTGAAATTTTATTGCCGTTTTCTACCGCCACGCTCACAAGCGCTACAAGATGGACTTTTTTATCCTTGAGTTCTGCGTAATTGATAGCGCCTTGATCCTTGTTTTGAGAAACATCAAAATGCTGGCTAGTCTTTAAATCATTCGCTAAGACTTCATGCAATTTTAAAGCGTAATTGGCATCGTTATCTATAGAGTAGCGCACTTCAATCTTAGGAAGTTTTTGAATGGTTTTAATAATATCTAGTGTTTTATCTGTTGCAAAAAGCCCTATAGCGCTTATTAAAAAAAGCCATAAATACCTCATTGTTCTTCCTTAGTGGTGAAATTAACTTTAATAGAAATCATGCTTCCTCCAGGATATGGGGGAAAATCCACTTTCTTTAAATCATTTAAAAGGGTCATCACACTCTTGTTATAATCCTTAAAATCGGAGTAGCTAAGAATGGTATAATCAAACTCTCCATCTTTAGTGATCATAATCAGAGCGCTCACTGAAGCCTTGTGATAAAAAACGCCCCTCCAGCCTTTATATAAAATCTGATAGATTTGAGCGTACCACTCTTGGTAAGCCTTTTCATCAACCCCATCTTGTTTAGGGATTTGCAAATCTAAAGTTTTGTTTTTAACGCTTTCTAGTTTTTGCGCGAATTGATCCAAATTCTGTTGCAAACCTTTCAACATCTCTTGATTTTTTTGGTTTTTTCTTAAGCGTTGCTGTTCTTTTAAACGCCTTTGCTCTTCTTCTTGCTCATTTTTTTGCTCATCTTTTTGAGCGTTTGCGTCTGTCTTTTCTTGAAAATCATTGAGTGAAGAAAAAATATCTTCAAGGCTTTCTTCTTGTTCTTTAGGATCAATAAAATCGCCCTCCTTATCAGTTGCATTTTTTTCAACTACTTTTTCATCTTTTTTTTCTTCTGCTTTTTCAGCGATTTTTTCATCTTTTTTTTCATCGCTTGGCAAATCTTCTAAATTCAAATCAATGACTTGTTCGTTTTTTTTGCCCAAATCTAAAAGGATTTTCTCCGCTTCTTTATTGTGCCTTTCTAGCAACAAACCATATAATAACAAAGCATAGAGCAAGAACGCTAAAAAGCCAGAAACAACAAAGATCGCGCTCTTACTCATGCAAATTAGCCCTACTTTTTAAGGACTTGTAATTAAAGAAACTTTTAAAAAACCCGCTTCTTTAATCGTTTTTAGCAAATAAATCACTTTGTCATAAGTCAATCGTTTGTCTGCGCGGATACTAACCCTAGTTTCTTTATCGTATTTCTTAGAAAGCAAGTTAAAAGTATCTGGGAAGGAGTTGTATTCATAGGTTTGACTATCTATATAGATTTTTGCGTCTTTATCCATGCGGATCTCTATCATTTTATCTTGAGTGGCTCTAGCAGTTTTTGAGCCAGAAGGCAAAACAATCTCTTCTTTATAAGTAAGAGTGGGTGTCGTTACCATAAGAATAGCCAACAAAACAAGCATCACATCCACTAAAGGCGTGATATTGAGTTCTGGTTTGTCCTCATCCCAATAGTTATCGTAATTCATAAAAACCTTCTAACTCCCTATTTAAGATATTTATAAAATCCCCTTAAAAGCTTTATTTTTTAGAAGACAAAATATCCACTTGCATCTGCACATAAACCGATAAATCATACACCTTGCGCTTTAAAATCAAGTAAAAAGAATAGGCTGGAATGGCCGCTAAAATCCCTGCAGCGGTGGCGATAAGAGCCTTAGAAATAATGGGTGCGATCACCCCAAAAGAAGCTTGACCTAACGCACCCAAATTGTTAAACGCTTCTAAAATTTCAACCACCGTTCCAAACAAACCAATAAAGGGGGCTGTAGAAGAGATAATGCTCAACACCACTAAACCTGTCGTGCTTTGCTTAAGAATCTGATGTTTCCAAGCCTGCAACAATTCATTAGAATACCTTTTGGTCTCATCATTTCTTTTTTTATTAAACATGAAATGCTCTGGAGCGTCTTGCGCTCCATTAAGAATGTTAGACAAAGATTGCATCTCGCGCTTGAGTTCGATCTTTAACACAATGCTCTTATACAAAAAGACCCATAAAGTCATCACCAAATAAAGCGAAATCCAAACTAAAACAAGCGTGGTAACAAACCCGCTCTTATTGAAAAAATAAACGATTGAATCTAACATGATTATCCCCTTAAAGAGACTCAATCTTAGCCAGCACGCTAGAGACTGCTAACCTGTCAGAGCTTGCGTCCTCTAAAAGCTTTTTAGCCCTAGAGATAGCATCGTCTCTGTCGTCTGATTCTTTTTTAATAAAGACCGCCCCATCGGCTAAAATATCCACGCGTTCATTAGTGGCTTCTGCATAGCCCCAATTGATCGCAATGTGCTCTTTTTGGTTTTCGGTTTCAATCTCAACCACTCCCGCCTGAAGCAAGGTGATCATGTTGCTATGCCCATAAAGCACCCCAAATTCCCCTTCAACTCCTGGCAACACAACGCTTTTAACCTCTCCTGTATAAACTTCCCCCTCAGGAACGACCACACTAATTTTCAACAAAGCCATCACAAAACCCTTAGGAATTTTTCATGTTTTTAGCTTTTTCTAAAACCTCTTGAATGCTGCCCACCATGTAAAATGCGTTTTCAGGAATATGATCGTATTTGCCTTCTAAAATCCCTCCAAAGCCTTCTAAAGTCTCTTGGAGAGTTACATATTTACCCGGACTTCCTGTAAACACTTCAGCCACAAAAAACGGCTGGGATAAAAACTTCTCAATTTTTCTGGCTCTCTCAACAATCTTTTTATCTTCTTCGCTCAATTCGTCTAAGCCCAAAATCGCAATAATATCTTGCAGATCCTTGTATTTTTGCAAAACTTGCTGGATGCCGGTGGCGATTTCATAGTGTTTCTCACCGATCATTTGAGGGCTTAAAATCCTTGAAGTGGAATCCAAAGGATCAACTGCAGGATAAATCCCTTTTTCAGCGATCTTTCTATTCAATACCGTAGTCGCATCCAAATGCGCAAACACCGAAGCAGGAGCTGGGTCAGTCAAGTCATCTGCTGGCACATACACCGCTTGAACGGAAGTGATAGAGCCATTTTTAGTGGAAGCGATACGCTCTTGAAGTTTCCCCATTTCCCCGGCTAGCGTGGGCTGATACCCCACCGCTGAAGGGATGCGGCCTAATAGCGCGCTCATTTCCGCACCGCTTTGAGCGTATCTAAAGATATTGTCAATAAACATCAACACATCTAAGCCCTTTTCATCACGAAAATACTCCGCCATTGTCAAGCCGGTGAATGCGATGCGATTCCTTGCGCCTGGTGGCTCATTCATTTGCCCATAGCACAGCGCGACTTTATCTAAAACGCCCCCTTCTTTCATCTCAAAATACAGATCATTCCCCTCTCTGGTGCGCTCCCCCACACCCGCAAACACCGAATACCCGTTATGCTTATAAGCCACATTGTGGATAAGCTCCATAATGATCACCGTTTTCCCTACGCCAGCCCCGCCAAACAAGCCTACTTTACCGCCTTTAGAATAAGGTGCGAGCAAGTCAATGACTTTAATACCGGTTTCAAACATTTCTGTTTTAGTGCTTTGCTGCTCAAAACTAGGGGCTTTTCTGTGAATGGGCCAAGTTAAGGACGGCTTAAGAGGTTCTAAATTGTCAATGCTCTCGCCCACAACATTAAAAATACGCCCCAACACTTCTTCGCCCACAGGCACTTCAATCATTTTGCCACGAGCTTTGACGATCTGATTACGCACCAAGCCTTCTGTCATATCCATAGCAATCGCTCGCACCCGATTACCGCCCAAATGGGCTGCCACCTCTAAAACTAAAGACTTTTGAGTGCCATTGACTTCAAAATTAATGTCTAACGCTTCAAAAATCGCCGGCAGATAGGATTCAAACTCCACATCTACCACAGGGCCTAAAACCTGAATGATTTTACCTTCCATCGCTTTCATCGCTCCTTATTTTAATATAATTTTTATTTTAGGGCTTCTACGCCTGCATTGATTTCTACCAGCTCGGTCGTAATCGCCTCTTGTCTGGCTTTATTATAAGAAATAGTTAAAGTTTTAACCAAATCTTTAGCGTTATTCGTCGCTGTATCCATAGCCTGCATTCTAGCGCTATGCTCTGCGGCTAAAGAATCAATCAAAGCGTAGTATAAACTATACTCCACATATTTTTCTGCCAAAGAGTCTAAAATTTCATCTTCACTCCCGCTTGGCTCACTGGTAATGGTCTCTTGCGTCTCACTAGGCTGGGGGTTTTGGTGGATGATTTTATACCCAATAGGCAAAATTGTTTTGACTCTTATTTCTTGACTGATCATGTTTTTAAAGCCATTATGAATGATAATCACCTTATCGGTTTTCCCACTCAAATAATCCTCTACCACTTTTCTCATGAATTCCTGCGCGCGTTCATAATTAGGCATAGAACTCAAATTATTGATCTTGTCTAAAACCTCTATCCCGTTAAAGCTAAAATACTCATTACCCTTTTTACCAATACCGCGCAAACGCACTTTAATGTCTTTTTCTTTGTATTCATTCGTGCATGCTAAAACTTTTTTAATGGTATTGGTGTTAAAGCCCCCACAAAGCCCCTTATCGGCTGTGATAAAAATAATATCCACTTTTTTGATTTCAAGTCTTTCTAGTTCCCTAAAATACTTGCTTTGAATGTCTTCAATCCCTTGATTTTTCATCTTGGATAGCACATCATCAAACACGGCGTCTAGCTTCAGTGCATACGCTCTGGAATTTCTTGCAACTTCTTCAGCTTTTCTTAGCTTGGAAGTGGAAACGAGTTTCATCGCATGCGTGATTTTTTGCGTGTTTTTAACGCTTCCAATTTTCTTTCTAATGTCTCTTAAATTCGCCATATTCTAGCCGTCTCCTACTCGCTATAAGTGAGCTTAAATTCCTCTAAGACTTTTCTTAGCATGGCTTCTAAATCCTTATCTAGCACTTTTTTAGTGTGGATTTCTTCTAAAACTTGGGGGTATTTTGCTTCCAAGAAAGGGTGCAGTTGCTCTTCAAAATCCACGACTTTTTTCACGCTCACGCTGTCTAAAAAGCCCTTAGCCCCAGCATAAATAATGACCACTTGCTTTTCAATAGGCAAGGGCGAATAAGGGGCTTGTTTCAGCACTTCTACCATGCGTTGCCCCCTTTCTAATTGCTTTTTACTCGCTTCATCTAAATCAGAAGCGAATTGCGTGAAGGCTTGCAACTCTCTGTATTGCGCTAAATCCAGGCGCAAAGTCCCTGAAACCTGCTTGGTCGCTTTGATTTGAGCGGCCCCTCCAACCCTTGAAACCGACAAGCCCACATTAATAGCCGGGCGGATTCCTGAATAAAATAAATCCGTTTCTAAGAAAATTTGCCCGTCTGTAATAGAAATAATATTCGTAGGGATATAAGCTGAAACATCGCCCGCTTGAGTTTCCACAATAGGGAGCGCGGTCAAAGAGCCGGCACCCTTTTCATCGCAAAGTTTAGCCGCTCTTTCTAAAAGCCGTGAGTGGATATAAAACACATCTCCAGGAAAAGCCTCCCTACCTGGGGGTCTTCTCAAAATCAAAGAAATCTCTCTGTAAGCGACAGCATGTTTACTCAAATCGTCATAAACGATTAGGGCATGGCGGGCATGATCTCTAAAGTATTCCCCCATAGCCACACCTGAATAAGGGGCTAAATATTGCATCGCAGCTGAATCTGAAGCCGAAGCGTTGATCACGACGCTGTATTCCATCGCCCCGTATTCTTCTAATTTGCGGACCACTTGCGCGACAGTGGATTCTTTTTGCCCAATAGCCACATAGATACAGATCACATTTTGCCCTTTTTGGTTAATGATCGCATCGATCGCTACGGTGGTTTTACCGGTTTGTTTATCCCCAATAATCAATTCCCTTTGCCCGCGCCCAATAGGCACCAACGCATCAATGGCTTTAATGCCTGTTTGCAAAGGCTCATGCACAGATTTTCTGTCCATAATGCCCGGAGCTTTTTGCTCTATTAGGCTGAACTCATTCGTTTCTATCTCACCCTTGCCATCAATAGGCTCACCCAAAGCGTTCAACACGCGCCCTACAACCGCATCGCCAACAGGAACTTTCATCAAATTCTTCGTGCGTTTAACGCTAGTCCCCTCTTTGATATTGTTGCCAAAACCAAACACAATCACGCCAACGCTATCTTCTTCTAAGTTAGCCGCAACGCCTTTATCCCCTGTTTCAAACTCCAACACTTCATACGACATCACACCATTTAAGCCATAAACCTTAGCCACACCATCCGCATACGAAACGACTTTTCCTACTTCAGCCATATCGCAATCAAGTTCAAAATTCTTGATTTTTTCTTCAATAACCGAGCTGATTTCTTCCAATTTTAGTTGGGACATTATCTTTATCTCCTTAGATTGATTAAATAGATTGAATAACCTGTTTTTCTATTTTCTTTAAAATATCTTCTTTAGAAAAGCCTATTTCTAAATCCAGGCTTGAAACGCTCAAAGAAATCCCCTTTTTAGACCAAGTGTCTTGAGCGATTTCTACAGGGGCGTTAAAACGCGCTTGCAATTTTTGTTGCACTTCTTCTAGCTCCTTATTTTCAAGCTTTTGCGGGACTAAAAGTGTGGCTTCTAAAGTCTTTTTAGAATCAAAAGACAGCTCCTCAGCGACTAATTCCAACATATCAAGCCGGTTATTTTTTAACACCACTTCCATTACAGGCTTTAAAACTGAACATGCTTTTGTGGGAGTTATTTTTTCTACAATTTCAAATACAACCTCTTTTTTAACTTTTAAAGAAACATGAGCTAACACCTGGTTGAGTTTATGCAATTTTATGGCTTCTGCTACATTTTTAAGCCCCACAACGATTTCTTCCAATAACGCTAGATCGCTTTTAGTGTGGTTTTTCAACGCCTTAGCATAATGCTTAGAGATCACTTTTAAATCTTGCATTTAAAGCCTTTGTTTCAAAATATTCACGCAATCTTGCGCATTGAAAGAGACTTTTTTGCTCTCTCCTAGATCTTTAAAAACACTTTCAACCAGCTCTCTTTTGATCTTTTTAACTTCTAAATCCATCAACGCCTTAGAATTTTTGATCAAATTTTCCACATCCATTTTGGTTTGCAATTCGTATTTTTGCGTGATCGTGTAGGCTTCTTTATTCGCATCAGAAATAATCAATTCAGCTTTTTCTTTGGCTTGCTCTAATTCCTTAAGGAGTTTTTTCTTATTTTCTTTACTCACTTTGAGTTGGGCTTGAATCTCTTCTAATCGTTTGGAGATTTCAAGGCTTTTGGAGTGCAAAAACGCTCGCAGTTTTTTAGCCAAAAAATACCACAAAATCCCCGCAAATAAGAGGAAATTTAAAGATCGCTCTATAATGTCTGTTTGTGAAATATCCAATCCAGTAGCGCACAAAGGGCTTAAAAGGATCAAAAACCCTAACACCATTTTAACTAACACCATCTATCAACTCCCTAAACCCATAGCCACACGCTTGTTTAACCCGTCTTCAAATACCGGCATTTGCGCTTGCAACTGCTCTTTTAGTGCTTGCTTTTCATTTTGTAATTGCTTTGCAAACGCTTCAAACTCTTGATTGAGTTCGTTCTCTTTTTGCTTGATCACCGCATCATAGGACTCTGTAGCTTTTTGAATCGCTTCGGCTATCATTTCTCTGCGTTTTTCAGCAGCTTCCTTAAGAAGAGTCTCAATTTGATGACCAATCTCCACGCTTTGGGTGTTATCCGTTTTGATTTTAGCCAAGCTATCCTTTATCTCTGCCTGTCTGTTATCCATAAAAGCCAACAAAGGCCTATACACCCAAACATTCATCGCCCACAACAATAACACAAACACCACAAAAACGACCGCCATTAAATAGGGGTTAACCGATATATTCATAACCTATTTCTTTCCTAAAATCCTACAAAATATTTGAAACTCGCATTTGTTATAAAAACATTAACTCTATCTTAACAAAAAATCGCTTAAAAATTGAGAATATCCAAGCGTTAAGACATCATTTTTTTCATAAAAGCCTCTAAAAGAGAATTTTCATAACATCGTAAAATGATTTTATTCCCTTTCAAAGCCGCTTTAAGCTTGTAACGATCCCACAAACTTTGATTAAAGCGTTCTAATTCATCTTCAGCGATGAGCGTTTGGGTTTCCTTGAAACCATGTTTTTTATTTTCACAATTTGCGTTTATTTTAAAATCACGCACTAAATCTTCTGTCTGGCGCACGCTGAGTTTCTGCCCTATAATGGAATTTAAGATCAATTCTTGTTTTTCTTCATCCAAACCCACCAAGACTTTTGCATGCCCTGAAGTGATTTTTTCTTCTAAAAGAGCGTTTTGAACCTTAGAAGAGAGCGTCAATAAACGCATGATATTAGCCACATGGGCTCGGGATTTTTTAACGATTTTAGACAGCTCTTCTTGGGTCATTTGATAGCTTTCAAGCAATTCTTTATAAGATCTAGCCAACTCTAAAGGGTTTAAATCTTCGCGTTGGATATTTTCAATCAAAGCGACTTCACGCATTTTTTCTTGCTCAATATCCACAACAATCGCTTTAATCGTGGGCATTTTAGCCAATTTGCTCGCTCTTAAGCGCCTTTCACCAGCGATCAAATGGTAACGCCCGTTCTCACTCACCACTAAAACCGGTTGCAACAAACCATGCTCTTTAATGGATTGTGCTAATTCTTCTAAAGAATCTTCGCTAAAGATTTTTCTGGGCTGGTAGGGATTAGGCATCACCTCATCAATACCAAGCTCCACAACCCGATTCGCTCTTTCATACAGCCCCTGCTCATACACTTCATTGATTTCAGGGAAAATATCCGCTAAACCCCTACCCAACACTTTATTTTTTGCCATATGCTACCCTTGAAGAATGCTTTGAGCTAATTTTTGATAAGCGATACTGCCATTAGATTTAATATCATAGAGCAAAATGGGCTTACCAAAGCTAGGCGATTCCGCTAGTTTCACGCTTTTAGGGATCATAATATACTCTCCTGTAGCTGAATCTCTAAAAAACTCTGAGTCAAAATACTTGAACAATTCCGCTAAAACCCCTTTTGTCAAATTGAGTTGAGGGACATGCATTGTGGGTAAAAAACCTCTGATTTTGAGCTTAGGGTTCGTGCTTTTTTGCAACATTCTAATGGTGTTAAGCAATAATTTAGTGCCTTCAAGGGCAAAAAATTCGCATTGGATAGGAATGATCACCGAATGGGCTGCTGAAAGCGAATTGATCGTGAGAGGCCCTAGAGCTGGCGGGGAATCAATAATGATATAATCATAAAGCCCCACCACACTCTCTAAGGCGTTTTTGAGCATGAGCTCGCCTCGTTTGTTCTCATCTTGGCTGTCATAAAAGGTTTTTTCAAACCCAGCCAAACCCAAATTAGAAGGCACTAGATCCAAAAAAGGCATTTGGGTTTTTAAGATCACTTGAGAAATTTGCTTACGGCCAATCAGCACATGATAAATATCATAATCAATTTTATCGCGCCTAAAACCCAAGCTTGAAGTGGCGTTGGCTTGAGGGTCAAAATCAATCAACAAAATTTTTTTTTCATGCACCGCTAAAGAAGCCGCTAAATTAACCGCTGTTGTCGTTTTACCCACACCTCCTTTTTGATTAGCCACTGCAATGATTTCATTCATCATACTCACATCCTATCATAAATCTTACCTTTAATACAAACACGGCCGTCTTCTAACAATTCCGCATCTTTCAAACTCACCGCTTCATTGCAATCATTATGGAAGCTAAAAGAGTTGCTTCTATGAAATTCTAACGCATACTTACTTAAAACTTCCCCCCAAAACAGATTTTCTTCTATTTTTTTTAAAAAGCCCTCTACAATCCAATCATCGCTCACGCCAATATCTAAACATGCCCATTTTGTTGAAACCCTATTCACACCAATGCCGCACACCCGCATGTCTTTATAAACATTAACCAGCACGCCCCCTATTTTTTGACCCCCTAAATACAGATCGTTAGGCCATTTAAGCCAGGTTTGAGAGCCTAATTCTTTTAAAACTTCTTTAAATAAAAACCCCAAATACAAAGCGTTCGCTTGCATGGGCAAATCTTTAGGCAAATCGCTTGCGTTTAAAGCGAGCGAAAAAGTCAAAGCGCTTTCCACACCCTCCCAAACATTCCCCCTACTGCCTATCCCAGCGCTTTGGTTTTTAGCCAAGACTAAAACAGGGGCTTTGAGTTCATTACTTTTAAGTTTTTCTAAAAGATAAATTTGCGTGGAAGGCAAACTCTCAAAAACCCTTTTTTCGCATTTTTTCATGTTAGAATACCGCCCACTTTCAAACGCTTGCCATTCAAATAGTCCTTCGCTTTCAAAGGCTTTTTACCCACCGCTTGCAACCTTGCTATACGCACGCTGCCTTTCAAGCAGCCTACAAGAACGCCTTTTTCATCAATTGCTAAAATCTCGCCTTCCTTGTGGCTCTTTTCATTCTCCACCAACCCCACTTCTAAAAGCTTAAGGCTATTTTCTAAAAAGATTTCTGGCCAAGATTTAAACGCAAGCGATTTTAAAAACAAGTTTTTAGCGTCTTTAAAACCCACTAAACCATCAGCTTTGGTGATTTTTTTACAAAAACTAGCCTGCATGTGATTTTGAGGCTTTCTTGTGATGGAAGAGAAATTTTTGAGCGTTGAAAGAAGCAGAGTCGCCCCCATGTGCGCTAATTTCAAGCTTAAAGCGTCTAAATCCAAATAATCTCCTCTCAAAAAAGAAGCGCTTTCTAAAATATCCCCGCTATCCAACTCCAAATCCATAAGCATGGTGCTTATGCCATAAATCCTATCGTCATTGAGTATCATCTCATGAATGGGCGAAGCCCCCCTGTATTTAGGCAATAACGACGCATGCAAATTAATGCAAGGAGCGATGGCTAAAACCTCTTTAGGCAAAATCTTACCATAAGCCACCACCACGATAAAATCAGGCTTTAAATCCTTTAAAATTTGAACTTCAGGCTCTTTCAAACTTTGCGGCTGGAAAATGGGGATATTTAAATGATTTTCTAGAATGTATGTTTTAGTCTCTGGGGCTTTCAATTCCTTTTTACGCCCAAAAGGTTTGTCCCTTTGAGTGAATAGCCCCACCACTTCTATGTCTTTATCTCCAACTAACGCCCTTAAGATCACTTCAGCAAAACCAGGCGTTCCCATAAATACGATGTGCATGTTATTCCTTGTTTTTAATTCAATTGATTCATTCTCATCATCATTTTATAATGAGCTTCATGACCGGTTATTTCAAATATCTTTTCAAAAACTTTTAAATACGTCTCAATACTTATATCTTGACTTTGCACAAACAAATCATCTGAAATCCCATGAGAGCCATCATTAAACCATGAAATGAAAGAATTGCACACTTGTTTTTCTTCAATATTTTCAAAACATTCATTCAAGCTATCATTATGTTTAAAACCGCCTAAAATCCTAAAGTAATATTCAATAATTCTTCGCATAACATTTTGTAAAGATACCCAAGAAGCATTATTTTCTTTTGCTTGTTTTACTTCTTGCCATAGCAATTCATAAGAATTTTTAATGGGATTTTCTTTATAGCCTTTAATTTTTGAAACATTATTATCCTTTTTAATTATCCAAAAAGAATATTTCCTTTGATAGCGTTTTAAATCATATTCTAATGTAATTTCCTTGTAAAAATATGTGTTGTGGGTTAGTATAATAATTTGCTTAATGTTTGTTTTTTCTTTCATGGTTTCTTTCATAAGATCTTTAACTAAAGCACTCACTATAAACAATATATTGCTATCCAAACTTGAAATGGGGTCATCAATCACTAAAACCTTATTTTTTGATATATCGTTCTCTTTTAAAGAGCCTTTTGCTAAATGATAATAGTATAAGAAAGTGATGAAAGTAACTTCACCTTCGCTCAGTGTTTCTCCTACTAATTGACCATCTTCTCTTTGAATACGATAAAATTTTTCATCTTCAGTGCATGCCAAACCAAAATTCGTGAATCCATACCCTTTTAAAAGCGTATTGATTTTATTGACAATGGGCTTTATGCTTACCATGTTTTTTTCTAATTCCTTAATTTCATTTTCTAATTTCTTTACCTTTTCTTGATTTTCACTAATTTCTTTCTCTAAATTGTTTATTCTTTTCTCCAAATCGCAATACTTTTTATTATATTCTTGTATATTACTTTTAAATTCATTGATTAGAAATTTCCAAGTTTGTTCCTTACAACTCTTTTTCTGTTTTTCAATATTCTTTATCGTCTCGTTATGATTGGTTATTCGCTCATTGGCCTTTGCAATCAAATCTTTAATTGCGTCTATTTCGTTTTTAGTGTTATCAAGCTTAAAACTTCTGCTCATTTCTTTACCCTTATCAAGCATCTTTTGCTGATTCGCATTGATTTTACTTCTCAAGGTTTCAATAATTCTTTTCAAATTTTCTGTATCCAATTTATTCTGCTCTGTTTTAATAACTTCATTAAGTCGTTCCAACGCTTCATCAGTTTTGTTTGTGTAGTCTTCTTTCATTTTTTTGATTGTGTCAGTGGATTCTTGATAACTTGTATCAAAATAAGATTCTAGTTGTTTTTTAAATTCCTCAGTAATGGTTTCTTTTTGACAGAAAGGGCATATACTATTATCTTTTACATATTCTCTACCTTGAGCTACCCAATCCTCATTGCTTAATTTTTTTATTAAATCTGCAATGGCTACACCACCACTCCCTACAATTTTTTGTTCCCAAATAGAATGGTTTTCAATAGAATCAAAATCTGTTAAATCGCATTCCAATAACGCCAATTCTGTTTGGTTTTCACCAAAAACAATCTCAATTTTTTCCTTTAATTTTTCTAACCCTACTATTTCGCTTTGATTGTATTTATCGTTTTCAAATTCCTTAAGGATTTTTTCTTTAAACTTCTCTTTACGCTTAAAGCCTTCTAGCGTTTCTTTAAAATCTTCTTCAAATTTTTTATAAAGTTTTTCCCAGCAACTATCAGTAAAATCCTTTTCTTCCTTTTCCTTTTCTTGTGTGATTTTTTTCAAGCTTTCTTTATTCTTTATTTTCTTTTCATTCTCTTTATTTATTGATTCTTTCTTGCTTTCAATTTTTTCTAAATTCTCGTTTATTTTTTTACCGAGCGTAAAAATGCCTTTAACTTGAGAGTTTCTAAATTGCTCTTCTTTAAATTGCTTGTTATAAACTTCAATCTTTAAACTCTCATTGTTATACCATACTATTTTGCTACTAGCAAACTTGTCTTCAATCCCATTTTCAGCTAGATTTTTTAACCACCAAAAGCAGAAATCCCAAATATCTTTAGTGTTTGGGATGAATGCTACCAATTCATGGTATCATATCCCCATACATTCGTATCTAGCGTAGGAAGTGCGCAAAGTTACGCCTTTGGAGATATGATGTGTGAGACCTGTAGGGAATGCGTTGGAGCTCAAACTCTGTAAAATCCCTACTATAGGGACACAGAGTGAGAACCAAACTCTCCCTACGGGCAACATCAGCCTAGGAAGCCCAATCGTCTTTAGCGGTTGGGCACTTCACAAGATAGCAACGGTAAGATTAGAAGTTTTAGCGCGAGGCTTTATATCCCTAGATTTCTACGAAACGATAAAGCCCCTAAATACATTAACGGCAGAGAAACAAGAATTTTTAACAAAAGCTTTTTTTTGTATAACTATCACCGCGCGTTAGAAAATATCAAAGAAAAGAAGCAGGTAATTATATGCGAGGGATTTTTTGACGTGTTAGCTTACGAACATTTCACCTATAAAAATGTGATTTGCACATGCGGGATCGCTTTTACAATCACGCATTTAGCTTTTTTGAATAAGCTAGGCGTTGAGTTGTGTTTTAGTTTTGATAACGATAGCGCAGGACGAGACGCTACCATTAGGGCGTTAGATTTGTGTTTGAAAAACCATGTAACCAATGTTAGCGTGATTAAAATAAAAGATCCTAGCGTCAAGGATTTAGGCGATTATCAAAAGTTAAACAAACGCCCTAATCTAAGCAAGATTAACGGCTTCACGTTTTACTGTTCTTATCACTTAAGATCGGAACTCACCACGCAACAAAAGGATTTTAATTACAAAATTATCTTAAAAACCCTTGAAAATTTTGAACCCTTCACGCAAAGCGATTTGCTCAAAATCTTAAATTCGTTTTTAGCAAAAAATAGCGTTAAACCTATTAAACTCGATAAGGAAAAAAAGAATCCGGGTAAATTAGATCTACTAGAAGCTAGGATTTACGCAACAATGCTACAAAGCGAAGAGTTTAGATACATTGCTAAGCGTTATTTAACGCCAAGCGATGTTAAATATCCCGTTTTTTTCAAACGGCTTATTAGCGGAGATTTTAGGGGTTTAGACTTTTTAAAAAGGCTTAAACCCATTGATTCACACTATCAAAAAAGCTCATTAATAGAACTGAAAATTAAAGGCTTGAAAGATTCTTTAATGTTTGCTTTAGAACGCAAGGATTACGCTTTAGCGGAAGCCCTAAACGCCAAAATTAAAGAAATTCAAACGCATTAAGGAAGTAGCATGAGTTGGATTGACATAAGCGTAGGATCGGGATCTAGCGGTCAAGGATCAGGCTCTAATCTTTTAAGCGGATTTATCAATTCTTTAGGGAACGCTTTAAGCAACGCCAGCGCTAGCGGTGGTATTAGGGGCTTCCCAAGGCAAGCAGGCAGTGAAAACGATCAAATCGTAGGATATTACGACGATCCGCAAGGCTACTATAGCGTGATTAAAAAATTCTTAGCCGAGAAAAACTACCATTCTAATAAAAGGCTAAAAAACGCGTTTGAACGCATCATTAACCAACAAAACCGCATTAACCAATTAAACCAAGAAATAGCAGACAAGCAAAACGCTATTAACCACCTAAACCACGAAATAAACCACCTAAAACAAGAAACAGATAATCAAGACCAAGGCTTAAATAATCTAAACCAAGAAATAGCAGGCTTGAATAATGAAATAATCGCTAATGAAAGCGCCATAAACCAAGACGAAGAAAAATTAAACGCTTTAGAGTTAGAAACGAACGCTAAAA
The DNA here is from genome assembly GCF_002832345.1 of Helicobacter pylori. Taxonomy (GTDB): domain Bacteria; phylum Campylobacterota; class Campylobacteria; order Campylobacterales; family Helicobacteraceae; genus Helicobacter; species Helicobacter pylori_CP. The sequence goes on from NZ_PHLZ01000003.1 coordinate 86,599, forward strand.
AAGAAATTGTTGAAAGCTTGAAACAATTAGAAAAACTCAAGCAAGAATTAAAAAGGCTTAAAAAACAATCCAAATTCACGAAACAGTTCACTTTTTTGACCGACAACCCTCCTAACATTCAAGCTAACCAAGAAAGCGCGCTAAATAGAGCGAGTAATAAAAACGGACTAATGAACTTTTTTTTAACGAATCCGTATGCGATACTTCCTAAAGGTTTTATTTATGAGTACCATAATCCGGGCAAAGAAACCTACAACGCCCTAAACGCGCCCAATAACATGGACGGCATCAATAACCAGTTTAGAACCAACGCCTTAAACCAGGTTTTAGATAACAGCTATCAAAAGTTTTTAGCAGGTAATGATAGATATAATGCTTTAAGAGACATTAAGCAAGTGAAAGCCTTGAAGTTTTACGATTTAGTGTTAAATCACAACCCACAAAGCGATAAACTAGAAAGCGCCTTATTTTTCAAACAGATTTCCCAATACGCCAAAGGCTTAAGGCTTAAGATCCTAACAGCGCCAAGCAGTAAGAAAGATTTAGAAAGGCTTGAAAAGTTAGAAAACACCTTAAAAAAGCAAGAAGAACGCTTACAAGGTAAAGACTTAAACACATTACAGGAAGAAATACAAAAAGAGCGAGAAAACGCCCTAAAATTGAAAGAAAGCATAAAAGCCAAGCAAAACCATAATGAAGCGCTAAAGAACGCTATCAATCAAAAAGAACAAGCAAAAAACCCTATAGAAAAACAAAAGCAAACGATAGAAAGACAAAAAAACGAGAAAGAGCGAGAAATACACCACCAAGAAAGCGCTAAACAAGAGAAAGAACGAGAAAAACAAAACCTAAACAACGCAATTAACGCTATAGGTAACGAACGCATCACTATCAAAGAATTAGGGATTAAAGACAATTTTTTAGGGATACAACCACTATTAAACAACAACGGGAGAGGAAGAACCTACGCAAGGGCGTTTTTTAGCGACAAGAACAAAACGATCAAAGAATATTACGAGATAGAAACCAAAATTAAAAACATTTTAGGATTTTATCGGATCGGACAAAGCGACGAAGTGATTTTAAAACGCTTTTTAGAATTAAGCCAACAACAACAGCATGAGCTTTCTTTACTCTTATTTACCTACTTATTTACCTAACCCTTAAAATCACACTCTAATTTTGATTAAATAAGTAAAATGATTTAGGATCAAGGTATGCAAGCAGAAAATAATAACATTGATTTGAAAAACTTACCCAGCACGCCGCTATACCCGTTAAAAAACCCCATTCTCACGCCCGAACAATTAGAACAAAAAAGAAAAGATCTAATCGTAGATCTCAATCAAAAATCAAAAGAACTCACGGAATTAGGATTATTAGACAAGTTAGGAGGTTTTGTAGGATACCAAACACAGAACGCCAAAGAACGAGAGAGTCAATTAAATGAGATTAAAGAGATAGCTACAAAAAGTAAAGCCGATTTCAAAGATTTGCCAAGTGCTTTAAGAGATGAATATTACAACAAAGCCGAAACCAGCATTTTTAACCCGCTTAAAACCAAAAACGAGATCGCCAAAGAAGACTATCAAAAAGACTTACAACGGAAAGCGATATTACAAAAAACAAGCCAAGAACTCACAGAGAGTGATAAGGAGCTAATAGACAATGATAGCGGTTTTTTTAATAATGCACTTGATACTATCACAGGTAAAAGCGGAGTTGATAAACTTAAAGAATACAAGGAAAAAGAAAAAGCCAAGGACATAACCAAAGAAATACAGAAAGCCTATTCAGCGTTTAGCAACATTGACAAGAACAAAGACTTTTTTAGTTTATTTATAAGCCCAGACAAAGAAGTGCAAGAAAAAGCTAAACAAGATTTTGAAACGATCGCTAAAAACCTCTACCATTTTGACAGCGTGATTTACAATGAAAAAAATGAACCTTTTGTGATCAAAGGCGATAAGGTTTATAAAATTAACGATGGCTTTATAGACAATTTCACGCAAAGCCTTTTGAATAATAAGTTTTCCATAGCTGGAAGTGTTGCAGGAGGGATAACAGGAGCTAAATACGGCAAAAACGCCGGAGTTTTAGGTTTAGTGGGAGGAGCGATCGCCGGTGCAGTTTTAGGAGCTACTACGGGAGCGCTTAGCGATGCGGTTATAACTAATCTAGCGCTAGATCGAGAAAATAAAGCCGATGAAATCATAAGGCATGCGTTAAGTGAAGGCGCTTTATCGTTAGCGACCGATACGATCATGCTAGGAGCGGGTAAAGCGTTAAAACCGCTTGCTAAAGCGCCCTTAAAATTAGCCGAGATGAGCATGCCTTTCCAATTCACTAAAAACTTTTTCACCGGCAACACCAAGCGCGCCAGCGAGATCATAGAAAACACGCTATCTAAAGAACAGCAAGAAGCCTTAAAAGAATTTAGCGCGCAGTTTGGAGGCGAAACCAAGATTAACCAAGAAAGCGGTAAGGACTTTTTAAGAGATAAGATTAAAAGTGTTTTCAAAGGCGATGAAAGCAAATTGAAAGCCTATGATAAAGTGAAAGAAATCCTAACGCTAGACAACCACAAAGAACAGCAACAAGCTTTTATAAGAGCGATACGAAGCGATGAAACCGGCAACACTTTAGCGTTTTTGATTGAAGCGGCTAACTTAAGCCCAAAAGCGAACGCCAATTTAAAATCCATTTTAAACCAAACGACTGAGAATTTAACCAAATCCTTAAAGCAGTTTGATTTAAAAGATTATGAGATAAAAAGCGTTTTTGACCATTTAGAACAAGGCACTAAAGAAAGCTACGACAAAGCCTTAAACGAAATCATAGGAAAGTTATACGATGACAGCTACAAGGTGAATTTAACCACCCAAAGCAGAAATCCCAAATATCTTTAGTGTTTGGGATGAATGCTACCAATTCATGGTATCATATCCCCATACATTCGTATCTAGCGCAGGAAGTGCGCAAAGTTACGCCTTTGGAGATATGATGTGTGAGACCTGTAGGGAATGCGTTGGAGCTCAAACTCTGTAAAATCCCTACTATAGGGACACAGAGTGAGAACCAAACTCTCCCTACGGGCAACATCAGCCTAGGAAGCCCAATCGTCTTTAGCGGTTGGGCACTTCACGAGAGAGCGTGCAAGATGCAAGCAATTTTACAAAGTTTTTAAACGATCTCAAAGCGCAAGGCGAGATCGATCCTCAAGCTAAAAGCTTTTTAAGACAGATTGAAGAAAATGTATATAACCCGAACGGCGTTACTTATGAGCAACTAAAGAACTCACGCCAGCTAATTAATGCTTATTTAAGGAATGTAAAAGACCCTTCCACTTTAGGGTATATCCAAAAAGCGAGCGCTAATTTTTTGAAAAACGACATAGATAACGCCATAGAAAGCCTACTAAAGCAAAATAAAAGCGCTTATGAAAAAATTAGCGAATTACAAAAAAGCGCTATTAGCGATTATAGAGGAATGAAGCAGGCTTTAGAATTAGTGGATAAGGCAAAGATACGAGACAAAAACACGCAAGAAAGCGACGCTATCAATAGTTTTATGAAAATTATCAAAGGACAAGGGCAAAAGGATTTAAGCAACTACCAGGCGCTAACGAAAGGCTTACAAGAAAGCGATAAGGAGCGCCTAGAATTGAGCATGCTTAACCGATTATTAGAACAAAGCCTAAAGCAAGATGAAAGCTTAAAAGTGTTTGATAGCGCGCAGTTTTTCAACAAGCTAAACGAGTTTAAAGATGATGTTTTTACCACACCCAAAGCTAAAGAATACATTGACATAGCGAGCGGTTTTCACAGACTTTTCAAAAACGACGCTAAGATCGCAGAGAGCCTAAAGCCCGCTACAACGAAAAATTTAAGCCAAGGTTTAGCCACCTCGTTAAGCGGAGCGTTAAGATACCAATGGACTAAATTTACTTTAGGAACGCTATACAGAAACGCACCCGATCGCATTTTAGGGATTAAATTACCCAAAGCTCTAAACGAAGCCACCGCAGGAGCCGCCTTAAAGTATCACATTAAAAGAGCGCTTGAGAGAAGCCACTCTATAAGCGAATTTAGTAAGAATTTAGAATTAAGCGCACAAAACGCTAAATTTAGCAACAACACGCTTAAAATCATTGAAGAGCTTACTAACGGCGTTAAAAGCGCGAGCGAAGAGATCAAATCTAAAGCGACCAAATACGAAAAAGCCTTACAAGAACTACAAAATATTGATGAAA
>NZ_PHLZ01000030.1:0-19391 GCF_002832345.1 Helicobacter pylori
GCATGACTAATGGAATATTCAAACCCCACGCTCGCATACGCCCCATTTTCTTCAGCGATACAAAAAGATAAAAGTAAAGGTAAAAAGAATGATGAATGTAATAAGGCTTTTTGCATGGGTTGATCCTAATCAAAAATAATCTCAATCATACACTAATTTTAATAGAAAAAAGTGAAACCATTTTTAAGCCATTTTTGAATACAATAAGAGCATTTTATTTTTAAGGTTAGAATAATGAGTTTGATCGTTACGCGCTTCGCCCCGTCGCCCACTGGCTATCTCCACATAGGAGGTTTAAGGACAGCCATTTTCAATTATCTTTTTGCACGAGCCAATCAAGGAAAGTTTTTTTTACGCATTGAAGACACGGATTTGAGCCGTAACTCCATAGAAGCGGCTAACGCCATTATAGAGGCTTTCAAATGGGTGGGGCTAGAACACGATGGAGAAATCCTCTACCAATCCAGACGCCTTGAGATTTATAAAAAATACATCCAAAAACTCTTAGATGAAGACAAAGCCTATTATTGCTACATGAGTAAAGATGAGTTGGACGCTTTGAGAGAAGAACAAAAGGCCAGGAAAGAAACCCCACGCTATGACAATCGTTATCGTGATTTTAAAGGCACGCCCCCTAAAGGCATAGAGCCTGTGGTAAGGATTAAAGTCCCGCAAAATGAGGTGATTGGTTTTAATGACGGGGTTAAAGGCGAAGTGAAAGTGAATACCAACGAATTAGACGATTTTATTATCGCACGAAGCGATGGGACGCCCACTTATAACTTTGTGGTTACTATTGATGACGCTTTAATGGGGATTACTGATGTGATTAGAGGCGATGATCACCTTTCTAACACCCCTAAACAAATCGTTCTCTATAAGGCTTTAAATTTTAAAATCCCTAATTTTTTCCATGTGCCGATGATTTTGAATGAAGAAGGGCAAAAATTAAGCAAACGCCATGGGGCCACTAATGTGATGGACTATCAAGAAATGGGCTATCTTAAGGAAGCTTTGGTGAATTTTTTAGCGCGTTTGGGGTGGAGCTATCAAGATAAAGAAATTTTTAGCATGCAAGAATTACTGGAATTATTTGATCCTAAAGATTTGAATTCTTCGCCCAGTTGCTTCAGCTGGCACAAGCTTAATTGGCTCAACGCTCATTATTTAAAAAACCAAAGCGCGCAGGAATTGTTAAAGCTTTTAAAGCCTTTTAGTTTTAGCGATCTCTCGCATTTAAACCCCACCCAGTTGGATCGTTTGTTGGACGCTCTCAAAGAAAGATCTCAAACCTTAAAAGAATTAGCCCTTAAAATAGATGAGGTTTTAACCGCTCCTGTGGAGTATGAAGAAAAGGTTTTTAAGAAGCTCAATCAAGCGCTCGTTATGCCCTTGTTAGAAAAGTTTAAGTTGGAATTAAATACAACCAATTTCAACGATGAAAGCGCGCTAGAAAACGCCATGCACCAAATCATTGAAGAAGAAAAGATTAAAGCGGGTAGTTTCATGCAGCCTTTAAGATTAGCCCTTTTGGGCAAGGGGGGTGGGATAGGCCTTAAAGAAGCCCTTTTTATTTTAGGCAAAACAGAGAGCGTCAAAAGAATAGAAAAGTTTTTGAAAAACTAAAAAATTGGCTCTGTTTTCATTGAACGCTAATAATAAAAGAGTTTGATTTTAGCGGTTGTTAAACAACTCCTTTTGAAAAATAAGAGGGTTTCAAGAGAAAATGAAAAAATATTTCTAAAATTTTTTGTTTTGATTGAAATCAAGCTTAAAAGCTGGATTCAGACAATCTTTGGGCAAACTAATCGTTTGAGGAATGACCTCATAATGGCAATAATTTTCATCTTCAAAGAGAGGTTTTACCCATAAGCGGTTTGAAAAAAGCCGATTTTCTTGATTAGGATTAATAACGCCATTGTTTAAAAAGAGGGAAGTTTGCGCGAGTTTGGTTATTTCATTGGGGTTATGACTGACTAATAACACGCTTAAATTTTCACGCCTGATAAAATCAAGCAAACCTTGTTGCACTTCGTTTTTTAAGGCGTTATCTAGGGCGTTTAAAGGCTCATCTAAAAGCAATAGATTCTTGGCTGCGATCAAAGCTCTTGCTAAAGCGACTCGTTGGGCTTGTCCGCCAGAGAGTTTAAGAATTTTTTGCTGGCTTAGATTTTCTAAACGCATTAAGCGTAACACTTCGTGGATTTTATTTTTATCTTTAGGGTGGGCAAAGGCGATGTTTTGATACACGTTTAAATGAGGGAATAGGGCGTAATCTTGAAACACAAAGCCGATTTTTCGTTGTTGTGGTTTTAAAAAAATCTTTTTTTGAGTGTCTAGCCACACTGAACGATTGACTTCAATATAGCCGCTACTCACCGCTTCAAGCCCCGCTAAAATGCGTAAAATCGTGCTTTTACCCGCTCCCGATTCTCCTAATAAAGCGACAACTTCTGCTTCTTTAATTTCTAAGTCTATATTCAAATCAAACGCGCCCCTAGATCCTAAAAGGCGTTTTTTAAACCGCGCTTTTATCATAAAAACGAGCTTTGTTTTTTATTCAAAAATAGGGTAACAAATAAGAGGCTAAAACTGATAAGCGTGAGCGTTAAGGCGTATTGGTGGGCTTTAGGGTAATTGAGCGCTTCAGTTTCGTTAAAAATCGCAATGCTAGCCACTCTTGTTTCCCCTAATATATCACCCCCAAGCATCATCACCACGCCAAATTCGCCTATAGTGTGCGTAAAAGTTGTAATGATAGCCATCAATAAACTGGGTTTGATGTTAGGGAGTAGGACAAAAAAAAGGGTGTAATATTCCCCCTTACCCAAGCTATAACTGGCTTCTTTTAAAGAAGCGGGCAAGGAAATTAACGCGCTTTTAATGGGGCTTACCATAAAGGGTAAGGAAAAAATCACGCTCCCTAAAATAAGCCCTTGAAAACTAAAAACAAGTTTCACATTGAAAACATCTTGTAAAAACGCTCCCAAAAAAGAAGAAGGCGAAAAGATTAAAAGGAGATAAAACCCTAGCACGCTTGGGGGTAAAACTAAAGGCATATACACAAGCGTTTCTGTTAAGCTCGTTAAAAGATTGCGTTTAAGGCTTAAAAAATAGCCTAAAAAAATCCCTATAGGGAGTAAAATAAGGGTGGTAATCAAAGCTAAAGAAAAGCTCAAACGCATGGTAATCAAAAACTCATGATCCATTGTTCGCCTTTTTTATGCGTTTCAATCCACAATATAGCCGTATTCTTTAAAGATAGCTCTAGCTTTAGGGCTGAATAAAAAATCTTTAAAAACTTTGGCTAAAGGGTTATTAGCCCCATTTTTAGTGATGATCAAAGCTTGTTCAATAGGGTTATAAAGGGCTTTATCAATGATGAAATAAGAGAGGTTTTTATCTTTTTTATCCATCAAGGATAACGCTCCAAAGCCTATTTGAGCGTTTTTAGTAGCGACAAATTGATGGGCTTGAGAAATAGAAGCGCCATAAATGATTTTAGATTTAAGACTGGAAGTGAGTTTTAAATTCTCTAAGACTTCCATACTGGCTTTTCCATAGGGGGCTAGTTTAGGATTAGCCATAGCGATACGCTTGATTTTAGGGTCTTTAAGAATTTCTAAAGAATCTATTTTTAGATTTTCGCTCCATAAAACCAACACGCCTTTAGCATAGACTTCTTCTTTAAAAGGGGTTATTTTTTCATCATAAAGCTTTTTGGGTCTAGTAATATCTGCTGAAATGAATAAATCAAAAGGGGCGTTTTGAGTGATTTGAGCGTAGAGTTTGCCTGAAGAATTAAAACTAATTCTAATGACGTCTTTTGGGTGTTCTTTTTGAAATTCTTTAACAAGGGCTTTTAAAGCGTGCGTGAGATTAGCAGCAGCAGCGATTGTTAAATCCTGTGCCAACAGAGCGCTTGAAAAAAATACGATTAAAAAAGCAAACGCTTTGAAAATATTTTTCATAGAACTCCCTTTGATTAAATGATTAAAGTTGGTGATTATACCTAATTTGTATCTTAAAAATTTGCATTTTAAAAGTTTGAGGTGGTTTTGTAGGTCTATCCCGCTTATTTATGATTTAATCAATATTTTCACTCTAAAACCCTCAATCTTTGACAAAAAATTAAACCTTTTAGAAAAATAACCGATTTTAGGGTGTAACTTTAATTCAACAAGAAGGATTTATTATGATCAAAAGAATTGCTTGTATTTTAAGCTTGAGCACGAGTTTAGCGTTGGCTGGCGAAGTGAATGGGTTTTTTATGGGTGCGGGTTATCAGCAAGGTCGTTATGGCCCTTATAACAGCAATTACTCTGATTGGCGCCATGGCAATGATCTTTATGGTTTGAATTTCAAATTAGGTTTTGTAGGCTTTGCCAATAAGTGGTTTGGGGCTAGGGTGTATGGCTTTTTAGATTGGTTTAACACTTCAAGGACTGAACACACCAAAACCAATTTGCTCACCTATGGTGGCGGTGGCGATTTGATTGTCAATCTCATTCCTTTGGATAAATTCGCTCTAGGTCTCATTGGTGGCGTTCAATTAGCCGGAAACACTTGGATGTTCCCTTATGATGTCAATCAAACCAGATTCCAGTTCTTATGGAATTTAGGCGGAAGAATGCGCGTTGGGGATCGCAGTGCGTTTGAAGCGGGCGTGAAATTCCCTATGGTTAATCAGGGCAGTAAAGATGTAGGGCTTATCCGCTACTATTCTTGGTATGTGGATTATGTCTTTACTTTCTAATTTGTTCTTTCATCCGCTCTTCTTCATCAAATCAAACCCTAGCCAACTCTTAAAAGGTTGGGGTTCAAAAATCTTTTTTATAAATAGAAAGTTTGTTTTAGTGCAGTATAATCCTAGCGTTTGAATTTTTATTTTACTCAATAGGGCGTTTGGTGTTGGCGTTTGAAAGTGGGTTTAGTAAGATCTAAATAATAAATTACTTATATATATTTGATAGATATTATTTTATTTAATAGTGTTATTTAATGGCTCAATTTAATAGGATAGTTTCGCTTTTATTTCGTTAAAACAAATTGATTCTACTGGGGAAAGGTTTTTATGGAAAACAGCACACTTTATATTGTTATTGCTGGCTTATGGCTTGCTGTAGGCTTTGGAATCTTTTTAAAGAAATTAGACATGCCTGTTATCATTGGTTACATTTGCACAGGAACGGTCTTAGCGGCTTTTTTTAAAATTAATGATTTTAATTTGTTGTCTGATATTGGTGAATTTGGCATCGTCTTTTTAATGTTTATGATAGGCATTGAGTTTAATTTTGACAAGCTCAAATCCATCAAACAAGAAGTGCTGGTTTTTGGGCTTTTACAAGTCATTTTGTGCGCTTTAATCGCTTTTTTAGTGGGGTATTTTGTTTTGGGTCTTTCGCCCATTTTTTCCCTTGTTTTAGGCATGGGGCTTTCGCTCTCTTCAACCGCTATTGTGCTGAAATTCTTTGAAGATTCCAAACAGCTTAGCACGCCTATGGGAAAGAGCGCGGTGGGGATTTTGATTTTCCAAGATATTGCCGCCATTCCCATGCTTTTGATTTTGACAATTCTAGGCAGTAAAGATTCTAATGTCAATTTACTCATTCTTAAAACCTTTATTTCAGCAGGGATTATTTTAGTTCTTTTGTTATTGCCTGGAAAAAAAGGGGCTAATCTCATCTTAGAGCAAGCAAAAGACACGCGCTTGCCTGAAATCTTTATAGGCACGATTTTAGTGATTGTTTGCAGCGCAGCAGGGTTGAGCCATTTTTTTGGGTTTTCTATGTCTTTAGGGGCGTTCATTGTGGGCATGGCGATTTCTAAATCGCGCTATAAAATCAATGTCCAAGAGGAATTCGCACAATTAAAAAACCTCTTCTTAGCCCTTTTTTTCATTACGATAGGGATGCAAATTAATGTGAGTTTCTTTATGGAGAAATTCTTTGTTGTCATCTTCTTACTCATTTTAGTGATGGGTTTTAAGACTGCTATCATTTATGCACTCTTGCGTTTTTTTAGAGATGCTAAAACTGCCATAAAAACCGCTCTTTCTTTGGCGCAAATCGGGGAGTTTTCTTTTGTTATCTTTTTAAATTCAGGCTCGCACCAGCTCTTTAATTTGCAAGAAAAAAAAGGGATTCTTGGTTTTTTGCACCAAAAAAATATCTTAAATATCGCTCAAAATGACATCCACCAACTCCTTATTCTCATGGTGGTCTTTTCCATGTTAGCAACCCCTTTTATTTTAAAATACCTAGAATCTATCGCTCAATTTATTTTGCACCAAAAGAGCCAAGAAAATGAGCCGGCTAAAAAATAATGGTGCAAAAACCAAATGATAAGTTTGCTTGTATTGTCAGTGTTATGTTAAAATACAAGCATATTTTAACTCCAAATTGGTATAAAAAGGGGATTTCATGAAAGAACAAGAATGGGATTTAAGCGCTTTATTTGAAAATAAAGAAAGTGCAGAAGAATTTTTAAAAACCTTACAAACAGAAGTGCAAGAATTTGAGAGCACTTATCAAAATAACCTTAAGAATTTAGACGCTACAAAATTTGCCGACGCTCTTAAACATTACGAAAATTTGTCAGAAAAAATTTCTAGAGCGATGACTTACGCTCAATTGCTTTTTGCTAAGAACACTAAAGAAGCGAAGTTTTATTCGCAGTGCGAAATGGCTTGCGCAAATATCCAACAACACCTTTTATTCTTTGAAATTGAATTTAAGAATTTAGACGCCAAAAAACAACTCGCTTTCATTAAAAAATGCAAAGACCATGCTTTTTATCTAAACAATCTCATAGAAAAGAAAAAGCACACCTTAAATTTAGATGAAGAAAAGATCGCTCTAGCCCTTTCACCTGTGGGAGTGGGTGCGTTTAGCCGTCTTTTTGATGAGCATTTTTCTTCTTTGAAAATCCCTTTTGAAGAGCAAAATTTAAGCGAAGAAGAAATTTTAGCCCTCTTGCACAACCCCAAACGCAAGATCCGTAAAAAATCCCAAAAAGCTTTCAGCAAAGCGTTAGAAAAATCCCGCCCTTTGCTCACTTACATTTTAAACATGGTGCGTAAAGATTTGCTCATTGAAACCAGGCTGAGAAAATACGATAAAAAAGAGAGTTTCCGCCACATTGACAACCAGATCTCGCAAGAGAGCGTGGATAGCATGATAGAGATTGTGAACGCTAATTTTTCTTTAGTGCATCGTTATTACCATCAAAAAGCGCAAATTTTAGGGCATAAACTCAAAGACTACGATCGCTACGCCCCTTTAAGCGATAAACATACCACCATGACTTATTCTCAAGCTTTAGAAGAAGTGCTTAACACCCTTAAAGCCTTTAGCCCAGAATTCCATAAAATCGCTTCTAAAGCGATCAAAGAAGGCTGGGTGGATTCACACCCTAAAGACTTTAAGCAAGGTGGGGCTTTTAGCCATGGCGGAGTGCCTAGCGCTCACCCTTATGTATTGTTAAACTACACAGGAAACCGCCGAGACGCTTTCACTATCGCTCATGAATTTGGGCATATGATCCACCAAGAACTATCCAAAAAACAAGGCGTATTGAACATGGATACGCCCTTAACCACCGCAGAAACCGCTTCTGTCTTTTCTGAAATGCTGTTTTTTGAGCATTTGAAAAAGGGTTTAAAATCTGATGAACTCCTTTTCATGCTGGTAGGCAAATTAGAAGATATTTTTTCTACCCTTTTTAGGCAAGTGGTGATGACTAATTTTGAAAGAAGAATCCATGAAATGGATGAAGAATTAGACACCAAAGATTTTGATCGAATCTGGTTTGAAGAAAATCAAAGAATGTTTGAAAAGAGCGTGAAACTCACTAAAAACTACCATTTATGGTGGAGCTATATCCCCCATTTTATCCATTCGCCTTTTTATTGCTACGCTTATAGTTACGGGCAGCTTTTAACTTTAGCGCTTTATGGGCTTTATAAAAAAAGCGACGCTAAAGAATTTGTTAAAACTTACACGGAATTTTTGAGCTTAGGAGGGTCAAAAAGCCCTAAAGAATTAGTGTCCATGTTTGGCTTTGATATTGATAGCAAAGAATTTTGGGAAATTGGCATGCAAGAGGTGCGTCATTTGTTAGAAGAATTTGAAAGGTTGCTCGCATGCAAAGAGAATTAAGGCTTTTAAACAACAAGCATTGCATTGAATACTTGCAATTTCTGTCCAAAAACCATTTGAGTTTTAACCTTTTGTGTGAAAGAGATGCGATTGATTTTTCCCCCAAGCTCCCTAAAGAAATCCATGAAAAATTCGGCACGTTAGTGCTGTTTGTTTTAGCCGGATACACCTTAGAAAGCTTGATGATTGACGCGCAAAGCGTGCAATTTGAAGCCGGGTTTGGCCCTAACAATATTGGCAGCGTGGTTCAAGTAAAACTTCCTGGCATCATTCAAATCCTTATTAAAGAAAAAAATGAAAATGCCGTTTTATTCAATCGTTGCGATTCGCTTGAATTGTTTCAAAAAGAAGAGCCAATCACACAAGAGCCAAAAAAAGACGAGCGAGAGTCTAAAGAATGGCTGGACTCTAAAGAGGCTCTTTTTTCCAATTCCAAAAACCGTGCGATTTTAGAAAATTTACACAAAAACTAAAGGACTAATTGATGAGCGTTTTGAAATTGCATGTAAAAGTCTTTCGTTTTGAAACCAACAAAGATTACAACCCTGCTTATGAGTCTTATTTTTTAGAATACCAAGAAGATCAATACCTTTTGGATCTTTTAAAACAACTCAAAGGCGTGAGTTATAATGAAAATATCGCGCTTAAAATCAACCAAATTGCGGTGTTTGAAGACGCTAAAGTGAGCGATTTGGTGGCGTTTTTTTCTAAAGAATGGGTGCTAGATCCCCTATCCAAACGATACGCTTTAAAAGACTTGATGATTGATGAAAAGGCGGTTTTAAAAAACTATGAAGATTTTTTCAAACAAGTCCCCTACATCACTAAAGGCGAAAAAGAAGAATTAGAAAAGTTTATTCAAATCAATTTTATCAACCCCCAAACAAACCCTAAATATCTAGGCGATGGCTTTTTCTTGTATGTTAAATGGCTGATGAAGCGCTACCCTACAGAGCGCAACCGGTTATTAGAGATGATTTCTCAGCCTGAAAGCGGCGTGATGAATTTTTTAAGCGTGGCGCATTACCTCTATAAAAACGATGACAACATTGACCATGAAATCTATGAATTGCAAGAAATCCTAACCAATTCCAAAATCAAGCCATGGAAAGATTTTTCTAAAAACCTTTTAAGCCTTTTTCAATACAACTCTAACCCCCCTAAAACGCCTAACCCCCCTAAAACTTGCGCGCTCTTTAACGCTTATGCGAAGCATTTAGACGTGCAAGCACTCCTAAAAAGCGCTAAGCTCTATTTAGAAAAAATGGGGCAAAAAATCATTGATCTGCCTTTTTGTTATGATGGGGGCTATTATGGGAAGATTATCAGCACGCATGATTTTCTCACGGCTTCTGCGTATAATCTGGCTCTAGCCAAAGCCAATGGCGTTTCGCTCATTTTTTGCGAAGAAGACGCGTATTTGAATATCTTGCATGCTAAAGAAGTTTTAGACAACAACCCTGAAATCATCGACTCTGTCAATGAAAAATTGAAAAAATACCAGCTTGTTTATGAAAAAGGCGTTGAGGTGGTCTATCTTAATGAGTGGGTTAATGAATTTTTGGCATGGGAATTGAAAAGCCCTTTTGATGCGTTTGTGGGGGCTGAATTTTCTCGCATCAAACAAAGCGATCCTTTTTTCAATAAAATCCATTTAAAAGCCCCCCATTTTTTAGAGTCTTTTCAAAATTACGCCCCCCTTTTAGAAGTCAATGAAGCAAGCGGCTTACTCCAGTGCGCGCATTTACGCTATTTAGGGATTGATTTAGGGGCAGATTTTTTAATCGCGCATTCTTTAGGGCTTTTTCACGCTTTTGAAAATTTAAGTTTAAAAGCTTCAAAAATTTATAAAAGAGATAATGACAACACCCCCACTTTGTTTTTACCTCAAATCGCGCTAATGGCTATGGGGGAAAAAAACGCACAAGCTTTAGGGCTTGATGCACATTATCATAAGGTTACTTTCATTTAAAATGAACGCTTTTTTGAAACTTGCACTCGCTTCTTTGATGGGGGGGCTTTGGTATGCTTTCAATGGCGAAGGCTCTGAAATTGTCGCTATAGGGATTTTTGTGTTGATTTTGTTTGTTTTTTTCATCCGCCCTGTGAGTTTCCAAGACCCAGAAAAACGAGAAGAATACATAGAACGGCTTAAAAAAAACCATGAGAGGAAAATGATCTTACAAGACAAGCAAAAAGAAGAGCAAATGCGCCTCTATCAAGCCAAAAAAGAGCGAGAGAGCAGGCAAAAACAAGATCTTAAAGAACAAATGAAAAAATACTCATAAAGGAAAAAAATGGAAATCATTTTATTAATTGTTGCGGCGGTTGTGTTGTTTTATTTTTACAACACCCTCAAAGAATATTTGAAAAACCCCCTAAACCCTAAAACCAAAACCGAAGAATACGACTTGAAAAATGACCCCTATTTGTTAGCGCAATCTAGCCCCCTAGACAAATTCAAGCAAACCCAAACGGGTGCGTATATGCGTCTTTTAAAGTTTTTAGACATTCAAAAAAACGCTTTGGATAACGCTTTAAGAACGCTTTTTATCAATGAATTAGAGCAACCCTTAAACAGCGAACAGCAAAATTTAGCCAAAGAGCTTCTCAATGAGCCTATAGATAAAAAAGAAAATTTTGAATCCTTATGCCAAGAAATCGCTGAGCACACGCATGGGGAATACACCAAACGCTTAAAATTAGTGGAATTTCTTATGTTATTAGCCTATGCTGATGGGATCTTGGATAGCAAAGAAAAAGAATTGTTTTTAGATGTGGGGGCGTTTTTGCAGATAGACAATCACGATTTTAACGAGCTTTATGATAATTTTGAACGCTTCAATGCAATAGAAATCCCTATGTCTTTAGAAGAAGCAAAAAGTCTTTTTGAAATCCAAACTCACACCACCAAGCAAGATTTAGAGGAAAAAGCCCTAAATTTAAGCACCCCCTACTACCATAAAATGAATGACAACAAACGCTACAGCGAACAAGATTTTATCTCGTTGAAAAAAATCGCCCTCGCTTCCCAACTTTTAGAAAATGATTTAAAAGACTCCTAAGGGGTGTGATGAAAAAGGCCATTACATGCCCTTTTTAAAAGCCCTAGAATCTTTTGATGCGCCCTTTTTAGAAAAAGAAATTTCAAAGCGTTTTAGGGATAATTTAGTTTTTTTCAAATCCTATCACCCCAATCTGTTTAACGCTCTCAATACGCCTTTTAAAAATTACCAATTGCTTTTTGAAAAAAACCACTTCAACCTCTTACACACGCCTACAAACGCTTTAAGCTACCCTGAAAATCAAATGATAGAAACCGCTTTCAACATGGCTTCTAACCCCCTGAATAATCCCAGATGGTCATTAGACAATAACCACCTCTCTTTACATTATTTAAAATCTCAAAACAACCCCAAACTCCCCCTAACCCTTAAAGCCACGCATGCGATCTTAAACTTTTTAAATCATTATCAAACGCCTTGCTCTTTAGAGAAATTCTTACCCCCTACCATGATTTATGGCGTTTTAGACGGCTTGTTTTTGGCCATTTTACAGGCTCAAAATTACCGCTTCCATTCGCTTTATTTGTTTGAAGAAAATTTAGATTTGTTTAAAATCAGTTGTTATTTTGCGCGTTATGAAGATTTGATTACAAAAGGGGCTAAACTCTTTATTCAAGGGTTTTTTAACCCTAATGAATTGAAAATGGATTTTTTGAAACGCCCTGTTACGCATTCTTTTTTAAAATTAGAAATCATGCCCTATAAAAGCGCTTTTAATTCGCGCATGCGAGAAAACATTCAAAGCTATTACAAACAAGCCTTAAGGGGTTGGGGGAGTTTTGAAGATGAATTGCTAGGGCTAAAGAACACGCTCAAAAACTTACCCTTATACCAAACCCTAAAAACCAAACCCCAAAAGATCAACACCCCCATTTGCGTAGTGGGTAATGGGCCAAGCCTGGATTTATTGCTAGATTTTTTAAAAGAAAATGAAAAAAATTGCATCATTTTTTCATGCGGAACCGCTTTAAAACCTTTAAAAACGCACGGCGTTAAAGTGGATTTTCAAATAGAAGTGGAGCGCATAGACTATCTTAAGGAGGTTTTAGAAAAAGCCCCTCTAGAAGACACCCCCTTAATGGGGGCTAACATGCTCAATCCTAACGCTTTTAATGCAGCCAAAGAAGCGTTGATGTTTATGCGTGGGGGGAGCGCTTGCGCGTATATAAGCCCTTTAAGCATAGAATACGCAGCGCCTTTTGTGGGTAATGCCGGGGTGGCTTTAGCGGGTTTGATGAGCGATGAAATTTATTTGTGCGCTTTAGATTGCGCTTATATCAAAGGGTTTAAAAAGCATGCTCAAAATTCCTATTATGGGGACGAAAAAGAGATTGACACCTCATCTTTAATCAGCATAGAGGGTAATTTTAAAGGTTATGAAACTTTTAGCGACTCACTCTTTTTGCTCTCTAAAGAAAGGATTGAAGAAGCCCTTCATCATTACCAGCCTAAAAAAGTCTATAATTTAAGTTATGGGGCTAAAATCAAGCATGCTGTTAGCCTTAATCTCTCTCAAGTGAAATTAAAACAAATCAACAAACAAGACGCTATCGCTCGCATTAAAAGCATGTTTAGCCCTAAAAATAATCATGCTAAGGATTTAAACAATTTACAAAAAAATCTGATTCGTTTTAAAGAGAATTTTTTCACGCATTTAAACACGCCTTGTAAAACCAAGCAAGAAATATTTGAATGGGTGGATAGCTTGAGTGGGTTTTGCCAAACAGCCAGCGCTAAAACCCCCACTATAGGCATTTTATTTGAAGGGAGTATCGCTCATATCTTACAAAGCGTTCTAATCGTTTCATTGCATCTTAAAGAAAATGAGCTGACGCATTTCATTAACCACTCTCAAAACGCCTTAAAACAATTCCTTAAAGAAGCTTGTTTGTTATTGCAAATGCGACTCAAACAACCATGATTTTTATTTTTACATTATAATAACAACCTTAAATCAAAGGGGTGTTCATGCCATACAATGAAATCACAAGGGTTCAAATCCCCGCCTTAATGCATTTAGCCAAGTTGGGCTATGATTTTATTCCCACTAATTCTAAAGAAAATAAGCCTAACCTAGACACGGACACTAATATCTTAACAGAGAGCTTCATTCAAGCGTTTAAGCGGTTAAACCCCACTAAAAACGCACAAGAAACGCTTGCTGAAATGAAAAAACGCTTGAATTATGATGATTTGGGCAAAAGCTTTTATGAATACTTGCTCAAAAGCGAGAATCAAATCATAGACTTTGACAATCCTAACAACAATCTTTATGAAATGATGGCTGAATTACCCTATAAATCCTTTAGGCCTGACATCACCCTTTTTATCAATGGCTTGCCTTTGGTGGATATAGAAGTTAAACAGCCTTTAGCCGGACAAGGCATTAAAGAGGAAAAAGATCGCCATATCAAACGCTATAAAAACCCCGAAAACAAAGTTTTTTATAACCTTGCGCAAATCTGGCTCTTTAGCGATAACTTACCCTATGATGAAAAAAACCCCGATCAAGGCACATTTTATAGCGCTTCTTATTCGCCTGTTTTTCAACGCTTTATTGAAGCTGATAAGCTAGATATTACCCCCCCCCCCCGAAAATCATCAAAATCATCAAAACCATCGATCGCTTGAAGAAATTCAAAAAAGCGTCTTAAACGAATTCAACCTTAAAAACACCGACTGCCTAAAAAGCCCTAAAGACACCCCCACAAACGCCCTTTTAACTTCGTTTTGCTCCCCAAAAAGGCTTTGCTTTATCCTAAAATACGGCATCAGTTTCTTACAAGAAAAATCAGAGTTTAAAAAACACATTTGGCGTTACGCGCAGATGTTTGCGAGCTTGAATGTTTTAAAAGAATTACAAAAACATTATGGAACTAACCCAAACCCAAAAGACCCCCTAAAAGGCATCATTTGGCACACGCAAGGCAGCGGCAAAACCGCTTTAACCTATCATTTAACCAAACTCATAAGAGACTTTTTTAGCCCGCTAGGAAAAAAGACTAAATTTTATTTTATTGTGGACAGGTTGGATTTATTAGAGCAAGCCAAAAGCGAGTTTTTAAAAAGAGGCCTTTGTGCGCATGAGGCAGAAAATAAAGAGGATTTGAGCCAAAAATTAAAAAGCTCTAGCGTGTTTGAAAACCCTCAAGGGAATGATGAAATCATCGTTGTGAATATCCAAAAATTCAAAGCCCCCAATGAAGAAAAAGCCCCCAATGAAGACCCCTCTAATAGCGCTCCTAAAGAAATCATTTCTAAAACAGAATTACAAGAATCCATTCAAAACAGCCGCAATTTACAAAGGGTGTTTATCATAGATGAAGCCCACAGGAGCTATGACCCTAGAGGCTGTTTTTACGCTAATTTGATAGAATGCGACAAGACAGCGATTAAAATCGCCCTCACAGGCACGCCCCTATTAGAAGACAACACGCAAGATAAAGCCACTAAAAAAACTTTTGGCAACTACTTGCACACCTATTCTTATACCGAATCCATTAAAGACAGACACACCCTAACACTCCAGTTAGAAAGCATTGAAACGAGCTACAAAGAAAAACTACAAAAAATCTACCGCCTTTTACAAGAAAGCGTCATTATTGAAGACATAGAGGTTAAAAAAGAAACGATTTTTAATGATGAAAAATACATTAAAGAAATGCTCTCTTATATCATTAGAGATTTATTGAATTTCAGACAACTGCATGACAACGACGAACGCTTAAAGGCGATGGTGGTTTGTTTTTCAAACAAGCAGGCCAAATTGGCTGATTGTCTTTTTAATGAAGTCCAAGAAGAAGTCTTTCAAGAAAACCCTAACTTAAAAATTTTAAACAAACTCCAATCCAGCCTGATTTTGCATGACGAACAAGAAGTCAAAGAAAAGATTTATTCTTTTAAACATGGAGATACTGATATAGTCTTTGTGTTTAACATGCTTTTAACCGGCTTTGATTTACCCAGTCTCAAACGCCTTTATATCCACAGAGAATTAAAAGATCACAATTTGCTCCAAGCCCTAGCCAGAGTGAATCGCCCCTATAACAACATGTCTTTTGGCTATCTTATAGATTTTGTAGGGATTCAAGAGAATTTTGACAAAACGACTGATGATTACTTGAAAGAATTAAACCAATTCAACCAAAGTGGCGCCAATAGCGATTCCAATATCAAAGACATGTTTGCGGATCGTAAGATTTTAGAAGAAGACATTAAAAACGCCTATGACGATCTTTTTGATTACCCCATTGACAATATAGAGGCCATGACTAGCGCCATTGTCAGCATGAGCAAAATGGACGAGCTTTTAAAAGTCTCGTGCGCCATTAACACGCTCAAAGAGCGCTACAATTTAATCCGCACTTCTAATGATGAAAAAATCCTTTCCTTAAAAGAAAAAATTGATATTGAAAAGATCCATAAAATCTCTTCAATGCTTCATCAAAAAGCCAAACACCTCCATGCGTTAAAAAACATCAATGAGCCTAAAAACCCAAACGATTTAATTATTTTAGAAGACCTCATCGCTCTTTTAGACTTTAAAATAGAGTTTAAAGAATGCAAAGAATTACGCTTTAAAGAACAAGAAGAGATTAGCACCAAACAAGAACAAGTTAAAGAGATTTTAGAAAAAATCCCGGATCAACAAGATAAAGAAATCCAAAAGTTTTATAAAGACTTTTCAAAACTGCTCCAAACGCCCGCAATAAGCCAGAATTTTGAGGAAATTTCTCATTCCTATGATGCGATCATTTCACAACTCAAACAACACAAAGAACAAACCACCCACTTATTAAATAAATACGATAATGATTTATCTTATGCGATCACGCACAAACGCCTTCATAAGCGCCTTATGGAAGAAAACATTTCTAAGGGAATTTTCACGCTTTTAAGCGTGCTCAAAAAAGCTCTTGATGCGCGCATTTCTAAACGTCAAGAAATCTTAAACGAAGAAACCACCCTAAAAACTGCCATAAAAGTAGAATTAAGGGACGCTTTCAACAAAAACCCCTCCTTAAAAGATTTACAAAAAGAAACAGAATTTATTACTCAAACCCTTTTTAACGAACTCCCACAACATTACAATCAAGGAAATTCACATGCCTAATAACGCTTTATTGCAAATCAAACAAGACACCCTAAGCCTCATTGATGATTTAAAAGTCATTTGCACGAGTTTTGGTTTAGGGAATGACGGCAACGAATACAAGATCATCACGCAATGCTTTTTGTATAAATTCTTATGCGATAAGTTTGAATTCTTTTTTGAACAAGAATTCCCCAACCAAACGATACGAGATTACAAAGACTTGAACGAAGAAGAAAAAGAAGGTTTTTTCCTCACCTTAAGCGATAAAAAACTCCCCAAACTCGCTTATGATGATCTTTTAAGCTATCTTTTTGAAAAACATTTTAACGATAACGATTTACACCTAAAGCTAGACGCTATTTTTAATCGTATTTCTAGCAATAATGCCGAGCTTTTTAACACCACAAGCACGGA
Organism: Helicobacter pylori; assembly: GCF_002832345.1. GTDB lineage: Bacteria > Campylobacterota > Campylobacteria > Campylobacterales > Helicobacteraceae > Helicobacter > Helicobacter pylori_CP. The sequence continues at coordinate 16,734 of NZ_PHLZ01000030.1, forward strand.
CAAAACCACTATCGCTTTATTTGAAAGCATCTCACCATACATTAATGAAGAATCCAAAAGGGCTAATTTTACCAGAGTTTTATTAGACAAACTCAAAAATTTTAATTTCAAACAAGCTTTTTTAAACCTACAAAACCAACAAGGCTATGATTTTTTCGCCCCCATTTTTGAATACTTAATCAAAGATTACAATAACGCCGGCGGAGGGAAATACGCCGAATACTACACCCCTTTAAGCATCGCTAGCATCATTGCTAAGCTTTTAATTAATGAGCCGACTCAAAGCGTCAAAATCTATGACCCAAGCGCCGGCACAGGAACGCTTTTAATGGCATTAGCCCACCAAATAGGCACGGATTCTTGCACCCTTTATGCCCAAGACATTTCGCAAAAATCCTTAAGAATGCTCAAACTCAACTTGATTTTAAACGACTTGACCCACTCTTTAAAAAACGCCATTGAGGGAAACACTTTAACCAACCCCTACCATTCTAAAGACCTTAAAGGGAAAATGGATTTCATCGTGAGTAACCCCCCTTTCAAGCTGGATTTTTCCAACGAGCATGCCGAAATTTCGCAAAACAAAAACGATTTTTTCTTAGGCGTGCCTAATATCCCTAAAAACGATAAAAGCAAAATGCCCATTTACACGCTCTTTTTCCAGCATTGCCTAAACATGCTTAGCGATAAAGGTAAGGGGGCTATTATCGTGCCAACCGGATTCATTAGCGCTAAAAGCGGGGTAGAAAATAAGATTGTCAGGCATTTAGTGGATGAAAAGCTCGTTTATGGGGTGGTTTGCATGCCCAGTCAAGTTTTTGCCAACACCGGCACGAATGTGAGCATCATCTTTTTTCAAAAAACGCCAAGCGCAAAGGAAGTCATTTTGATTGACGCTTCCAAACTCGGCGAAAAATACACCGAAAACAAAAACAAAAAAATGCGCTTAAAAAGGAGCGATATTGATTTGATTTTAGAAACTTTTAACAACAAAACCCCAAAATCAGATTTTTGCGCTCTGGTTTCTTTTGATGAAATCACAGAAAAAAACTATTCTCTAAACCCCGGTCAGTATTTCATTATAGAAGACACCAGCGAGAAAATCAGCCAAGCGGAGTTTGAACACTTAATGCAAAAATATTCAAGCGAACTCACAAGCCTTTTTGATGAAAGCCAGAGCTTGCAACAAGAAATTTTAGAAACTTTAAAAGGGGTTAGGTTTGAGTGAGTGGCAAACATTTTGTTTAAAAGATTTAGGAAAAATATTTGGAGGCTCTACCCCACCTACCAATAACCTTAAAAATTATGGCAATAAAATTGCTTGGATTACCCCTAAAGATTTATCCACTTTACAAGGGCGTTACATTAAAAAAGGCAGCCGCAGCATTTCACGCTTAGGATTTAAGTCATGCTCTTGTGTGTTACTCCCAAAACATGCCATTTTATTTTCTTCAAGAGCTCCCATAGGTTATGTGGCAATTGCTGAAAAAAGGCTATGCACCAATCAAGGTTTTAAAAGCATTATCCCTAACAAAAAAATTTATTTTGAATTTTTATACTACTTACTCAAATACCATAAGGATAACATCTCTAACATAGGGGGCGGAACTACTTTTAAAGAAGTTTCAGGGGCTACTTTAGGTCTATTCAAAGTTGAGATACCCCCTACCTATTACGAACAACAAAAAATAGCCCGCACGCTTTCTATCCTAGATCAAAAAATAGAGAACAACCACAAAATCAATGAGCTTTTACACAAGATCCTAGAACTTCTTTATGAGCAATACTTCGTTCGTTTTGATTTTTTAGATGAAAACAACAAACCCTATCAAACTAGCGGCGGGAAAATGAAATTTTCTAAAAAATTAAACCGCCTTATACCTAACGATTTTGAAGTTAAAACGCTAGGGGATAATCCCCTATGTAACGCAATCAAAACCGGAGTAACCCCCTTTAAACAAAAAGTGTATTATGAAACAAAACATATACAAGAAACCCTATCTCTTAATCAAGGACTTAAAGTTAGCTATGACAAACGCCCTAATAGAGCCAACATGCAACCCGCTATCCATTCAGTATGGTTTGCCAAAATGAAAGACACTAAAAAACACTTATTTTTAAACCAACACATGCAATCATGGATAAAAGAAAGCATATTATCAACAGGTTTTTGTGGCTTACAATGTCAAAAACATACTTTTGAATACATAGCTTCCACGATTAAATACTCCCCTTTTGAAACAAGAAAAAATAATCTAGCGACCGGCGCTACACAAAAAGCTATCAACATTGAGGCACTAGACTATATTTTCATTCTTATACCAAATAAAGAGTTATTAGATAATTATTCTAAAATAACTAAACCACTCTATGAAAAAATATCTAATAACATCATTGAAACCCAAACCCTAACCGCGCTCAGAGACTTCCTACTCCCCCTACTTTTAACACAACAAGTCAAACCTAAATAAAAAATCTTATAGTAAAACTCATTTCCTTAAGGGGATAGGGGGTATTTTGCGATAATACCCCCTTAACCCCCTTAAAATCCCCCTAACCCCCAAGACCGCTTTTTCAATAAGCTATCACTTGACTAGCGTCAAGCTCTTTTATATTTTTATTTTAAAAAATGCCTTTGAGCATTTTTTTGTGTTTTGT